>NZ_JBFTKO010000023.1:0-63166 GCF_056395985.1 Pedobacter sp. 05T44
CCATGAGCCATGAGCATCTTAAATGCAATAAGAAATAAGATTGCCCTAAGAGTGGTTGCAGTGGTAAGTCATCAGAAACCTTATGTCAGTAATCAATTAATTGCGGCATAAATTATATTAAAAAATACTTGCATGAGTCATAACAATCATCTCGACGATAGGAGAGATCTCTTGGTTATGCTAATTTGATTTATGGTTATTTCTTGATCAAGAGATCTCTCCTATCGTCGAGATGACGGCAGCGGCTCTCTTTTTTTCTTTTTATTCAGGAAACGTTCTAATAAAAACTTTTATATAAGTTTGGGGCATAATTGTATTTGTATGTTAGCTATTAAAAATTGTAAGTTCTTTGCGGATGGGCTGCAAGTTGCAGGTCAGAATGTCTTAATTGAAAATGGTGAGATCGTTAAAATCAGCAGCGAAGAGATTCCAGTCGGATATGAAATTGTAGATGCCGAAGGAAACTATTTAAGTCCTGGTTTTATTGACCTTCAGATTTATGGCAGTGGAAAGGACCTTTTTTCTGCTTACCCAACAGCAGACACGCTAAGTCAAATGGATTTGGATCTGCTAAGTAAAGGAACTACAAGCTTTTTAGCTTGTGTAGCAACTAACACTCCGGAGGTTGTTCATCAATCTATCGCTGCAGCAAAAGCTTATCGTAGCGAAGCCAGGGGTTTTCTGGGCTTACATTTGGAGGGCCCTTATATTAATGCAAAACGCAGAGGAGCCCATATTGAGAAATACATTTGCAAAGCCTCCCTTGATKAGGTAAAAAGGTTACTTGAATATGCAGATGGTACGGTAAAAATGATGACCATTGCTGCCGAACTTCAGGACGATGAGGTTATCAATTACCTGCTAGATAATAATATCGTGTTATCGCTGGGGCATAGTGATGCCAATTTTGAGCAAGCTACTGCAGCTTATGATATGGGCTTTAAAACCACAACGCATTTGTTTAATGCAATGCCTTCTATACATCATAGATCACCGAATTTGCCTGCCGCGGTATTTAGTCACCCTAAGGCAATGGCAAGCATTATTGCAGATGGAAATCATGTGGATTTTGAAATTGTAAAAATGAGCTACAAGCTGCTCCGTGAAAGAATTTTTTTGATAACTGATGCGGTTACTTCATGTAATATCGGGCCTTATCAGCATCAGCTTTCGGGTGAGAAATTCATTACTTCAGATGGAACTTTATCTGGATCTAACATAACAATGTTACAAGCGGTACAAAACTGTGTGGCGTATTGCGACATCCCATTGGCAGCAGCCTTGAATTTAGCCACACTAAACCCGGCAAGGCTGATTGAATTGGATGCTAAACTGGGCGATTTAAAGGTTGGAAATAAGGCGAATTTGGTCCTGCTTTCTGAAAAATTAGAGCTGTTAAAAGTTTTTGCAGAGGGAGTTGAACATTTGAGCCTTATTAATTAAAACAAATAGTTATTTTTGGAGTCATGAAGTATAAACGGATCCTATTGAAATTAAGTGGCGAATCGCTAATGGGCGATAAGCAGTATGGTATTGATAATGAGGTTGTAAAGCAGTATGCTGAAGACATTAAGGCGGTACATGCCAAAGGCCTTGAAATAGCAATTGTTATTGGTGGTGGTAATATTTTTAGAGGTTTAAGTGCTGAAAAATCTGGGATGGACCGTGCTCAAGCCGATTATATGGGTATGCTAGCCACAGTAATTAACAGTATGGCCTTGCAAGATGCGCTTGAAAAAGTAGGTCTTAAAACAAGATTGCTTACTGCAATAAAAATGGAGCAGATTTGTGAGCCTTTTATTCGCAGAAGAGCTGTACGTCACCTTGAAAAAGGACGTGTGGTGATTTTTGGAGCAGGTACTGGTAATCCTTATTTTACTACTGATTCTGCAGCTGCTTTACGCGCAATTGAGATAAAAGCAGATGTTGTTTTAAAAGGAACCCGTGTTGATGGTATTTATACCGCTGATCCGGAGAAAGATCCTGCAGCTACTAAATATTCAGAAATTACTTTTAAAGAAGTTTATGCTAATGGGTTAAACGTAATGGATATGACTGCTTTTACGCTTTGCGAAGAAAATAAACTCCCAATTATTGTTTTTGATATGAACAAAGCAGGTAATTTCATGAAAATCGCAAATGGCGATGGCATTGGTACACTTGTTAAAAACTAATAGCAATATTTTATATAAGTTTGGTTAAATTTTACACATCATGAATGACCTCATAAAGAAACAATTACAAGATGCTCAGGCTACCATGGAAAAAGCCATTTTGCACTGCGAGTCGGAACTGACGAAAATTCGTGCAGGAAAGGCTTCTGCTGGTATGCTGGATGGTATTATGGTTGATTATTACGGAAATCCTACTCCTTTAAGCCAGGTTGCAAGTATCAACACTCCAGATGCTCGTACATTGCTTATACAGCCTTGGGAAAAGGCTTTGCTAGTTCCTATTGAACGTGCAATTATGGAAGCAAACATAGGTATTAACCCTCAAAACGATGGTATTATTATCCGTTTGGTAGTTCCTCCTTTAACTGAAGAGCGTAGAAAGGATTTAGTTAAAAAGGTTAAAGAGGAAGCTGAAAGAGGTCGTATTACCGTTCGTAACATCCGTAAAGATGCCAACGAAAAGGTTAAGAAATTGAAAGGTGAAAGTGTTTCTGATGATGAGATCAAAACAGGTGAGGCTGAAGTTCAAAAAATTACCGATGCTTACATTGTAAAAATCGATAAACATGCCGAAGCAAAAGAAAAGGATATCATGACTGTTTAGGTCAGGATTATAATTTATACGTAAATTAAAGGGAATGGAAGTAATGCTTCATTCCCTTTGTTTATTTTTAACAAATTTTATTTATGAAAATCTTATTCAGCTATTTAAAAAACTATAAAGGTCTGATATTTCTGGCCTTGTTTCTGGCTGCAGTTAATCAGATATTTTCTTTTCTTGATCCCTATGTTTTTCGCCTGATCATTGATAAGTATGTAACGAACTATAAGCATTATACTACTGATGAGTTTATAAAGGGTGCCGGGGTACTTATTTTATTGGCTATGGGAGCAGCAATGGTTTCCCGCATCGCCAAGAATTTTCAGGACTATTATGTAAATGTGATTACGCAAAGACTGGGAGCTAAAATATATTCCGATGGTCTTGCTCATTCTTTGGAACTGCCATATCAGGTTTTTGAAGATCAGCGCAGCGGAGAAACATTAGGTATTTTACAAAAAGTTAGGATTGATACTGAGAAACTGGTTCAGGCGGTAATAAATGTTTTGTTTACAAGTATTATCGGGATCATTTTTGTGACGGTTTATGCCATCTCTGTATATTGGGTTATAGCTGTGGTGTATTTTTCTTCTATTCCTTTACTTGGGTTTTTAAGTTCGTTTTTAAGTAAACGGATTAAAAAAGTTCAAAAGAATATTGTAGCAGAAACAACATCACTTGCAGGTTCTACCACAGAATCGCTGCGTAATATTGAGCTGGTAAAAAGTCTGGGACTTGCCAAACAGGAAATAAACAGGTTAAATACTACAACCACGAAGATTTTAGGACTAGAGCTTAAAAAGGTAAAATACATCCGCAGTTTAAGCTTTATCCAGGGAACGTTTGTGAACCTGTTGCGTAACGGGCTGCTCTTTTTGATGATGTACCTGATCTTTGCAGGAAGAATTACGGTGGGTGAGTTCTTCTCACTATTCATTTACTCGTTCTTTATTTTTGGTCCTTTGCAGGAATTGGGTAATATCATTAATGTTTACAGGGAAACGGAGGTATCGCTAAATAATTTTGAGCGGATCATGTCTATTCCAAAAGATAAGAAACCTGATAATCCGGCATCAATTGCTAAAATCAAAAAATTAGAATTTGATGAGGTTAGCTTTAAGCACCAATCGGCCTCTACTAACGCCTTAAATAGCATTAATTTCGAAACGAACCTTGGAGAAACGATTGCCTTTGTAGGGCCATCGGGCTCTGGTAAAACTACGCTTGTTAAACTTCTGGTAGGGTTGTACGAGCCTAAGGAAGGAGCCATTAAGTACAATGGAGTTACGGCTACGAACATAGATCTAGATGAATTGAGAGAGAAAATAGGCTTTGTAACGCAGGATACGCAATTGTTTTCTGGAACAATAAGAGAGAATTTGCAGTTTGTAAGGCCTGAGGCAACCGATGAGGAGTGTATGAAGGTATTACATCAGGCAGCTTGTCAGAACTTATTGGCCAGAGCGGATAAAGGCTTGGATACCATGATTGGTGAAGGTGGAGTGAAGGTTTCGGGAGGTGAAAAGCAGCGTTTGTCTATTGCCAGAGCACTATTGCGCAAGCCGGATATCCTGGTTTTTGATGAGGCAACCTCATCGTTGGATTCTTTAACGGAAGAAGAAATTACAGCAACAATAAGAGAGGTTTCTGATATAGATAACCACATGACGATATTAATTGCCCACCGCTTATCGACAATTAAACACGCCGATAGGATCTATGTATTGGAAAAAGGGAATGTAATTGAACAGGGAACTCACGATGAGCTTGTGCTTCAGAATGGTTTGTACTATGCGATGTGGAGACAACAGGTGGGTGAAAGGTTCTCTATCGTTTAAGGTTAAACATTCTGCTCGTTTATTTCCTGTAATGTTAACTTGGTTAAGTTTTTTGTTTTGAGGTAGGTAACGCCCGCAACGAGAATGGTCATGCTGCCTCCAAATACTACGGCAGGCACTGTTCTCATCAGTTTTGCAGTTAAACCTGATTCAAAAGCACCTATTTCATTTGAAGAGCCAATAAACATACTGTTTACAGCAGACACACGGCCGCGCATGTCATCTGGAGTTAGCAACTGCATAATGGTAGACCTGATGATTACACTTATGCTATCAAATGCGCCTTCTGCAAAGAGAAGTGCAAGCGTTAAGTAGAAGTTTTTAGATAGACCATAGCAGATGATACTGGTTCCAAAACCGGTTACCGCAATCAAAAGGTTTCTCCATGGCTTGTTCATAGGAGAGAAGCGTGTCATCGCTAACATGGTAATAACAGCCCCGCCAGAAGCAGCAGCACGCATAAATCCCAGGCCTTCTGAGCCTACTTTAAGAATATCATTAGCAAATACAGGTAAAAGGGCCACTGCTCCACCAAAAAATACAGAGAACAGGTCCAGACTCATTGCACCAAGCATCATTTTATTTTTAAATACAAAATGGACACCTTCGGTAAGGCTTTTTACTATGCTTTCTTTTGGTATATAAGTTGGCGGGTGTGGTTTTAAAAAGAAGATACAGATCAGTGAAATAGAGATAAAGATAATAATGACACTGTAAGTTACGGTTATGCCATAGAATCCATAAATTAACCCACCTGCCGCAGGGCCAAGTATAGATGCCAGCTGCCAACTCGAGCTGTTCCAGGTGCTTGAGTTAGGATAAAGCTTTTTAGGAATGATCTGAGCCATTAAAGAGAATGTTGCTGGACTGAAAAAACCTCTTGCTATACCTATTCCAAACACCATCAAATACATGATTGGCACAATATAACTTGTTGGTACGTATGCGTGCATTTGCTTTGTAGTGGCAATTAGCATCACTAAAGAACAAAGGAATACTCCGAAGAATATTTTGAGTAAGAGGCCTCTTTTTTCTGATTTATCTGCAACGTATCCTCCGTACAGTGCAATACCAATTGCGGGTATGGCTTCGCAGAGCCCCACTAGTCCCAAGGCAAGCGGATCCTTAGTTAAATGATAGATGTGAAAGCCGATAATAACAGCTTGCATTTGATATGCGAACGTAAAAAAGAAACGCATTCCGAGGTAAGATCTGAACTCTCTATAACGAAGGGCAGCGTAGGGATCTGGTTTTTCTATGATTTCGGTATTGTCCAAAAGGAAAAATATTTTGAACAAATGTAGTTGATAGACAAATAAATTTTAAGATTATTTTTCTTGCAATTACATAATCTTGTCATAAAATGTAAGATATGCTTCTCTCATATCTTCAGCCTGATTAATTGCGGCTGATGCTGCTATGCCAAAAACACCGGTTTCCATAAGTGCCTCTATATCATCGGCGGTAACACCCCCTACGGCTAAAACAGGTAAGATAATACCATTTTGATTTAAGGTGGCCATTGTTTTTTTATATCCCTCTATACCAATATGAGGAGCATTGTTTGGCTTGGTTGTCGTATCGCGGAAGGGGCCAAAGCCGGCATAGTCTGCTCCCTCTTTTGCAAGTCTGATTAAACCTTCAACTGTGTTTGACGAGCCTCCGATAGTTACTGCTTCCCCTAATTGTTCTCTTAGTTTTGTGAAATCAGCGTCCATATCTTCTATATGGAAACCTTGTATATCGGCTTTGCCATTAAGGTGAATGTGATCTGTAACGATTAAGGTAGCCCCCCAATCGTCACAGATTTCAGCAATCACATTGATATCTACTAAAAGCTCATCGTCGTTTTTAATTAAACAGCGGTATTGAATCCACTTTGCCCCAGCCTCACAAGCTATTTGTGCCTGCTCGATATGGGTTAACGGCTCAATGTCGTGTGTAATAAAATGTAGTCTTTCGATGAACTTCTTCATAGGATTAAAATTTCAAATTTAGCGAAAGTAAGAAATTAGTTCCGGCCTGAGGGAAGTAAAAGTTCTCTGTTGTGGTTCCCCATGGGTAAATTGAACTGTAGGTATAACCATTGCTTTCGTACTTTCTGTTTAGAATGTTATTGGCAAGCAGGCCTATGTTTATGTTTTTGATTCCTTTTAAACTGAAGTCGTAACCAAGCCTTGCATTGTTTACCCAATAAGCATCGAGTTTACGGCTTTCGTTTTGAGTATTGTCCATGTATTGCTTACTCACGTATTTGCTTTGTAAGGCAATAGCAAAGCCAGCCACCAGTTTGTAAACCAGCTCTCCAAATATTACCGAGTTTGGCGAGAAAGAAATATCCGGGTTTGCATAGTTTGTAGCCTGTACATTAATCAGGTTAAAATCGTTATCATATTCTGATACATAGTCTACATAATTCTTGATCTTATTTCTGCTGAACGCTGCGTTTGCATTAACAGCAAAGTGAGAACTGATAATATAAGAAGCGTCTAGCTCCAGGCCAATCCTATAGCTCTTGTCTACATTTTGACGGTAAGCATCAGAATATTCGTTGATTTCGCCGGTAAAGATCAGCTGATCTTTGTAAAACATACCGTACGCATTTACGCCGACATTAAAATCTGTGTTTTTAAAGCGGTAGCCTGCCTCTATATTGTTTAGACGTTCTGGTTTAGGAACAGCCAGACCTTCTTTTAAATTGGTAAAATCATCGCGGTTTGGTTCTTTATTTGCAACACTAAATGAGGCGTAAAAGTTGCTTAACTCGTTTAGGAAATAGGTAGCTCCAACTTTAGGATTAAAGAAATTGTAGTTGTTATTGTAATCTAAACTTTTGCGATTCTTGTCAGTTCCTGAAATATCATATTTCACATTTCTGTACTGTAAGTCTGCAAACAAGCTTAACTGAGTTACCGGATTATAATTTACTTTGAAGTAGCTATTGAAGTCGTCCTTGTCTCCTTTGCCATCATAGTAATGATAATCGTTGGTTGATGTTGATGCATATTGAGCCCATATTACTTGTCCAAAATGTTTGCCTCTATATTGGTTATAAGCCCCACCCAGTGTGAAATTTAAATTAGATTCTGGTTGGTAGTTAAAGGCATAAGTAAGACCATAAAAGTTATTATCTAACCAACGACGACGAACAAGATCCGTTCTTTCAATAGTTGAACCGCCTGCTATAACATTTGGCAAACCATAGTTTTTAAGTTTCTGGTTGTTTTTATACTCTTCAAAATATCCTTCGCCCTGGGTTAGGTGTAATGCCCCGTTGAACGACAATTGTTCGTTGAACTGTTTTGCGTATAAAGCTTGATAATGGTTTTGTTTGTAGTTATCGTTCTGATCCTTATAAAGGAACTGATTGTATTTTCTGTTATCGGAATTGAAAAGGTTTAAAGAATCTGCCTGGGTGTTGTACAGATAGCCGAGATTATTGTTGTAATGTTCTTTTAAGCCCTCAATGTCGCCTCTAAGTTTAGCTTCAGGAACACCGTTCCAGGCTTGGTAAGTTTCTTCAGTTCCTGAAAATACGTTTACACGTAGTATATCGGTTTTTCCATGATATGCACCTGATAAGAAGTATGATTTAAGATTAGAGGCCGCACGGTCGATAAATCCATCAGATTTGATTCTTGATAAACGACCGTCAAAGCTCCATTTTCCATCAATAAGACCGGTACCTACTTTGACAGTATTTTTAAGGGTGTTGTAGCTTCCATAAGTGTTGTTTATTTCTGCGTAAGGGACTTCTGAGCTTGATGAAGTTTGGATGTTTAAACTTCCGCCAAATGCCCCAGCTCCGTTTGTTGAAGTTCCAACCCCGCGTTGGATTTGTACGTTGTCGACAGATGAAGCAAAATCAGGCATGTTTACCCAGAATGTACCTTGGCTTTCACTGTCATTATATGGGATCCCGTTTACAGTAACGTTTATCCTGCTCGCATCGCTGCCTCTTATTCTAATGCCTGTATATCCTACACCTGCACCGGCATCGGAGGTAACAACCACACCTGGTGTGTTGTTTAGGATGAAAGGAAGATCTTGTCCGAAGTTGTTTTGTTCAATGTCTGTTTTGCTAATGTTTTTATAAGTGGTTGCAGACTTTTCATTTGCACGGGTTGCGTTTACAATAACTTCGTCGGCAAGAAAAGCCGATTGAACTAATACAAAATCGAGCGTTTGATCGGCATTAATTGTGATGCTCTTTTCTATTGTTTGATAGCCAAGATAGCTTACTAATAACGTATAATTACCTGCTTTTAAATTGGTTAATTGATATTTTCCCTGTTTATCGGCAGTTGTTCCGGCAGATTTATTTTTTAGCTTAATAGTAGCGCCAGGTAATGTAGTATTTGATTTTTCGGATACGGTACCCGAAATGGAGAATTGCGCTTTTACCAACACCGGCAATAGCAACACAGCAAGCGCTGTGATCATTAATTTTTTCACTTTATTGTTTCTTTTAGTTAAACCACTGTAAGTAAGGGGTACTTACAGCCCAGTTAAACTCCATAACTCCAATCCCTCCGCCGGCATTATCCGGATCAGGTGCATATATCTGTAAACAGATATAATGGGTATGCTCTCAGCCTGTTTTCGTGTTTTTTACAAAACAAGGCACCCCTTTTTGATGGTACAAAGGTATTGATTTTTTTATCAGTGTAAAAATGTTTGAACTGCTGTAATTGCGTTATTTAATCTATCCTCTCCCTGACCGCCAACTTTAACGTATACTGCGTTCAAGGCTTTAAGCTCCTGATGCCATACCTGCATAAAATGTTCTCGTTTATGCGGGAAATCGCGAAGAGGATCTTCTTGCCAGGGTAGGTCAATATCCATCAGCAAGTATAAATCGTAATTGTATTTAGGGAGTGCATCAAGAACAATCTGAGGGGTTTCTCCAAAAACTTCATCGCTCCATATTTTTACAGTGATAAAGGTTGTATCACAGAAAACCAGGTCTTTTTCGGCTATGGCTAGTATGGAGTCTTCGAGTGCCAATTGCCCATGAAACATGTTTACCTCGTCCTGCAAATTGCATGGTTCGGTTAATGCCGCACAGTAATACCTTGCGTATTCAGGTACCCATAAGGTATCAAAGTGTTTTGCAAGCTGCTGGGTAATGGTTGATTTTCCAGTACTCTCCGGGCCAACAATGGCTATCTTTTTAATGGGTTTGTTCACGGTGGGTTTTCCTCCAATCTAAATAGCCTACAGAGGCAATATAAACATATAATGCATACATAACTGCTGTTGCATATAGGTCTTTTGAAACGTACATGCCAACATATATGATATCGACAAAAATCCAGATCAGCCAGTTCTGTAATACCTTTCTTGCAAGAAATATCTGGGCTATTAAACTACAGGCCGTACAAAAGCTGTCTAAAAAGGGGAACGAGGCATCTGTATTCTTTTTAAGTACAAAGCCCAGTATTAACGTAAAAATAATTACACCTAAAATGGAAAGCATAATTTCCTTTTTGGTAATGACTGTAATTGGTCGCGATGCTTCGGGATTATTTCTGTTCTTGCTCCAGAAATACCAGCCGTAGACATTCATCGCGAAAAAGTAAAACTGCAGACCCATATCGGCATACAGTTTTGATTCGAAGAAGATGAAAATATAGATAACTACACTTACTATAGCAATGGGCCAATTGTATATGTTGTTTTTGGCGGCAAGCCATACACATAGTATACCAGTGAAAACACCTAGCCATTCCAGTAAACCTGTTTGTAAAAATAACTGAGTGAAACTATCCTTTAGAACATCAAACATTTACCAAAAGTAAAAAAAAATCCGGCAGGAAGAATTCCATGCCGGATAGTAAACCAAACAAACTATTTATCTTTTATTGCGCTTTAGGTGATGAAGTAAAGCCTATTGATGTTCTTATGCTTACATCAGCGCTTGTGTTATTTCTTAAAACATATTCAACTCTTACACGGAGACTGGTTCCCTTTATGTAATCGTCCAAAAACTTTGAATTGTCTATATCTAACGCAAGTTCAGAGCCAATGTTCTCTTGTATATCACTTCTTGACGCAACCATGACCTCGCCACCGTTTTCATTTGATACAAAAAGCTTTACAGACTTAAACATGCCTAAGCTTTTGTTGCTAGGATTGCTGGCGATCATTTTTGCAGAGGCAATTCTAATTTCTTTTATATAATTGGTTCCGTTTTTATTTCCAAAAACATCATCAAAACTTGTTGCCGCAGATTTTGCAGAGATAGGCGTATCGCTTTTGCTTGAGGCAGGGATAACTATTGTTGCGGTGTAAGGAAATGTAGATTTAATAATAGATTGTACTGTTCCGCAACCAGCCAGAATTACAGTGATTGCAAATAAAAATGGTAATATCTTTTTCATAGTTGAGAATATGCAAATGTTATTCCATCACAAAAAAAGTGTTTTTATGCACCACGGCAGGTGATTTTGTAGTTAATTATATACAGATATTTGGAATAACTGTAGGTCTTTGTAGCTGTTTTTAAATTTTATAAAAACAATTTGTTTAATCTGTTTGTAGTTAACAAGCACTAGCTAGAATATGATATGGAACAATGATACTAACTAATTGATGGTTAAATAATATTGACTAACAGGAGTTGTGGAGGCTTCTTTAGTCAGCAAATTCAAATTCCTATGAAAAAGTTAAGTGTGAATTTTTTAGTAATTGCAGCGTTTTCGTTGTTGTTATTAGCTTTCGTTACCATTAAGGATGGCGGAATCAAAGGTAAAGTATCTCCTGATAGTGGTGCGGTGCAAGTGGTTGCCGTAGCAGGAACAGATACCATAAAAGGTGATCTTAGTAGTGGTAGTTTTACCATTAATAATGTAAAACCAGGTACCTACACCGTATGGGTTAAAGCTAAACCACCGTATAAAGACAAGTCAGTTGAGAACGTTGCTGTGGTTGATAGCACTGTAACCGACGTTGGGGAAATAAAACTTGAACAATAACTCTATAGATTAAACGCAGAGAAGGGGGCCATTTAGCCCCTTTTTCAGTTTATAAGGGTTTTTGAAAAAATACCTGATTTTTAACGTTCAAAAGCGTAACTTTGCATCCCGACAGAAGAGTCGGGGATCTTTAATGATATCAAAGAAATCTCTAAGACGATTCCAGTCTACAATAATTGCATTTTTTACCCTTATAACTTTAGACTTTTTAAAGCCTTATGCCTAAAGACACCTCGATACGCTCAGTACTAATTATCGGATCAGGACCAATTATTATTGGTCAAGCTTGTGAATTTGACTATTCAGGATCGCAAGCCGCCCTATCTTTGAAGGAAGAAGGGATTGAAGTTTCGATCATCAACTCCAATCCTGCAACCATTATGACCGATAAAGTAATCGGTGATCATGTTTACCTATGGCCATTGACAGTAGATTCTATTGAGCAGATCTTACAAGAACGTAAAATAGATGCTGTACTGCCTACCATGGGTGGTCAAACGGCTTTGAATCTTTGTATTGAGGCCTCTGAACGTGGAATTTGGGAGAAATATGGCGTGCGGGTGATTGGTGTTGATGTTGCTGCAATCGAAAAAACGGAAAACCGTGAAGCCTTCCGCCAGTTAATGGTTGATATAGGCGTAGGGGTTGCAACTTCAAAAATTGCCAACTCTTTCTTAGAAGGTAAAGAAGCTGCTCAGGAGATTGGTTATCCTTTGGTAATTCGCCCTTCTTATACCCTAGGTGGTTTTGGTGGTGGTTTTGTACACAAGAAAGAAGAATTTGACCAGGCTTTAAAACGCGGACTTGAGGCTTCTCCAACACATGAGGTATTGGTAGAACAAGCTGTTTTAGGCTGGAAAGAATACGAATTGGAGTTGTTGAGGGACAGTAATGACAATGTAATCATCATCTGTTCTATTGAAAATTTCGATCCAATGGGTATTCACACAGGCGATTCGATCACTGTGGCACCTGCCATGACATTGTCTGATCGTTGCTACCAGGATATGCGTAATCAGGCGATCAAAATGATGCGCGCGATCGGAAACTTCGCAGGTGGTTGTAATGTACAGTTCTCTGTAAATCCGGATAACGACGAGATCATTGCAATCGAGATTAACCCAAGGGTTTCGCGTTCATCGGCATTGGCCAGTAAGGCTACAGGTTATCCGATTGCTAAAATAGCTGCTAAACTTGCTATAGGTTATAACCTGGATGAGCTGGAAAACCAAATTACAAAAACTACATCTGCATATTTCGAACCAACACTTGATTATGTGATTGTGAAAGTTCCCCGTTGGAACTTCGATAAATTCAAAGGAGCGAACATGGAGTTGGGCTTGCAGATGAAATCTGTAGGTGAAGTAATGGCCATCGGACGTACTTTTATTGAAGCGGTACAAAAAGCTTGTCAGAGTTTGGAAATTGGCAGAGCTGGTTTAGGTGCTGATGGTAAACATAGCCGCAGTATTGAAGAGATTATGCATGGTCTTGAGCATCCAAGCTGGAATCGTTTGTTCCTGATTAAAGATGCCATGAGTATGGGTGTACCATTAGAGTCAATCCGTAAAGTTACACGTATTGATAAATGGTTCTTGTCACAAATACATGAATTGGTTCAGCTGGAAACAGAATTGAAACGTTATTCGCTAAATAATATTCCTAAAGATTTCTTCTTTACTTTAAAGCAGAAAGGTTTCTCTGATATTCAGATTGCTTATCTGCTAGGAAATGTAACTGAAGACGAAGTTTATGAGCGCAGGAAGTCATTAGGCATCAAACGTGTTTATAAAATGGTGGATACTTGTGCTGCTGAGTTTGCTGCACAAACACCTTATTACTACTCTACTTTTGAAGAAGAGAATGAATCCCTTCGTTCAGATAAAAAGAAAGTAATTGTATTGGGATCTGGTCCTAACCGTATTGGTCAGGGTATAGAATTCGATTACTCTTGTGTGCATGGTTTGCTCGCCGCGAAAGAGAGTGGCTTTGAAGCAATCATGATCAATTGTAACCCTGAGACGGTGTCTACAGACTTTAATATGGCTGATAAGCTATACTTTGAGCCGGTATTCTGGGAGCATGTACGTGAAATCATCGAGTTGGAGGATCCAGTAGGTGTTATTGTTCAATTGGGTGGTCAGACAGCCTTAAAAATGGCTGAGAAGCTCCAGGAAAACGGCATAAAGATCATTGGCACTTCTTATAACGATATGGATGTTGCTGAAGACAGGGGACGTTTCTCTGACTTGCTCAAAGAATTAGACATTCCGTATCCAAAATATGGTGTTGCAGAAAATGCTGAAGAAGCAATAGTTGTAGCAAATGAAGTGGGGTATCCGGTATTGGTTAGACCAAGTTATGTATTGGGTGGACAGGGGATGAGCATCGTGATCAACGATGAAGATCTTGAAAAGGCCGTTGTTAAATTATTAGGTGACCTTCCGGGTAACCGCGTACTGATTGACCACTTCCTGGACAGAGCGGAAGAAACCGAATCGGATTCGATCAGTGATGGCGAAGATGTTCATATTGTTGGATTGATGGAGCATATCGAGCCGGCTGGTATTCACTCTGGAGACTCTAGTGCTGTATTGCCACCTTTCAGTTTGTCTGAAAAGGTAATGAACGACATGGAGACTTACTCTAAAAAGATTGCGAGAGCCTTAAATGTAATCGGTTTGTTAAACATTCAGTTTGCAGTTAAAGACGAAAAAGTATATGTAATTGAAGCCAATCCAAGAGCGTCGAGAACTGTTCCTTTCATTGCTAAGGCTTATGATGTTCCTTACATCAACATTGCTGCTAAAGTGATGCTAGGTGTGAATAAACTGAAAGATTTTACCATCGAGCGTAAATTGGAAGGTTATGCGATTAAAGAGCCTGTTTTCTCTTTCTACAAATTCCCTGAGGTAACTAAAGAATTGGGACCGGAAATGAAGTCGACAGGGGAGTCCATCAGATTTATCAAAGACACTGAAGATCCTTACTTCAGACAGCTTGTTAAAGAAAAATCAATGTATTTATCTAAATAATATAAAGTCCCGAAAGGGACTTTTTTTATTAACTCCTTTTTTATTCTTTCCCCCAAATTCTAGTGTTAAGATCCAGTTCGCTAATAATTGCATACATAAAGCGAACGATGCTTAGGTCTTCATCTAATGATTTGGTGGTAAGCAGGCTTTTAAATACCGGAGGTTCAAAGTAATCCTTTTCTAAAGGGAAAGCTATGTAAACGTAAGAACCAATAAAAGATACAGAGATTGTAGCAGCGCTTTTGTCGTTTAGCTCGCATAATCTTTCCATCATTGCAGGAGTAAGAATATATCTGGCTTCTACCTGATCAGTTGAATAGGTAACAAAGGCCTTGTTAAATTCAATATTTTCCAGCTTTACAAGCTGTTTACTTGATGAGGAGAAGATCGGCATTTTATCGGATATCCAGGCGCCCAGCGCGCTTCCCATATCCTTTGGCTTAACTACTGTTAGGCCATTAAAATGTTTGTTGAAATCGGCACAAAATACGATTCCCTTTAAGATGGTGTGCCAATGCTCTTGTCGTCCGTTTTTTGTTTGTGTCTCGGTTTTGTATTCTGCATGAACTTCAGAAAAAGAGAACCTTGTTTTTCCTGCATTGCCATAAATTTGATCCTGACTCCTATATCTATCCGGGCGTTGAGTGAATAGCTGAGAATTAATGAAATCGCTTTCCGGTAACCCATACTTATATTCGATCTCTAAACTTGGATCTATGGACTTTAATACCGTAGCTACCACTCTTTGCTTAAATTCATGCCTATAGTCATTAAACTTTTGGCTGGAATTACTGAAAAGAACAATAGAAGTAATTATGGATGCGCCGCCACTTATGGCTCCCGCAATCATGAGGCTCCCAAGTAAAACGCCGATTGCTATAAGTATTACTCCACCTGCAAGAAACAGGTAGGCCTTTGTTTTTATATCGGAAACCTTTTTTCTCTGTATTTCGAGTTCATTAAGTATGATTTGTAAAGAGGCCCCTGTTGCAGTTTCTTCTGCCATTAGTTATTAAAAAGATCTTTTGCACTTATATTTTTTCGTTCTTCCTCTGTGTTTGCCAGTACAGCAATTGGCTGATAGTTCATCATTCCGGCAAAAATGCTTCCCGGGAACATCATAATTGCATTGTTGTAATCGGTAACTGAGGAATTGTAAGCTCTTCTTGCGGCTGCAATTTGTTCTTCGCTCTCTGTCCAGGTGCTTTGTAGGTTCAGGAAATTCTGGTTTGCTTTCAGATCCGGATAATTCTCTACGTTTACCATTAAGCCTTTAACGCTTGAGCCAAGTTGCTTATCCAGGTCTAATCTTTCCTCATTACTTAAGTTTGGGCTCGCGGCTTTGGCACGCAATTCTACCACTTTGGTTAACAGATCTCCTTCATACTGCATATACTGTTTTACAGTCTCAATTAAGTTTGGAAGTAAATCAAATCGTTTTTTAAGCATGGCGTCAATTGCAGAAAAAGCATTGGCTACCTGGTTCTTTTTGCCGATCAGCGAATTGTATATGCCGATTCCAAAAATTAGTAGCACAGCGATGATAATAGCGGCAATAATCATTATGATAAGGGTTAAGAGGTTAATTAATATTTAAATATATTAAAATTTAACATGCTCAAGCTAAAATTATTTACGAAAAAAATGGAATAAATAACCCTGTCTCGGAGAAGACAGGGTTTAATCAATCAATATTAAAAAGGAGAACCTTTTTAATTATTCTAAAAGTACAATTCCTTTGGCTTAAAATGAAAAAATCCTCGCTATCTTACGATAACGAGGATAATCATCCCTATTGTTTATTACCATTCATAAATGACTGATAACATGTAGGTAATTGCAATTAGTAGGCCAATCTGTTATATGTCTTCTTTTTTAAGGGTAACTGCCTTATATATAGCGGTATGTGTGATTTTACTGAAAATGTGCCAAATTTTTTAGAGGGAAAGAATATCCCCAATGTGTAGAAACTAAATGGCAAATATACACGGCAGTTCCACGCTTGGTTACCCAAATAGCAATGAAAATACGTCTTCAATCTTCCTTACAGGGGTCAATTCAATTTTAAATCGATCAAGAATAAGACCCTTTAAATTATAGTTAGAAATAAAGATCCGTTCAAACCCAAGCTTCTCTGCCTCAAGGATGCGTTGTTCAATTCGGTTAACTGCTCTGATCTCTCCTGATAGACCAACTTCTGCTGCGAAACAGATTTTAGAAGATATAGCTATATCTTCATGCGAGGAGATTATTGCAACCATAATGGCCAGGTCAATTGCCGGATCTTCAACTTTAATTCCACCGGCTATGTTTAAGAAAACATCACGGGTACTTAATCTAAAACCACACCTTTTTTCGAGTACGGCAAGAAGCATGTTCATTCTTTTAGTATCAAAGCCATTTGCAGATCGCTGAGGAGTTCCATAGGCTGCGGCACTAACCAATGCCTGTGTTTCGATTAACATTGGTCTTGCGCCTTCTAAGGTGGCCGAAATTGCGATTCCGCTCATTTCTTCATCACGTTGTGATAACAGAATTTCGGAAGGATTGGAAACTTGCCGCAAACCCGTACTGTGCATTGCRTAAATTCCTAGTTCGGCAGCGGCCCCGAAACGATTCTTGATAGAGCGCAAAATTCTATATACATGATGCCTGTCGCCCTCAAACTGCAAAACGGTATCAACCATATGTTCCAGAATTTTTGGTCCGGCAATGGTGCCGTCTTTGGTAATATGGCCAATTAAAAATACAGGGGTGTCAGTTTCCTTTGCAAACCGGAGTAATTCTGCAGTGCACTCTCTTACCTGAGATACACTTCCAGGGGTTGAATCAATATTGGCCGAGTGAAGTGTTTGTATAGAATCAACAATGATAATATTTGGTTCAAGCGTTTCAATTTGTTTAAAAATATTTTGAGTAGAGGTTTCAGTTAGAATGTAGCAATCAGCTTTAGGTGTGGTAGTAATGCGCTCAGCCCTCATTTTAATTTGCTGTTCGCTTTCTTCTCCGGAAACATATAGAATCTTTTTGCCAGAGATATTTAAGGCCAGCTGCAGCATCAGGGTAGATTTACCGATTCCTGGTTCACCTCCAATCAGTATTACAGAGCCGGCAACTAAACCTCCACCCAAAACCCTGTCGAGCTCAAGATCACCTGTTAAAGTTCTTTCTTCGCTTATCGATTGGATKTCATCAACTTTGGATGGTTTATTTAAGCGTTGGATGCCGGTGGATGTTTTCCAGGAAGGTACCTTAGTGCTTGTTTTCTCTATGATTTCTTCGACGAAGGTATTCCATTCATTGCATGAAGGACATCTCCCTAGCCATTTCGCTGATTCATACCCACAACTTTGGCAGAAATATGCTGATTTAGTTTTAGCCAATTGATTACAATTTAATTCTACTAATTTATGCTTAATTCTATTAAAACAAACAGGCCCGATCTCTAAGAAATCGGGCCTGTTTAGTTAATAAGTTAATTTTTACAATTTAATTTCTTCGTCTTTTGAAGAAAGAAAGTGAAACTCAGTCAAATTATAAGACGAGACTGATCTGATTTTAATTCGTTGTCCGAATTTAAAAAACCATTTCCACTGTAAAGAGATAAAGCCCTTTTTAATGAAAGCTTCAATATACGGGTGTACACAAAGCGTAATATTTTTTTCGTTTTGCTCCTGCAAAATATAGGTCAGGTTATTTTCAATGTCATCCATTAAAACAATACTGGCCTTAATTTCCCCCGTACCGTCACAGGTAGGGCATTTCTCACTGGTTACAATGTTCATTTCGGGCCTTACACGCTGACGTGTGATCTGAACAAGGCCAAACTTACTTGGCGGCAATATGGTGTGCTTAGCACGATCCAGTAACATCAGATCCTTAAGATAGTCGAACAACATTTTACGGTTAACAGGCTTGTGCATATCGATAAAATCGATTACTAMAATACCACCCATATCCCTTAAACGAAGTTGGCGGGCAATCTCCTTGGCGGCTTCTTTATTCACCTGCAAGGCATTGTCTTCCTGATTCTCTTTGCTGGCTGTTCTGTTTCCGCTGTTTACATCAATAACATGAAGCGCTTCAGTATGTTCAACAACAAGGTAGGCTCCTCCAGCTAAGTTTACTGTTTTACCAAAAGAGTTCTTGATTTGTTTCTCAATGCCGAAATGCTCAAAAATAGGTTCTTTATGTTTGTACAGTTTCACGATCTTTTCCATTTCCGGAGAGATTTCGTGAACATAGGAACGAATATCTTCAAACAGGCTATTGTCGCTTACATAAACATTTGTAAAGTCAGTGCTTAAAATATCACGGATCAATGTTGATGTCCGATCCATTTCTCCCCAAACTCGTTTAGAAGGTTCTGCATCAGGAAGCTTTTTAATAAAGCTTTCCCATTTAGCTACAGAATCCAAAAGGTCTTTTTGAAGTTCTGCAACTCCTTTTCCTTCAGAAACGGTTCTGATAATTACTCCAAAATTTTTAGGTTTAATACTTTCAATAATCTTTTTTAAACGATTACGTTCGGTATTGCTTTTAATCTTTTTTGAAATAGAGATTACATTAGAGAAAGGAACTAATACAATATATCTGCCAGCTATTGAAAGGTCTGAACTTAAACGAGGACCTTTAGTTGAAATTGGCTCTTTTGCTATCTGAACAGGTAAAACAAGATTCTTGCTTACTACTTCCGATATTTTGCCTGCTTTGTTAATGTCTCCCTCTAGCTTGAAATTATCCAGTAAAGTGCCATTAACAGAGCCATTACGCTTGATTTTAGTTAGCTTAATTAAAGATTGGACTTGAGGACCAAGATCAAAATAATGCAGAAATGCATCTTTTTCATAACCAACATCTACGAACGCAGCATTTAGACCCGGCATGATTTTTTTGATGCGGCCTAAATAAATGTCGCCAACGGCGTAATTGTTGTTGATCTGTTCTTTATGAAGTTCTACAAGTTGTTTGTCTTCAACTAAAGCTATGGTTACTCCCAGTGGAGAGGAATCTATAATTAATTCTTTTACCAAAAGCTACAGATTTTAAGGCATTAAATGCCTTATTAACACATGGACAAATAAAAAAAACATTGCAACGAAAAATAAGGCTAAGATCTTGTCGTAGCCTTATTTTCTATGCAAAACATTAAGAAAAATTATTTTTTCTTATGTCTGTTTTTTCTTAAACGTTTTTTGCGTTTGTGGGTAGCCATTTTATGTCTTTTTCTTTTTTTACCGCTTGGCATAATCTTGAATTTTAAATATTTTTTTTAATCTGTTTATTAATTTTTACTCTTTAGCTCCAATACTTTATCATCAATGAATTTAGATAATTTGGGATTGGCGGCTAGCTTTTTACTCTTAAGATAAGCATCAATAGCATCTGCATTTTTACCAAGGCTTTCGTAAGCTGTGGCTAAATAGAAGTACGCATCGGGAGTAGGCTTAATGGCGATAATGTTGTTAAATCTGGTTATGGCTTTATCAAACTGGCCAGATTTAATTGCGAATGTACCTAAACTCATATTCGCTTTCAAATTCTTTGGGTCTTTTTTTACCACATCCATCAATAACGCAATACCTTTCATTGGCATTCCCATTCCATTAACAATGGTAATTCCCAGGCCTGTCTTAGCATCAGCACTTGTTGAGTCAATACTTACGGCATTAGTATAAGCAGCATTTGCTCTTTGTAATAATGCAGGTTGTAATATACTGTCTCTTGAGTTGTCAAATGCCTTTAAAAAACGGTCTCCGGTAATTAACCAGCTGGCTAATGTTTTCTCTTGATTGGCTATAATCTCAAGGTATAAAGCGCTTGGTGCACTTTGATCAACATCATCCCACTTTTGCGCAAGCACTTTAGCGGCCGTAACCTTATCGGTAGAAGCTTTATATGTGCTCTCAAGTGAAGTAATTTCAGCGGCAAAGTTTGGACTGATCAGGGTTTTACCAGAAGCCGAAACTTCTTCCAAACTAATTGGCTGAGGGGTTTCCGATGTCATCTGCCCTGCGGCTGGAACATTCGTTGTCTGCTCTTTTGGCTTAACTAAACCTTTAATATCCCTTGTAAACAAAAAAGCTCCAAGCAATACTATTGCTCCAATTATGATAATTTGTCTTGAACGGATATTGTTTAGCATAAGTTGATTAAGCTTCTACGCTTACTTTTTTAGAGTTGTTTTTTACTTTGTCAACAAACACTTTTGCTGGTTTGAAACTTGGTACAAAATGCTCTGGGATAATAATTGCAGTGTTTTTAGAAATATTTCTCGCAGTTTTTTGCGCTCTCTTTTTTACAACAAAACTACCAAAACCTCTAACATATACATTCTCTCCTCCGATCATACTGTTCTTGATCACTTTGAAAAATGCCTCAACGGTTTCTTGTACATCTACCTTTTCAATTCCTGTTTTTGTTGATATTTCTGAAATAATATCTGCCTTAGTCATATTCTATTATTTATTTATAGTGTATTATATACTTTATAAGTGTTTTGGGGTTGCAAAAGTATTGCTTTTTAATGAGATAGGAAAATAAAAGATGATTTATTTGTTTCATATTGTATCAGAGAATTGCAAGTTTTGCCGAAAACAAATTAATAACGCCGTATTTTTGCGTCTATGGCTTTTCAAACAGAAATAGTAAAATGGTATTTAAATCATAAAAGAGACTTACCATGGCGGGGTACAACGGATGCTTATGTGATCTGGCTTTCAGAAATTATATTGCAACAAACCAGGGTAGAACAAGGATTGCCTTATTTTAATAGATTTTTAGAAAATTACCCAACAGTTACTGCGTTTGCTGCAGCTACAGAAACACAGATACTTAAACTATGGCAGGGGTTGGGTTATTATTCAAGAGGAAGAAACATGCTTTATACTGCCAAGCAGATCCAGGAAGTTTATGATGGGAAATTCCCTACAAAGTATGATGATCTAATTCGCTTGAAAGGAATAGGGGATTATACCGCTGCAGCCATTTCATCGTTTTCTTCGAATGAGATGAAAGCAGTTCTGGATGGCAACGTGTTTAGAGTATTGTCGAGATATTTTGGAATTGAAACCCCAATAAACAGTCCTGCCGGGAAAAAGCAATTCATAGAGTTGGCACAAAATCTAATAGCCGGACAAGAACCTTCTGTATACAACCAGGCCATTATGGAGTTTGGAGCGTTGCATTGCAAGCCTAAATCTCCTGCCTGCGAATCCTGCCCTGTTCAATCTGATTGTTTTGCCAGGAAAAATGATCTTGTAAATATGCTTCCTGTTAAAGAGAAAAAACTTAAAAAACGCACTCGTTATTTTAACTATCTGGTATGTTTTAATGGAGATGAAATCCTGGTAAACAAAAGGAATCCTGGAGACATCTGGCAGGAGCTGTATGATTTTCCTTTAATAGAAACTGACGACAATTACCTGGAAGCACAAGAACAATTCCTGACCATATTGAAGAATAATTTTGGCGACACCTGTACAATTACGCCATTAGAGCAGAAAAAACATTTATTGACCCACCAAACTATATATGTTCAATTTTTTGCTTTAGATAATTATATCATTAACTTTAATCAGAATGCAGAAATAAAATGGGTTTCATTAAGCGAGCTGGACGAATTGCCACAACCTAAAGTGATAACAAATTTTATAAGCTCTTATTCCGTAAATTAGATAAATCAGAATTCATGTCAGGTATTAACAAAGTTATTTTAGTAGGACATTTAGGAAAAGATCCTGAAGTCAGACATTTAGATGGAGGTGTAACCGTAGCAAGTTTCCCATTGGCAACATCAGAGACGTATAACAAAGATGGCAAAAGAATAGAGCAAACAGAGTGGCATAATATTGTTTTGTGGAGAGGTTTAGCAGAAGTAGCCTCAAAGTATTTGCAAAAGGGCAAACTGGTGTATATTGAAGGTAAGCTTCGTACCCGCTCTTTTGAAGACAAAGAGCGAGTAAAGAAGTATGTTACAGAAGTAGTTGCAGAGAATTTTACAATTCTGGGCAGAAAGAGTGATTTTGAACAAACCCCATCTACGGGCGAGAATAGTACGCCAAAAAGCGAAACGGATTACATTGATCCAAGCGACGCTTCAGGTGATTTGCCTTTCTAACTAAATATAAAGAACTAAATCTGTTACTCCACAGTAACAGATTTAGCCAGATTTCTCGGTTGGTCTACATTGCAGCCTCTTAATACTGCGATATGATAAGATAGCAATTGAAGCGGTATTGTGGCCAGTAATGGTAAGAATGCCTCACTGGCATCAGGTATCTCTATACAATAATCTACCATTTTTCTAACCTCAACATCTCCCTCGGTGACTATCGCCAAGACAATTCCTTTTCTGGCCTTCACTTCCTGGATATTGCTGATTACTTTCTCGTAAGATGAATTTTTAGTGGCGATAACAACTACTGGCATTTCCTCGTCTATAAGCGCTATGGGGCCGTGTTTCATCTCGGCGGCCGGATATCCCTCGGCATGGATGTAAGAGATCTCCTTGAGCTTTAAAGCTCCTTCCAGCGCTACAGGGAAACCACTTCCCCTGCCAAGGAATAGGCAATTTCTTGAATCMTTAAATTTCTCGGCAATTTCTTTTATAAGATCATTAGATTCAAGCGCCACTTGTATTTTATCTGGGATGCAATCTAACTCGGTAAGTAGTTCAACCAATTTTGAATTGGTAAGCGTACCTTTTTGCTGAGCCATATAAAAAGCCATTAAAGTAAGCACCGTAACCTGAGCAGTAAAGGCTTTGGTTGAAGCAACTCCAATTTCAGGTCCGGCATGTGTATAAACACCGGCATGTGTTAATCGTGGTATGGAGGCGCCCACAACGTTACATACACCAAAAATCGTCGCACCCCTCTCTTTGGCCATTTCAATTGCGGCCATTGTATCTGCTGTTTCTCCAGATTGAGAAATGGCAATCACGATGTCTTTTTCAGTAATTATTGGATTTCTGTATCTAAATTCTGATGCATATTCCACTTCTACAGGGATTCTTGCATATTCTTCAATCAAATACTCACCTACAAGACCAGCATGCCATGAAGTGCCACAGGCAACAATAATTATACGATCAATATTTTTTAGCTTGTCGGCATATTCTTTTATTCCGCCCAGTTGTACTTTACCTTCGTTTGGATAGATACGGCCTCTCATACAATCTCTGATTGAGCGCGACTGCTCAAAGATCTCTTTTAGCATGAAATGTTCATACCCACCTTTTTCGAGCATCTCAAGTTTTAACTCGAGCTCTTGAACATAAGGTGTTTGTACTACATTATCCAGGCGTTTTATCAATAACTCATCGCGTTTAATAAATGCAATTTCATTATCGTTCAGGTAGATCACATTTTTGGTGTACTCAACAATAGGCGTGGCATCCGAAGCAATAAAGTATTCTCCATCGCCAACTCCTATAACCATTGGACTTCCTTTTCTTGCAGCGATCAGTTGATCTGGATGCTCCTCGTCCATCAAAACAATTGCGTAAGCTCCACTAACCTCACGTAAGGCCAGTCGAACAGCTTCCAGCAGATCTATCTTTTCGTTTTTATAAATTTCTTCAATTAAGTGTACCAGAACTTCGGTATCGGTATCACTTTTAAAGTCGTGGCCCCTGGTTATTAGCTCTTCTTTGAGTGTAGCATAGTTCTCAATAATCCCGTTGTGAATTATAGTAAGCTTGCCATTGTTGGATGTATGGGGGTGCGAGTTTCTATCGGAAGGGGCTCCATGGGTAGCCCATCTGGTATGGCCAATTCCCGCTGTGCCAGATAAATTCTTACCTGCAGCAAAGTTCTCCAGTTCTGTAACCTTTCCTGCCTTTTTATAGATGTTTAATCCATCATCAGAAATAAGCGCAATACCAGCACTGTCGTATCCGCGGTATTCTAATCTTTTTAGTCCTTTAATAACTATTGGCCACGCTTCTCTGTGACCGATATAACCAACTATTCCACACATACATACTGGGTTTAAAAAATATATCCTCCGAAATTAATGATCTCGGAGGATATAAACACAATAGTGTATAAATAAATTTAGCTAGTCAATTCTGGTATAATAGATGTTTAACTTAATACCTTTTTCGCCCGTAGCCGGGGTTGCAGTGTTTATGATTGACCTTGCACCGGAAGTTAAAGAAGGGAAAACATTGTACTCAGTAAGTGAGCTAGGTGCCAGGTAAGTACCATAATCGACAGTCTTGTTGTCAATCAGAGCTTGCAGGTAACTAGTTACTGTAAATATATATCTTTTGTTAACCGTGTCATAGAATCCACCAAATGCTGCTTCAGAGCCTGCATAGGTAGCGGGCGGTGTCGGATTGGCTTGTGTAGGGCCTTCGTTGTCAGGAATATTTGCTCTCTGACCGGCTATATCAAGTCTGTAAAGAGATAGCCGCTGAGCAGCATTCCATGGCGATACATCTGTTCCGCTTTTAAGATTAACAACCAATTCTGCCCTGTTAATTACTACACGTGCATCTGCATTTCCAGCCTTTACCTTGTCTACAAAAGCTTTTAGATCAGGGAAAGAAATTTTATTCCTTACGCCAGAAAGTGCTTGCAAATATGTAACGTCAAAAGATGCCGTTGGCGCATCTAATTGTGCTTTAACAGGTGTTCCGGTGTAATCATGCTTAACCGTTGCCGCAATAGGGCCTGAACTTGATGAAATAGGGAAATTAACGGCTACAGTATCTTTCTCTACAACACTTGTTCCTACCTGTTTTTTGTAATAAATTTGAAGATTAGCATCAGTTCCGCCAAAATTAATAAACATTACACCTCCAGGGCCACTTGATGAGGTCTTGTTAACACTTACCTGCAGACCTTTAAATACTGCTGAGAATTTAGTGTTTGTTGCTCTTAGTGCTGAATCTACATTTAAAATGTGTTCCTGAATAAATGAATTACTAAGCTTTATCCTTAATTGAGGAACAACAGCCTTAAGCGTATCAGGTTTTCCTGTTACGATATCAGTAATTTTAAAAGGTGTTTTTGGCTTTATCTTAGTGGTAAGAGAGCCTACCACCTCAGTTTCTACAGGCCATACTTTGTTGCTTAAAAAGACCTTTTGCAAAGAGAGGTCATCTTTAAGCTGGTGCACATTAAGGCTATAAACCGAAGTTGTTGTATCACCATAAAATTGAGTTGAGTAAGGCAAAACGAGTACTGCCGAATCTACAGTTGGTATTCCTCCAAAGCTATAACTAGTTGAAGGAAGGCTTACCGTCATAGAAAGGCTTGCTTCGGTAGTTCCAAAAGTAGCATCTCCGGTAATGTAACCCAAAGGATGTCTTGCCAATCCAATTGATGCAGTAGCTGAATCAAGAACAGTTTTGGAATCAACCAGAACGGTATTGTCTAAAATACCTTTAATAGGAGAGTCGCCATCAGGTGTAAGGCCGATAGTATTGGCATCTTTACAAGATGCAAAAAGAAAAAGACCTATCAACAGGGTCAATAAGTCTAGTTTTATAAATTTCATATTTTAGAATACCTGAGTTTAAGCTATTGAAACCAATTCTTCATCCGAAATTTCTTCATATAATGAGTAGAAGTTTTCGAAATTTTCGGTTAAATTAAAAGCTAAAGTTGGCTTATTAGAATCTTTAACAAATTTTAACACATCAGCATTGATGTTTTCATCAGCTAAAACTAATGCATCAGAATACGTTACTGCTCCAATATGCAAGGCACTACAATCTGCTTTTTCAAATACTTTAGTATCCTCAACAGTCATAGAGTTCATTACTGCTTTTTTGTACAGATCAGTATTCATTGTTTCAGAGAAACAGTCCTCATAAATTGAATACACCACTTTTGAATTTTTAAAAGTAGGATCGTTTTTGTAAGTAGTTTTAATGTACGCAGGTACTAAGGATGTCATCCAGCCATGGCAATGAACGATATCTGGCGACCAGCCTAATTTTTTAACAGTTTCAAGTGCACCTTTACAGAAGAAAATTGTTCTTTCATCGTTATCAGCGTAGAACTTGTCTTCCTTATCCCTAAATACATACTTGCGTTGGAAATAATCTTCATTATCCAGAAAGTAAACTTGCATCCTTGCTGCCGGAATTGAGGCAACTTTAATGATTAACGGGTTATCATTGTCATCAATAATGATGTTCATGCCCGAAAGACGGATAACCTCGTGTAATCTGTTCCTTCTTTCATTAATGTTTCCAAACCTTGGCATTAAAATACGGATTTCAAATCCTTTATCCTGCATTGCCTGAGGTAACTGACGGGTAATTTCTGAAATCTTTGTGAGTTCAAGGAAAGGCGACATCTCGTGTGTAACAATCAGTAGCTTCGTTTTGGCCATCTCCATATTCGTAAATAAAAATTTATGTTAAAGAAAAGATTATCAAGGGGCAAAGGTAAGCAAAATAATAACATTTATCAATATAATACGCAAGATGTTTTGTTGGGAATAGATAAATAACCAACTTTGCCCCCTGAAATTTTATAAGCTGGTTTGGAAGTACTAAATACTATTGCGGCGTTAAAGTCGTTGCTTGGCCCAATTAAATTGGCCCAGCAGAAAATTGCTTTAGTGCCAACTATGGGTGCGCTGCATAAAGGTCATGTATCATTAATAAAGATGGCCCAAAAGCAGGCTGATATAGTGGTTTGCAGTATTTTTGTGAACCCTACCCAATTTACGGACCCTAAAGATTTAGAGAGATATCCGCGCCCGCTAGAGCATGATATGGCCATGCTTAAAGACGCCGGATGTGATGTGGTATTCATGCCTTCGGTAAAGGAGATGTATCCGACTGAAGAGAAATGGCATATTGATCTGGGCCCTGCCGAATTTCTTTTAGAGGGTGAATTTAGAAAAGGTCATTATCAAGGGGTTACCCAAATTGTAAAAAAACTGTTTGATGCTGTAAGCCCGGATGTCGCGTTTTTTGGACAAAAGGACTACCAGCAGGTGCTGATGATCCAAAACATGGTTGCCTACTTCAACCTTCCTGTTCAAATCATTTCTTGTCCGATTATAAGAGAAGACGATGGGCTTGCCATGAGTTCAAGAAATATACACCTTAGTGCTGCCGACAGAAAAAATGCGTTGGTATTAAGCAAGGCGCTTACCTACGTAAGTGATAATTTCAAGAATAAAAGCATTCCCGAGCTTTTAGAAAAGGCTAAACAGTTAATTGAAGAAACGCCCGGAGTTGAGCTCGACTATTTTACAATTGCCGATGGAAAAACATTACTTCCTGAGACAAACAAAAATGATCAGAATATTATAGCTCTTGTAGCTGCCAAAGTAGGGCAAACAAGGCTTATCGATAATATGATACTTAGCTGAAAAACGGGAAATCATTCATTCAGAAACTTTATCTAACTTTGCATTATGATTATCGAGATATTAAAATCGAAGATCCACCGTGTTAAAGTAACACAGGCAGAACTGAATTATGTTGGAAGTATTACCATTGATGAAGATCTAATKGATGCTGCCCAAATTATTGCAAACGAGAAAGTGCAGATCGTAAACAACAATAACGGTGAGCGTTTTGAAACCTATGTAATAAAAGGCGAAAGAGGAACAGGAACCATTTGTTTAAATGGAGCTACAGCCCGTAAAGTTCAGGTGGGTGATATTCTTATCATCATGTCTTACGGATCTTTACCAATAGAAGAAGCGAAAAAATATCACCCGATATTGGTTTTTCCTGATGATAATAACCATTTGCTAAAATAGGCTGTAATTACACTATAAAAAATAATACTATGCTACCATAGTAATTTGGTTGAGAAATACTAAATTTGGCTGTACGTATTTTTTTATTATATATAATTATGCTATTTCAACTAAGTGAAGAACAATTGATGATTCAGCAGGCGGCAAGGGATTTTGCACAAAATGAACTTAAGCCTGGAGTTATTGAAAGAGATGAACACCAGAAATTTCCGGCAGAACAAGTGAAAAAGCTTGGCGAGCTGGGGTTTTTAGGGATGATGGTTTCAGAAAAATACAACGGTAGCGGTATGGATGCAGTTTCATACGTGCTGGTAATGGAAGAACTGTCTAAAGTAGATGCATCGGCATCTGTAGTTGTTTCTGTAAATAATTCTTTGGTATGTTACGGTTTAGAAGCGTTCGGTTCTGAGGCACAAAAAGAAAAATATTTAAAGCCTTTGGCATCCGGCGAAAAGATCGGAGCCTTTTGTTTATCGGAGCCAGAAGCAGGTTCTGATGCAACATCGCAACAAACAACCGCAGAAGATAAAGGCGATTATTACCTGCTAAATGGCACCAAGAATTGGATTACCAATGGTAGTACGGCCTCAACATACCTCGTAATTGCGCAAACAAATAAGGCATTAAAACATAAAGGGATAAATGCATTTATAGTAGAAAAGGGTATGGAAGGTTTTACGGTTGGCCCAAAAGAAAACAAATTGGGCATCCGTGGTTCTGATACACATTCTCTAATGTTTAACGACGTTAAAGTGCCAAAAGAGAATAGAATTGGTGAAGATGGGTTTGGATTTAAGTTTGCCATGAAAACGCTGGAGGGAGGCCGAATTGGCATTGCAGCACAGGCGCTTGGCATTGCAGCCGGAGCATATGAGCTGGCGTTAAGCTACGCTAAACAACGTAAATCGTTTGGTAAGCCCATTGCAGAACATCAGGCAATAGCTTTTAAGCTTGCAGATATGGCCACCAGCATAGAAGCAGCAAGAATGTTGGTTTATAAAGCGGCATGGTTAAAAGACCAGGGGCAACCCTACACGCTTGCTGGCTCAATGGCTAAGCTGTATGCTTCAAAAGTAGCCATGGATGTAACGGTAGAGGCTGTTCAGATACACGGCGGTTATGGATTCGTAAAAGAGTATCATGTTGAGCGATTGATGCGTGACGCTAAGATCACCCAGATTTACGAAGGAACTTCTGAAATTCAAAAAATGGTAATCTCCAGAGAGATTATCCGTTAAATAATCGTAATCATTATCTTTGTTTTTATAAGCTTATTGAGTTTATAAAAATAAAGAAATATGCCCGAAATTCTCCTTTTATGCGTTATGTTAATCCCGCAAATTGTGGCTGGGATACTTGCGAAAAGTATGGGCAGGAAGTTTTGGTTCTGGTTTCTTATCTCCTTCCTTATTCCTATCATTTCATTAATAGTACTGTTGTTTTTAGAAGATAAAAGTGAGCAAAGCGGATATGAACTAGCCGACCACGTAAAAGAAAAAAATTAAAAAAAAATATAAATCAATATTAAAGCATGAAAGAGTCAAACTCATTGAATCAGGTAGCCGAATTTCACAGAACATTTAAGCACCCTATAGAGAATTCGCCAATTATTCCATCAAAACAAAGAAGTGACTTAAGGGTTTCGTTGCTGGTTGAAGAGGTGAAGGAATTGCAACAAGCAATTGAAGACAATAACCTGGTTGAGGTGGCAGATGCTTTATGCGATATACAGTATGTTTTAGCCGGTGCTATTTTAGAATTCGGACTTGCAGATAAGTTTAAAGATCTCTTTGATGAAGTGCACCGTTCAAATATGAGCAAGGCATGTAAGTCTGAAGAAGAAGCTAACCAAACAATAGCCCATTATAAGGCTAAAGATGATAGTGATTCCTATTTTAAAGAGGAAGATTCGTTGTTTTTAGTGTACAGAACTAAAGATAACAAGACATTGAAATCTATAAATTACTCTCCTGCTGATCTTCAAAGCATTCTTTAGAGAATTTAAAAAGAGTGTCTAAAAAGGTTTGATCCTGAAATGAATTCAGGATGACGATCTTACCTTTTTGGACACTCTTTTTTGAATTTAATCCTTGTCAGAACCTGCAATAGCTCCAAATATTGCTTTAATCAACGCAATTACTATAGCTAAAATTGCTGCTGCCCAAAATCCGGTAGTATTAAAACCAGCCATCAGGTAATCAACTAATAATATCATTAAAACAGTGATGATGAATGACATCAATCCTAATGTAAGGAAGTTGATTGGGAATGTGAAAAGGCGCAAAATAAAACCAATTGTGGCATTTGCCAGCGCAATTAATATGGCCGCAATAATTGCAGCTCCATAACCATCTACCTGTACCCCTGGTACAATTTTGGCCCCCAGAAATACTGCAAGACCCATTAATAAAATTTCCACAATTAGTTTCATAAAGCTTAATTTAGTGTTATGGTTAAAATTTTTGTTAGGATATTGATGGCATTTTGCGCCATTTCACCTGTTTGTTCGTGTACATCAACAAATAGTAAGCCACTTTTGATAGGTTTTTCGGCCGACAGTTCATCTATTGTGTTTGGTAATATAGACCAACCAGGGCTTTTGCAGCTTAAAAATGCACCAGCTGCCGACTCTGTTTTTTATGATGTGGTTTCGGTTTTGCAAACACCATCTGACAAAGATACAGCTATAAAAGAAATGCCCGTTAAGGGCCAAATAAGCCTTAATGGCGAGGAAGTGGTGTTTGTTCCTGAAGAGCCATTTGTTAAAGGCAGGGACTATTTAGTTATTACGTATTTGAATGCGCGCTTTGGCAATGCCGAAGATATTATGAAGGGCAAGGTGAATTACAGTATAAAACCTTTGCAGAAATTATTAACCAGATAATAACTTCCGTGAACAAGGTGTGAAGAAACGCTAATCCTGTGAAGAAGTTGAACAGAAGTAAAAAGGGCTTTCTTTTACAAGCAGAAGTGATTGTGTTATAGCATTTTTAATTTGCAAAAATATTTCTTACATTTGCACGGTAATAGAGGTAAGAGGGGGCAAAAGTCCCCTCTTTTCTATTACTGGTGAATTGGTTATGCAGATAGAAAAAAGAGTAACAGAATTAGTAGAAGAAAAAATTTCGGACAGACCGGAGTTGTTTCTTGTTGAGGTGAAAATGCTGCCAAATAATAAACTGATTATTCATGTTGACGGCGATGAAGGAATCACTATACAGGATTGCGCAGCCATTAGCAGACATGTTGGTTTTCATTTGGAAGAGGAAAACACCATTGATAAAGCTTATAATTTAGAGGTTTCGTCTCCCGGAGTTGGTGAGCCATTGAAACTGAAAAGACAATACGATAAAAACATTGGCCGCGATTTAAGTGTAAAGCTTGCTGGCGGCGAAATAAAAGAAGGCAAATTGCTTTTTGTAGATGACAAAGGCATCACTATAGAAGCAAAAGTGAAAGAAAAAGGAAAAAAGGCGGTACTGGTAGAAACAGGAATCGACTTTAATAGTATAACAGAAACAAAGGTTTTAATTTCATTTAAATAAGAATGAGCAATATTAATTTAATCGATTCATTTCAGGAGTTCAAGGACTTTAAGAACATCGACCGCCCTACAGTGATTAGTGTGCTGGAAGAGGTATTTCGCAGTATGTTGCGTAAAAAATATGGTACTGATGAGAATTGTGACGTAATTGTTAACCCGGATAACGGAGATTTAGAGATCTGGCGTACCAGAAAAGTGATGGAAGATGGCTTTTCTGAGGACGATGATTTAGAAATTGAACTTGCCGAGGTTAAACAGTTAGATCCGGATATGGAAGTTGGCGACGATTACATTGAACAGATCACTTTAGAGAGTTTCGGAAGAAGAGCTATTTTAGCAGCCCGTCAGACACTTGTTTCAAAAGTATTGGAACTTGAAAAAGACGAAATTTTTAAAAAATATAAAGACAGGGTTGGAGAGATTGTAACCGGAGAGGTTTATCAGGTTTGGAAAAAAGAAACACTGGTTCTTGATGATGAAGGTAACGAATTAATGATGCCTAAAACTGAACAGATCCCGGCTGATTATTTCAAAAAAGGTGATACCGTTCGTGCCGTAATCCTTAAAGTGGATATGGTGAACAGCACTCCAAAAATTATTATCTCGAGAATTGCCCCTGAGTTTTTACAGCGCTTATTCGAAATCGAAGTTCCTGAGATTTTTGATGGTTTAATTACCATTAAGAAAATTGTTCGTGAACCTGGAGAAAGAGCAAAAGTTGCTGTAGAATCTTACGACGATAGAATTGATCCGGTAGGAGCTTGTGTGGGTATGAAGGGTTCTCGTATACATGGTATTGTTAGAGAGCTTAAAAATGAAAACATTGATGTAATTAACTTTACCAATAACATTTCATTATATATCACCAGAGCACTAAGCCCTGCAAAAATCACCTCTATTAAATTAGATGATGAAACAAAACATGCTTCAGTTTATTTAAAACCTGATCAGGTTTCATTGGCAATTGGTCGCGGTGGTCATAACATTAAACTTGCTGGTAAATTAACCGGTTATGAAATAGATGTATATCGTGAAGCTGGTGAAGAAGATGAGGATGTGGATATAGAAGAATTCTCGGATGAGATCGATAGCTGGATCATCGATGAGCTAAAAGCTATCGGATGTGATACTGCTAAAAGTGTGTTAGCACTTTCCGTTGATGAATTGGTTAAACGTACCGATTTGGAGGAAGAAACCATCAAGGAAGTGATGAGTATTTTGAAATCAGAATTTGAATAATACAAAAACTCACGACCTACAGATGAAATAAATAAGAATAAACGTTACTTTTGTATAAGAATTAAAGAAAAAATAGGATATCAATGTCAGACGACAAACCAATAATTTTATTTAAAGCAGTTAAGGAACTTAACGTAGGGATAGCTACGGCCGTTGAGTTCCTGGAAAAGAAAGGCTTTTCTGTTGAGAATAAACCCACTACTAAGCTCTCTCGCGACATGTATAATGCGCTGTTAAAAGAGTTTCAGGGCGATAAAATCGTAAAAGAAGAAGCCAATCAAATTGTTATTGGTAAAATTCGTCGTGATGAACCTGAAGTAACTGAGAAAGTTGCTGAGGCACCTAGAAAAAATGTTGAATTCGAAAACGAAGGCGTTTTAATTAAGAATCTTCATTCGTATACTCCTCCAGCTGAGAAGCCTAAGGAAGAAGCTCCGGCTAAACCGGCAGCGCCAGAAACTCCTGCAGATAAAGCAGAAGAAGGCTCTTTACCTGGTGTTAAAATAGTTGGAAAGATAAATCTTGATGATTTAAATTCTAAAACACGTCCGGTTAAAGCGGAGGAAGCTCCTGCTCCGGCACCAGAGCCAAAAGCTCCTGTTGCTGAAGAAGCGCCTAAGGAAGTTGTAAAAGAAGAAAAACCTGTTGAGAAAGTTGAGCAGCCGGTTGAAGAGGTAAAACAAGAAATTGTAAAACCTGTAGAAGAAGTTAAGCCAGTAGTGGTTGAACAACCTAAAGCTGTAGAGCCACCTGTAGTGAAAGCTCCAGAGCCAGTGGCGCCTAAGGTGGTACCTGTTACTCCTCCTGCACCTAAGGTTGAGAAACCTGAGGAAACGGAAGTAATTAAAGCTCGCTCTGTAAAACTTTCAGGTCCGAATATCATTGGTAAAATTGTTTTACCAACTACACCTGATCGTAAATCTCAGCCAGTAGCATCTTCGGCCGATAGCGCTGATGCGAAAAGAAAACGTAAACGTAAAAAAACTCCGGGTGGACATCCTGGACAGGGCGGCCATGGCCAACCTGCCAGTGGTGGCGGTAACCAACAAGCTGGCGGACAGTCAGGACAACAAGGACAACCGGGTCAGCAAAGACCTGCGCCTCCAGTTGGCAACAGACCGGATTTTAGAAATAACACAAACAATACAGCCAACAGGCCTAACTTTAGGAACAGCAAACCAGGAGGCCCAGGAGGTCATAGCGGTCCGAAAGAAGAACCTACGGAAAAAGAAATACAAGATCAGATTAAAGCAACACTTGCTCGTTTAAGTGGAGCAGGTAAATCTGGTAAGTTTGCTCAGCGTGCTAAATTACGTCGTCAAAAACGTGATGATGTTGCCCTTTCAGCAGATGAAGCTGCAATGGAACAAGAGTTGCAGTCAAGAGTTTTAAAGGTTACTGAGTTTGTTACGGCAAATGAATTGGCCACAATGATGGATGAGCCGGTTACAAAGATTATCGCAACTTGTATGAGTTTGGGAATGTTTGTATCGATTAACCAACGTTTGGATGCTGAAACCTTAACAATCGTTGCTGATGAGTTTGGTTACGAAATTCAATTCGTTAAACCAGATGATGAAAGTGATATTGTTATTSAAGAAGAAGATTCTGAGGAGGATTTATTGCCAAGAGCGCCTGTTGTAACCATAATGGGACACGTGGATCATGGTAAAACATCATTACTAGATTATATCCGTAAAGCGAATGTGGTTGCTGGTGAGGCGGGTGGTATTACCCAACACATTGGTGCTTACATGGTAACTACACCAACAGGTAAACAAGTTACTTTCTTAGATACACCGGGTCACGAAGCCTTTACAGCGATGCGTGCACGTGGTGCTAAGGTAGCCGATATTGCAATTATTGTTGTAGCGGCGGATGATGCTGTGATGCCTCAAACAAAAGAGGCCATCAACCATGCGCAAGCTGCCGGAGTTCCATTAGTGTTTGCCTTTACAAAAATTGACAAACCGGGTGCAAACTCAGATAAGATACGTGAGCAATTATCTATAATGAATATTCTTGTTGAGGATTGGGGTGGAAACTTCCAGTCGCAAGAGATATCTGGTAAAAGCGGTTTAAATGTAGACTTACTATTAGAGAAAGTTTTATTAGAGGCTGAGTTGTTAGACTTAAAAGCGAATCCGAATAAGCGTGCAACAGGTAGTGTAATTGAGGCGACTCTGGATAAAGGGCGTGGTATCGTTACAACGGTTCTTGTACAGGCTGGTACATTGAAAATAGGCGATCCGATTTTGGCAGGTAGTTACAGTGGACGTGTAAAAGCGTTATTTAACGAACGTGGACAAAAAGTAGATAAAGCTGGCCCATCAGTACCAGTTCAGGTATTGGGTATGCAAGGTGCACCAACTGCAGGTGATAAATTCAATGCACTTGAAAGTGAAGTTGAAGCAAGAGAAATTGCAAACAAACGTTTACAATTGATGCGTGAACAGGGTCTTCGTACTCAGAAACACATTACTCTTGATGAGATTGGCCGTCGTTTAGCGATCGGTAACTTTAAAGAGCTTAACCTGATTGTTAAAGGTGATGTGGATGGTTCAATTGAAGCACTATCTGATTCATTACTGAAACTTTCTACTGAAGAGATTCAAATTAATATCATAAGTAAAGCGGTAGGTCAGATCTCTGAATCTGATGTGTTGTTAGCTTCTGCTTCTGATGCGATCATTATAGGTTTCCAGGTTCGTCCATCATCAGGTGCGCGTAAATTGGCAGAGGCTGAGCAGATAGATATCCGCTTGTATTCTATCATCTACGATGCGATCAATGAGATCAAAGCGGCGATGGAAGGTATGTTGGCTCCAGAATTTGAAGAGAAGATCACTGCTAACGTTGAGATCAGAGATACCTTTAAAATTACTAAGGTGGGTACAATTGCCGGATGTATGGTGTTAGACGGTACAATTACACGTAACAGCAAAATCCGTATCGTTAGAGATGGTGTGGTAATTTACACAGGTGAATTGGCTTCATTGAAACGTTATAAAGATGATGTTAAAGAGGTATCTAGAGGTTACGAATGCGGATTGAATATCCAAAACTTCAACAATATTGAAGTAGGCGACATTGTTGAAGCTTACGAACAAGTAGAAGTTAAAAGGAAATTGTAATCATTAAATATATCAAATTAAAAGCGGCTTGAGTTTTTTAAGCCGCTTTTAATTTGATATTACTGTTTCTAAAACTAAAAGTCCAGTCGTTAAACTGGCTGAATTGTTGAAATTATTAAACTTTACTATTTATCATTTTTGTAAATAGAAGTCGAGTTGCGTATATGCCAAGGATGGCCATCTGTTGCAACTGCAATCGTCATTCCGCCCCCGGGAAGACCAAACCAGTCGCTGCCAGTCCATCTTCGGATTTCATAACCACCCCCGGTAGGAGCAGATCCATTTATTACACAAACGATTGGTAAACCCGAGATGTCTTTCATGTAATTACAGGCCGCGATAGAAATAGCGTTCATGCCTGATGAACCAGCTTGCACCCAAAAGTTCCCACTATGATAAAGTAACCTTCCTGTATTATCAACAATAAATGGAAATGCATTTGGCCCAGCTGGTAATGCAATTTTCTTCGCACCGATCAGGGGCAGGTAATCATCCCAGCCTGATCCATTCCACTTCATAACCTTGTTACCGTATTGATCTTTATACGTTTTACTGACAATAAATAACTTTCCAGAACTGTTTGCGGCTATATCAATCGCTTCTCCAGGTGACTGTATGGGTTCAGGGTAAACTGCCCCCCAATATATTTTCTTATCAGCCGTTATAAAGTAATATTGACCAGCTATCTGGAATTGCGGCAAATGTCTTTGAACAATCTTCTGATAGCGATGGGGATGAACTAATTAACCTGGAGCAGATTAAGCATAATTACTTTTTTAATTCAACATTATATAACAGATCAGAATTTGATTGGATTGTTAAAATTGAACTAGATTATGAGATTACAAAAGATTTTTCCTGCTATTTAAAGGGACATTATTATCAATCAATAACAGACCAGCAAAAAAAGATAATGATAATGTAGGAACCAAGATATAATAAGACATCAGCTGTGACATTCGGTCTGGCTTATTCTTTCGATTAAGTGGGTATAACATCAAGGTATGTATCTTTTTTTGACTACTGAAGGTCTGCTAAAGTTGAATCATAAGTACTTTTAAAATTACTAAGTTAGGTACAATCGTCGGATGTATGATATTCTATGGTTCACTTGCGCATAACAGCAAAATCAGATCGTTAAAGCTGGAGCGGTAACTTGCAAAAGGAGTCAACAACATTAAAACTTTTAAGATGATGTTGAAGAGTTATTGAGATTGCGAGTGTGAATGGATTTTCATAACAATTTTTTGTTAAGTAAAATATTTAAAGCCCCCTCTTAAACCTTAAAATGCTAGTCAGAATATGATTTTATAGTTATATTTGCTTTTTGCAACTTTTAAATATAAATGTCCTTAGCCCCTATCGTTTTATTTTGTTACAATCGAACCCAGCATTTACAGAGAGTAGTAAATTCTTTGCTGGCTAATGTTGAAGCCGGCTCTAGTAATTTAATAATTTATAGTGATGGAGCAAGGCAGGCAAAAGATGAAGCGTCTGTAAATGAAGTAAGGGCATATATTCATCAGATATCCGGATTTCCGAGTATTAGGATTGTAGAGCAACCAATTAATCTTGGCCTGGCCGAAAACGTTATTAGAGGTGTTACCGAAATCGTGGCTCAGTATGGTAAAGTCATAGTTGTGGAAGATGATATGGAAGTTGCACCGTATTTCCTCAGTTTTATGAATGACGCTTTAGTGCGGTATGAGAATGATGACCGGGTTGCATGTATTTGTGGTTATCTATATCCTGTAAAGAAACAACTGCCAGATTCTTTTTTCATTTATGGCGCCGATTGTGGTGCATGGGGTACATGGAACAAGCAGTGGCAATTGTTTGAACCAGATGGTAAGAAGATATTGAATATTATTTTGCAGAATAAATGGACATGGAGGTTCAATTTTGATGGCTCTTATCCTTACATAAAAATGCTGGAAGATCAGATTGCAGGAAGAAACAATTCGTGGGCTGTACGTTGGTATGGTGCTGCATTTATAAAAAATAAACTGACCCTGTATCCGGGAAAATCATTAGCTCAGGATATTGGCTGGGACAATAGTGGTGTTCATTGCGCTTCTGATGATTCACACAATGTTGAACTTTATTTAGAGCGTATTTCGGTTAATGAAATACCTGTAGAGCATAATAAAAGGGCATATTTAGCCTTTAAAGAGTTTTTTATATCATTAAACAACTGGTCACGTTTCAAACAGATTAGAAAGCGCTTTAAGCGTTGGGTAAAGTATCGTTTTACAGGTAGGTAAGTCTACATCATAAATATGTTAAATTTTTGTACGTTATTTAATTCCATATATCTTACCCGCGGGTTAGTCATGTATAATTCACTGGCTAAACATTGTAAGGATTTTCATTTATACATATTTGCATTTGATGATGTTTCATATTCTATACTGAATGAGCTGAATCTTGAAAAAGCGACGATTATTTCGTTGGGTACTTTTGAGAATGAGGAACTTTTGTCAATAAAACCTACCCGTACAACTGCTGAGTATTGCTGGACCTGTACTCCGGCAACAGTTGAATATTGTTTGGATACTTATGAATTGCCATCGTGTACTTATATAGATGCTGATCTGCTTTTCTTTGCAGATCCAACTGTTTTATTTGACGAGCTTGGCGAAGATGATTCAGTAATTATTACCGACCATCGTTATACGCCTGAATACGACCAAACGGCTACAAGCGGTAAGTACTGTGTTCAATTTGTTTACTTTAAAAATGATAAACAAGGCAGAACTGTTTTAAAGTGGTGGAAAGATGCCTGTATAGAATGGTGTTATAATCGTTTCGAGGATAATAAGTTTGGAGATCAGAAGTATCTGGATGATTGGTGTGAGCGTTTTAAGGGGGTACATGAGCTTCAACATTTGGGCGGTGGCGTAGCACCATGGAATGCACAGCAGTATACTATATCTACTGTTGGAGATCGTTTATTTGGAAAGGTAAATGGAACGGATGAAACCTTTGATTTGATATTTTATCATTTTCATGATTTAAAATATTGTGAAAAAGACGCCTTCCACCTGGGTCATTATGAGTTGACTCATGGACATTTAACTAACATCTATAAGCCATATGTTATTGCCTTAAAGGAGGTGGAGAAAGAATTACGTTCGATTTCAAAAGACAATTTATTTCATGAAATCAAAGAAATACCGCGCATTAATAAATCATTACGAAGAATGTATAGATTCCATGTTTTTGGGCATTTAAATAATTATTATAAAACGAGATACTTAATTAAGTAATGGCATATCAAATCAGTTTAAAAACCTTTACAGATGCACGTGGCAATCTCACGGTAATTGAAAAAGTGATTCCTTTTGATGTAAAACGTATATTTTACATTTATGGAGTTGATGACTCTGTTCGTGGAGGACATAGGCATCATAAAACTATACAAGCAGCAATTTGTATTCAGGGAAGCTGTATTATAACGAATAATGATGGGGAGAAGGAAGAGGAGTTTACACTGGATACACCGGATAAATGCTTAATTCTAGAGCCCAAGGATTGGCACCAAATGAAGAATTTTACTGATGATGCTATTTTAATGGTTCTTGCTTCGGAGTATTTTGATGCAGAAGACTATATCTATGAGAATTACATATGATAGATTATGAAAATTTAAAGAAATTAAATCAGCCATTTTTTGATGCTTTCAGGGAATCATTTAATAATACTCTGGAGGGTGGCTGGTATATTTTAGGAAATAATGTAGCAGTGTTTGAAAAGGAGTTTGCTGCTTATTGTAATACGTCTTATTGTGTTGGACTGGCTTCCGGGCTTGATGCGCTTTCATTAGCGCTAAAATGTTTCGATTTCAAACCAGAAGACGAGGTTCTTGTTCCATCAAATACCTACATCGCGACAATACTGTCAATTATTCAAAATGATTTGAAACCGGTATTGGTTGAACCTGATATTGCTACATATAATATTGATCCAAAGTTGATCGAAGAGAAGATCACTTCTCGAACAAAGGCAATAATGGTTGTCCATTTGTACGGAAAGGTTTGTGATATGGATCCGATTATACACCTTGCCAATAAACATCAACTGAAGATTATTGAGGATTGTGCTCAGGCGCATGGAGCTCAATATAAAGGTAAGAAGGCCGGTAACTTTGGTGATTTCGGAGCCTTTAGTTTCTACCCTACTAAAAATTTGGGTGCTTTGGGCGATGCCGGGGCTATAACAACAAATGACGCAGGTCTTTCGGATCAAATTAGAACATTGAGAAATTATGGTTCCAGGATAAAATATGTAAACGAACTTGTGGGGTATAATTCAAGGCTGGATGAAGTGCAGGCTGGTTTCTTATCTTTAAAACTTAAGCATTTGGATGATATTAACAGCCACAAAAGGAAACTGGCTTCGTATTATCTGCAAGAGTTGGGGTCAGATTTTGTTCTACCTAAGGTGGACCCTGATTTTTTTGATGTTTATCATATCTTTAATATCAGACACCAGAGAAGGGATCAGCTCAGGGATTATCTGCTTCAGAACGGAGTAAAAACAGAAATCCACTATCCTGTTGCACCTCATAACCAGGAAGCAATGAAAGGCATTATTGAAGGTGAATATCCAATTTCAACAGAGATACACAATACGACTTTAAGTTTACCTATTTCTTATTTTCATAATGAAGAAGATATTGTGAAAGTAACTAAGCTTTTAAATAATTTCTAAATACATATTGCTGCCATGAATTACCATTTAATGATCGATGATAAATTTATTAATGATTTTATTATTGATGGAGAAAAAACTGCACCGGGGAATAACATTTATATTATTGACTGGCCCCAGGAAAAGGTAAAACACGTTAAATCTGATAAGGCAATTTTTGCTCCTTATGGTACCGAGTTGTTTTTAGAAACGGTAAAAAATATAAGTGAGGGTGATAAAGTTTTTATTCATTGGGCCTCTGATGCAGCCATTAATTTTGTGCTCAAATTACCAGAAAATATTAAGATAGGATTATTTTTCTGGGGAGGTGATATCGTGGAAATTCCATATTCAATGTTTAAGAAAACAATATATGGGGCGCAAAGTCTGAATTATTTTGAAAAGCATGAAGAGCGACCAAAGGTTAAATGGAACCTCTTAAAGATAAAACGCTTCTATAAAACTTTAGCTAACAGATATTGGAAGTATAAAGCAAATGATCAAAAAGTTTGGGAAATCAGGAAGGCTTTTTTTGGACGTTTGAATTATTTTTTAAGCTGGAATATTATAGATCATCAATGGATACTTGAGCACTATACAACCCAAGCTTCGTATACTTATTTTTTTTATAATTTTAATCCATCTGAAGGCTCAAATATTACCTCAAAGCCAAGCCAAGAAGATAGACCAATTTCTTTACTACTTGGGAATTCTGATACAGTGACAAATAATCATTTGGAGATGTTGGATGATTTAGAGAGATTTAAAGGAGAAAATATCAAGTTAATCATTCCACTCAATTATGGAAATAAAAAATATGGAGATCTTATAGAGCAGAAGGCGGTTAGAATGTTTGGCGAGGATAAGGTGGTTTGTTTGCGCCATTTTATGAATCGTGAAGCTTATTACCGAATTTTGGACGAGGTAGATGTTGCAATCATGAACCATTATAGAACACAGGCTGCTGGGAATACTTTGGCTCTTTTATATCGGGGTAAAAAGGTTTTTATTAATGAAAAAAGCAGTACATATAAGTTTTTAAAGATTAATGATGTGTTTATAGGTAATTCAGCAAAGATTTCGCAATTATCTTTTAATGAATTCATTCACCCCTTGTCTGATGATATTAGAAAGAAGAATGTAGAAAATATAAATGAACTATTTAAGGTAAGTGTAAAAGAAGACGTTTTAAGTAATTTATTAAAATAATCCTAAACTGTGAAACAACCTTATGAAATATTACGATGGGATACCGACTTTTTTGGCTATCCTGTTGCAAAAATCCATAGGAATAATTTATCCGATCAAGAATTAATTGAATGTTTGGCTTTCCTAAAACAGGATGTACGATTGGTCTATTACGCTTCTGCAAATAAAATCCAAGATAATACTCTTCTGCTAAAGGAATTTAATGGTTTATTGGTTGATAGAAAGACGACCTTTTATAAAGAAGGTTGTTTATCCAACGCATATTCTGATAAATACACCTTTGAGTATAATGATAATTTTAATTTACATGAGCTGTTACAATTGGGAATTGCAAGCGGTATTTATTCAAGATATAAAATTGATCCTAATATAGAAGAGATTAAATATGAGGCATTATATAAAGAATGGATGATTAATTCTATTGAAGGTATCTTGGCAGATAAAGTGCTTGTATATGTCGATGATAATACGATTCTAGGAGTAATCACGTTAGACTTAAAGAGTAATCATAATCTGGTTAATATTGGGATTATTAGTGTAAGAGAGAGTGCCAGAGGCAAGGGGATTGGGAAAACATTATTAAGAGCCGCTGAGGAGTTCGCTGTTAAAAATAAAGCTTCAAAAATTCAAGTTGTTACACAAGGTGCAAATAAAGCTGCATGTGCTTTATATAATAGTTACGGTTACAGAATAGAAAAGGTAGAATATTTCTATCATTTTTGGTTATAGAAAGTCAATTACAATGATCCCATTTAATAAGCCTTATTTGACAGGAAAAGAAACTCATTATATCTACCAGGCGGTTATGTCGGGAAAACTTTCCGGTAATGGCCTTTTTACTAAAAGATGCCAGCAGTTAATAGAACAACGATACAACTTTCATAAAGTATTGCTTACCACAAGTTGTACTGACGCATTGGAAATGGCGGCTATACTACTTGATATTCAGCCAGGCGATGAGGTCATTATTCCTTCCTATACCTTTGTATCTACTGCAAATCCTTTTATTTTAAGAGGTGCCAATGTTGTTTTTGCGGATAGTTCTGAAGAAAGCCCGAATCTTGACATTGATTTAATTGAAAGTTTGATTACGTCAAAAACAAAAGCGATAGTTCCTGTGCATTATGCAGGGATGGCTTGTGATATGAATAAATTAATGCAGGTGGCAAAAGAACATAATTTATTTGTAGTTGAAGATGCTGCACAAGCAATAGATTCTTATTGTTCTGGAAAGGAATTAGGAGGCTTCGGCCATTTGTCTGCCTTCTCTTTTCATGAGACCAAGAATATCATAGCAGGTGAAGGAGGAATGTTGGTGGTTAATGACGAACGATTTGCAGAACGGGCTGAGATTATATGGGAAAAAGGAACTAATAGATCTTCTTTTTTCAGAGGGGAGGTTGATAAATATGGTTGGGTAGATATTGGCTCTTCATTTTTGCCTTCGGAGATTACAGCGGCATTTTTATATGCGCAACTCGAAAATCTAGATGAAATTCAATCAAAAAGAAAGTACCTGTGGAATTTATACTATGAATATTTAGAAGAGGTGCAAGTAAAAGGGTTATTAAAGTTGCCTATTGTGCCGCTCTATGCTACAAATAATGCTCATATGTTTTATGTGGTCTGTAAAGATTTTGAAGAACGGAATGCTTTAATTGAGCACCTGAGCAAAGATCAAGTACATGCAGTATTTCATTATATTTCTTTGCATACATCGCCTTACTATGCTCATAAACATGATGGGAGAATACTTAATAATGCAGATTATTATACTGAAAGACTTGTTCGGTTGCCCTTATTTTATGAGCTTGATGAAAAGCAGATTTATCATATAACAGAATCGATCAAAGCATTCTACAGAAACGATTAGTTAAAAATTATTCAGAGAACGTCTGCATATCTATTAACCTTCTATAAAGTGCATTATTGCCCATTAATTCATTGTGGGATCCTTGTTCTACAACAGTACCGTTATCTAAAACTATAATTAGATCTGCATTTTGTATTGTTGACAGGCGATGTGCAATGATTAGGGAAGTACGGTTTTCCATAAGCTTATATAATGCATCCTGTACAAGTTTTTCTGATTCTGTATCGAGGGCAGAGGTTGCCTCATCTAAAAGCATTATTGGAGGGTTACCTAGTATTGCTCTTGCAATGCACAACCTTTGTCTTTGTCCACCCGATAAACGTATACCCCTGTCGCCAATAGATGTCTCATAACCATTATCAGTAACCATGATGAATTCGTGAGCATTAGCAATTTTTGCCGCTCTCATTACTTGTTCTTTCGTGGCATCTGGTTTTGCAAAGGCTATATTGTTAAAGATAGTATCATTAAATAATATGGATTCCTGATTAACAAATCCCATCTGACTTCTTAGTGAATCTGTATTTACTTCGCTGATATTAATGCCGTCGATAGAAATGGTACCTGATTCTGGTTCTATGAATCGGGGAAGTAAATCCATTAGTGTTGATTTTCCACCTCCTGATGGCCCTACTAAAGCAACAGTTTTGCCCTTTGGTATTACTACATTTACATGTTTTAGGATCTTTCTATCACCGTAAGAGAATGATACGTCTTTAAAACTGATAGTGTTTTCAAATGATTTGATCTTGATCGCATTCGGTTTGTCAACGATAGCAGGTTTTTCATCTATCAAGTCCAGGACACGCTTACCTGCCGCAAGACCAGTATGTATGCCACTAAAAGCATCGGATAATGCTTTTGCGGGACGTGTTACCTGAGAAAACACAGCTATATAAGCTATAAACTCTGCAGATTTTAAGGTTGCTTCTCCAGCTAATATAAGTGATCCGCCGTAGTACACGATTCCGGCTACCATTAGTACTCCAAGAAACTCAGAAACGGGAGAAGCAAGTTGCTGTCTTCTGGCCATTTTTCGGGTAATATTTGAGTAGGTTACATTCTCCTGGTGAAATCTGTCTTTTACATATTCTGTGGCATTGAATGCTTTAACGATCTTGATCCCACTAAGCGCTTCATCTAGATATCCCAGCATGTTTGCAAATGTTTCATGTGCCCTGGTTGCCTGTTGCCTTAATCTCTTTACAATTTTTGCAATTATAAGTCCGGCTAAAGGAATGATCAATAAGGAGAAAAGGGTAAGTTTTACAGAGATAGAGAAAAGTAAAACCATATAGACAATTAGTGTTACCGGCTCTTTAAAAACTACTTGTAATGTATTGGTAACAGTAAATTGCACTACTTGTACATCTGATGAAACTTTTGAAATAATATCTCCCTTTCGTTGACTGTTAAAATAACCCAAATGTAGATTCATCACATTATTGAACACCGTTTTACGAAGATTTAGCAACGTGTGAACACGAAGATTCTCCATAGTGAAAGCGGAGAAATATTTAAAAATGTTAGAAAGAAACACAGATGCTACAATTACTAAGCATATATATTTTAGAGTCTGCTGTTCACCATGAGTGTGTATAAGGTAATCAGTTAATTCCCTAAAATGAGCCATAACATCAAACCAGGATTTTTCTGCTACTTCAGCTGTTTTTGCTACTTCAGTGGTAGAAATGGCTGTTTTTTTGTTAAAGAGGGTGTCTAATAAAGGGGCTAGTAAAGCTAAATTTAGTGTGTTAAAAAGGATATATAATAGGGTAGTGATAACGTAAGGAATTGCAAATTTTTCAATGGGTTTTGCAAAGGATAATAATCTAAAGTAGGTTTTCATTAAATGCTTAATTATAAGGGCAAAGGTACGTTATTTAGTCTTACTATATAATTGTACTAGGAAATGTGTGTTGTTTAAGTCGCTGAGGCACTCTTAAAAGAATTTGCTATCTGCTTTTTTCGATTCTTTAAATTTTCTGATCATATATCTTATATAGACTATATTCCCAAGATATTGCTTTACTAATTTCGGTTTGTCTTGTCTGAATAGTTTGTCTTCTGCATAAGAAGAAAAGCCTTCCATATTGTAATAGGTGATATCCACATTTTTGTAAACCTTTTTGAAATCATTATCTCCCCAGCACTGAATGTTGAGTAAGTAGTCTGCAAACACAGGGTAGCTTAAGGAGTATTGATATTTATTAAAAACAGCTTTGGGATAAAATATACACTGGTGGCAAAGATTCTTTTTAGCCACCTGGTATTTTGTAAAGGCCCCTCCAAGTAAATGGTTCTTATTTTTACCATTGCCATAATAAATGGTATTCTCCTCAATCAGGAAATTTTCCATTTGATTGAATGTAGGTAGTAGCCGATCATCTGCACCTAAAAATAGAACCCATTTTCCTTTAATGTATGTTACCGCTTTATTCATTGCATCATATATGCCATGATCTTTTTCACTAATTAAGGTATCAACATGTTCTTCATATTTGCTAATTAGTGATAGGGTATTGTCAGCACTTAAGCCATCGACAATTATTAGCTGGTATGTCGTTTTTACGTTTTCTATTATAGATTTAAGACAAGTTTCAATATATGTGCCGGCATTATAGGTGGCTATAATTATTGTTAATGTTGGATTGGTGTTTTTATTCTCAATATCAGCAAAGGCTGCATCTTTTATCATGTTCAAATATATTAAAATGACAGTGTAATATAAAACGGTGTATATTTGTATTTCATGTACCAAAACACTTCAATTGACATAGTAATACCTTCTTTCAGGTTAGATGAGGATGTACTTTTAGATATTTTCAATATTGAAAGACCGGAAGGGTTTTTAGTGGATTTTTATATTGTTGCGGATAATCCTTTGTTAGTTATACCTGATGAAATTGTAAAATTAGCCACTGAGAATAAAATCAACCTGGTTAAGAATGAAATTAATCTGGGGTTTTCTAAAACTAGGAATAATGGTATTAGATTGGGGAAGGGTAAATGGATTTTGTTATTGGACGATGATATTGTACCCTCGAAAAAACTTTTGGTAGCATATGCGGAAGCAATTAAAAAGAACCCGGATTCTATTGGTTTTGCAGGAGTAACTAATTTTCCATTACCATTTAATGCTGCAACCCGGGCTATGGATATTAATGGCACGACAGGACATTTTAAGGCGGCTTTAGATAACAAGCCCTTGGTGTGGGTGCCAACTGCTAATGTTATGTTAAACAGAGCAAAAATGGATATGACTTTGTTTAACGAAAAGCTGGATAAAGGTGGAGAGGATATAGAATTTCTGCTTAGGAATAGCTTATTGTATAATGAAAAGTATGTTCCTGTACCTGATGCAGTTGTGGAACATCCGTGGTGGAATAATGGAGCCATCCAAACTGAGCGGATTTTTAGATATGGACGTGGCGCAGCCGATATCGCGATACTTGATACAATTAAGTCTTATACTTACCATGATTTCCTGAATACCTCAGAGTCTCTTCTTATTTTGTTGATTTGTTCGCCTTTAGTCGCGATTTTTTATTCCATTAATGAATTGGTTTTGCTGATGGCCCTGATTCTTTTTGCAGAGGTTTTAACTAACCTCATTAAGGTCTTTTATAAGTCAAAAGTCTTTTCATTTTCTGTGGCTTTAAATCTTTTTTGGATCAAGAACTGTTATGAGTCAGGATATCTGTTTGAAAGTTTATCAAGAGGCCGAGTGTCAGGTTTTGCCGAGCGGATTGAAATGGGATTTACTAAGGAAAACCCGAAATGGTTCAGATTAAATAAATGGAAGATTGTAAAAATGATCCTTCTGTTGGTACTGTTTTCTATAACTCGGTTATAATTCCATTTTTACAACGAATAATCTTTTTTCTGACAGCATTGAGGTATTTTTTGAAATTAACGTCCTCGTTATGCCTGGAATTTATTCGATGATAAAGGTGAAAGCAAACTGCTTTTAATTTTAATTGTCTTTGTCTGATTCCAAGGTTTGTTAACCTTGCAGCTAGTTCAATGTCTTCATGGCCCCAGCCTTCCAGGTCATTATTGTAACCATTTACTGCAATAAAATCGTGCTTCCAAAACGAGAAATTGCAGCCCCTTAGATTGTTAGATCGAAAATGATTGCCTTTAAAGAAGCCTGAAAAAATAGGCAAATAACTAGCATTTATTTTACTGCCTACCCCTTTGGTTAGAGAACTGATGCGAATGTTCTTGGTACTTATGATGGTGTTGGTTAAGTCTGCTGAAAGCATTGATCTGCTTCCCTTTATATAGTAACCATGCTGAGCTTCTTCTATATGATCGGCAATAAATTTTGGATGTAAAATAATATCGCCATCTATTTGTATTATGTAATTGCCAGATGCAGAAGAGATGGCTCTATTCATAATAATGGTTTTTCTGAAACCAAGATCTTCTTGCCACAGATGTTTAACGGGTACCTTTATTTGTTGCTTAAATTCTTCTATTGTTGCTTTTGTTCTGTCATCTGAACCATCATCAGCAATAATTATTTCATTTGGGAACACCCTTAAATTTAAAATGCTCTTAAAAACGAGCTCGAGTGCCTTTGGCCAATTATATGTTGATATAACAAGAGTTACAGAAATTTTGTTATTCATGCCTATAAATATTTGTCTATACCGGATTCACAATAAACTTTTTTAAGCGCTATAGTCTCCTTAAATAATATCTCGTTTTCTGCTAAAGAAGCTCTGGAATTTTCCTTATGATAGATATGAAATGCAACTGCGCCAAGCTTAAGGAACCGTTTTTGCAATCCTATATTTAAAAATCGGGCAATAAACTCCTTGTCCTCCGGACCCCATCCAATAAAACTTTCATTATACCCATTTACCTTTATTGCATCAGAACGCCAGAACGCCATGTTGCATCCATGAATTTCATATAATTCGGCACCTTTGATTTTGTATTTTTTTTCGAAAAGAGGCCACAAAAAGGGAATACGAACGACACTGAAAAAATTAGCAATGTTTTTACTGAAGATGTTGATTTTGGAAATCTCCTTGCTGATTAGCTTAGCGGAGAGTTCTTTATTAAGGTAACCGCGGCTTGCCCTTACAAAGGTGCCCGGCATTGCGAAGTTTATATGGTCTTCAATAAATTTTCTGTGAATAATGATATCTCCATCTATTTCGATAATATAATCGCTTTTTGCACCTGCAATAGCTTTATTTAAGATAAGGGTCTTCCTAAATCCGTGATCCTCCTGCCAAAAATGTAATACAGGAATCTTAAATAGCTTTTTGTATTTTTCAATTATTGTTTTAGTCTCCTCGGTTGATCCGTCATCAGCAATGAGGATTTCATCAGGCATTTTGGACTGCAGTAAAACACTGGACAGGACCAGATCCAATGCTGCAGGCCAATTGTAGGTAGAAATTAATAAAGCAGCCGTAATTTGTTTTTGCATTAGGTAGATTGGGATAAAGGCTCAAATTTACAACTTATGTGCCCTAATTTATAATTCAATGAAATTTGCTCCTTTCTTGTATAATATTGATGTGTGAATTTATTCGGGCTTTAATACGGTTGATGAGACCTGGAGTTTTTTCCAGTGATTGGATTTTTTTTCATACAAGAAAAACTTTGCCAGTTTGTACTTGTCTTTAAGATAGGGTGCATATTCAACTCCGAATGTTCTATGCGGGATATCCGGATCCTTTGACAAACAATCATTGATTGCAGCTGTGTATACGGTAGGTCCAGTCATCTTATGTACATCGTGTGGGAATTCGTTTTTTCTGATGTTCTCAAGCATCAGTTCCATAGTCCTTTGAAGGAAAGGGTGACCAGATTCAAAAAACAATGCCCATTGTACATAACAAATAGGATTCTTTTCAGGAGATAATACTGCTACGTCATCTGGTCTGATAAATTGATCGAAATTCTGTTTAACATTGCAGTCAATATCTAAATATATTCCACCTTTTTTTAACAGGATTGCATACCTGAAAAAGTCTGCTTTTGCCGCACCGATATTAAGTTTTTGATATAGTTTAAATGTTTCATTATCAAATTCTTCTGAGAGGAATTTCTCGATCCTTTCATCGTCATAAAATTCATACTGGTAGTCGGGATTTCTTTTTAAGAATTTATAGATATGCCAACGCGTAATTAGAGGCAGGTTCTTTGATTTGAAAGTTTGATGTATGATTTTTGGTATTGACATTTTAGAATAAAAAAGATGTTAGGAATAAGACGTTAAATAATGAATAAATTCTATTTCTTTGTATCAAAGATAGTTTATTAATGGATACCAATTATCCCCTTTTAAAAGGAATTGAGCAGGGAAACTTTTTGGCTTTGGCAAGAGCCTTAACATTGGTTGAAAATGATATTGCACCCTCTGCAGATATCTTGCGAATGCTTAATGTTAAATCAGCAGTTCCGATAATTGGAATTACTGGTCCCCCGGGTGCAGGAAAAAGTACCCTTGTAAACGCAATAACTGAACAGTTTGCTAAGCAGAATAAAAAAATAGCCATTCTGGCAGTTGACCCCACTTCTCCGTTTAATTTTGGTTCATTACTCGGTGATCGTATAAGAATGTCACAGCAGTTTAACAATCCTAATGTATATATCAGATCTGTTGCAACAAGGGGCGCATTGGGGGGAATCTCCGCAAAAACCATTGAAATGATTGATGTGATGCGGGCGGCTGATTTCGATATGATTATTGTAGAAACTGTTGGAGTTGGGCAGTCTGAAATTGAAATTGCCGGACTTGCAGATAAAACAGTAGTTGTTTTAGTGCCGGAATCAGGAGATGAAATCCAAAGTATAAAGTCGGGAATAATGGAAATAGCTCAGGGGTTTGTTGTAAACAAAGCAGATCGGGAGGGAGCTGATGTGTTTACTAACACCTTGAAGAAGTTAGTTTTGCATCAAGAGATTCCAGTTTTTAAAACTGTTGCAGATAAAAAGGAGGGCATAGAGGAACTCTGCGAATGGTTGACAATTCCTGTTGAATCTGATGGAAAACAGAAGGCATGGTTACTAGCTGAAAAGGCATTTAAGATAATAGCGCACTATCGAATGAAAAATGTTGATAAAGTTAAACTTCATTCAGAACTTGTAAAAGCATTGAAAAGACCTGATTTTAACATTTATAAGTTTACCGATCAATGGATTTAGCTGATTTTGTCTTAAAAACAGGACTTTTCTGTATACAGGAATAGGACAATGTTTAAAAAATGTTAATTGTTTTTGACAACATATAACTTTTGTTTTACATACTGAGGTTAGACTCTCTGATTATAAAAGCTATCGTAATGGCCGTTAACGCTGTTTTTGCGCTTTTTATGCAGTAATGAATTGAGGATTCATTTTTATTGATATTTTTTTAATGCAAAACATAAATACTATTCGTATTATGTTTGCATAATTGTCGGTATTTAATAAATTTGGAACAGAGTTTGTACAAGTGTTTTGAGAAATTAAAAATTTGTTTAATTTTGCTACACAAAAAAAACATACAATTAAAATTTGTTTAACCTTAAAAAAGAAAATTATGAATTATTCTACTTTAAAAAAGAGTCTAGCAGTTTCTTTTGTTGCGTTGATGGGAGTAACCTCTCTAGCTAACGCTCAAGATTCTACTGGAACTTCTTCTTCGGCCAAGGTATTTGGTGGAAGGGGTCAGTACAGATCTTGGTCTTTCGGAATCAACGGTGGTGTTTTATCTCCATTTGTTGCTATCGGTGGTACTAATGATTTCAATAAGATGGACGTTAACTTAGGTTACGGTATCTCACTAAGAAAACAATTAGGTCATGCATTTGGTATTGAAGGTAACATTTTCCGTGGAAAAGTTTCTGGATCAAGCAAAAACGCTTCAGCTTCTCCTAAAGAATTTGAAACTGAAATTGGCTATTCTGCTGACATCAGAGGTGTTGTTAACGTTGCTACTGTTGACTTCTTACGTCGTGAGAACTCAGTTAACTTCTTCGTTACTGCTGGTTACGGTTTAATCGCTTATGCTCCTAAAGTTGATGGTATCGACTGGAAAGATAAAGCTATAGGTAATGTTAATGACAGACACGATGCTAAAACTTATGTTAAAGAAGCTTATATCCCAGTAGGTGCTGGTGTTAAATTCAAAGTTTCTGAGCGTGTATCATTTAACTTAGGTTATACTATGCACTTTATTGATGGAGATAACTTTGACGGAACTTATGCAAACGGTGCTTCTAACAAAGATAAATTCTCTTACGGATATGCTGGATTAGAATTCTCTCTAGGTTCTAAATCTAAACCGAACTTGGATTGGGTTAACCCACTTGCTTTAATGTATGATGAATTGAAAGATCCTTCATTACGTCAAGAAGTTGAAGCTTTAAAAGCTCGTGTTGCTAATGTTGAGCAAGCTGTTGAAGGTTTGAAAAAAGATTCTGATGGTGACGGTGTTTCTGATCAGTTTGACAAATGCCCAGGAACTCCTGCAGGTACTGCTGTTGATGGTTCAGGATGTCCTCTACCTAAAGTAACTGAAACTGCTCCTGCTAGCAACGTTACTGGTTTCGAAACTATCCAATTTGAATTTAACTCATCAGTTTTAAAAACTGAAGCTTACCCTACTTTAGATAAATTATCTTCAGTATTGCGTGAAAACGGTGGTAAAGTAGCTGTAAACGGTTACGCTTCAAGCGAAGGTACTGCTGCATACAATTTGAAATTATCTAAAGACAGAGCTAATTCTGTTAAAACTTACTTAGTTAACTCTGGTGTTAACGCTAGTCAAGTTGTAACTAAAGGTTTTGGCGAAGCTAATCCAATTGCTTCTAACGATACTGAAGAAGGTCGTATCCAAAATCGTCGTGTTGAAACAGCTAGAAACTAATACTTTCTAACAACAATACTTAAAAAAGGGTCCCAAAATTTGGGACCCTTTTTTTATTTGTAGGCCGATGCTATTTTAATAAAATGCATCTATTCAAAATATTTTCAATTACTTCCCAATTAAATTAATTCTGGTTTTATAATTGAGGGATAAAAGGTTGATAAATTATTTAAGACTATTTTATCTAAGTTTGTAGTAAGATGTATTTTTTTAGAAAAAGAGACCCTAACAGGCCCACTAACATTAACATTAAAATAATGCATATTATTAATGCAACTGCTATTATTGTATTTGTTGCAGGCATTTTATGGAAATTAATTGATTGGATTTTATTGAAATGAATAGAATAATAAACACAAAAAATGCTCCGGCCCCTATTGGCCCTTATAGTCAGGCAGTAATAGCTAATGGCTTTTTATTTTTATCTGGGCAAATTGCAATAAACCCCGAGTCAGGAGAGGTTGTACAATCCTCAATTGCAGAAGAAACACATCAGGTTATGAGAAACATTAAGGCTGTTTTACTAGAAGCTTCTTATAGTTTTGAGGATGTTGTTAAGACAACTATTTTTTTGTCAGATATGGCACTATTTGCCGAGGTAAATGAAATATATGGGTCGTTCTTTCATAAGAACTTTCCTGCCCGGGAAACAGTAGCAGTAAAAGGATTGCCAAAGGGAGTGAATGTGGAGATATCTATGACAGCTTATAAAGGATAGGTTTTGCCAAAATCTAATCTCAGGTATTTTTTTGCTGGTATTTTATCTTTTGCGATCTGGGGATTCTTTTCGATTCCACTAAGAAATCTTAAAGAATTTCCTTCTGAAGAGATTCTATATTATCGAATTTTTACTTCCCTGGTTTTTATTTGGATTGCCATTTTTATTTTCAGACGTAAGTATCTGAAGAGTGATATTGCTTACTTATCATCGGTAACTCCTAAGGAAAGGAAAATAGTGGTTGTGCAGATAGTGGCATCCACTATACTTTTAACCTCGAACTGGTATACCTACATTTATGCGGTAAATAATGTCAGTTTACAGTCTGCAGCATTTGCTTATATGGTTTGTCCGTTAATTACGGCATTTGGCGGCTTTATTCTTTTAAAAGAAGAGTTATCAAGATTAAAGCTCTTATCATTGGCAATAGCCTTATTTAGCATTATTCTGCTCGCTACCGGATCTTTTATTGAAGTGGCGTGGTCTGTTGTTATTGCAACTTTATATGCTTTCTATTTGATTATACAGCGCAAAATGAAAAATCTGGATAAGCTAAACGTTCTGGCAATCCAAATTGCACTGGCCGTACTATTGATGATGCCATTATATATAAGTAAACACGAATCTTTTCCAACTGATTTATGGTTTTGGGGAAACATTACGATAGTTGCAGTGGTATTTACTATTATTCCTTTATTTATGAGCCTATATGCTTTGATAGGAATCCCTTCATCAACTCTTGGAATAATTATTTATGTTAATCCGCTTATTGCGTTTGCCGTGGCTATTTTTTATTTTAATGAACATATTGATTCCCATAAGCTTTCGGCCTATTTGTTATTATTAGTTTCGGTTATTGTGTTTAATTGGAGCATAATAAAAGATATATTTACATTTAATAGAAAAAATATTTAAAGCCTTGTTTGTTTCTACATTAGATACGACTATAGAATTTCTTAAAGGCGTTGGGCCTAAACGTGCTGAACTTTTTCAAAAAGAGTTAGGTATTTTTACTTATGAAGATCTCTTGAATTTTTTTCCCTTCAGATATATTGACAGGACTAGGTTTTATAAGATTAATGAATTAGATCCTGAATTGCCGTATGTGCAAATACTTGGCAGGATAACCAGTAAGGAACAAATAGGCGAAAAACATAAGAAACGCCTTGTTGCCCGACTTACTGATGATACCGGCTCAATTGAACTGGTATGGTTTCAGAGTTTGAAGTGGGTTGATGAAAACGTTACTAAGGGCAAAGTTTATATTGTATTTGGGAAACCCACTGTGTTTAATGGTTCATTTAGTATTTCGCATCCCGACTTGGAGAACTACCCTAGACCAGCAACTATAACAGGTAATTTAAGGTTACAACCCGTATATCATTCTACTGAGAAACTAAAGAAGTTTTTTCTGGATAGTAAGGGGATCCAAAAACTACAGACCTTATTAATTGAACAAAACCTTAAGGAAATAGTAGAAACCATTCCTTCCCATATTCTGGAAAAATATCAAATGGCTGGCAGGAAAGAAGCATTGCTAAATATTCATTTTCCTAAAGACGTTAAGTCGCTGAAATCTGCTGAGCGGAGATTAAAATTTGAAGAGCTGTTTTTTATTCAACTTCAATTATTGCATAATAAGCAGCTACGGGAAATGAGATTTAAAGGTCATTCATTTGATATAGTGGGAGAAAGAATAAATACTTTTTATAAAGAGATTCTGCCATTTGAATTAACAAATGCACAGAAACGGGTGATAAAGGAGATTAGGCTTGATACGCAGAGAGGAATTCAGATGAATCGACTCGTACAGGGAGATGTAGGCAGTGGAAAAACAGTTGTTGCGCTTATGAGTATGCTGCTTGCAAGTGATAATGGTTATCAGGCCTGTATGATGGCTCCTACAGAGATATTAGCACGTCAGCATTATCAATCTATTGTAGATCTGTTAAAGGATCGGTTAGTGAAAGTTGCTATTCTTACAGGCAGCAGCACAAAGAAGCAAAGAACACAACTTCATAGTGAGCTTGAAGCTGGTGAGATTGATATTCTGGTTGGTACCCACGCATTGATTGAGGATAAGGTTGTGTTTAAGAATTTGGGACTTGTGGTAATTGATGAACAACACCGGTTTGGTGTTGAACAACGAGCAAAGCTTTGGAGAAAAAACCTTACCCCTCCTCATATCCTGGTAATGACGGCAACGCCAATTCCCCGTACGTTGGCTATGACATTGTATGGGGATCTCGATGTGTCTATTATTGACGAATTACCTGTTGGAAGAAAGCCAATTGAAACAAGACATCTTTATGAAGGGCAGCGCCTAAGGATGTTTGGGTTTATGAAGGAAGAGATTAAGAAGGGTCGCCAGGTTTATATTGTATATCCTTTGATAAAGGAGAGTGAGAAGTTAGATCTTTTACATCTTGAGGCAGGGATTGAGCAACTTAGCTATCACTTTCTTTTACCCGATTATCAAATTAGCATAGTGCATGGAAAGATGAGTAACGCAGACAAGCAATTTGAAATGCAGCGCTTCATTGATCACAAAACACAAATCATGGTAGCCACAACAGTTATAGAGGTTGGTGTAAATGTGCCTAATGCTTCGGTAATGGTTATTGAAAATGCGGAACGATTTGGGCTTTCACAGTTACATCAGTTGCGTGGAAGAGTAGGTAGAGGGGCAGAGCAGTCCTTTTGTATTCTAATGTCGGGGAATAAGTTAAGTCCGGATGGTAAGCTGCGTTTAGAAACCATGGTAAAAACAAATAACGGATTTGAGATTTCGGAAATAGATTTACAGCTAAGAGGGCCTGGAGATATTTCCGGAACACAGCAAAGTGGTGTACTGGAGCTCAAGCTTGCTGATCTTGCTAAAGATCAGCAGATACTACAAGAAGCACGTAATACTGTAATTGAAACCCTTTCTACGGATCCTAATCTGGAAAATCCTCAAAATAGTCTCCTAAGAACTTACCTCTCTAAAAGAAGCAGAGGGATAGCATTTGATAAAATATCTTAATCCTCATCACTTCCAGGTAGTGATCCTGAACCTGAATAAGCACCTTTACGTATAATAGGTGTTTTAAGATATTTGTAAAGTTCATCAAGATGCAGTAAGCTCCCGTTTGTAAGATTACCCAGAAATATAATAACAATGTTTTTCTGAACATCACGCACATAAATATGTCTGAATCCATGCCACCATCCTGTGTGATATACTACTTTACGGCCGTTATCTCCGTCAAATATTCGCCATCCATACCCGTAATTAAAGTGCCCGTTGATAGCTTTGTTGTGACCTGTATAGGCGGAATCAAGACTTGCTTTTTTTAGTAGCCTGCCATTTTTTAAAGCTTTGTCATATAGGACCAAATCATGCAGTGTACTATAGATCCCTTTATCACCTACGGGGCCATCCAGAAAATTTTGCGCTACAGAGTATCTCCAAGAACGGTCATGTCCCACAACATCTACTGGTATTTTCGGATAAACAGTGGTTGAATAAACATGAGTATGCTTCATTCCAGCCGGTTTAAAAATGTTCTCCATCATGTAGTCGGAATATGGCTTACCTGTTACTTTCTCTATAATTGCTGCCAGAACCATATAGTTGGAGTTGTTATAGTGAAATCGATTATCCGGTTTAGTATACGGATTTGGTTTTTTCTCTGCAATAACCTGCATCACTTCCTGGTTGGACACTCCTTTTTTCATGTCGCGTTTTTCTTTACGCCATATGTCATCGATGAAATACACATAGTTCATCATTCCACTACGGTGTGAAAGGAGGAGCTTTACTTTGATTCCATCGTATGGAAAGTTAGGGTAAAACTTTTTTACATCATCATTTAAAGAAAGTTTGCCTTGTTCGACCAATTGCATGATAGCTGTACCGGTAAAAGTTTTAGTTACCGAAGCTAGTTCGAATTCAGAGCTTATCTTTAAGCTATCACGATGAAGATAATCGGCCCAACCAATTGCTTTTTCATAAAGGATTTTCCCATCCTTTGCAACGAGCATATTTCCATTAAAACCATATTTTTTATGAAGGTTCTGTACAAAATCAGCTATCCATTTATCACCTTTTGCAGGGTCATATGCTAAAAGTACACTATCGGCCTTATCATCTTCAACAGTACGCTCTTTACTGGGCTCTTGTAATGTTGTGCTTTTTCTCGAATTTGAACAGGCAATAAATAAAAAGGCGGCCATTGAGGCCACTGCTAGAATATTACGATAACTCATGAATTGTGTGTACAGTTTAAAAGCCCGAAAATTAAGGAATAATAATGCTTTTAACGTAAAAGAGTTTTAAACATTGCAGGTTTTATTTTATTTGCGATTTTTTTTGAGGTTGTATTAAACATCTKACACTAAAGGGCTCTTTAAAAATTTTAAAAACCTTAAATTTGTAAACATAAAACTTAGAATACTATGAATTTTAGAATCGAACACGATACGATGGGTGAAGTACAAGTGCCTGCTGATAAATATTGGGGTGCTCAAACTGAACGTTCAAGAAATAACTTTAAGATTGGTCCTGAGGCCTCCATGCCAAAGGAAGTCATACATGCATTTGGTTATTTGAAAAAAGCTGCTGCCTTAGCCAATACTGAACTTGGTGTTTTAACAAAGGAGAAGGCTGAATTAATTGCAAAAGCGTGCGATGAAGTTGTAGCAGGTGGTTTAGATGATCAGTTTCCGTTAGTAATATGGCAAACGGGTTCAGGTACTCAAAGTAATATGAATGCCAATGAGGTAATCGCAAATCGTGCTCACGTTTTAAATGGCGGATTATTGGGTGATGATAAAAAGGTGCTTCATCCGAATGATGATGTAAATAAATCTCAGTCATCAAACGATACTTATCCTACAGCTATGCACATTGCCGCTTATAAACAAGCAGTTGAAATTACCATACCTGGATTAGAGAAATTGCGTAACACTTTACATAAAAAGACAATTGAATTTAATGATATCGTTAAAACAGGACGTACTCATTTTATGGATGCCACTCCTTTAACATTGGGTCAGGAGTTTTCCGGTTATGTTCAGCAAATAGACAACAGTGTCAGAGCGATAAAAAATGCTTTGGTAATGATTAGTGAACTAGCTTTAGGTGGAACGGCTGTTGGGACTGGTTTAAATACACCTAAGGGATATGACGTTCTTGTTGCTAAGAAAATTGCAGAATTAACAGGACTTCCTTTTGTAACTGCACCCAATAAATTTGAGGCATTAGCGGCTCACGATGCCATGGTTGAACTTTCTGCTGCTTACAAACGCACTGCTGTTTCTTTAATGAAGATTGCAAATGACGTAAGGATGCTAAGTTCTGGCCCCCGTTGTGGAATAGGTGAAATCATCATTCCAGATAACGAACCGGGATCATCTATTATGCCGGGTAAAGTTAATCCGACACAACCCGAAGCTATGACTATGGTGTGTGCTCAGGTAATGGGTAATGATGTTACAGTAGGTATCGGTGGAAGTAATGGCCATTTTGAGTTGAATGTTTTTAAACCTGTTATTGCTGCTAACGTTTTGCAATCAGGAAGGCTAATTGGTGATGCCTGTGTTTCATTTAATGATAAATGTGCGGAAGGAATTTTACCCAATTTACCGGAAATTAAGAAACATTTGCAAAATTCTTTGATGCTGGTTACTGCTTTGAATCCTCATGTTGGATATGAAAATGCTGCCAAGATTGCAAAAAAAGCACATAAAGAGAATAAAACCTTACGCGAAGCTTCCATAGAACTGGGCTTGCTTACCGGAGAGCAATTTGATGAGTGGGTTCGTCCGGAGGATATGGTAGGTAGCTTAAAATAGGGCATGACTAAATACCTATATACGTGGAGATTATTGTTTTCTGTGTTATTGTATTTATGCTTACTCTTCTCTTGTAGGAGAATGCCCAATGTACAAGGAGAAGGATCGCCAATTTTACAGGGGATTTGGAATCAAGATAGTATCCTAAACGCAGATCAATTACTGAATTATACACAATATAAATTCAAATTCACCTGTGATTCATTTTATGTAGACTTGGTTACCAATTCTAAAGTGAATTACTATGCTGATTCCTGTTTCAATAATGGAGTGTGGAAAGAATACGCTAAGGGAGTTTATCAGGTTAGAGCTGACAGTGTATTTTTGACAGGTACTTTCACGAAGTCTAATTATAAACAGAAGATTTCGGGATGTTACCAGATAGGACAATATATCAAAACCTTCAAAATTAAATTGGCAGACACAAGTAGGTTATTGCTTGAGGGTACTGATAATCAAAGAGAGGTTGATTTAAAGCGAGTAGAAAAAATAATTTGTACTCCGCAGAGCTTATAGAATAAATGCTGAGGAATTAAATTAGATAAAGATGAAAAGAGTAGGTAAGGTTTTTAGGATAATTATAGTTTTTGCTATAACTGCTTATATGCCATTAAGCGCAGGAGCCTGGGGAATGCTTGGCCATAGAATAGTAGGGCAGATAGCAGAAAGCCATTTAAGTAAGAGAGCAAAAAAAGGGATTAAAGGAGTGTTAGGTTATGAAAGCTTAGCTATGGCAAGTAACTGGGGCGATTTTATTAAATCGGATCCTTCTTATAATTATCTCTATAACTGGCATTTTGTAAACCTGCCTGGAGGATTGGATAAGCAAGGTGTATTTGACTTTTTAGATAAAGATACTGCTGCCAACGTATACAATAAAGTTCCAGAAATGATTTCTGTTTTGAAAAACAAACAGAGCACACMAGATCAGAAAAAACTTGCCATGCGCTTGTTAGTACATCTTGTTGGTGATTTAAATCAACCGATGCATACCGCCCGTAAAGAAGATTTAGGGGGTAACAGAGTTTTTGTTACCTGGTTTGGCGAGAAGTCCAATTTACATAGAGTATGGGACGAATCATTAATAGCGTATCAGGAGTTGAGTTACACAGAATATGCGAATGCTATTAATTATCCTAATGATGAACAATTGAGAGTTTGGAGAGACAGCTCTCTTAAAGATTTTGTATATGGATCTTACATGGCATGCAATAAAATTTACGAGAACACAAAACCTGAAGATAAGCTGAGTTATAAATACAACTTTGACTTTGTTAATCTGTTGAATGAGCAACTGCTAAAAGGAGGGGTTTGTTTGGCAAATATTCTTAATGATATTTATAAATAATGAAGATTCTAATGGTTTGCCTTGGTAACATTTGTCGCTCGCCATTGGCAGAGGGAGTTATGAGGCATTTGATTAATGAAGAAGGATTAGACTGGGAGGTTGCTTCGGCAGGAACAGGTGACTGGCATGTAAATCAGCCTGCTGATAAAAGGAGTATCGCTATTGCGAAAAACTTTGGGTATGATATTTCTACACAAAGGGCAAAACATTTCAATAAAAGCATGTTTAACGAATTCGACAGCATCCTTGTTATGGATAGAAATAACTTAAAGGACGTTCAGCGATTGGCAACAAGTGAAGAACAACGTAAAAAAGTAAAGTTGTTTTTAACTGACGAAAACGAAGTAACAGATCCATATTTCGACAATAATCTTTTTGAACCGGTGTTTTTAGAGATAGAGGCAAGATGTAAGGAATTGATTGAGGAGCTTAAGCGACGTATGTAAACCGATGCGTATTATGGAATCACCAAAATTATTTATGTTACTACTGGGCTGTACCCCTCCGGGCAGATATACGGAACAACATGATGTTTTCTTTACAGTAGGTAATTCATTAAAAGATATTAAAGAAGAAATTATTGCTTTTTGGCCGGAGGCAAATGGTAAAATACATATTGATGCCTGGCGAGAGGTAACAGAAGTTGATGGGTATCAGGTAAAAGTTGTAAGCAAAAAAGATGAACCTACTGCTGATAAACTTTTCTTTTTAAATTTAGGTGGTTATAAAAAAGGGGATTTCGACGAGCTTCACTATAAAATGCTAACTGTTTCTGATGAGAAGGCCACAGCTATTAAAAAGGCAAAAGAAACAGCTTTTTATAAACACGCTGGATTTGAAGGGGCTACATCACATATTGATGATAAGTATGGTGTAGATGTTGATGATGTGTTTGAAATTGAAGATATACTTCCAGCTAGCATTAAAAAAGATTATAAGTTAAAAATCAGTTTGGCAGTGGATACCCCAAAAGATGAAATACATTTAGGTTATCTTATACTAAGTAAGTTATAAGGAAATAAAAAAGGCCAGGAGATTCCCACGAATGGTCGGAAGAAATTCCGGCCATTTTTTATGTTTTGAAAAACAGACCAGGTTCACCGCCACACTGCACCACAATCAAGGCTATAGCTAAGTCTCTCACCTCCATTGCGAACCTTCGTTTTGAGGTCTTATAGCCTTGTTTATTCGCCTTTTTGTATATCAGAACGAGCATGCTCGTTATCAGGGTCATGTATAACATCACCTGCAAGCCATTTTTATTAAGGGAAACTAAGTGGCTTGWGTTGAGTTCYTGTTTTAGAAAGCGAAAAAAAACCTCGATGTCCCATCGCCTGCGGTAGGCCTGGGCAATTTCTTTAGCAGGCAAGCTGAAATCGTTAGTTAACAGCCAGTACTCTTTGCCTTCCTGCGCTTTGCTTTTGACGATGACCAGGCGAAAAGTACTTTCCACCAGTTCCTCTCTGTAATGCTTGTTCCCTCGTTTGTTGGCTATAGGTATACCCGTATAAAGCCTGACAATACCATCTCTGAGCAGCATAGATTCGCCCATGTCCATATCTTGTCCTTCGACAATGAGTGATTGGATTAGTTCAAACTTTCTGTTCTCTTTTRCGCGGCAGATGAAAGTTACCTGGTTCTCACTGAATGCTTTCATTGTCCTGGTGGATTGAAGACCCCTGTCCAGTACATAGATATTCTGATGACCGGGTTCTTTTTTTACATGCGCCATGACAACCTCTGGCAATGCATTGTCTTCGTTAATATACTTTGGGTTGGTGAACACCTGTGCCAGACCAGGCAGCATCCCATCGAAGGCAAGACTATATTTGACCGCTTTCTTGCTGCTGCCGGGATTAACTATCCCTTCGCTTAGCTTACCAGCGGTTTCACTCACTATCGTACTGTCTACACGGATGAGATTATACTGCTTTCTTTGTGTTAAAGTATAGACCCCGGAAAACTGTTCATAAATGAACTCATAAATCTGTCTGAAATAATCGGGATCAACCCTGGACAATCTTTCGGAAATAGAACTCCTGCGCACTTTTTCATCTTCATCGAGATTGAAAAGTATCTTGAATACAGAATCGTTGAATGTGTCCTCAAGRCTTCGCTGGCTTAGCCTATCATTGTCCAAAATCCCATAAAGCAATAAATAAAACAGCTTATTACCATGCAAAACCTTTGCGTAATGATCGATCTTGGTAGTAAGCGACAAATTTGCGATCAGCGCCTCGGGAATGAAGCCCAAGAGTTGTTTTACAGTGATATTATGATCTTTAAAAATAGCCATATCTTATTGATTTACAGCATTTAATATACTTA
>NZ_JBFTKO010000024.1:0-57868 GCF_056395985.1 Pedobacter sp. 05T44
GCTGTAAGCGCTGTAAGCAACACATTGAATTTCTCTATCTGCATTGTCGGCAGTATAGAAAGCAACCATTGCAGGTATTTTTCCTTTATTAAAACCTGCAGTATTATCATAATCAATCACAGCAGATCCAGAAAACATAGTACCTAACTTATCAGGATGTAAAGCCACCGCGAGCTCTTCCCAATGTACAAGATCTTTACTCACAGCATGCCCCCACGACATATTTTCCCATTCTCTCTCATAAGGATTGTGCTGATAAAACAAGTGGTATTCACCTTCATAATATATCAATCCATTTGGATCATTAACCCATCCCCTCCTTGTAGTAAAATGAAACTGAGGGCGATTTTTCTCATGATACAAAGAATCCTGACCAGCAATCTTATCGTCCTGATAGATTTTGCTAAGTCCTGTAGCATCACCATCATAGCTTATTTTTATAGTTTTTCCTTTATAAGCAGATACGTCGCTAAAAACCCAGTACTCAGGTTCCCCTGTTGCCAATCTTATTTTAAATGAGCGTTCTTGTTTACCCGCTATTTCAAATGTCATTATTCCCCTATCCTGGCGTTGAGATATAGGTAAGTTGAGGTATTTCTTAGTGATCTTAATAGAAATATCTGCTGCAAAAATTGAGATACTGCAGTACAACATTAGCCCCGTGGTAAGTATGGCTTTTAAAATTGATTTCATCGTTTAGTTATTTAGGTTAAATTGTATGTTTATGTAATAATAATATTTTAAATCCATTACCAACCCTTATTTTGTTGGTATAAGCCTTTGCTAAAATTAACCTGATTTAATGGAATTGGAAAATACTCATCTCTTGCGGCTGTAAATTTAGCGGTAGCCAAATGGTTGGCTCTTGATTTTTCTATGTTAAAATAAGCGTTCATGGTTTGCGCCGCTACGCCCCAGCGTACCAGATCGAAGAAATGATAGCCTTCAGTTGCGAACTCAATCCTTCTTTCAAAGCGAAGCGCCTTTCTGGCATATTCCTGAGTCCATGTACAGTTTACGCCCGGCTGATATAGCTGAACATTATAGTTCGAGGTTGGATTTCCGTTAGCAAGTTTAAGAAGTGCTTTACTTTTTGATGAACGATCCCTTACCTGATTTATCAACGGGTAAGCCTCATCTTGTCTACCAAGTTCTATAAGCGCTTCAGCTTTCCAAAGAAGTACATCTGAATAACGAATAATCTCCCAGTTTTTAGAGCTCGACATAAATGGCGGAATTTTCTGAAAAGAAGCATCACCTGGCAATACCGCCTCTTTTAAACTTGCAAATGCATCATAAACTGCAGGAGCCCTTGCCCAAAATCGTTCAAATATAAAATCTGTTTTATACTTAAAAGGAGCTCCGGGTTTAGCAACAGTATGATCTAAACGAGGATCAAAAGTGCTGGTCTGAAAATCAAGTGACGCTGCAACATCAACATCGTTGTAGGTGCCAAACATTGGCAAACCATTTGCATCAGTTTTAAATGAGTTAATCAAATCATGGCTAGGCACATTAAATCCGCAGCAGCCATAATCCTGGTTCATTGGGTAATTAAGCGCGTGTCCATAGTCAAGCCGCCCCTTAGGTGTTCCATCATCTTTCGAATACTGAATAGCAAACACGGACTCTGGTCCATTTTCGGTTGAAGACAGAAAATTATTAGCAAAATCATCACTTAAATGATATCTGCCGGATGCAATTACCTCATCACATAAAGCATTAACCTCTGTTAATTTTTCAGAGCTTATGGAAGTTACTGTATTGCTTTCGTCCTGAATGTACGCCTGATATAAAAGCGCTTTAGCTAAATAAGCCTTTGCAGTAAATTTATTTGGCCGGCCTTTGTCACTTTGATCTGGTGGAAGCACAGCGGCTGCATCTTTAAAATCTGATGCAATCTTGTCCCACAACTCTTCATTACTTAATGCCCTGTTAGAAACTGTTGGATAATCCTCTTTTACAAGTGTTTCATCAATAAATGGTACATATTTAAAAAGGATTTTAAGCAGGAAGTAGTAATGGCCTCTCAGGAACTTTAGTTCTCCTTGTCTTTCTGCTTTTTTAGGATAATCCGCATCAGACAAAGCATTTACTCTTTTTAAGGCGTCATTAACCCTTCCAACACCTACATAAAGCCTAAACCACAACTGATCCAACAAACCATTATCTACCCTATTTGTAACAAAGGTTTCAAAAAGATGGAATTCAGACAAATCCCCTGGTCCATCTCCTCCTTTATAAGTATCTCCACCTCTAACGCTACCGTATGGCCACATGCTTGAATAAGGTGAGGTATAATGGTCGTTTCCTAAAGATGAGTAAGCTGCAATTACCATCTTGTCAACATTTTCGGGAGTATTCAGTTCTTCACCAGAAGCAACTCCCTGTGCTGGTTCGTCAAGTACCTTTTTACAAGACGTAAGAAGGACACCAAGAACCGCTAGTGTATATAATAATCTTTTCATGTTCTGTTATTTTTAGGTTACAATGTAATGTTCAGGCCAATAGTTCCTATTACAGGTACTGGAAATCCATAATTGGGAGTTTCCGGATCGGTACCTGTAAACGACTTACTCTTGATCGTAAATAAATTACTTCCCTGTATGAATACGCGGGCATTCTGAATTTTCGATTTAAACACACGCTTAAGGTTATAGCCAAGCTGTAAGTTTCTTAGTTTTACGTAAGAACCATCTTCAATAAAATAGGTTGATGACCTGCCCTCGTTATTATTATCAATTAAGGTAAGTGCAGGAATGGTTGAGGATTGGTTAGACGGAGTCCATGCATCAAGAGTTCTCTGGCCCCAGTTTGTCCCTGTCCACAAGGATGAAAAATCAGTATAAGTTTTAAATTCATTTGTTACCTTGATGCTAATTGCCTGCACAAAGAAGCTAAGATCAAAGTCTTTGTATGTAAAGGAAGCGTTTAAACCATAAGTAAATTTAGGGCTGGCATTACCAATAAAATCTCTGTCCTTATCATCTATAACATTATCTCCGTTTAAATCTTTATACCTGATCCGGCCAATTCCTTTTCCAGGTTGAGCTGCCGAAGAATTTACTTCGTCTGCATTTTGAAACAAGCCATCGGCGATATACCCAAAAAATGAATTAATTGGTCTGTTCAAAACAGTTTTATCGGTTCCATTGCCCGGGTAAGAAGCTAAAACATCCTCTGGCAAATAAGTAACTTCGTTTCGGTACAATGAAAAATTACCCGTCAGATTCATTGAAAAATCATCAGAAAATTTGTTATCGTAAGACAGTAAGGCATCAAATCCTTTGTTACGCATCGAAGCCCCATTGATGTATTTACTACCCCCATCACCCAAAACAGCCAGATAAGCAGGTTTAATTAAAATATCGGAGGTATTTTTAATAAAATAGTCAAATGAACCTGTGATTTTGTTGTTTAACAAGCCAAAATCCAAACCGAAATTAGATTCCTGTAAAGATTCCCATTTCAGGGCATTGTTCCCCCTTTGTATTGAAGTAAAACCTGATGGCAATTGTCCGGAACCACTGCCTGTAATATCATAAGCACTTCCTGCATCAAAATCCCATGTCGGATCCATACCATAAATAGCGGCATATAGCGCTCTGTTAGCATTATTCGGAATTTCCTGATTACCCGATTTACCCCAGCCATATCTAAGTTTTAAATCAGAAATAAATGGAAGTTTTTTCATAAACTCTTCCTCGCTAACGCGCCATCCTGCAGAAAATGCAGGAAATGTACCATAACGGTTATCTTGTCCGAAACGCGAAGAACCATCTCTCCTTATTGTAGCTGAAACAATATATCTGTCATTAAAAACATAATTTACTTTTCCAAAATAAGAGAGCAGCGCATTTCCGGATCCTATTCCCTCATTTAAGGTATTGCCTGTTGCAGCACCCAGATAAGCGTAATCTATAGTTTCTAAGGCTAGCCCCTGTCTGCTGGCAAGGAATGATTGATTGATGTTTTTAATCTGCTCATGACCAAGCAAAAATTCCACCTGATGTTTATTACTGGTTAGTTTGTAGTTCAGCGTGTTTTGCCAAACTATGTTACCATCGTAATTTTGTGAATTAGTGACCTGATTAGACGGATCTGCTAAAAACCCGGAGATGTATGATTTACGCAATGTCCTTTGGTAAGTTCCATTATAATCTACCCCCAGGCTTGTACGTAAGTTTAATCCAGGAATAATACTATAATCAGCATATACATTTCCCATAATACGATAGAAACTGCTTGAATTTTGCCTGTTATCTTCTATCAATCTCACCGGGTTTTGCCTGTCGGTCATACCCGAGGCAGGCCCACCCCACCCACCATCTATGGTGTGTATCGGCACAATTGGCTGCTGTACAAGCGATGTAAACAGAATATCACTCACCGGGGTAAGTGCATTTTTAATGTAGCTGGCAGTAAGATTTTCTCCTATTTTAAGCTTGGAATTTAAAAAATTAAAGTCGGTGTTTAGCCTAGCAGTAAACTTGTCGTTTTTAGAAGACTTTACAATTCCCTTGTTTTGGTAATAGCCTAAAGAAAACATGGTATTTCCTTTTTCGTTGCCATTGCTCAAGGCAACATCATACGATTGAATAATTGAATTTTGTGAGATGGCATCAAACCAATCTGTATTGGCAGGCCTCATGGTCTTAGCATTATCAATAAACTCAGGATAAATAACTTTATTTAAAACTGGGTTATTCACATCATTATTCCAGTCAAACTGATAGATCTGATGTTTATTCGGATCCGCTTTATCATTAACGGCTGCCTGCCAGTAAGCCCTGCCTCTGCCTTCTGCATCCAGGGTTTTTAATTTGGTAGCGTAATTCTGAATAGAAGCAGAAACATTTACGTCAATTTTTGAATATCCTGCCCTGGCTTTCTTAGTAGTGATAATGATTACCCCGTTCGCAGCTCTTGAACCGTAAATTGTAGATGAAGAAGCGTCTTTTAAAACCTGAATAGATTCAATATCATTAGGATTTAATTCCTGCAAACCTCTCTTCGATGGCACACCATCTATTACATAAAGTGGATCATTATTACCTAAGGTTCCGATGCCTCTAATCCTCACAGTAGCACCGCCTGATGGAGAACCATCTGTAGTKATAAAAACACCCGGCACACGTCCCTGGAGAGACTTAACAGGATTCCCGACTGGTATATCTTTAATACCTTTCACGTCTACTACATTTACTGCCCCGGTAATGTCCTTCTTACGTTCTTTCTGATATCCGGTTACTACTACCTGATTCAAACTGGTACTTGCAACATTTAGTTTGATCTGAATATTTTGTGAGTCTGCAGTGATAGTGTAGCTATATGGATCTGCGCCCATATAAATAAACTTTATCGCTTGTCCGTTCTCTGCGCTGATCTTGAAATTCCCGTTCTGATCAGTAAGAACCGTAGTTTTAGTACCTGGAATTGCTACTGTCACCGCCTCCAAAGGCACTGATTCTCCATCAGTTACCTTTCCGCTAATGACTCTGGTTTGCCCAAAGCTCGCGCTTATCGCTATGAGCAGCAAGCTGCATAGCAAGAAAAATTTTCTCATGATTTATTTGGTTATGGTTTAAATATTTGGTTGTTGTTTAGGTTATTTCTGTTTAAATATTTGATCTCTGAACTGAATGTACTCGGCAATATCATACTGAGGACAGCCTCCTTTTTTGGTTGCAATAAACCCGCCCATGGCTATCGCTTTCATTAATATATCTTTAGGTTGATCTTTAAGGTAATGACTGGCAATAAAAGCAGCCAGAAAAGAATCGCCACTACCAATCGTATCCGTTACTTTTATCTCGTTGCCCCAAATATGATGTGCTTCATCATTCTTGTAATACGAAGCGCCAAACTCTCCTTTAGTAACAACGATTTCGGGGACATTAAAACGGTTTTGGATAAACTTAACCATCTGTGGTTCTCCCTCAAATGAACCGCTAAACATAGTCTGCACCATACTCAACTCTGCCTCATTAAACTTCACAATGTCTGCTTTAGTTAATAGAATTTCTAACAATGAATGATTAATAAAAGGCGGACGAATATTGATATCAAAAACTTTTATTGCATCAGTATCCAACAATTCGATAAGCGTATTTCTGGAGGTATCATTTCTGGAAGCCAGGCTACCATAAACGAAATATTTTGCTGGCTTTATTTGTTCCTTTAACTCATTTGCTTCATTAATAAAATCCCAGGCAACCGGAAAAACAATCTCATAAGTCACCTCATTCCCATTGTTCATTCTGGCAAGCACTTCACTGGTAGCGTGCTCTTTGTCGGTTTGCAGGAAGCTCCTGTTGATCCCCCAATTGCCCATCAGTTCTTCCAGCTTATGCCCATTGTTGTCATCACCAATTCTGCTAATCAAACCAGATGCTACACCTAATTTATTGAGGTGATAAGCAACATTTAAAGGTGCGCCACCCGGCTGAGGACCATCAGGCAAAACGTCCCAAAGTATTTCTCCATAGCACACTGCTTCTGCCGTTAAAGATATTTCTTGTTTCATAGTTTAAAATTTAATGTAAAACAATATTGTCGCCGATGCTCTCCAATGATTTTCCTTTTGTCTCAGGCATAAAGCGCCATACAAATAACAATTGTAAAACCATCATGGTGCCGAAAAAGCTAAAAGTTACCGCACCTCCAAAAGTTTCGGCAAAATAAGGGAAGTAAAAAGCAACCAGAGCGGCCATTACCCAGTGCGTAGAGCTGCCCAAGGTTTGCCCTTTTGCCCTCACCTGATTTGGGAAGATTTCTGAAATAAACACCCAAATAACCGCTCCCTGAGAAAATGCAAAAAAAGCAATAAACACCATCATATAGATGGGAATAGCCATACCACTAAAGCGCTCGGTATAAAATGTAAAGGCCACTAAAAATAAGGAAGCGATAAGGCCAAAAGACCCGATTAACATCAATACACGGCGACCAACTTTATCTATAAAATTTAATGCTAATAAGGTAAATGCAAAATTAATCAGCCCAATTCCAACTGTTGATAACAGCGAGGAATGTGCACCAAGTCCGGCCATTTCAAAAATCCTGGGCGCATAATAGATAATGGCATTAATACCCGACACCTGATTAAAAAACGCAAACAGCACGGCAAATATCACAGGTTTCGAATACTKACCAGAGAACAAACTTTCCTTGTTTTTTGAAGATTCTCCCAATTTCTTTTCTGATCCCTTAATTGCCGCTAACTCAGCCTCACAGTTCAGCGGGTTAATGATCCTTAATATTTCCAGTGCCTTTTCAGTAGCTCCTTTTTTAAGGATAAGCCAACGTGGACTTTCGGGAATAAACTTAATTAGGATCAGGAAAACTAAAGATGGTACAGCTTGCACACCCAACATCCAGCGCCACGATGATTCTCCACCCTGGCTAATCAGGTAATTTGAAAGGTAAGAGATCAGAATTCCAAGTACTACGTTAAACTGGAACAATCCTACCAAACGGCCACGTCTGTCGGCCGGCGAAATTTCTGATATATAAATTGGAGCCGTTACTGAGGATGTGCCGACTCCCAAACCTCCGATAAATCTGAATACAAGAAAAACATACCAGTTATCTGCCAATGCAGTTCCTAATGATGACAACAAGTAAACTACTGCAACAAAATACAAAGTGTTTTTGCGGCCGAACTTATCAGATGGTCTGGAGCCAAGTAATGAGCCTATCACAGTACCTATTAAGGCTATTGAAATGGTTAGCCCATGTTCAAATACAGAAAGATTCCAATATTGTTGAATTGATTTCTCGGCTCCTGATATCACTGCGGTATCAAAGCCAAAAAGAAACCCGCCTAATGCTACTACTACCGACCAGGCAAGCACTGAATTTTTTTTCATGAAGTTCGATTTATAAATGGTTAATGATTGCAAATTAGAGGTAAATCAGAAGCAGGTGTTATGATTCTTACATCAAATTCTTTAAAAAATCAAACACAAACAAAACCACTGATAATCAAACGATTAAAAACAAACAAAGGAAGTAATTTCCCCTACATTAAATCTGGTTACATAATTCTTTAACTCTCGTTACACTGCTTATTGCAGCTGCATGTTCGAAATTTTTAAATGAGCTATATAATTTATAGCTTTATTGATTAGTACTTAGTTACCAACCAAATAAATGAGCAATTCAGTCGATTTTAAAAGTCTTTTTAAGTACCAGATTACAATGCTGATCGTAGTTGTATTTGGGCTGATATTACCTTTAATAGGATGCTCAGATAAAAAGGAAACGCCTGAGTATAAAATTGGCTTTTCGCAATGTGTTGGATCTGACTTGTGGCGAAAAACAATGCTCGATGAGATGAAAACCGAGCTTTCGCTGCGTCCTGGAACTAAATTAAGTTATGCCGATGCCAATAACAGCAGCAGCAAGCAGATAGACCAGGTAAAACAAATGATTGAAGAGGGTATTGATTTACTTATTATTTCTCCAAACGAAGCCCTTCCATTAACTAAAATCGTTGAAGAGACCTATAACAAGGGAATTCCAGTAATCGTTATCGATCGTAAAACTTCATCGCCACTTTATACTGCTTATGTTGGTGCAGAGAATTATCAGGTTGGTAAAATTGCCGGCGAATATCTGGCAAACAGTCTAAAAGGTTCAGGAAATGTTGTAGAGGTAATGGGACTGCCCGGCTCCTCTCCTGCTATTGAGCGTGACAGGGGATTTATGGACGCACTTAAAAAGCATCCTCAAATTAAAGTAAATGGGCAGTTTTATGGCGACTGGCTTGGTGAAAACACAGAGGTTCAACTACTTAAAAACAAGGATAAACTTAAAAATGTTGATGCCATATTTGCGCATAATGATGTAATGGCAACAAGCACCCGCAGGGTACTTCAAAAGCTTAATCTGAATAAACGCATACAAGTTGTTGGTGTTGATGCCTTGCCCGGCAATGGCGGTGGGCTAAACCTGGTGAGTAACAAAACGCTTACTGCCAGTGTACTTTACCCTACCGGAGGTAAAGAAGCTATCAATATAGCCATGAGGATCCTGAACAGAGAATCATTCTCTAAAGAGAATATTCTGCAAACTGTGGTTATCGATAGCAGCAATGTACAATTAATGAAGCTTCAATGGGCAAGAATAAGCAGTCAGCAAAATGATATTGAACGGCAACAGACTTTACTGGCAGACCAATTCAAGGTATACAATAGCCAAAGATTGGTATTGAATTTCATTGTGATTACCCTTGTATTAGCGGTTGTGTTCGGGGGATTAGCCTTTCACGCCTTACTGGAGAATAGAAAAATCAATAAAAGTTTGGAGCTAAAGAATGCTGAGATCTTAAACCAACGCAATCAGTTGATTGAAATGTCGGAAAAAGCTCAGGCCGCAACCGAAGCTAAACTTAATTTTTTTACCAATATATCTCACGAATTCAGAACACCTCTAACACTGATCTTATCACCTCTGGAAGATCTGCTTAAAAATGAACGGATAAAAACATCCGCAGGTAATAATCTTAAGCTAATTAATAAAAACGTGTATAGGCTACTTCGGTTAGTAAATCAATTGATGGACTACCGGAAAATTGAGCATAAAAAATTCAAGCTGCATGCCACTGCCAATAACATAATAGATTTTATAAAAGAAATCCTGGATAGCTTTAAACACAGTGCTGAAAAACGAAATATAGACTTGAGACTAGTGATTAAAGAAAGTCCGGGAGTAGTTTGGTTTGATGTAAACATCCTTGATAAAGTGATATTTAACCTACTAAGCAATGCTTTAAAATTTACCAGCGATAACGGGAGAATATACATTACAATAAGCAAAACTGAAGATACTGTTCATATTGATGTAGAAGATAATGGAGTGGGAATGACTGACATAGAGCTTAAACATATTTTTGATCAGTTCTATCAATCGGATGTAAATTACAGTAGAGGTTCGGGTTTAGGGTTATCTCTTTCAAAAGAATTGATTCTTTTACACAAAGGCGATATCTCTGTAAACAGCCAAAAGTGGCAGGGAACAACATTTAGAATAGCACTTCCATTAGGAGACACTCACCTTACTGCCGAAGAAAAAGTTGCACAGGAACAGCAAAGTGCAAAACTTTATGATCAGATAAAAATATACACTACAGAACATGATCATGCGGCCATCAAAGAAAAAGATCGTTCATTTGAGCACATTAAAGATCAATCCATATTAATTATTGAGGACAATCAGGATCTCCTGGATTATTTAACGGATAAATTTGAGGGAACCTATGAAATATTTACAGCATCTACAGGTACGAATGGATTGGCAGAAGCATACGAAAAAATTCCAGACCTGATCATTACTGATGTTGTTGTGCCAGGTATATCCGGAAAAAACCTGACTCAGCAACTCAAATCTGATATTCGTACCTCACACATTCCAATTATATTATTAACTGCGCAAGGCAGCATAGAGCAGCAAGTAAATGGTATACAGAGCATGGCAGATGTGTATATCACGAAACCATTTAACTTCGAATACTTGCAAGCAAATGTAGAAAATCTGATCAAAAACCGGGTTATTTTAAAAGAGCATTATACAAGCGACATCTCCTCATCGGGCGTTAAAAGAACAATTACGAATGTGATTGACAAAAAGTTTCTAAATGACTTTGCCGGCATTGTAGAACACAACCTAGGCAATGAGCATTTCAGCGTTGATGACATCAGCAAAGCAATAGGCATATCCAGAGTTCAACTGTACCGTAAAATTAAAGCATTATTAAACTGTAGTATAACAGATTACATTCTGAACAGGCGACTTAAAAAAGCTAAGTACTATTTAAACAACGAAGAGTATTCCATTTCCGAAATCACTTATATGGTTGGTATATCCTCACCTACTTATTTCTCCACCATTTTTAAGAACAAATACGGAATGACCCCTACTGAATATAAAAAGACCCGACTCCAATAGTAAGCGGTTAGCCTTGTTTTTGAAAACAAACACTGTTTTCTACACCCTGGTACTGGCCATAGTTAGGTATAATTTCATATCCCATATTTTTATATAATGAAATAGCTTCAGGTTGCTTTAATCCCGTTTCCAGAACAAAACTATCATACCCTATTTCAACTGCCCACAACTCAAGTTCTGATAAAATCCGCCTCGCAATCCTCTTGCCTCTGGAATCTTCGTTTACATACATTCTTTTTATCTCTACTGCATTGGCTTCAAATGGCTTAAAAGCACCACAGCCAACCGGCTTACCATTATCATAAGCAATTACAACATTTTTGATATTTACTATTTTGTTATACTGAGAATAAAACGCATGATCATCGCCATCGCGGATGGCTAGTTCTTTATCGAGTAGCAGTACTAATGACTTGAAATCTGGATTATCAGAAGTGGTTCGGGTTAATGAAATCATTATAAACAGGTTAAGCAACAAAATTAATGCAAAAACAGCTATTTTTCAGGAACAATCTTTTGTTTGGTTTGTTAAAGGGGGTACATTAAACCAAAATATTATGGAACAGTTTAGAATTGAAGTTGCTGATAATAAGCCCTTCGGTCGCTTTTTAAATATAAAAGCGATCAAAAACAAACAATATCAGATCTATGATGACCGTCAGGAAAGAATTGGAACAATTGAAATTGATAAAGAGGATCGCAGGCATTGCAGACAAAGTTTGGACTGCAAAGTAGACCTGACTTTACTGAATTCAATTAGAGATAGCATCCTCCTTCACGAAGAACAGGAATTGGCAATAAAGTAAACGCTGTCTCTTAATGATTCGACTTCACCGCATTCTTCAGGTGCATAATCTCATCGAACTCTACTTTTGCCACTGGATAGCCTTTCAAACTCCGCTGCACCTCATATACTTTATTACGTTGTTCACTAAGAGCTGGCAATTCCCCATAACTTTTCAAGTAAAAATTACAATTTTCCCTTAGCATTTCCAGCTCTTCAAACTTCTTCATATTGGTATAAAATGCCGGATCTTTAACCCCAGGCAATAAGGCTTTTTGTGCTAAAATCCTCCAATACAAAATAGCAGGGGTTATTTTCCTTGCTATTTTTTGTGCCTGCTCCAATTGGATTAATGTAGCCTCATATTCGCCTGCATGATAGCTTTTTTCAACCTCCTTCATTATAGAGTTTACAGATGCTACCTGCCCCCTACCAACAATTGCGCTGCAGATAAGGACAACAAGTAGAATTAAAACTTTCATCATTTACCTTCCTTTTTCGGCGCTATTCCCTTTTCAGGCTCTAAAGTATAAGATGCTTCTGAAGCCTTAGAGGCTTGCTCGAACAATTCTATTTCCGGCTGTTCTACTTTCTCTTCTTCAAAGGTATCATCCAAACCATTTGAATGAATGTCTTTTTGACTTTGCTGATCCTCTGCTTCTGAATTTTCAGAATCATCAAGAGGTATGTTGTTTTCTGGTGTGATCATGATTTTTTTATTTTAACAACAATGCTTATCGCAGGTTGTTTGAAATATTCGCGCGTTAGTTGCCAATTACCAGGTAAGGTTTACTTTTATCCCATCCGGACTATTATTAAAACCCAGATAAAGGGTATTTGAGCTTTCATCCCATGAAGTATTTACATCGGCTATTTCCTCACCATTATTGCTTAAAACAGCACACTTTACAGGCTTAGCGGGAAGTAAAACACGAATACTGTTTACCGTTTTTGCAGGGCTTTTACATATAAATGAATATGCTCTTCCATTCCTTACTTCATCATATATCCTTGATGCTGTAGCTAAAACCATAGCCTTAGTTTTATCTTTTACACGCAGTATATTGTATAAAAGGGCTTGTTCCCCTGGTTTAATCACCTTCTCTGAAAGTACAGGAAGATTTGGATCAAAAAGATCTATAACAGGACCTTTAATTTTATATGGCTCATTACTTAAAGATTCGTCCATTACGGAAACAATATCATACGGACCTCTTTGCAAGTAAAGATTGTTTTTAAAGGATAGCTCCCCTGCTTTTGCATCAAATTCATAAGCATGTTTAACAAGGTCAAGATAAGTATTTGCCGAATTGGCATTTAACACAAACTCTTTAGGATTTTGTTTAATCAAATAAACTGCCCCTTTACCTACCGATACCTTTTTATTCTTAATCGGCTTTACATTCATTAAGCTAAACAAATGATCTGAAGGGACTTTAAATTGATTGCCCTTCGTATTCCACCATTCCATAACTGATTGATAAGGATCATCATCGCGTCCACAATAGAACAGAACACCACCACCTTTAACCCAATCTGCAATGTACTTATGTACCTCAGCCGAAACAGGCTTCATGTTTGAGTAACTAACTATTAATACCTTTATGTCTTTAAGCGTCCCCTTAAAAGAAAGATTCTCCATGTGCACTGTTTGTACAGGTACTCCTTTTTTTAGCAATGGCAATGTTTGGCCATAAAAGTTAGAAAACTGTGGATCTTCATATCCCTTATGATCAGGAAAGCGTTGGAACATTAGACTATTGCCCATCAAAACACCAATACCATTTTTGCCTGTAACCTTATTTTCTGACAGTGGCATATCATTTAACGCATTAACCATCACCTGCATCTGAGTAGAATAATACTTAGGAATTAACACCGCCTCTTTGCTGTTCGCCAACTTGTAAGGTCTGGTATAAATACGTTCCGGCCATGGCATTACTTCATAGTTATTAACCATTGGATACAACAACTTAGCTGTAAATGTGGCCTGATAATTAAGCTTATAATCACTCCAATCGCGTGGCCAATCTTCAATAGGATCTGTAAGGAAGAACATTTTTCTACCAGTAGGTGCCGTCATAGAAACCATAGAACCATATTCAAGAAAGGCATTTTCAAATACCCGTTCTTTCCTCTGTCCATCAAAATATGTTGGCTCACGGGATGTCCCTGTCCACACCTGGGCAATGTATCCATCAATCCCTGGCAAAGAAGCCAAACTCGCCTCCGGACTAACTATTTGCCATGACGAATAGTTAACCAGTGAATGCGTGGCGATGTAAACTTTTATAGCTAACCCTTTCGTTTTACCATACGATTTGGCATACGAGGAAACATCCTTAATTGCCTCATAATACAAATGGTACTTTAGTTTGTTTGATAAATAGGTATTCTCTGCCGACTCATGTTGTGGCCTCCAGTCAAAACCATAGTACTTTTTCCACTCTTGTTTAAACACCTCGCTATATCCTGCTCTTGCCCAAAATTCCGGTTCCTCTAAATAAATGGAAGTTATGCCGGCGTCAATTACCTTTTTAATGATAGCCGTTTTCATATATTCAAGAAAAGACTGTACGGGCACTATGTAGGGCACACCTCCCCCATGCCAAATCACATTTCCATTTCTTTCTACCTGGCCAATATCCTGATGATTTTTACCATCCCATTTACCTAAAAAATAGTCCTGATACTCCCCCCATGCTATCCCTGTCATAAAGTGTGTTTGGTAGCCATGGTCTCTCCATGAGTTTACGCGCTCCTGAAACGTCATACCCTGCCTGTCATTTGCCCCGTAAACAATTGCAATATCAGACCGTACATCTATTTCGGGTTTCCAGGCACTACCTGTCTGAAATGCAGTTTTTTCTAATTGCGCACTGGCATGCATAGCAATAGAAAAAGAAAATAACGCCAAAAGAGTTAATGTTTTCATTATTTGGTTCTTAGGTTTGGTTCTTGTGTGTTGTTACCGTAAATATAATTTATTCATCTATTTATTGGTCAGGAATTATTAACTTACTACATATCTATTCGTTTTAACTGCTTATCACTATTATGGACTGGCTGCTGATTTCAGAAATCATTTACGTTGTTCTTTTAATCTTTGTTTGTCTGCGCATTATATACGATACCAGAAGCACAACCAAAAGCCTCGCATATTTGTTGTTTGCCATATTTGTCCCTTTTTTTGGGATGCTCTTCTATTTCTTTTTCGGTATCAATTACCGACACAGAAAAATGTATAGCAAAAAACTTTATGGCAACGATGATCTGGCAAATAAATTCAGGCACGACATACTTCAGTATTCAGAGCTCACTTTTAAGGAAAATGGCAATGCTGTTCTTGGCAACAAGGAATTGGCATTTATGATATTAAAGGATTCTATGAGTCCATTAACTTCAAAAAATGCTTTAAAACTACTGATCAATGGTGAGCAAAAATTTCCGGAAGTATTAAATGCAATTAAAAGTGCAAAACACCATATCCATATTGAATACTATATCTATGAGGATGATGAAATAGGCCACGCAATTGAACAAGCTTTGATTGAAAAAGCGAAGGAAGGGGTTACAGTTCGTTTTATTTATGATGATTTCGGAAGCCGCAGCATCCGCAAAAAGCTAGTTCCAAGATTGGTAGAGAACGGTGTAGAAGCCTTTCCTTTCTTAAAAGTGCATTTTATGCTTTTTGCCAACCGTCTCAATTACCGGAACCACCGTAAAATAATTGTAATTGATGGCGTTACTGCTTTCGTAGGTGGCATAAATGTTAGCGACCGATATATTAACAATGGATCAGAGAAACTTTATTGGCGTGATACACATCTCCGAATTGATGGTCCGGGAGCACAATATCTGCAATACCTATTCTTATGCGACTGGAATTTCTGTGCAGATGAATTGCTTCAGCCCAATACAGATTTTTTTCCTCCCAAGCCTCTGCAAACAGTAAACGATAATAAAGTTGTTCAGATTGCGGCCAGTGGCCCCGACTCCGAATCACCAACCATCTTGTTCTCTATCATTCAGGCCATCAATCTTGCAACCAGCGAAATACTCATAACAAGCCCTTACTTTATTCCTGGCGAAAGCTTATTGGATGCATTGATTATTGCCTCTCTAAGTGGAATCTCTGTTAAACTTTTAGTACCAGGAGTATCAGATTCTATACTTGTAAACTCTGCCGCCAGATCCTATTATAGTGAGCTACTAAGTGCCGGTGTAGAAATATATCAATATCAAAAAGGTTTTGTACATGCAAAAACAATGGTTACAGATAAAAAGATAGCTATGGTTGGTACTGCTAATATGGATTTCAGAAGCTTCGATCTTAACTTTGAAGTAAATGCAATTGTTTACGATACTCCAATTGCCACGGAATTAAGCGATATTTTTTACCGGGATTTGAAAGATGCATTAAAAATTAATCCTGTTTATTGGAATTCACGCCCTGTGTACAAGAAATTATTGGAAAAAGCAGCAAGATTGCTCTCCCCATTGCTTTAGAAATTTCATGATGGCTTATATCTGGTTCTGTCCTGCCTCTGTAGTGCCTTTTCATCCTCTTGTATATTACTTCGGTTCCTCTTCAGTTAATCTTAAGTTCATGTTCGTTCTAAGGTTAAGATTAACATAAGAAAGTCTGGCTTTGGTGTTAGGTTAACTCAGAAGCAAGTCAGAATCAGAGAGACAGCACCCGAAGTCCACATGATTACTTCAAACCTTACCGATATATACTTTGGTATCGTAATTAATGGTAATTGAATTATCTTCTTTATAGTCCTCAAAAAGCTGTTTCAAGTCTGTAACCATTGCTTCGTAACCATTTTCTCCTCTGGCAGGCATATAAGAGGATGAAAATAATCTCCCCTGCAATCCATAAAAATCAAAAACCTGTTTGTTCTGAAAAAGATGATAGGAAAAAGACTCTGGAGCATAGAATTCTCCGATTTTGATTTCATCAATATTTCTGTGATCTACCTTCACATAGTCCTTTCCATGCTTAATGATCAGTTCATCATATGCAACCTCAAAGGCAGATGTAGTTTTTCTTTCGTTCCAGATAAGTACAACTAAACCCTTTGGTTTTAATATCCTGCTAAACTCAGCTCGCGCCGCATCCCTGTCAAACCAGTGAAAGGCCTGGCCAGCTACTACAGCATCAATACTATCGGTTTCTAACTTCGTGTTTTCCGCGGTCCCATCTACTGCATGAAATGCTGGAAGATGTCCAAGAAGTTCAATAGCCTTCTCTCTCATCTCCGTATTTGGTTCAACAGCAAAAACCTCATATCCTGAATTAAGAAATAGTTCAGCAGAAATTCCTGTGCCAGCTCCAATATCTGCAATAATTTTATCCGGAGATAAACCAAACTTAGACTGAAGGAAATTGATGATCTCTACCGGATATCCCGGGCGATATTTAACATAGTCTTCAACTCTGTTACTAAATCTGCTTGTATTGTCTTTTACCATAGTAAAATACCCAACAAAAAAGAGGCCATACCATTATAAAATGTTATGGCCTCTTAGTGGTTAATAGATTATTTTACTAATGTTACATTTACCAGAATTGGGAAATGATCTGAAACAAACTTACCATGATAAGTATCGGTAAGAATCCCCCATTTGTCGGCTTTAAAACCCTTAGTAACAAATACATGGTCTATAATTTCATAACCATCTACGCTTTTGCCCCAGGCATTAAACGATGAATTATTTGCATATGGATGTTTAACCTGCGTATAGGTATCAGTTAAAATACCTGAATTGGCCAATGTTAAATACCATTCGCTCTTTTGACCGCCATTCAAATCTCCGGTAAAAACAGCTGGGGCATCACCTGCTATTTCGCTGATCTTTTTTACAATTAGCTTTCCACTTTCTACACGTGCAATTTTACCTTGATGATCAAAGTGCGCATTAAAGTAGTAAAACTTTTTACCACTGCTTATATCCTGAAGATGTACCCAGGTACAAATACGATTACAGCAAGTAGCATCCCATCCTTTTCCTGGTTTGTCAGGCGTTTCAGACAACCAAAAATCACCTTTATCAAGTAACTTAAATTTATCCTGACGGTAAAAGATAGAGGAGTGCTCACCAGCGTCTTTACCATCATCGCGACCTAAACCGTAATGTGCATACTCTGGCAACAATTTACTTAGGTCGTCAACCTGATTCTTTAATCCTTCCTGAATACCGAAGATATCGAATTCGTGAAAACGTAAGAGATTTGCAGCTACAGGAGCCCTTTGCGACCATCTGTTACCTTCATCTCCGGCATTGTCATAACGAATATTAAAAGATCCAATAGTGAATTTTTGAGCAAAAGCGCTAACGCTCATTACTACCAAAAATATAGAAAGAATGATTTGTCTTATTTTCATGTCTATTTAATTTGTTTTATAATCTAATTAGTTGCCTTGCCAACCTGGATTCTGTCCAAGAGCAGGGTTCTTTTGTAAATCTGCCTGAGGAATTGGATAATAATACATTTTATCATCCCACTTCCTCACTATTTCATTCATCCAGATTAGCTCTCCAAAAGTACCATTTTTGAGCAACTGGGAATTTGTTTTACCGCCAATTGTTGCTGAAACGTCCACATACGTAACTCCTGCAACTTCAGGTTTTGGTTTTGCACCTTGATAGAAAGCTACGTCAAGTATGCCATCTTCATTAAGATCCATAGGTGTAACCAAAGCAGGAACATAAAAACCGTCCCATTCCTGATCCATAAGCGGGCCTCTTTTCCATCTTAAGATATCACTGTAGCGAAGACCTTCAAGACTAAGCTCAATCCCCCTTTCTCGCCTTACTTCCAAAATAGATGGATCAGTAATTCCAGGAAAATAGTTAGCAATAAGGTACGGATCCGCAATTATTGGCTTTGCTGATAATCCACCTGTTATCCCGCCTCTTGCCCTAAGTACTCCAACGGTTGCAGCCCAATCTTCGTTAGTAAGTGTACCAAGTTCTGCTTTGGCTTCCGCATAGTTTAACAGCACTTCAGCATAACGGAATAATGCAATCGAGTTAATATTAAGTGCTCCGGCATCATAATACATGTCATCCAATGTCCATTTTATCGGTTGATAACCGGTAAAAGTATACGAGAATACCGGAGGCGCAGGAATTTGTACACCTCCACTTATTCTTTTATAATTTCCAGAGCGGATGGTCTGTTTCAATCTAAGGTCTCTGTTTTTCACTTCATCCTTAAACAGCATAGTGGTATAAGCAGGGTCGTTGGTAAAGGGAGTTCCATCCAGATTCAAATATGTATTGATAAATGTTCTGGTAAAACTTGCTTTGGCACCATATGTACCGCTGGTCCACCACCAGTTTGCCTCATTCAATACATTTAAAGTAAGGTCACTTACAGCGGCCTGTAGTACTTCACTTGCAACAGGGACTGTGCTGGTAAATACCTGACGATAGGAAACACCCGGGCCTCCGGCTGTGTTGATTGAATACCCTCCTTTATCCATAATCTCTTTTGCGGTTGATGCAGCGTTTTCAAGCCATGCAGATGCGCTAGACTGCAGGCCAAGTTCAGTATGGTATTTTCTGAAAGTTCCTTCGAATAGACAGATTCTGGACTTATAAGCGTAGGCCACCCATTTGGTAACTGTACTGCGGGTTGCATCGTTAGTTGCTTTGATGTTAGCACAGGCAAAATCAAGGTCGGCTAGCACAGAATCCATCACCAGCGTTCTTTTATCACGACCGGCGTATAATGCAGGGTCATTGATGTTCAGCGGTTTGCCAATCCATGGTACGTCACCAAATCTCTTCACTTTCTCCATATAAAAATATGCCCTGAAATATCTGGCTATACCCAGATAGTTATTTCTAATATCAATAGGAACAGAAGGATCTTTACAATTTTCAATAAAGTAATTGATGTTTCTAAGGTCTGTCCATGTCCACCCCGTACTCTGGCTTGGAGTGAATATCCCCGGTCTTATAAAATCGGAAACAGATTTTACAGCCAGGTAGTCAGAAACAGCATCCTGACTGGTGGAATTCTTAGGCAAGAAATCCATTGCATAAAAAGAGTTGGTATAGAGCTTCAGACCACTTTCACTGCCAAAAACAGCTTTATTTGTTGGGGTAGATTGAGGTTCCTGATCAAGCTTCTTACAGGCTGTAAAACACAAGCAGCTCAGTAGTATCCATATATATTGTTTTTTCATGATTATCTGTTTATAATGTTCATCAATAACGGTTAAAACCCTAAGCTTAAGCCTAATGAATAGCTTTTCATCAAAGGATAGTTGTAACCATCTCCGTTGGTACTGCCTGAGTTCAGATCCTGATCTGAGGGTACTGCGTTCTCCACATCTATGGTTTTCACAATTTTATAGAGTGGCGAGTAGGTGAATAGGTTCTCTCCTGAAAAAAATATTTTTGCTGAGCGCGCCCCAATACGTGAAATCAGTTTTGCAGGTAAATTGTAACCAATCTGAAGGTTCTTCATCCTCAAATAAGCAACATTCTGCAGGTATTTAGTTTGCGCTACGCCAAGCTCCCTATTGGTGTTGCTGGAAGCCGCACGCGACATCGTTCTTGGGAAATAAGCATTTGTGTTTTCAGGTGTCCACATATTGCCCACATGAAAAGTAGGAATGTTGTTGTATGGCCTGTTGTACTGACCCCAGAACATTTCGGTTTCTGTACTCGGGTACCATTGCTGTTTACCAACACCCTGGAAGAATGTAGAGAAAAAGAAATTGTTCCAGTCGGCACCAAGACTTATGCTATACAAATATCTTGGAGCAGAATTTCCTATAATTCTTCTATCGCCTGGTTTGTCCACAGTATTGTCTCCAATATTCACAAAACCATCACCATTGGTATCTTTCAGTTTGATGTCGCCAGGATACCAGATATTGGTTGGTGAGGCGCGCATTTGCGGGCTTTGCTTGGCATGTGCATCAATATCAGCCTGATCTATAAAGAAACCTTCTGTTTCATAGCCCCAGATCTCTCCTATTGTCTGGCCTTCGTAATACTCCTTACCGGTCCCGTTATTTCCTACATCTGTAAGCAATTTAGTGGGGTTGTTGTACTTATCAATCTTCGATTTGCTATCAGATAGGGTTAAGCGAACATTATATTTAAAAGGTTTATCTGCATTACCAATCCTGTCGTTCCATGATATTGAGGCTTCCCATCCTCTGGTTGTCAAATCTGCATAGTTTCCTTTTGGTACAGTATTTCCAAAAACAGCAGGAGCTGTTAAACCTACGGTAAACATATCAGTAGTTTTCCGAACATAGGCGTCGCCACTGAAAGTCAGACGGTTAGACAACATTGCCAGATCTAAACCAAAGTTGGTGGTAGTAGAAGTTTCCCAGGTAATCTGGTCTGGAAGCACACCAGGTTGCTTAGTGGTTTGAGGCCTTACACCTCCCAGTACCAATGGTGACTGCGAGACAAGAAAAAGCTCCTGAAATTCATACGAATTTATATTTCCGTTACCCAATGAGCCATAAGATGCACGTACTTTCAGGTCTGAGATAATTTTATCTGAAACATTCCAGAAAGATTCCTTATTAACTCTCCATCCGGCTGAAACCGAAGGGAAGAATCCGTAACGCTGACCAGAAGGGAATTTTGAGGATCCATCATAGCGCGCATTTACCTCTAACAGGTAACGGTCTTTAAAGGAATAGTTCAATCTTGAAAAACCACCTAATATTGCCCATTGCTCATAAGCTCCTAATGTATTAATTGCTTGTCCGAGTGCCAGATTTAAATCAGTTGCATCTTCAAAAATGATCCCGTTCCGCTGCGTAGAGAGTCTCTTGTAGGTAGATTCTTCATAGTTATATCCGGCCATTACTTTTAAATAATGATCGTCGCCGAATTTGTCTTCAAACTCACCATAGATATTTGCAGCCAGGTATTGTGTTTCTCTTCTATCGAATAAAAGGTCATTGGTAGTAGTACCTACATAAGAAGTAATCCCTTTTATATTACTGTACGGTACCTGAACGCGTTTTTGGTTAATACCATTATTGGTATTACGGAAGGTAAAATCAGCATTAACCCTAAATTTATTATTAAAGAAATTGGATCTCAATCCGGTGATATTCCTAAAAACCTGTCTTTTCGTATCAATACCGTTCTTTCCATAATAGAAATCTCCTACAGTATATACAGCAGTAAAAGTCATGGAACCATCAGGGTTAAACATCGGCATAGTCGGGTGACCCTCATCCGCAATGTTCCTCCAGATTCCTCCGCCTTCTCCTACGTTAATAGGATTATGATAATTCATTACAGAGTAGTCGGCATTGTTTTCTATGGTTAGCCATGGAAATACCTGTACAGATCCCTTTGCACGGATGTTTTTCATGTTGTAGTCATCAGTGTTATACCTGAAAAGTCCATCCTGCCCTAAAAAACGACCTGAAACCAGAAAGGAGGTTTTATCACTACTCCCACTGATGGACAAATTGTTTTCTGTAGCTACTGTATTTTTTTTGTACAATTGACCATACCAGTCTGTATTTCCGTAATAAGTATACTCACCTGTTGTTGGATTTACCTCTACTTCATTGTAAGGTTGTCCCGATTCGGCTCTTCTTTTAAACTCATCTAAGTAAGCCTGAGAAAATTTCTGGGTTTTATTAACGTTCTGAGGAAAAGAGCCATCTCMGTTTACAAATGCTTCGGCAAACATTTTTGCCCAGGTGTATCCATCGGTTACAAAGTMGGGCGTTTGTAACGGGTTCTTTAAAGCATAGTTGCTAGAGAAGTTCACAGTTGTTCTGCCTTTTTCTGGTCTTTTGGTCGTGATAAGCACAACACCAAACGCACCCCTGGCACCGTAAATTGCTGCTGAGGCGGCATCCTTTAGAATAGACACTGTTTCTACATCATTTGGGTTCAGCAAACTTGGATCTCCTTCAAAACCATCAATCAGAATCAATGCACTTCCGCCCTGCCCAATAGACGTAGTTCCCCTGATGTTATAGCTCGGTGACTGCGTTGGCTTTCCGTCCATCATTTTGATGTTCAGATTGGGTAGCAGCCCTTGAAGTCCTTGTGTAAGGTTAGGCACAGGTCTGTTCTCTAATGATTTCGAAGAGATCTGATCAACAGCTCCCGTAAGGTTTTCTCTTTTCTGTGTGCCATACCCAACTACCAATACCTCATTTAAAGTGCCTGTTTGCGCAGTAAGTGAAACATTTAGTGTTGTTGTTTCTCCGGGTTTTACCACAACCCTGCTCTGTGTAGATGAGCCGTAAGACACAAAACTAACTACAAGTGTGTAAACACCCGGTGCAACATTAATACTATAAGTACCATCAACCTTACTCTGCACTCCTGTATTTAGTTCTAGAATTTTGATGCTCGCTCCAGGGAGTGGCTCGCCTTTTTCGTCAACAATTTTACCGGTAATTTTACCGGGATCTTCATTTTTAATTAAGGTGATGGTTCCTTTCACCTCTTCGCGGAAAGTAAGACCCGTTTCGTCAAAAATAGATTTTAAAATTTCTTCTATTTTTTCGTTACTAAAATCTTTCTCCTGGGTTCTGAATCTTTTAAGTTTTAGGTATGCCGGGTCGTAGGCAAAATCGACTCCGCTTTTCATTTGCAGCTTTTCTATCGCAATAAGCAGATTTTCATTTTTAAAGGTAATATTGACTCTTTTATTTAAAACCTGGCCACTGGAATTGTCTGCAAATAATATTTGCGTACTGGCGATTATAAAGGCGTAGATAAGCAGTGTATAACGCATAATCTTCTGCAAAAGCAGTAAATGTTTTTTCATATATTTGTTATTTTATTGATAAATAAGATTCTACAAGATCCAACAGGTAGAGGGTCTCAAACTACTTCCTGTTGAATTTATCAATCCGGATCTGCTTCAGATCCGGTTTTTTATTTTTAGTATATCACTATTTCATTTCCTATCCTCCTATATTTATTTTGATGTACTGAACAAATTATTTTCATAGTCTGATCAAGTGAACGTGCAGACCGTATTTGTATATTATATAAGTAACTTGAAGTAGCGGTCCTGCTGCCTTTTAGAATTATACCATAATTAATTTTCATAACTTTTGCCAATTCTGCAAACGAAGCATGGTCCAGATCTGTTACCTGTTCAAACCATGCGTTATGCTCACGCGTAGCAAAATCACTTGTTTTCCATTTACTTGTTTTCGAATTATAGTGTAAACGTTTGCCAGGGAGCAAACGATCAAACACGTTTTTACTATCGCTCACCTCCACTTTTCCTTCAGTAACACTTACCTCGGTTATGGCTTTCGGTTGCGTACTCACGGCAAACTTAGTACCCAATACACGTGTTTTAATTTGTTTGGTATAAACTACAAATGGGTGTTTAGCATCCTTAGTAACTTCAAAAAAAGCTTCTCCTTCATCTAAAAAAATTGACCTATCGGAATAAACCGGCTCACCTGAAGAATTCAGCACGTATTTAGCTGGTATCCGCAGTTTTGTTCTGGGATTCATTTGAATGACAGATTGATCTGCAAGGATTATCTTTTTGTATTCTCCGTTTTTAGTCTCCACTACGCTAAATACTTCGTTTTCTACAGATTTCTTAAAGTCATTTGATGGCTTTAAGAATTTTCTGCCAAAAAAGAGTGCGGGTATAATTAAAGCCAATACTGCAGCATACTTATAGTAATGTTTAAATAACGATACTTTTGTATTTGAAAAATTATCCCTCTTGGCTAAAATAGCATTTTCCATTTCAGCCTTAATGATTTCTTCTTTACCAGATTCAGAAAACTCTTGCATAGCAGCTTCATCATCGTATGAAGCATACCAATTCTCGACGATTTGCTTTTTGTCGTCACTTGCCATTCCGCTGACATAACGTTCTAGTATTTTTTTAAACTGCTCTGATTCCAAACTTCTGCTCTTTCTTATAAGTAACTTCAAACACTCGAATCTACTTTGAGAAATTGTTAAGTTTGTATTAATTAATCAGTCGCTCGGGGAATTTTTCACTTAACCTCTTCCTGATCCTTCTCATTGCTTCACAAATATGATTTGAAACCGTCTGCTCAGCAAGGTTTAGTTTTTCTGCTATTTCAGATGTGGAATGATGAGCATGTTTAAGCAGGTATGCATGGCGCATTTTTTCCGGAAAACCTTTTATTTCTACCTCTATAAGCTTTTCCAGATCCAGATAGTCCGATAGTTCATTAATAGAAACTGATGCATCTTCAAATTTCCTTAAGGTATGATCAAAAACACGTTCTTCTATTTTTTCTGATCTGAAATAATTGAGTACCTGGAATTTTGCAGCCCCCATCAAAAATTGTTCAAGGCTGGTATTAATTATGATTGTTTCTTTTCGCTCCCAAATATTGATAAAAACATTCTGGACAATATCTTTAGCAGCTTCCTCGTCTTTAATACGGGTTAATATATGGACATACAGCTTCTTCCAATACATCTCATACAAGAGATCGTAAGCTGCAGTATCGCCCAACTTAAGTTGTCGAACTATTTCCTCGTCTTTTCTTCCAACTTGAAGCATATTCAAAAGTAGAGTTCCAATATGAACAGGATGTTAACTCTTATTATTTGGTTATATTTAGTTAATTAAATATATGCAAAAGTTGTTCATATGATTACAATAACTCGATTAAATATATGGATATGAAAAAAATATACTGGCCCTTCTTATTATTACTCACTGTAATGAATATTCCAGCAGGTTATGGTCAAAAAATAAATCGAAAAAATGTAAAAATGCAGCAATTGCGTGTATCAGATAACCGCAGATTCCTTGTTTATGCTGATGGTAAGCCTTTTTTCTATCTTGGAGATACTGCCTGGGAGTTATTACACAGATTAACCCTTAAAGACGCAGAGATCTATATGGATAACCGCAGATCCAAAGGATTTACAGTACTTCAAACGGTAATATTGGCCGAGCTGGATGGGATAAATGAGCCCAATGCACTTGGCCATAAACCCATGGAAAACAATAACGTTTCTGAACTTAATGAAGACTATTTTAAGGATATTGATGCGTTTGTTCAATTGGCTGCCAAAAAAAATCTATACATGGGCCTGTTACCGCTATGGGGCGATAAAGTTTTTAAAAGTACCTGGGGAAAAGGCCCTGAAATTTTCAATGTTCAAAACGCAAAGGAATATGGAAAGTTTCTTGGCAACAGATATAAGAGCCAACCTAACATTATATGGATATTGGGTGGCGACCGTAATCCTCGCGGTGAAAAAGATGTGGCCATTTGGCGCGCTTTAGCGGAAGGCATTGCTGAAGGTGCCGGAGGCAATGATAAAGTGTTAATGACTTTTCATCCACAACCAAAAGAAAATGGCGGTTCATCAACCTGGTTTCATAATGATGAGTGGCTGGATTTTAATATGCTCCAGACAGGACATTGCAGGGATGGAAGTAATTATGATAAGATCTCTTATGATTACAATTTAAAGCCAACAAAACCAGTGGTTGATGGGGAACCTCTTTATGAGGACCATCCGGTATGTTTTGATGCGAAAAAGAACGGATTCTCAACAGCAGACGACATTCGAAAATTAGCATACTGGCAGGTATTTGCCGGTGCACTCGGACACACTTATGGCTGCCACGACATATGGCAGTTCTACGCTCCCGGCCGCGAACCAATCAATTTAGCCCGACATTACTGGAAAGAAGCAATGGATTTACCGGGCTCACAACAGATGGGCTATGTAAAAAAACTAATCCAATCCCAATCAATGCTTGACCGTATTCCCGATCAGGGTTTAATTTTAGGAGATAACCCTAAAGACGGTGCACACTGTAGTGCCACCCGTGCAAATGATGGGCATTATGCTTTTATTTATACTCCTACCGGGCGCAAATTGAATGTCAATACGGCTCATCTGAAAGGAAAGCAATTCTTTAAGGCCAAATGGTTTAATCCTAGAAATGGTGTATTTAGCATGGCATTTAAAATTGACAAAAAGCCTCAGCTTACTTTTACACCTCCAACAAGCGGAGATGCTTTGGATTGGGTACTTATATTAGAAGCTGGTTAATGTTAACCGTTAGTACTGCTAATGGTTAACGCCAATCATCTCTGAAAGCCGCTTTTCATTTAATACCAGAATGTTTCTGCCCGAGACCTCAATTATCTTCTCTTTTATAAAATCATTACTTACTTTAAATAAGGTTTCATATGTTGTTCCTGAGTACGATGCAATATCTTGCCTGCTTAGACCTAAAGCGATAAAACCATTCTCATCAACCCCAAACTTATGTAGCAGAGCCAGAATAGATTGTGCTATTCTCGCTTTTACCGACATATGCGCCAGATCACGCATTGCCCTATGAGAGTCTTGCAATTCATTTGCAAAAAACTGCATTAACTTATAAGTTAAATCAGTATTTACCCTTAGCGTTGTTTCAAAGAAATCTCTCCCCAGATAACATACTACTGTATTTTCTAATGCCGTAGCCGAAACTGGATATAACGGTTTTTTCCCGAGACCCAAATGGCCGATAATATCTTCAGGGCCGGCAAAATGAATAATCAATTCCTTTTCCTTATCCCATCTTTTATGAACCTTAACAGTTCCAGCAGATACAAAATAAATCCCGTTTACCGGATCGCCTTCTTTGAAGATAACCTCGCCTTTTTTTACCTCAAAATTCTTTTTCTGAATTTGAAGTGCCGGCAACCATTCGGGCAAACATAATTTACACAGAAAACAGCTTTTAAGATCACATAGATTACGAGATTCCTTCATTTTTTATATGGGCATTTGATATGCAATAATACTATATAAATATCAAAAAAGAAGAATCCACGCATAAAATCCAAAATAATAAATATTGTTTAAACAATATTAAAATACAAAATAAACAACTAAATAAACATAAAATATTTCATAAACAATATAATTAGCTTTTATAGCATATAAATTAACCTTACCTTTGTGCCCATAAATAAAATCACTCAGAGTTTAACACTAAAAAATTCATCAGCTAAATGAAAAGACCGTTGCATAAAAACGGGATTCCGATATCCCCCACCTTAGATTATTTAACCCAGTCAGTAAATGATACAAAGAAGGGCTACTTTAAGAAAAAACGCTTACTACAGATTTCTTTACTATCTATTGGTGTTGCTATTGCAATTTGTCTAATTGCAAAAGTTCTAATCTCTCTTATAGATCTTATAACCAACATTGCATTTTACGGAAGTTTCGACTTAAAATTCAACAGCCCTGCAAACAATCATCTGGGGATATGGGTAATTATTATTCCTGCAATTGGGGGCATTCTGGTTGGATTAATGGCGCTATATGGCTCTAAAGCAATAAGAGGACACGGTATTCCAGAGGCAATGGAACAAATCCTTGTTAACCAAAGTAAAATTAAACCTTCAATTGCGCTTCTAAAGCCCATCTCTTCTGCTATTGCGATAGGTACGGGAGGGCCATTCGGGGCAGAAGGCCCTATAATAGCAACCGGTGGTGCTTTAGGATCTACATTAGGCCAGTTATTTAAAATCACACCTAATGAGCGCAAAATCATTCTTGCCGCTGGAGCTACTGCTGGTATGTCTGCAATATTTGGCACACCCATAGCAGCTATTTTTCTGGCCATTGAACTCCTGCTATTTGAATTTTCACCCAAAGCCATATTACCTGTAGCACTCGCTTGTATAACAGGTGCCGCCGCGCACCAGTTTCTATTTGAATCAGGCCCCGTGTTCCCTATGCCTGAACTTAGTTCACCATCAAATATGGCTCTGGGCATTTACAGCTTTATGGGCATAATAATAGGCTTTGTTTCACTTGGGCTAACTAAAGTCGTCTATCACATCGAAGATGCCTTTGAAAAATTACCTATCCACTGGATGTGGTGGCCTGCAATTGGCGGTTTGGCAGTTGGAATAATCGGCTTTTTTGCTCCCCATACCCTAGGCGTAGGTTACGATAATATCACCAGTGTTTTATCAGGAAAAATACCATTAGCTTTAATGCTGAGTCTTTGTTTCTTTAAATTTCTCTCCTGGGCAATTGCTCTTGGTAGCGGCACATCAGGAGGCACACTCGCACCATTATTAACGATCGGTGGCGCAGCCGGAGCCATACTTGGCTCAATTACACTTCTACTGTTTCCAAATTCAGGCATAAGCATTCCAATGGCTGCCTTAGTGGGCATGTCGTCTATGTTTGCAGGCGCTTCAAGAGCTTATCTAACCAGCATAACTTTCGCTCTTGAAGCTACTATGCAATCTCACGCACTGTTACCTTTACTAGGAGCTTGTACAGCATCATACCTGATATCTTTCTTTTTTATGGAAAATACAATTATGACCGAGAAAATTGCAAGAAGAGGAATATACACCCCCGATTCTTATGAACCGGATGTATTGAGGAAAATGACTGTGGTTGATGTACTAAGAGCAAATAGCATGGTTATAAGCACCAAAAATCGTATAAGTGAAATCAGGTCATTCTTTGACCTTAACCCACCATTAGAAAATCACTTTATAGTAACAGATGATGACGATAACTTTAAAGGTGTAATCACGCTGTCAAGCATATACAACAAAAATCACGATGCAAATGGCCCTATAGCCGAGCTCATGGAGCAAAATATTCCCGCATTAGAAAGCAACGATAGTCTTGCATGGGCCGTAGAGTTAATGTCTAAATGCGATAAGGAGTTTTTACCGGTATTATCTGCCAATGAAAAAAACAGGGTAATTGGCTTACTCACTTATAAAGATGTACTTACCGCATACAAAATACACCTCAAGGAAAATCAGGAAGCGGGAATTAACCTATCCTTAAAGCGTCAACGTATTAAAATACTTGTAAGAGGACGTCAATTGATTCATAAAGTAAAAGAAAACTAGGCATATTTATGTGCTTCCTGAGCGGCAACGAATTCCGCGGCTTTTACTACATCTCCAATTATTATAATTGCCGGATGGGAAAGCCCGGAATCCATTGCCGCCTGAGACAAATCTTTAACCTCACAAACAATTTGTTTTTGATGTGGCATTGAAGCATTCTGGATTATTGCTGCAGGAACGGCCCCTCTGCCAGACATAATATAAGAAGCTGATATTTCTGTCAGCTTTTTCATTCCCATATATATAACTACTGTAGCTTTACTTTTAGCTGCTAATTGGAGATCAGACGATAAAGAACCATCTTTTTTTGTACCTGTTATAATCCAGATACTTTCGCTTACTCCACGATGGGTTAAAGGAATATCATTTAAACCACTTGCTTGCATACTACTGATGCCCGGCACATAATGAGATTCTATACCGTGCTCACGCGCAAATAAGATTTCTTCAAAACCTCTTCCAAAAATAAAAGGATCCCCTCCTTTTAAACGAACAACATTTCCTCTTGTAAATGCATAATGCTTTATCAGTTGATGAATAGTTTCCTGTGAAGTGCAAAGTCCATATGGCTTTTTACCAACATAAATTCTTTCACAATCATCAGAAGCTATATCTAACAACTCTTTGCACGCCAAATTATCATAAAGGATAACTTTTGCAGCTTCTAAAACCTTAAAACCTTTAATTGTTAACAAATCCGGATCACCAGGACCAGAACCAACAACAAAAAACATCGGTTTATCTATTTTTTTCAAAGAAATACCCATAAAAACAAGATTAAATATTAAAAAAATGATTTAATACCATAAATATACGATATAAATAATATAAATACATCAAAAACACCAATTTTAATAAAATATTATCATCGATAAAATAATATAAAACACAAAATAATCCAAAAACATATTAAAAAAACAAAATAAACATGATATAAATCATACATTTATAAAAATAATACAAATTATTATATATATTTGATTAAACAAACCACAATTACCCGTTAAATAAAATAAATAACCCAACAAAATCGAAATTATGAATCATAAAACAGTAATCGTAATAGGAAATGGAATGGTTGGACATAAGTTTTGCGAAAAATTAACCTCTAAATCAGATAATTTTAACATTATTGTATTTGGAGAAGAACCAAGAAGGGCATACGACAGAGTTCATTTAAGCGAATACTTTAACGGAAAGAGTGCAGAAGATCTTTCTTTATCTCATGAAAATTGGTACAACGAACAAAACATTACGCTTCATCTTGGCGACCCGGTAAAAGAAATTGACAGAGAAAGCAAAACCATACATTCGAATAAAGGGCTTATTTTAAATTACGACTATCTGGTTCTGGCAACAGGGTCATCGGCTTTTGTACCTGATATCCCTGGTGTTGATAAAGAAGGTGTTTTCGTTTATCGCACCATCGAAGATCTTGAGCTCATTAAAAATTATGCTTTAAATGCAAAAACAGGCTCCGTATTAGGCGGGGGCTTATTGGGCTTAGAAGCCGCGAAGGCATTAATAGATTTAAATCTTGCTGAAACAAATGTAATTGAATTTGCACCAAGACTAATGCCCAGGCAGATAGATAGTGCCGGAAGTCAGATGCTACAAACAAAACTTGCTACACTAGGATTATCCATATACACAAACAAAGGCACAAGCAGCATAGAAGGCGAAAACCGTATTGAATCTCTAAAGTTTAATGATGGCAGCKAATTAAAAACAGACATACTTGTAATTTCTGCCGGAATACGCCCTAGAGATGAACTGGCCAAACTCTGCGGAATTGAAGTTGGCACCAGAGGTGGAGTTCTGGTAAATGAATCAATGCAGACCAGTGATCCATCTGTTTTTGCAATTGGGGAATGTGCGTTATTTAACCATAACATCTATGGACTGATTGCTCCCGGATACGAAATGGCCGAAGTGGTAGCGGCTAATCTATGCGAAGGCAACAAAACATTCAACGGATTCGATATGAGCACCAAACTTAAACTTATTGGCGTAGATGTAGCCAGTTTTGGAGATCCGTTTACAACAGAACCAGACTCAAGGAGTATTCTATTTGAAGACACCCATAAAGGAATTTACAAACGCATCAATATCAGCAACGATGGAAAATATTTACTAGGTGGAATACTAATTGGCGAAGCAGAGGCTTACAATATGCTACTGCAAACTGTAAACAACAAAATAGCGCTCCCTCCTAACCCCGAAGATCTGATATTAGGATCCCGCGGTGGCAGCTCCCAAACTGAGAATGCTGGGTTAGCCGGACTTCCGGACGACGCGTTGATCTGTAGTTGCGAGGGTGTATCAAAAGGAACCATTTGTAATTCTGTCTCTGCAGAGGGTTGCGAATCGATAGATGCAATCAAAAAATGCACTAAGGCTGGCACAGGATGCGGTGGATGTATACCAATGGTGAAAGATTTAATGCTGCACACCATGAAAGAAAATGGCAAGTACGTTAGAAATGTAGTATGCGAGCACTTCCAACTGAGCAGACAAGAGTTATATGATCTTATAAAAATACACAACCTTAAAAATTATGAGCAAGTACTGGACAACGTAGGCAAAGGCGACGGCTGCGAAATATGCAAACCGCTGGTATCATCACTTCTGGCAAGCATCTGGAATGATATGATTCTTAAAAGAGGTAATGATACCGCCCAGGACAGTAATGACAGGTTTTTAGCAAATATTCAAAAAGGAGGAACCTATTCAGTAGTTCCAAGAATTCCGGGAGGGGAAATCAAACCGGAGAAGCTTGTAATTATTGGAGAAGTTGCTGAAAAATATGGCTTGTATACAAAAATCACCGGCGGACAACGGATAGATATGTTCGGAGCCCATTTAAGTGACCTGCCATTAATATGGGAAGAATTAATTGCTGCTGGCTTCGAAAGCGGACATGCGTACGGAAAAGCATTACGAACAGTTAAAAGTTGTGTTGGCAGCACATGGTGTCGCTTTGGTTTGCACGACAGTGTAAGCTATGCAATTAGAATAGAAGAACGCTACAGAGGCCTAAGGGCTCCACATAAACTAAAATCTGCTGTTAGCGGATGTATTCGCGAATGCGCAGAAGCACAAAGCAAAGATTTTGGAATTATAGCAACCGAAAAGGGATGGAACCTATATGTATGCGGTAATGGCGGCAGCAAACCTCAACATGCACTACTTCTGGCTTCGGATGTAGACAGCGATACATGCATCAAATACATAGATAGGTTCTTAATGTTTTATATCCGCACTGCCGATCCATTAACACGAACTGCCCCGTGGCTAAATAAAATGGAGGGTGGAATTGAATACCTGAGAAATGTAGTTGTAAACGACAGCCTGGGTATGGCAGAACAATGGGAAATTGAAATGCAAAACATTGTAAACAGCTATCAATGTGAATGGAAAACAGCAATTGAGGATCCGGAAATAAGAAAAAGGTTCAATCATTTTGTGAATGCGCCCGAAGAAAAAGATCCAAGTGTAAAATTTGACGAAATGCGCGGCCAGAAAAAGGCTGCAAACTGGACAACAGCATAATTTAAATCAACAAACCTATTTATACACTAACAAAACAGAAATCATGATAGAAACAACAACAAACTGGTTTGAAGCATGTCGCGTTGAAGACGCAGTACAAAACGGAGGAGTATGTGTTAAATGCGGCGAGGAACAAATTGCCTTATTTTATTTTACCCGCAGAAATGAATGGTATGCCACACAAAACCTATGCCCACACCGCAGGCAAATGGCACTTAGCCGCGGCATGATCGGCTCTGTAGGTGAAGACCCTAAAATTGCCTGCCCCTTTCATAAAAAAACATTTTCACTTTCTACAGGAGAGTGCTTAAGCGGAGATGAATGCGCCATACAAACCTACCCGGTTAAGGTTGAAGATGGGTTAGTATACATCGGCTTACAAAATTAAATATAAAAAACCCCATCAGAAGGTCGGATTTCTGACGGGGTAAAATAGTCTCATCGATTAAATAAAACTTATCAAATGTATCAAAAAGTATTTACTCTTTCTGTTAGTGCAGCACCTTCATGAAATTAATTTCCGTAAACCGTTAACCACCACAACATCAAACAAATTCCGGAACCTAAATCTCATGAATTATGACTGAAGAACTTAAACCACTAAAAAAACTTAATATATTTTCAACGAAAGGTATTCAAATGAAAACCTTTCATATTACCTGGATAACCTTCTTTTTCTGMTTTTTTGGATGGTTTGGCGTAGCCCCACTCATGCCGCTGATAAGAGAACAGCTACACTTAAGTAAAGATCAGATCGGCAATATTATTATTGCCTCAGTTTCTGCAACAATTATTGCCAGGCTAATTATTGGTAAACTATGCGATACCCTTGGACCAAGGTTATCCTACACAATTCTGCTTGCACTGGGCTCAATACCCGTTATGTGCATTGGGTTAAGTAACAGCTACGAAAGTTTTCTTTTATTCCGCTTCGTCATCGGGATTATAGGTGCTTCTTTTGTAATCACACAATTCCACACCTCAATGATGTTTGCCCCAAATGTAATAGGAACTGCAAATGCTGTTACAGGCGGCTGGGGAAATCTTGGTGGTGGAGTTACAAACCTGATTATGCCACTTATTGCAGCTGGTTTTGCAGGCCTGGGCTTTGTAAGTCAGGCCAACTCATGGAGGGTTGCTATGATCGTTCCGGGGGTAATTCTATTAGTTATGGCTTTTATTTACTACAAGTACACAAAAGATACGCCTGCCGGAAACTTTAATGATTTACAGGTCATTAAAGTCAAAAAAACTCAAAAAGGCTCTTTTATGGCCGCATTAAAAGATTACAGAACATGGGTGCTGGCATTAGCTTACGCTGCATGCTTTGGAATAGAGATAACCGTTGATAATGTTGCTGCAACATTTTTCACAGATCAGTTCGGTGCATCAATGATTATGGCCGGTGCCATGGCGAGCATATTTGGTGGCATGAACATTTTTGCAAGGGCACTCGGTGGCTTTGTTAGTGATAAAGTTGGAAAATCTTATGGCCTTAGAGGAAAAGGAATACTACTAGGGGCATTGTTAGTTTTGGAAGGAATTGGGATTAGCTTATTTGCCCAATCACAAACTCTTGGTTTAGCTATAGCAGCAATGCTTTTGTTTGCACTATTTCTAAAAATGGCCAATGGTGGCACTTATGGCATTGTCCCTTTCATCAATAAAGATGCAATTGGCTCTGTAAGTGGTATTGTTGGTGCAGGCGGAAATATAGGTGCAATGCTGGTAGGCTTTCTTTTTAAATCAGAGCACCTCACCTACGCTGACGCTTTTCACTACATAGGAATTGGGGTAGCAGTAATTGGTCTGCTGGTATTTATTACCCGATTTCAATTAAAAAGATCCGAAAATACGGAAACAGTAAAACAAGAGTTTCAACAGGCTTAATTCTACCTAACAGAAAACATGTATGTCTGGAGATAAAAACAAAGTTTTTAAAAGTACATGCTGCTATTGTGGTGTTGGCTGTGGCGTAAACGTTACTTTAGAAAAAAACAAGACCATTACAGTACAGGGCGACAAAGATCATCCGGTAAACCATGGCATGCTTTGCAGTAAGGGACTTAACCTCCAGTACACAGTAAACGATAAAAGCGATCGTCTCCTTTATCCTCAAATGAGGTATAATAAAAATATGCCCTTACAAAGGGTAAGCTGGGAAGATGCACTGAATCGGACAGCAGCTGTTTTTAAGACTTTTATTGATAAATATGGCCCCGATTCTGTTGCTTTTTATGCGTCTGGGCAATGCCTCACCGAAGAATACTATGTTATCAATAAATTAATTAAAGGTTTTATAGGCAGTAACAATATCGACACCAATTCTCGTCTTTGCATGAGCAGTGCTGTTACTGCTTATAAAATGGCTTTAGGTGAAGATAGTGTTCCGGTGTGCTATGACGATATTGAACTTGCCGACTGCTTTTTCGTTACCGGTGCTAATCCCGCATGGTGCCACCCAATACTTTGGCGTAGAGTTGAAGCCCATAAAGCCGCAAATCCAAACATTAAAATTATTGTAGCAGACCCAAGAGTGACAGACTCTTGCGGTCTTGCCGATCTTCACTTGCAAATCAATCCTGGAACCGATGTAACACTGAACCATGCAATAGGCCGGGCACTTATTGAAACAGGCAATGTAGACAGTAATTTTATAAGCAATCACACAGAAGGCTTTTCCGATTACAAACGGAAGGTATTTGAAAGGACTTTAGAAGAATCAGCCAAAATCTGCGGCGTCACGGAATCTGAGATACAACTTGCGGCAACATATATAGGCGATGCCAAAGGCTTTTTAACGATGTGGACAATGGGACTTAATCAAAGTTCAATTGGTGTTAACAAGAATCTGAGTCTAATTAACCTGAATCTTATTACAGGCCACATTGGAAAGCCGGGTTCTGGCCCCTTTTCACTTACCGGACAACCAAATGCAATGGGTGGTCGCGAAGTAGGTGGACTTGCAAATCTTCTTCCTGCGCATCGCGACCTATCAAATGAACTACATCGTCAGGAAGTGCAAAAATTCTGGGGAGGAACAACAATTTCCGGCAAAACAGGGCTTACCGCTACAGAAATGTTTGAGGCCCTGCATGATGGCCGGCTTAAAGCAATCTGKATACTTTGCACAAACCCATTAACAAGTTTACCCAATGCACGGTTTGCCGAAGAAGCTTTAAAAAGAGCAAAATTTGTTGTGATACAGGAAATTACTGATAAGGCAGAGACGCTTGCTTATGCTGATGTTATTTTACCTGCAGCAGCCTAGACAGAAAAAGAAGGCACCATGACCAATTCCGAAAGAAGGATAAGTCACCTGAATAAGGTTATCGATGCACCCGGAGAAGCACTTCCTGATGCAGAAATCATCTGCCGTTTTGCAAAAAAAATGGGCTATAATGGGTTTGAGTACAACAGCATGGAGGATATATACAAAGAACATGCAAAACTCACCTATAGAACCAGCATTAATATACATGGGCTCGACTATAAACAAATCGACAAGAGCAATACCCTGCAATGGCCATTCAACAAAAGAACCGAGAGTGGCACAAAACGTCTGTTTACAAATCATTCATTTCATACAAGATCCAAGAAAGCGATTATACACAGCCCCTCCGATCAGCTGAACAGCGAACTTCCTGACGAAGATTTTCCATTTATCCTAACCACAGGCAGAGTTCGTGATCACTGGCATACCATGTCTAAAACTGGCAAAGTGAGCAAGCTTAAACAGCATATTAAAGATGCTTTTATGGAAATCAATCCAACAGATGCAGAATTCTTATCTATAGAAGATAATCAGGTTATAGTTGTACGATCCAGACGTGGTGAAGTGCAGGTTAAGGCAAAGCTGTCTGCCTCCATAAAACAAGGCGTAGTATTTCTCCCTATGCATTGGGGAAAAATATTGGGCAGCGATTTAAACAGAGCCAACAACGTTACCAGTACTATACTAGACCCCCTATCTAAAGAACCTGATTTTAAATATTGTGCTGTAAATATTGAAAAGTTCCAAAAAGACTTCCAAAAAATAGTAATTATAGGCGCTGGTGCCGGCGCTTATGGCTTTGTTAAATCTTACAGGGAAATGAACAAGGAAGACCAAATCACAGTCTTTAGCAAAGAGAATTTTCCATTTTACAATCGTGTAATGCTCCCTGATTATATAAGCGGAGAACAAAAATGGGAACAATTGGTAAAAATGAATGATGAGGAAGAGCCCGAATATAGTATCAGACTGTTAAGAGGCATCAGCGTAGAAAAAGTAAACAGAGAACAGAAATACGTAATAGATTCAACCGGCAAAAGAACATCGTATGATGTATTGATTATGGCTACCGGAAGTCGCTCTACCCTTCCCAAAAATGCGCCTTCCTTACCTGGCATATTTACCATGCGGAGTCGTACAGATGCAGACAATTTCAAAAAACATATTCCTAAAAACGCTCATGTAGTAGTTGTTGGTGGCGGCCTGCTTGGCCTGGAAATGGCTGCATCACTACGTGAAATAGGCGTAAAAATAACCATCATTCATAGGGTATCCAGATTTTTGAACAGACAACTGGATCCGCTGGGAAGCCAGATGCTGCATGAGGAAATGGTAGATCAGGGCTGTGATATTTATTACAATGATGAAGTACAGCTTTATTACGGCCGTTCCAAACTAACAGGCATTGAGCTAAAAAGCGGCCGCAGGATAAATTGTGATGCAATTATACTGGCTATTGGCACTACTCCCAATATTGAACTGGCAAAAGAAACAGGATTAGATTGTAAACGTGGTGTACTTGTAAACGAGCGTTTACAAACCAACGATCCTTCCATTTACGCCATAGGCGAGATTGCCGAATTTGAAGGCACATTATATGGAATAACGGCCGCTGCTGAGCAGCAAGCAGAGGTAGTTGCCAAATTTCACAACGGAGATATCAGCAGCTATTACAAAGGCAGCCTCTTCATGAACATCATAAAGATCCACGGATTTGACCTTTGCAGTATTGGACTATCAGAATGCCCTGATGACCAAAACTATGAAGAGATTGTTTTTATCGATAAGGCAAAACGGTATTATAAAAAATGTATCATCCATCAGGACAGACTTGTTGGAACAATCTTAATTGGGGATAAAACCGAGTTCCTTGAGTTCAGGGAACTAATAGCCAACAAAATAGAATTAAGTGATAAGAGATTACAACTGCTTAGAAGTGGTAAAAAAACAGAACCGGTATCAGGCAAACTGGTATGCAGCTGTAACAACGTTGGAGCAGGAAACCTCCTAAAAAAAATAACCTCAGGGTGTTCAGATTTTAAGGAATTATGTGAATCAACAGGGGCAGGAATGGGGTGTGGTTCTTGTAAACCAGAGGTTAAGCTTATCCTTCAGGAAGCATTAAAGGAAGAAGTATTAGAAAAAACGAACTGATATGGAAAACAAGGAAATAAAAAAACATCAAATTAAAGTAAATCTTCCGGGAGGCATTGTTTCTATTGGTGATCTTTTACAAATCCTCACTATTCTCGAAGAATCAGCAGTCGAAAACGTAAGATTTGGCACCAGACAGCAGCTTTATTTTTCTGTGGATGAAGATAAGTTAGAAGACATTGAGCATGGCTTTTTTATATCCGACACTGAGTTTGAAATAGATGCTGATAAACAGCCAAACATCATTAGCTCTTATGTAACTGAAGACATATTTAACAATTCGAATTGGCTCCGCGAAGGGGTTTACAGAGATGTTTTAGATGCTTTTGACTATACCCCAAGATTAAAAATCAATCTGGCAGACAACAGTCAGACCTTAATTCCCTTTTTCACTGGAAATTTAAACTTTATATCTTCAGAGATTGGCAATTATTGGTATTTATACATACGTTTTCCCAGAACCAATATCATTTACTGCTGGTCATCTTTAATTTATTCTGAGGACATTGGCACCCTTAGCAAATTGGTTGAAGACGCAATATTCAGCAATAAAGATTTATTTTATGATCAAATTAATATTGACGGACTGCTACTGGAAAACAAGGTAAAATTAACCGGAAGCATCTTTTACCAACCCCTCTCTGCCCCGCTAAAGCTACCCGATTTCCAATTACCATACTATGAGGGATTCAATAAATATAACGACAAATATTGGCTAGGGATTTACCGTAGAAACGAATTGTTTTCAGTTTCATTTCTTAAAGATCTTTGTGCTATTTGCGCAAAAACCCGCATTGGCCAGCTGTACACTACTCCCTGGAAATCAATTATCATAAAAGGTGTAGAAACAGGCGACAAAAAACTCTGGAATGCTGTACTGGATAAAAACAGAATAAACGTACGTCACGCATCCAACGAACTAAACTGGCAAAGTGAGGATCTTTGTGAATATGGGCTTAACCTTAAACGGGAGCTTATCAATGAGTTTAACAAAGTAGATCTCAGAACTTTCAAACTTTGTTTTGCAATTAAAACCAATCCAAAAAGTGGCTTATTTGGCTCAGTAATTATAAGGAAATGTGCCAATAATGACTTGGAGGATGAATGCAAATTCGACATTCTTCATACCACTGATTTTAATCCCAATTCGAAGAATTTCACTCTTTATAAAGACAACCTTGACAGAGCATCATTAGCTGAAGCATTGGTAAAACTTTGCGACAATTATTATCAGCTCCAGACTTTGTCAGAAAGTGCTTCTGCAGATAATTATTACGAAACAGAATTGGTTACAGAAATTGAGTACGTCATTGCGCACCAGTGCAGTCACTGCTTAACTATATATGATGAAACATGGGGAGATGAGGCAAATGGAGTACCACCTGGAACCCCCTTCTCAGATTTAAAAGCAGATTACGGTTGCGCTGTTTGCGGAGCCTTTAAAACAGATATTATTCCGATTCAAAAAGAATCACTACAAACAATTTAGGTTTCACATTTAAATTATCATTTCATGAAAACACAATTACAACTTGCCATTTATGGCGGACTGGCACTTTGCATGCTGAATTTTAAAGGAAAAGCTCAAACAACACAAATTAAACCTACCCTGTTTGAGGGAGTAGTGGTATTAAGTTATATTGATCATGGGGCCGCAATAAACTGTACAGGCCCTGCAATTAAATACACCAGCAAACCCTTCAGTTTATTAATAGGTTTACTTCCCAGTTTAAAAATCAAAGAAGACAAATCGCCCGGAAATGCACCCAAAAATGCAATTATTATACCTTCTTTAGGCTGTGGTGTAACGGCAATTTATAAACACATTGCCTTACAGATGCCGATGCTTTATACCGCAAAAACAAGTACAAAAGATGGAAAGTGGAATGTTGGAGTGGGCTTAGGATATAAGTTTTAAAGTATAAGAATTATGCAATAAGTGTTAATGCTTTCAAACCTCTGGGATCTTTAACACTTATTGCTTTTCCTGTTATCGAAATCAAATCTTCTCTAACAAGCTCATTCATCATTCGAAAAACTGTTTCATATGTGGTCCCTGTAAAAGCAGCAAGATCCTGCCTGCTTAGTTCTATATCAATATGCCCTCTGTCATTTACGCCAAATTGATCTTTAAGTTGGATAATAGATAAAGCCAAACGACCTTTAACAGACATGTGGGCTAAATTCCGCATTCTCCGTTCCGATTCCTGTAGTTCATCAGCGTAAAACATCATCAATTGAAAAGTAAGGTCTGAATTTATCTTAAGGGTCGACATAAAGAAATCCAAATCAATAAAACATACCGATGTGGCCTCAAGTGCAGTAGCAGATATAGGAAAAATGGCACTTTTGGTACTTAGACCGCGATGACCAATAATTGCACCATTACTGGCAAAACGAACTATCAGTTCCTTATCTCCCCAGGTTTTGTGTATTTTAACTTTGCCTTTATTAACGAAATAAATACCATTAACCGGATCTCCTTCTTTAATTATCACCTCCCCTTTTTTCACCAAAAAGTTCTTGCGATGATTCTCAATAGGTAATTTCCATTCCTTTAAAACCAATCTGCACATTAAGCAGCTTTGCAGATCACATGCCTTTGTATTTTTCTTCATAAGGGTCTCTAGCTAAAAGGATTTCCTCTTATCTAGCAAAGAAACAATAAATCAATTAAATTAAGACATCCGATTTTAATAATCAGCGTACAGATATGGCATAATAGTGCAATAATCGCAATTCTAAGCAGGTATAGTTTTTATATCAAAGCATTTGGGCTATCTTTAAACCAATGGATTTCTTTAAGCAATTTTATAAAACACTGGGTATTCAGCTTGCAACATTATTGCGAACTGCTATTGCCATGTTTTTACGCTTTCTTTCCTTACAGTACGGTTTAGGAGATTCTTTTCTTAAAAGCAGTAAAGACTTTATTAAATAAACCCCTCCCTTTTCTTGGGGTCAGGGGTCCAGACATTTAATTCTTTCCTTTCACCTTCTTGCTTTCTAAAATGAAATTAATAAGCACTAAATGCTTTTTTAGGGCCATTCATATAATGCTGCTTTTAGCGCTGTTGATAGTTTTGCTATTGGCTATTTTACTACTTAAACCACTGTTGGTTTTACTTTCGGCGGGTACATTTACCTTTTTAACAAGCTGGTACAACAATAAAGACTTCGATGGCATTGCCTCAGTCGATTAATACTGGCTGAGGCTATTCATACAAATCAAATTATTAAGTCATTTACTCAATACAAAAAAACATGAATACTGAATCAATAAAAATAAACGAAACCCCTATCATACTATCAACCGGAATTTACGACCTCCTTAAAGATCATTTAAGAAGAAGAAAGTTAAGCAGGTATAACGAAGCAAAACTTGAATTGGAACTAAAACATGCAAGGCAGGTTTTAAGAAATGAACTACCAGCTGATGTGGTTACGGTTGATACCAATGTAAAAGTGAAGGAAATGGAATTAGGAAAAGAATTCATATACAAACTTGTTGCACCTGCAAAGGCACGAAGAAAACACAATACCCTTTCCATTCTCTCTCCAATAGGCGTAGCAATCCTTGGCTACACTAAGGGCGCCATAGTGCAATGGGAAATGCCTGAAGGAATAAAGAAGTACCAAATAGAAGACGTCACTAAAATAGGATAAAAAAAACCGGCATCTTCATCAGATGCCGGTTTTTTTTATCCTATTTCTTATCTAAAGGAGCCATCCCGAACATTAAAACCAAGCGGTGGTTCTCATAAAAATTTAAGGTTTGTTCAGCAACATCGTATTTCAATGTTTTATCGCTTATCAGCTTTAAAAACTCACTTTCGAGCCTATTTCTATCTTCATCTACACAAGCCCTCAAAGTACTGCCCATTTGTTTAAACGTAAGTTTACCATCGCCTTTTTCATAAGCTCCAAAGAAAGAATTACATCCTGCAAAACCATTAACTCTTCCCTTTTCTTTATCAAATACTACATAAGCCGGCGATTGTTCCAGAGCGACGCCATTCATCTGAATCAGTTTCCATTTATGTTTAACAACAAAATCCCATTCACCAGTTTTAACCGGCATCTTTTGTTTCTTTAATACTTTCTTTAGTTTATAAGTATAAATTGATGCATCGGCAGGAACATTGGCCCTTTTAGTACGGGTTACCAGAATTACATAACGATATCCGGGTTTATAATTAAAACCAGAAATATTGCTGTAAAACAGCTCCCAACCTTTACTGTTTTTATATTTAACCTGAAAACAAGTTTGCGGCGCTACACCTGTACAACTTGCACGATCTTCCTTAACTATAAGCTTTATTACATCAGCTGCATTGGCATAAACTGAAAGGCCCAGCAACATTAAAATAGTTAGTATTAATTTTGGACTGAAATTCTTTGTTATAATTCTTTTCATTTTCTGTGTATTCATCTTTGTTAAAAAGATGCACGGAACAAGTCGTTTCCATAAATATAAGATTTTCTTCTCCCCTGATTGATAAGATTTACTTACTTTAGGTTACACACTTAATGAAAAACCACTATGAAACGCAAACTCCTGTTCGTGCTTGGCTTATTGCTGTGCCACAGCCAGATTTCCAGCTCACAAACCTTAACAAGCGCACATTTTAGAATCTCTGATAGAGAAAATGGAATCAGATCTATCGAACTAACTATAAACAACATGATCATCATTGGTTTAAATTCCACTGGCGACATATCTTATATCGATGAGGCCGAAGGAGCACTTGCAGATTACACAAGTAATTCAGAATATACCGATAACGAACATTCTAAATTCATTGCCAATCAGAAAATTGAATATTACGACCGGTTTGACGATGAAAAATCGGGAAAAATAAAATGGATAGGCGGAATCAAAATTGATTATAATGATAATTTTGATATTCATGATCCCAGAGGAAAAATAAAATCCATCGGTAACATTCAAATTAAATACAATAACGCTTTTGATGTCCACGATAAATCTGGAACAATTAAATCCATTGGTGCCATTCAGATTAAATACAACAATGCCTTTGACATTAACGATCCCGCTGAAAAGGTTAAATCAATAGGGAATGTAAAAATCACCTATTTTAATTCTTTTGATGCAAAAAGGTTATTTGGCAAAATAAAATCGATCAAAGGAAACAGTAAAAAGATTTACGTGACAAAGTAAACAACCTTAATTTATACATTCCTTATTTTGTATCTTTGCCGCAAATGCAAGCCGTTCTATCGCTGCGATTATATCGGAGAGGAAAGTCCGGGCAACACAGAGCATCTCGCTTCCTAACGGGAAGAGGTTTGGGGATGAACACCCGAATTATGGAAAGTGCCGCAGAAAGCATACCGCCGATGGCTTTTAAGCACAGGTAAGGTTGAAAACGTGAGGTAAGAGCTCACGATTTTTCCGGGTGATCGGAGAACTGGTAAACCCCGGGAGTTGAAAGACCAAATAGGCTAACGCATGTAGGGCTGCTCGTCCGATGTTAGTGGGTAGGTCGTTAGAGATAAATGGCAACATTTATACTGGATTAATGATAGAAAACCTGAGCAATCAGGTTACAGAACCCGGCTTACAGGCTTGCATTTTGTTTTTTAAATGATATATCAGTTTCATAACTTTAAAAAAACACATTATTAAACTGAAAAATAATATATTAGCACTGGATAATAAGAAGATTTAGCATACCCTATGGCAAAATTGTTAATAATTGATGATGAGAGAGCGATAAGAAGTACTTTACGTGAAATCTTAGAATACGAGAACTATGAAGTTGAGGATATTGACAATGGTGTAGATGGATTAGAGCTCATCAAAAAGAAGAAATACGACCTTGTCCTATGTGATATCAAGATGAATAAAATGGATGGAATGGAGGTGTTGGAACAAGCACTTGCATATAGCCCGGACCTTCCATTCATTATGATTTCAGGACATGGAACGGTCGAAACCGCAATAGAAGCCAGTAAAAAAGGTGCATTTGATTTCATTTCAAAACCACCGGATTTAAACAGGCTACTGATTACAGTTAGAAATGCACTGGACAGAGGTACTTTAGTTACTGAAACCAAAGTATTAAAAAGAAAAGTTAGCAAAACAAGAGATATTCTAGGTAGTTCAGAGAATATAAACAAAATTAAAGAAACTATAGAGCGTGTTGCCCCTACAGAAGCCAGGGTATTAATAACCGGAGCGAATGGTAGTGGTAAAGAATTGGTTGCACGTTGGTTACACGAAAAATCGAATCGTGCCGACAGCCCTCTTATCGAGGTTAACTGCGCAGCTATTCCATCCGAACTGATAGAGAGTGAATTATTTGGCCACGAAAAAGGTTCATTTACCTCTGCTGTAAAACAGCGTATAGGTAAATTTGAACTTGCCAATGGGGGAACGCTGTTTTTAGATGAAATTGGCGACATGAGCCTTTCGGCTCAGGCAAAAGTTTTACGCGCATTACAGGAACACAAAATCACTCGTGTAGGTGGCGAAAAAGAACTTGAAGTGAATGTGCGTGTACTGGCAGCTACCAATAAAAATCTTTTAAAAGAAATCGAAGATGGCAATTTCCGCATGGACTTATACCACCGCCTAAACGTTATAAACATCCATGTTCCACATCTAAGTGAGCGCATCGATGATATCCCGGAGATCGCGCAAAGCTTCCTTGAAGAAATTTGTAAAGAATATGGCATGCCTGTTAAAAAGATCAGCGATAGCGCCATGACAGCATTACAAAGTCTGCCGTGGACAGGTAATGTTAGGGAATTACACAACATGATCGAACGTCTGATTATTTTAAGCGATAAAACCATTACAGATCATGATGTAACTGTATTTGCAAATCCTAGTGGAGGAACGAATATAGGTGCAGCAGGTGGGACTCCCAATGGATCTGCCCATACAGCTCCTTCTCCAGCCTTGGCTTATGATAAATTCAACAACTTTCAGGATTACAAAGACTATGCTGAAAAAGAATTCATCAAGTTTAAATTGGAAAAGAACAACTGGAATGTATCTAAAACTGCCGATGATATAGATATCCAACGCAGTCACTTATATAGTAAGATCGAGAAATTCGGATTAAAAAGATCCGCAGAATAAAAAAAAGCTCCTGATCAGGAGCTTTTTTTTATTCCATATAATCAGCTTGCCTGCTTAGCAAAGCCCTGTACTTATTAAAAATTGCCGTTTTGGATACAAACCCAAGGTAAGCTCCACTTTCATCCAATACAGGTAATAGCCATGCATTTTCCTTTTCCATTTTCCCCAGTACCTTCTTTAGTGAATCCGTAACCAGTACAATATCTGGAGCAGCCTGCATCAGATCATTTACAGAAAGGTTATCTTCATCGGCAACATTCCTCTTCAAAACATCTTCAACAAACACCAAACCCTTAAAGCTCCTGTCTGCACTTACAACCGGAAACAAATTTCTTTTAGAAAGTAGAATTTCAGGCATTCTTACTGAGACCAAATCATCTTCATTTAAAACAAGGTAATCTCGTTCTACAAGATATTTAAGTTTCATCATATTAAGAACGGTAGTGTCTTTGTCTTCATGCGACAACAGTTCCCCTTTCTCTGCCAAAGGCTTGGTATAGATAGAGTATTTATTTGCACTGCGATTGATCAAATAAGAGATTGCGGATGTAATCATCAACGGAACCATTAAAACATAACCACCGGTAATCTCGGCAATCAAAAATATCCCTGTAAGCGGTGCATGCATAATAGCGCTTAATGAAGCCGCCATGCCCGCCACAATGAAATTGGCAACATTCAGGTTTGCTATTCCCAGAGTATTTGCAGAAAATGCAACCACAAAACCAATTAAACCACCAATAACCAAGCTCGGCGCAAAAATACCCCCATTCCCACCGGCACCTAAAGTAATAAGGGTAGCGCAAGATTTAGCAAAAATAGTTATTGCTGTAAAAAGGATAACCAGCCATGGCAAATTACTATATTCTGAAAATATACTGTTGGTCATTACATTGGTATAATTTCCGCCAAGCAAATTTTTAATGGTAATATAACCCTCCCCATATAATGTTGGAAACAGGAAAACCATTATACCTAGCATCAAACCGCCAACAACTACACGTTTATATGGATGATTAATCTTGTAAAAGAAGGACTTAATAACCGAATTTGCTTTGGCAAAATAGATAGAGAAAAGACCAATTAAAACCGCAAGCAATACATAATATACAAGTGCATTCATCTTCCATCCTTCTGTAACCAGAAAGAAAAGCTGTTCGTTAAAAAAGAACCTTGCTACTACCGCAGCAGTGGCCGAAGCAAGCAATAAAGGTATAAAAGCAGGGATTGTAAACTCTGGAAGCAGTATTTCTATGGCAAATACAATACCCGCAATTGGACTATTAAATGCAGCAGATATTCCGGCTGCTGCACCACACGCCAGCAACATTGTGGTTTCACGGTATGATAAACCTAAAAATCTGCCTACAATAGAACCAATACCCCCTCCACTGGTCACAATTGGAGCTTCCAAACCCGTAGAACCCCCAAAACCAACAGTTAATGCTGCTGTAATAATTTGCGAATAGATATTATGAGGTTCTACTTTACTGGATTTTTTCGAAATTGTATACAAAAGAGGTGTTAGCCCGGTTTCAAATTTTCCTTTTCTGATGAACCTTCGCACATACATTACCGAAAGAAGTATCCCTATAAAAGGAAAAAAGAAATACAGATAATACTTGTACTGCCAGTGAAAACCCGTCTGCAGAAAATCTTCTATATGGTGAGTTAAGGTTTTTAGAAGTGCGGCAGCAAGACCGGCCAGAATGCCAACAATCAGTGCAGCAATAACCAGGAAATTACGGTTAGAAATTTTAGTTTTCCGGTAATGGTTAATCGAATCTATATAATTCACCAGCCGTATATACATAATTTACCTTTTAAGCGTCAAATTTATCCAGCAATTTAATTAATGTAGCAAAATCTTTTGGATAGGGTGCGTCGATTACAATATCCTTATCATCAAGGCCTTTAAATACCAAATGGCGGGCATGTAAAGCAAAACGTTTCATGATGGGTTGTTCCTCATCATCCTTTGCAATGCGGTATCCTTTTTTCATGGCCGATAGGTATACCGGTTTACCCTTATACATATGATCTCCAACAATTGCAGCACGCTGGGTAGCTAAATGTATCCGAATCTGATGCATCCTACCAGTTATTGGTTTACACTCTACCAGAGTATAATGTCTGTAGTTTTTAATGGAATTAAAATACGTTTCTGCACGTTTACCTTCCTTACGGTCTATAGTTACACTCTTATTTCCATCATTTAGAATAGGAAGGTCTATGAACAAGTCTTTAAAAGTAAACTGCCCATCAACAACAGCGTGGTATACTTTATTTACCTTACGCTTTTCAAATTGCATGGCTACAGAACGGTAAGCCTCAGGCGTTTTTGCAATAATAATTGCACCCGAAGTTTCTTTATCAAGGCGATGGCAAACCTGTGCATCGGCACTATATTGTTTAGCAAGGCGTAAGATATTTACTTCACCAGAACCGCCGCGCTCATCTAAAGAGGCAACAAAAGGTGGTTTATTTACAACGATATAATCATCGTTTTCGAATAGGATAATGTCTTTAAATGAAGGATATTTCAATTCAGTGTGTTTTTCAGAAGTAACTAGTGCATTCCAGCCTGTAAAGATATCAATGAGCTAATTCGCTACAGGTAGCAAAAAGCCCAATGATCTTCCAGAATGCAAAAGTACTAAGAAAGTTCGAATTTATACCCCACTCCTTTTACAGTAGCAACATAAGTTTCACCTAACTTCTCGCGTAACTTGCGAATGTGTACATCAATTGTACGGTTTGTAACCACTACAGAATCTTCCCAAATATTCTTTAGAATAGATTCTCTGGTATATACCTTACCTGGTTTTGAAGCTAATAAATAAAGTAATTCAAACTCTTTTTTAGCTAAAATGACTTTTTTACCACTCTGAAAAACAAGGTACGCTTCTCTGTCAATTACCAAATCACCTATTTCAACCTTATTATCAGAAACCTCGTCTCCGCTTGCATTTCTTCTTAGAATCGCATTAATACGACTTACTAGTGCACGAGGCTTAATTGGTTTAGCTATATAATCATCTGCACCAACATTAAATCCCGCTATTTCTGAATACTCTTCACTTCGTGCTGTTAAAAACACCATAAAAGTATTTTTAAACTCAGGAATAGCCCTCATTAACCTGCATGCCTCAATACCATCCATCTTTGGCATCATGATATCCAGGATAATTAAATCAGGATGTACCTTCTTTGCAATCGTAATGCCTTCCTGACCATTATTGGCTAAGAATACCTGATATCCCTCTTTCTTTAAGTTATACTCAATTAACTCTAAAATATCTGGTTCGTCATCAACAATAAGTATCTTCTGTTTTACGGTGCTCATAGCTTTAATTATTTGTTACGAAATTAGGTAATCAATTATAATATACCGTTAAACTCATGTTAACAAATTGTTAATACCATCATGTATATTAACATGAATTTAGGGTTAGCGTAAAGTTTTATTTAAAAATGCATCAAGCTCCTCTCCGCGAAGATTCTTTGCAACTATTGTTCCTTTTGGATCTATGATAAATGAGCTTGGAATAGCCTCTATTTGATACAATCTAACTGTAGAACCTTCAAAATCGCTTAATTCGCTGGCATGGTTCCAGGTTAGTTTATCATCAGCAATTGCTTTTTTCCATGCTGCCGGGTCTTTATCTAAAGAAATACCCAATATGGTAAAATTCTTGTCTTTATAAGTATTGTAGGCTTTAACCACATTCGGATTTTCCTGTCTGCATGGCATACACCACGATGCCCAGAAATCAAGCAATACATATTTTCCTTTAAAATCAGACAACTTAACTGGCTTTCCATCGATACCGGTTATGGTAAATTCTGGTGCAGCCTGACCAATTTGAACAGCCTTTAAGCTAGCCATTCTCTTTAAAAATTCAGTTACTGCGGCATTATCATTAAACTTACTTTTGATTTTATCAGAGTAAGCCACCATTTCTTTCTCAAATTCCGAAGGATTTAACAAGTTTATGGCATAAAAACCTGCTAACGATTCCGTATTCTCCTCAGCAAATTTCAACACCGCTTTATTAAGCCCTTCAATTTCAGCAGTATATTGAGGTCTCATTTGCTCCATAATAGCTTCTCTCTTATCTGGCTGGGCCGATACTGCTTCATCAAACTGAGTTTGTATAGCAGCAATTTTAGTCATATACTCATGCTTGGTGGTGTTCAATTCCTGTAACTTATCAGCCTCAGCAGCACCAGATGTAGTATAAGCCAATGATTTGTCGGCCAAATCAGCAGTAATTTTAATTTCATCGCCATTCTTTGCAATAATCATATATTCGTTATTGCCCGCAGAAATCCTAAAGAAATCTGCCCCAGGGGTTGAATGGGTAAATTTAAATTCTCCTTTTTCAGAAAACACAGTTGAATCTAATGGCAAAGCATTGTCTTTTTGCAAACCAAATAAGTAAACTTTGCTTTTTGGAGCAGCGTTTTTAAACTCTCCGTTAATTACAAACTTACTTTTATCCTTACATGCTGCAAAAGCCACACACAACACCAATACATACCCAATACGTTTCATCATAATATTTACTATTTTAATTTCTCTTGTAACAATTCATTTATTTTTTGGGGATMTGCTTTTCCCCTGGCAAGTTTCATTACCTCACCTACAAAAAGCCCAAGCACGCCTTTTTTTCCTTTTTTATAGGCTTGTACCTGTGCTTCGTATTTCGATAGAACCTGATCCACAAAACCAGCCAGTTCATCACTATTTTCTTCAATTAGCAAGCTATGTTCAGTAGCCAGTTTATTTACATCGGCACCCGCATTATTAACGATTAAAGGCAACAGCTGTTGCAATGCAATTTGTTGGGTGATCTTTTTATTATCTACCAGGTTAATTACGTCTGCGAGTTGCACAGGACTAACTTTAAAGCCTGATATTGTGATCTCTTGTTCACTTAACAAAGCTCTGATAGATCCGGTAAGCCAGTTCACCAGGCTCTTTGTATTTTTAATTATAGGCAATGCCGAATTAAAATAGGTAAGCAAGTCAATATCTTCAGCAAGTAATGTAGCTTCAGATGCGTTAACTCCATAATCTTTTACCAGTCTTTTAGAGATCTCCGAGGGTAGTTCAGGCATTGTGGCCTTTATCTGCTCCAGCCACTCATCAGAAATATGTACGGGCGGCAAATCCGGATCCGGAAAATACCTGTAATCATTGGCTTCTTCCTTGCTCCGCATTGGCGATGTTGTACCTTCTTCAGCATCAAAGTTCAATGTGCTCTGTACAATCCTTCCTCCGGTGGCTACAACCTCTTTTTGCCTGTTAAACTCAAAATCCATTGCCCTGCGCACGTTTCTTATGGAGTTTAGGTTTTTTACCTCGCAGCGCGTTCCAAATTCTGTTGCACCAACCTCACGGATAGAGATATTTGCATCACAACGCAAACTTCCTTCTTCCATATTGCCATCACTCACATTTAAATGACGAACCAATTTCCTCATCTCTGTTAACAGCGCAGATGCTTCTTCTGAACTTCTGATATCAGGTTCTGTAACAATCTCTATTAATGGAACCCCTGCCCTGTTTAGATCTACATAAGAGTATTGATCATTCTGATCATGCATACTTTTACCGGCATCCTCTTCCAGGTGTATCCTGTTAATTCCGATGCGTTTTTCTTCACCATTGCTTAGCGTTACATTCAGATAACCATTCTGACAGATGGGCTTGTTATCCTGAGTAATCTGATATCCTTTAGGCAAATCGGCATAGAAATAATTCTTTCTATCAAAAAAATTGAGCTGGTTAATTGTGCAATTTAAGGCCAGGCCCATTCTAACGGCTTTAGCAACCACCTCTTTATTCAATTTAGGCAAAGCGCCTGGTAATGCCAGCGAAACAGCAGAGATATGCTCATTAGGTTTTGCTCCGAAAGAAGCACTATCCGACGAGAATATTTTTGTTTGTGTGTTTAATTGTACGTGGATTTCTAAACCAGATACCAATTCGAATTCTGATGGAGAAACTGCAGTTTTCGTACTCATTTATATGCAATAATTAACTTTATTCAACATGTATTTAAGATACAAACATAACCATTTATGCGTTATTAACACAGATTTGTAGCCAGAATTATACTTATGGCACAAACTTTGGTTTTAATACATCACACACAAATAATAAATCAATTCTATGAAAAAACTATTTTTATTGGCGATGCTTGGATTTGCATCAATAATAGCTGCAACAGCACCTGCAAAGGCGCAAGTAAACATTAGTGTTAACATAGGCTCACAGCCGCAATGGGGACCAAGAGGCTATGATTATGTAGACTACTATTACATGCCCGACATTGAGAGTTATTACTATGTACCAACCAGGCAGTTTATTTACCTAAACGGAAACAGGTGGGTTCATTCTCGTTCACTGCCACATAGATACAGGGGTTACAACTTATACTCTGGAAGAAAATACGTAATTAATTCGCCAAGACCATATCATAACCACAATGCGTATAGGGTTAAATATGGCAGACATGATAACTGGAAAGGGAATAGAAGACATTACACTGAAAGATATCGTGAAGATAGACACTATGATAATGGCAGAAGACAATACAGAGAAAGAGGTAATGACAGAAGACGCGACAACAGGCATTACGAAAACAAAAKGGAAAGAAGAGATCCGGGTATTGAAAGAATAATCAGACCAAGAGGGTAAAAGCTTTTCATCACTCGTTATGCTGAAGAGCACCCGTCATCCTGAATTTATTTCAGGACCTCGCACAAGCAAGGCTTTCTTTCTCTTGAGGGGGGCTGAAATAAATTCAGGATGACGGGCGCGTTCAAACTGATGTGTTTAAACTAATACATTCAAACATTAAAATTACATTCAATTTTATTTACAATTATTTCAAATAAGATATATTTGTCTGAAGATAAACAGCGTTATGAATTGATATCTTATGACTAGTAGAACCCCATCAGAAAAAAAAGCTGCAATTCTAAAATGGCTGAAAAAAGTCGGCGTTTGGGGATTTTTGTTTTTCCTGATAAAAGGCCTGRTCTGGCTGGCCGTAGGGTATTGGGCGCTTAAATAAATAAACGACTTTCAGACAACTCTTGAACGACTTTGAAACGAGTCTGGCCGACCTTTAACATTAAAACGACTTTAAAAAGTCTTTTTAATGTTAACGTATAGACTAAGATGTTATAGACCCCAATTACCATGCTTTTCGCAAAAACCTTAACCAGTTTCCACTCATCAGATTTTCAATATCCAGGTCCGAATATCCTCTGACCTTAAACAAGGCAGGTATCTTTTGAAGATCAGCAATAGTTTCCAAATCATAAGGACACTGTTCCTTCCCAAATGCACCATCAAGATCAGAACCAATTCCAACATGATGCGTATTTCCAGCTAACTGGCAAATATGATCTATGTGATCAATCATCACATCCAGATTGCAATTCATTTGCTTTGGGGTAGACTTACCACGCACCCAGTTAGGCACCATCATCCAGGCATCTAAAGCACCGCCAATAACTGCACCCCGTTCTATTAGCGCCTTGATCTGATCATCACTAAACTGACGGTTATGGTTCACAAGCGCCCTGCAATTGTTATGTGAAGCCCAAACATGGCCGCTAAAATAATCRAGAGCCTCCCAAAAACTATCATCACATAAGTGTGTAGCATCTAAAATAATATTCAACCGCTCCATTTCCTTAAGCAACTCATGACCATTAGGCCCCATAAATCCAGTTGCATCAGTACCCTGAGCATATCTTCCAGGACCATAATGAGCTGGACCAACGGCTCTTAAACCATTTTGATGCGCTTTTTCTAAATGCCCAATGGTTACTATGGAATCAGCACCTTCGAGACTTAAAATATAGCCAATTGGTTTTTGAGCATCCAAGGTATCAGCAGCCCATAAAGCAAGGTGCTTTTCTAAACCTGCCAGATCAGTAATCTGCACCATCTCCCCTGCCTCCTCCATTGCTTTATACCATGCAAGCTGACCTTGGGTTTGCGCCCATGCCTGTGCCGGGGAGTGCCATCCGGGCAACTTATTCCCTGGTGCTACATATCGGGCAATCTGGGTGGCTACAACAAGTCCGATTTTACCTTTTCTAAGTTCGGGTAACGAGACAACTGCTTTTGCCCTATCCGGCTTATCAGTTAATCCCTCCTCCCTCGCATTGATCGAAGAAACAGGCAAAGTCAAATCACGATTCCACTCCAAAGCATTCATGCTTAAATCCAAATGCGCATCAATTGTAAACATAGGTTATATATTAATCTTTCTATTTCTTGAAACAATGGCCCATTCGCCGGTAATTTTATAATCTATAACCGTCGCTGCATGGTCATATAAGGCAACAGTTGGACAAATATGGATTGGCAAACCATACAAAACATCCCCTATTTTAAAACCATGTCCTTTAGTCATTTCCAATACCAAATGCTCTTCGCTCTGACTTATTATTTTGGCATCCGGAGCATTCAAAAATGAAACTCTTTTAGTAAGTTCATTTTCTGCAGCTACAGCTTTATGTCCTAAATCCAGACTTATTTTGGTTTCATCCGGCAAAGAAATTACGCGACTTATAAGAACCGCTGCAATTAAATACTCCTGCTCTTCAAAAGAGTTTTGGTATCCTTTATCCCACAGAATAAATGTACCCGGACTACATTCTACTTCGGGTTGTTCCGCGTAAAAAGGATAAGTAGGCGTACCACCACCTACAATAACCGGCACAGGCAAACCTTTAGCTACAATGCTATCTTTTAAGTTTTTAAGTAAATTCCAGCCAACCTGCCACTTCTCCCTTCTTTGCGATAATGAAACATCATGGATATGACCATCATAACCATGCAAACCTATAGCATTTATTCCGCCGGAAACATTCATTTTCTGGTAAAGTGCCAGCGCCTTTTCGTTGGGTAAAATGCCCGTTCGGTTCATCCCTAAGTTCAGATCCAGAAACAAATTTATTTCCAATCCCGATTCAACAGCAGCTTCCGAAAGTTCATTTAATGATTGCTCATTATCGACCAAACACGAAAATCGTGTTAGCGGAAAAGCTTTTATAAGCGATACGTATCTTTTAACTTTTGGGCCAACAGGCTGATAGGCCAGCAAAACATCCTCAGCACCGCAAAGGGCTAACATCTCTGCCTCTGCAATTGTAGCACATTTAAACTTAGCTATTCCGGCATTTATCATCAACAAGGTAACCTCACTGGATTTATGAGTCTTTACATGAGGTCGCAATCTGCTAACCGAATCAATGCTGGCTTTTAACTGAGTGATGTTATCTGCAATACGATCAGGGTAAAAGACCAATGCCGGTGAATCAAGTTCACTCACATTATCAATCTCAAACCAATACCGGTTTGTTAGTTTTTTAGGGTTATTCATGAAGTTCGAATAAAGCTTCAATCTCTACAGGGATGTTGTCAGGCAACGACCCAAAACCTACCGCACTTCTGGTGCCAATGCCATTTTCTTCTCCCCAAACCTGGGCAAAAAGTTCGCTGCAACCGTTAATTACAAAGGGATGCCTTTCGAAATCTGGCGTGCAATTTACCATCCCTAAAACTTTGATTACTCTTTTTACACGGTTTAAGCTGCCTAAATTTGTTTTTATGGTTGATAACATGGTTAACCCTACTTGTCTTGCAGCAAGTTTACCTTCTTCTTTATCAAATTCAACACCCACACGTCCGATTATCAAACTTTTATCATCTCTAACAGGCCCATGTCCTGATAAATAAAGATACTTTCCATCAATCAAAAAAGGTTTATAAACACCCAAAGGTGTTGGCGCCGGAGGCAATGTTAATCCTAATTTTTCAAACTGTTCATCTGCATTAAAAGTTCCCATATCTATATTTAAATAATTTGATTTAATAAAAGTACGCCTACCAATCCAACAACACCTACTATTGATTCCATTACGGCCCACGATTTAAAGGTATCCTTCATACTTAAGTTAAAGTACTCTTTAAACATCCAGAATCCGGAATCGTTTACGTGCGAAAACATTAAACTGCCTGCACCAACTGCCAAAACCATTAAGTTAGGATCTGTATTAGACGATACCATCAAAGGTAAAATAATCCCCGCAGTTGTCAAGCCTGCTACTGTTGCAGAACCCACACAAAAACGAATAATTGCGGCAATTAACCAGCCTAAAAATAAAGGCTGCATATCCATATCTTTTAAAAGGACTGCTATTTGTCCGCTTACCCCACTATCTACCAAAACTTGCTTTAATGCGCCAGATCCACCGATAATTAACAATATCATGGCAACATCTTTAATCGCTTCGCCATAGATATTCATGATATCCCCCATTTTCTTGCCCTGAAAAATACCTAGCGAAAATGTTGCAACAAACAATGCAATAAGCATGGCAATTGTCGGACTTCCCGCAAAAGCAAAGAAATTGGACACAGCTGGATTCTGATTTTCTGAAAATGTGAATACTGTAGCGCCTATTAAAAGTAAAACAGGCAGTAAGGCCGTAAAAAAGCTATTAAATGTGCCCGGCAATTCTTCTTCAGGCATATCGGCAGGAACAAAAGATGCCAATGGTTTTGATGGAATAGCTTTAAGCGTTCTCGAAAACAATGGTCCACCTATAATAATGGCAGGCACAGCTACAATTAATCCGTACAACAACGTTAAACCCATATTGGCCTTAAACTGAATAACAAGTGCAGAAGGCGAAGGATGCGGTGGTAAAAATCCGTGAGTAACAGATAAAGCAGCAAGCATAGGCAAACCGATGTAAATAACAGGCAACTTATACTTGTAAACAATAGAAAAAATCAACGGAACCATTAACACAAAACCTATCCCGTAAAACAATGGAATACCGATTAGGAACCCCGTAGTAACTACTCCCCATTGTATATATTTCTCTCCGCAAAAATTCATCATAGAGGATGCAATTCTTTGCGCTGCGCCACTTTGGGCCACAAGTTTACCCAACATAGCCCCCACAGTAATGATTACTACCAAAGAGCCTAAAACATCTCCAATTCCCTTTTCTACGGAGGCTGTAACTTTATTAAGTGGAATGCCCAGTAAAATACCGGCAAGTATAGATACAATTAGAAATGCAACAAATGCATTGACCTTAAATGCTGAAACTAAAACAATCAGAAATAGGATACACAATAGGACGATTAGGATGGTCATACTTTCTTATTTTATTTGGAAAACACAAAATAGAAAAAAAAGCGAGTTGCTAAAAGTATTTCTATATTAGTATTACAATAAAGATGAAAAGAAACCTAACCAAATCACTTCTGGCACTAGCTTTAATTTTAAGCTCAGCTGCCTCATTTGCTCAATCAAAGAGCTTGTTTAATGGCAAAGACCTAACCGGATGGCATGCAGATGTTCCTGAAATGGATAAAGATTCAAACGCCCGGATGCCTTTTATCATTCGTAACGGTTTATTGGTAAGTTTGGGAACTCCAGGAGGTCACCTGATTACCGATGCTACTTATAAAAATTACCGTTTGGAAGTACAATATCGTTTTGCCGCCAAACCAGGCAATTGTGGTGTACTTGTACATGCTTCTACACCGAGGGCACTTTACGATATGTTCCCAAAATCAATAGAAGTACAAATGCAGCATACTATGGCCGGTGATTTTTGGTGTATCCAGGAAGACATTACTGTTCCTGATATGGAAACAAGACGTGGTCCCAAAGAAAACTGGGGCGTTAATGGCGATAAGCTTAGAAGAATAAAAAGATTGGTTCAGGATGTTGAGAAACCTGTAGGCGAATGGAATAAAATGGTTATCGAATGTTTGGGTGATCAGGTGAAAGTATGGGTTAACGACGTTTTTGTAAACCATGGAACCAATTGCACGGTAAGTAGCGGCAATATTGCATTGCAGGCAGAGGGCTCTGAAGTGGAGTTTAGAAAAGTGGTATTGGAACCGATTAAGAAATTAACGGTAAAATAGCCATTCTACTCTAAGACTGGAATCTTTTGCCCGCTTCGCTAAATGGGCAAAATTTCCTAGGCCTTTTCGCAGAAAGTCGATTTTAAGTAAAGCGAGTGAACTAAGTTATCGTTCTAAAATAGCCACCTCGTCATCTCGACAATAGGAGAGATCTCTCCTATTGTCGAGA
>NZ_JBFTKO010000024.1:57879-84586 GCF_056395985.1 Pedobacter sp. 05T44
GATCTCTCAGATCTCTCCTATTGTCGAGATGACGACTGTATTAAGGCTATAGCTTTAAATAGTATAACTAACCGATCAATGATTCAGCTTTAGTTAAAACAGCAGCTAAACCATCTTTATTTTTTCCACCAGCTGTAGCGTAGAAAGGCTGTCCGCCACCCCCGCCTTGTATATCTTTTGCTAGTTCCCTAACTATATTAGAAGCATTAAGGCCTTTATCTTTAACTAGATTCTCTGATAACATTACTGTAATTCCAGGTTTATCATCAATTAAGGTAGTAAACACAAGGAACAGATCATCAACCAGATCCTTAACTGAAAACGCTAAGTTTTTAACAGCTTCTGCATTTGGGAGATCAACGTGGGTTGCAATCAGATTAATGCCATTAATAGTTTTAAGGTGATGTACAATTTCATGCTTAAGATTTGCAGCTTGTTCACCAACAGCCTTATCAGCGTCCTTTTTAAGCTTTGCATTTTCTTCGATAAGTGCAGCAACAGCGGCTTTAAGGTCCTTATTTCCCTTTAATAACGATCTTAGCTCATTTAGCTCCTTGTTTTGTTCCAAAATAAAAGCTTCAGCCTTATCAGCTGTAATTGCTTCTATTCTTCTTACACCAGCAGCAACAGCACTTTCAGATGTGATTTTAAAATAACCGATCTGACCTGTTGCCTGTACGTGTGTACCACCGCAAAGCTCTTTAGAATAATGATCATCAAAGGTGATGATGCGTACTAAATCTCCATACTTTTCACCAAATAAAGCAGTTACGCCGCTCGAAATGGCCTGATCATATGGAACATATCTTTGCTCCTTTAAAGGAATGTTTTCTCTTACTTTCTGATTAACCAGATGTTCAATCTGCGCCAATTCCTCATCAGTAACTTTTGCAAAATGCGAAAAGTCGAACCGCAGGTAATCAGGGTTTACCAATGAACCTTTTTGATTTACGTGCGACCCTAATACTTTTTTCAATGCAGCATGCAACAAGTGTGTGGCGCTATGGTTATCCTGAGATAGTAAACGTTTATCTTCATCAATAACAGCCCAAAACTGACCATCAACATCTTCAGGTAAGGTATCGGCATAATGTACAATTACGCCGTTTTCTTTCTTGGTATCAGTTATTTCAACAAAGAAAAGACGACTATGATCTTCTAAACGACCTGTATCACCAACCTGACCACCACTTTCAGCATAAAAAGGGGTTTTACTCAACACAATCTGATACTGGTCTTTGCCCTTTGCGCTAACCTTGCGGTACTTTACAATCTCCGTTTCAGCCTCAGAATCGTCATATCCCACAAATTCAACCTCAAGATCAGGATTTACCACAACCCAGTCTCCGGTATCAACCGCAGTAGCTGCACGAGAACGCTCTTTTTGTTTTAAAAGCGCCTTGTTATATTCTTCCATATCAACCGTCCAGCGTTGTTCTCTGGCCATCAATTCAGTTAAATCTATCGGAAATCCATAGGTATCATTCAGCTCAAAAGCAAACTCACCTGAAATCACCATCTGGTCTTTCAATATGCTGTGAACCCATGGATCATCAAATCTTTTTTCAAGCTCAATAGCATTCTCTGCCATTAATACTTCGCCTTGCTTTTTAGTGTAATTATCAAAGCGTTGGATACCTGTAGCTAAAGTTCTTAAGAAAGAAATTTCCTCTTCTAAAACTACCTTTTGCACAAAATCCTGCTGCATTGAAAGCTCATCAAATACCCCTTTAAATTGCTCGGCCAATACAGGCACCAGTTGATTTAAAAACGGGTCTTTAAGGTTAAGGAAAGTATAAGCATACCTAACCGCGCGACGCAAAATACGACGGATCACATAGCCTGCTTTATTATTAGAAGGCAACTGTCCATCGGCAATTACAAACGAAATGGCACGGATATGATCAGCCATCACGCGCATAGCGATATCCGTTTTTTCATCTACACCATAATCAACCCCCGCATGTTTAGCGATGAATTGAATTAAGGGTTGAAAAACATCGGTATCATAGTTTGAAGATTTCTCCTGCAATACGCGAACTAAACGCTCAAAACCCATTCCAGTATCTACATGCTGGGCAGGAAGCGGTTGCAATGAACCATCTTTTAAACGGTTAAACTGCATAAATACATTGTTCCATATCTCAATAACCTGAGGATGGTCGGCATTTACCAGCGATTTACCTTCAACGGCTTTACGCTCCTCATCCGATCTGCAATCAACATGGATTTCAGAGCATGGACCACATGGTCCCGTATCGCCCATTTCCCAAAAATTATCTTTTTTATTACCTAAAATAATGCGGTCTTCAGGAACATATTGCTTCCAAAGCTCGTAAGCCTCGGTATCCCTTGGCAAACCTTCTTTTTCGTCTCCTTCAAAAATGGAAACATATAATTTATCTTTTGGAATTTTATAAACCTCGGTCAATAGTTCCCAGCTCCAGGCAATGGCTTCTTTCTTAAAATAATCGCCAAAGCTCCAGTTTCCAAGCATTTCGAACATGGTATGGTGGTAGGTATCTATCCCTACTTCCTCCAAATCATTATGTTTTCCTGATACGCGCAAACAACGTTGGGTATCAGTTACTCTTGGATATTTTATTGGGGCTTCTCCTAAAAACAAATCTTTAAACTGATTCATTCCCGCATTAGTAAACATTAATGTGGGGTCGTTTTTAACTACAATAGGTGCCGATGAAACAATATGATGTTGTTTTGATTCGAAAAATTTTAAGTATGCCTGTCTGATTTCCTTAGCTGTCATCCTTCTCTTGATTAGTGGAACAAACTTAGATAAAAAAAAAACCTCTATCGAGGAAAATTGAAATTTTATTGTTGGATTCTACTAAAATCCCCCTACATTTGAATACTTTAAATAAAAGCTGTAAAACACTAATAATCAACACTAAAGTATGCCTTACAAAGAACGGGAAATCAATAAAATGTACTATACGATGGGTGAGGTAACCGAAATGTTTGGTGTAAACGCATCCCAAATCCGATTTTACGAAAAGGAATTTGACGTATTGCAACCTAAAAAAAATAAAAAAGGAAACCGCCTTTTTACCCCAGAAGATATTGAAAATTTAAAGATCATTTTTCATCTGGTAGAAGATAAAGGTTTCACTTTAAAGGGAGCAAAAGATCATCTGAAAAACAATACATCTGAGGTTAAAGAAAATCAAAAGATCATTGACTCGCTTGAGAAATTAAAAGATTTCTTACTGAAATTGAACGACCAGATTTAATTATTTTCATTTCTCCGGTTAATTATTTTTTATTTCGAAAATAATTAACGTGGTTAGGCAAATTTATGTCAACCACAACCGGAATATGCTCCACATTAGTAAATCCGGCAAGTAAGGACTTTAAGTTTTTTATCCAACCTGCTCTTGAGCAACATAAAATAAAAGAAATCCAGTGTATTGAAGGTACTATAAGGTACTATAAAGAAAGAGGACGATAGGTAACCAGCCCACCGTCCTAACCTAAACTGGATAAAACCTAACTACCAGTAAATTGTATATAGTGCCACAATTAGCCCGCAAACAATGATTGCACCAACTGTGAAAGCCCTATTAGTTCTAAACATTTCTTTTTCTATTTCAAGTCCGTTTGTTAGTACCCCTCTTCTGGTTTCTATGATGCTAATTGCATACATCACCACAAGACAAATGATAAATACAAAACCCATCCGGTCTAGAAATGGTATTTCATAAAGCATACTTCCATCTCTCTGTTGCACCAGCTTTGAAAAGCCTGTTGAACTAAGGAATTCCAGGTTCATCACATTTGGAAGGAATTTGAATATCACCGAAAGCGCAAAACCGCCAACTGTTGCAAATAACGCTGCATTTGAGGTTGTCTTTTTCCAGAAGAAACCTAAGATAAACATGGCAAATATACCTGGCGAGAAAAAGCCGGTATATTCCTGAATAAACTGAAAGCCACCTTTTTTATCGATACCAAGTAAAGGAGAAATGATGATGGCTACTAGCATTGCAAGGATAACAGTAATCCGTCCAATTACGACCTGCTTGTCTTCATTCGCTGTTTTATTGATTACTTTCTTGTAAATATCAAGTGTAAAAATGGTTGCAATACTATTTGCTTTACCAGCAAGGGAAGCAACTACCGCAGCGGTTAATGCGGCAAACGACAATCCCTTTAACCCGGCAGGAAGAAGATTTAAAAGCACAGGATAAGCACTGTCTGGAGATACCTCTCCGCCTTGCAACATATCTGTTTTAAAGTCACCATACCCTTCTTTGTAAAGAACAAACGCAGCTATTCCAGGAAGTACCACGATAACAGGCATCAATAATTTTAAGAAAGATGCAAAAAGAAGTCCATTTCTTGCTGTTTTAAGATCGGCTCCAAGCGCTCTCTGAGTGATGTACTGATTGCAACCCCAATAATTAAGGTTTACAATCCACATACCACCAATTAGTACAGTTAAGCCAGGCAGATCGAGATAATTCTCATTATCTTTCTTAAAGATCATATGAAAATGCTCTTCTGCGTGGACTTTTAACAGACTAAAACCCTTCATTACTCCACTTGAACCGAAATGCGTGGCTACCAGCTCTAATGCAAGATATGTAGTTGCCAAACCACCCAGGATAAGGAAAAACACCTGAATTACATCGGTATATCCAATTACCTTCATTCCACCGAGTGTAATGATGATGGAGAAAATAGCCAGCAGGTACATACACGCAGTAAGGTTAATTCCTGATATGCTGTGGATTGCCAGAGCTCCTAAATAAAGTATGGAGGTTAAGTTTACCACTACGTATAATAACAGCCAGAAAATAGCCATAATCATTGCTACAGTACCATTGTAACGTTGGTTTAAGAACTGTGGCATGGTGTATATCTTGTTTTTTAGATATACYGGTATAAAAAATACCGCCACAATTATTAAGGTAACGGCTGCCATCCACTCGTAGGTAGCAATTGCAAGTCCCATCTTAAACCCTGATCCGCTCATTCCAATAAACTGCTCAGCAGAAATATTGGAGGCAATAAGGGAAGCTCCTATTGCCCACCAGGTAAGTGAATCTTTGGCCAAAAAGAAATCTTTAGAGTTCTCCTTATGAGCCTTTTTTTGTCTATAAACCCACCATCCGTAAAGCGCAACGATCAGAAAATAAATCAGGAAAACTGCATAGTCTAATGCGCCCAGTGTTTTCATAAATTCCGGTTAATCGCTGAATTTAAATGTGCCTGTTGATTAAGTTTTCAAGGAATTCTTGTCTGCCACTTAGTGTTTGTGGCTCGCCATTCTGAATTGCATAATCTCGCAGATCTTCAAGACTTAAATTACCGTTTTCAAACTCTTTTCCTTTACCGTTATCAAAAGATGCATATCTGTCTGTTCTGATTTTTTTATAGTCAGAGTTTTGAAGTATGTCGTCAGCAACGATCAGTGCACGGGCAAACATATCCATACCCCCAATATGTGCATAGAACAAATCAGCCTGATCAGTAGAGTTTCTGCGGATTTTGGCATCAAAGTTTATTCCACCACGACTAAAGCCGCCTGCTTCAAGAATGATCAGCATAGATTCAACCAGTTCGTTAATGTTATTTGGGAACTGATCTGTATCCCAGCCATTTTGATAATCTCCACGGTTGGCATCAATAGATCCAAGTAGACCTGCATCTGCAGCTACTTGTAATTCGTGCTGGAAGGTATGACCGGCTAGGGTTGCATGGTTTACTTCAAGGTTTAATTTAAAATCGCCAAGAAGGTCATATTTTTGAAGGAAGCCTAAAACAGTTGCTGCATCATAATCGTATTGATGTTTAGTAGGCTCACATGGTTTTGGCTCAATCAAGAATGTACCATTAAATCCATTCTTTCTGGCATAGTCTTTTGCAGTATGAAGGAAACGTGCAAGATGCTCCTGCTCTCTCTTCATATCGGTATTTAATAGCGACATGTATCCTTCACGACCGCCCCAGAATACATAATTCTCTCCACCTAATGCAATGGTTGCATCAAGAGCAGCTTTTACCTGGGCAGCACCATGTGTTAATACATGAAAATCAGGATTTGTTGCTGCACCGTTCATATATCTTCTGTGCGAGAACAGATTCGCAGTACCCCATAATAATTTTACGCCTGTTTCATCTTGTTTCTGACGAGCATAATCTACCAAAGCTTGCAGTCTTCTTTCGTTTTCTTTGATGTCGTTACCGTAATCTACCATATCTACGTCATGGAAGCAGTAATATGGAATACTTAACTTGGTTAAAAACTCAAATGCTGCATCCATTTTATCTTTAGCACGTTCTACAGGATCGCTTTTTTGGTTCCAAGGAAAAATATGGCTTGCTTCGCCAAAAGGATCGGCACCGTTACCACAGAATGAATGCCAGTAAGCACCGGCGAAACGAAGGTGATCTTTAAGTGTTTTCCCAGCCACAATCCTTTCAGGATCATACCATTTAAATGCCAGAGGATTGTCGCTTTCACGTCCCTCGAAGTTAACCTTACCGATATTTTTAAAAAATTCGTTATTCAAAGTGTTTACGCTCATGTTGATTTTTTATTTATTTAATGATTCTAATTGTTGTTCAAGAAGTTTTTTCCAGGTTTGATATTCATCCTCCAGTCTCTCATTGGTTGGTTCTACCAGCTTAACAGGCTTTTTATTACTAAATGCCTCGCTAACCGTTTTAAAAATGTTTGCTCCAATACCGGCACCTACAGCAGCACCGTAACTACCGTCGTTCTCATAAAGTTCCACCGGCACGCCTGTTACGTTTACAAAGGTTTGAGAGAAAATATCACTCATAAAAAGATTTGACCTTCCTGCTCTGATTACAGATGGCTGCATTCCGTTTTCTCGAAGGATATCTAATCCATAACGGAATGAGAATGCTATTCCTTCTTGTACTGCGCGGAATATATGTGCCTGTGTATGCAGGTTAAGGTCTATTTGCTGTAAATGTGCACCTACAAGTTTATTATTCAGCATACGCTCTGCTCCATTGCCAAAAGGAAGAACATAAAGTCCGTTGCTTCCTGCAGCGATCTTACTTGCTGCATTATTCATGGCAACATAGTCTATTGACGAGCCCATTAGGTTTTTAGCCCATCGGTTCATACTTCCTGTTCCATTAATGCAAAGCAAAACGCCTAAACGCTGATCCTGAGCGGTATGATTTACGTGCGCAAATGTATTTACACGTGATTGTTTGTCGTAAAGTAACTGATCAGTAACGCCATAAATAACTCCTGATGTTCCAGCAGTTGCAGCTACTTCGCCTGGTTGTGTTACATTTAATGAAAGGGCATTGTTTGGCTGATCTCCTGCTTTATAAGCTACTGGAATACCTGCCCTTAAACCTAGCTTTTCGGCAATCGATTCCTTTACTTGTCCGTGTTCAGAAAACACTGGTTTTATCTCCGGAATTATGCTTGAAGAAAAACCAAACTGCTCCATAATATCAGTAGAAATTCCGTTGGCTTTAAAGTCCCAAAGTATCCCTTCTGATAAGGCAGAATTACTGGTAGTAACCTCTCCGGTAAGCTTCATTGAGATAAAATCTCCGGGCAGCATCATCTTGGCTACTTTACTATAGGTTTCGGGTTCGTTCTTTTTAACCCAGGCCAGTTTTGAGGCGGTAAAGTTACCGGGCGAGTTAAGCATACGGCTCAAAACCTGTTCTTTTCCTAAAGCGTTAAATGCCTCTTCCCCGGTTTCTACGGCCCTGCTGTCGCACCATATAATACTGTTTCTCAGGCTGTTTTGCGCTCCATCTACAATAACAAGTCCGTGCATCTGATAAGCTATACCAATGGCCGAAATGTCTAACGGATTGTATTTACCCTTACTATTACAGTTTAGTATGGCTTGCTGAACATGTTCCCACCACATATCTGGCGACTGCTCTGCCCACCCTGATTTTAGAGAAATAATCTCTGATTCACTATCCGGATATTGTGCACTTGCAAGAATGTCGCCGGACGCAACATCAACTACCGAAACTTTGACAGATGATGTTCCTACATCAATACCTAATAGCAGCATGTTTTCTTTATATATTTGGGTTGAATTAAAATATTAGTATTTGATTAAACGAAATTAGTAAAATATTTAATTTAAGCAATCGATTGCGATAAAAATATTTTATCATATTTACTCGCTTAATAAATTGTACTATTGCACAGGGTCGTCATAGATGTTGCACCTGGTCATCTCGACAATAGGAGAGATTTCTTGGTTATGCCAGTTCAAGACATCTCTCCTATTGTCGAGATGACGGGCAGCTTTAAACAATCTGAAAAAAGAGCAATGGACAAACAATGAACCAAATAAAAAACAAGATATACTGATGAAAAATCAGAAAAGGACAACGATTTATGATATTGCGAAGAAACTAAATTTAAATGCTTCTTCTGTTTCCAGGGCTTTAAGTAATAACAGTAATGTTAGTGAAGCAACCCGGAAACTAATTTTAGATACTGCCAAGGAATTAAATTACAAACAAAATAGCCTGGCATCAAACCTAAGGAAAGGCCATAATCAGACCATTGGGGTTATTGTGCCGCGCATTAATCAAAATTACTTTGCTGATGTGATTGCCGGTATCGAGGAGGTTACTTATCAAAAAGGTTATAACCTGGTAATTTGCCAATCAAACGAATCTTCTGCAAGAGAGGTTAAATGTGTAAACACCTTAATTAACCAGCATGTGAGTTGTATCGTAATTTCCCTTAGTGCTGATTTTGAAGACGATAAACACCTTCAAACCATTAAGGAACATGGTATTCCACTAATCCAATTTGACAGGGTAGCAGAACATCTGGACACATTTAAAGTGCTGAACGACAACGAACAAGCTTCTATAGACGCAGTAAGTCATTTAATTGAGCAAGGTTATAAAAGAATTGCATTGCTTGAAGGCCCGCAAAATCTGAATATTTTCAGACAAAGGAAAGCAGGTTATCTTGCTGCGTTAAAAAAATATAAGGTTCCGGTGTTACCAGAACTAATTAAAGAAAATGCCTGGACAAAAGAACTGGGAGCTGAATCAACTAAAGAATTACTAAATCTTGCTGAACCACCCGATGCAATATTTGCTTCTACTTCCGATTTCTCTGCTCTGGGTGTTTTGGAAGTAGCCACCAAGATGGGATTAAAAGTTCCTGAGGAATTAGGTATATGCGGTTATTCAAATGAGGCCTTTACCGAAATAACCAGCCCTTCTATTACTACTATAGACCAGTACAGTGTAAGCATGGGTAAAACAATTGCAAACCTATATTTTCAGGAAATAGAATCTTCAGAAAAAGACAACAACCCTAAGATTGTAAGTATAAAACCAAAACTGATTGTTAGGTCGTCAACATTGAGAAACAAAACCGAAGGTTATTAAGGTTTATTCAAGTATTTCCTGAAAGCTGTGTTTAAACTCTTCGCCATATATAGCCTTATACTCTTTGTTAAAGGTTTCGAATTTAGTTTTGGCTAATGAGTGTTTTCCTAAATGGACCAGGGCTTTACACTTTATGATCATCGCTTCTTCATTTACCGGATCAAAATAGAATACATAATTGGCCAGATTGATCAGAAACTCCGGATCATCGGCAATTTTAATTGTAGCTGCATAGTGCAAATAGGCGTCTATGATCTCGTTTGACAGATCAGATTTAAAGGTATCCAGCCAGTCGTATTCTACGTTCGACAAGAAGCTTCCCCTATGTATGATCTTAGTAAGCTCATTCACTCTTCGCTTGTCCATTTCTCCTTTACTGCTTACAATGTTCAGGTACTCACTATAATCTATTTTTACCTTAGTATCGTCAAAGTCTATCTTCCAGTATCCGGTTTGTTTAGAGATCTGACAACCGTCCATTTTTTCAAGAATGACCTTTAACTTCGCGATATTCACTGATCTGTTGTTCCTTGCACTATCTGCTGTTTTATCAAACCAGAGAATTTCTGTTAGCTTCTCAGAACTAATGCCCCTGCCCCACTTAATGGTATAAACCAGAACTACCAGAAATAACTCTCTTAATAAGGGAGAAAAGTACTTGGTAATGTCTTCCCCTTCCTTATCAAAAAGCTGAAGGTCGCCAAATAGGAAAATGGTATTTTCATGTTGCTCCACCACTGTTTCTACAGCTGAGGGTTCATCAACAAGCKGTTGCAATTTAACCTTAACAAACCGCTTTCTTTTCCAACGGTATATTACAAGCCCGGTAATGATTAGCACTGGCAAAAGAAATAGCAAATACTTTGCTGGCTTCCAGGACAGGCCTTTTGTTGAAGCGGCATAGGCAGCTTCGGGAGGGCCMGACAAAGTATATACTTTAACAGAGGTCGTATTATTCTTCTCTTCATGGAACAATACCACAGCTACAAACTTTTTACTTGCAGGGCAGTAAAATAAGTCTGCAAAGGAATAAATATCATGAAAAGGATAAGGAATTGAATTGCCTACCAGCTTATATGTAGGCGAATGTAATGATCCTTCGATAAGTTGAAGAGAAGAATTAAAGCTATTATTTGGGAAGGTTAAGGCAAAGTAGGTGTCTTCTTTTTCATTGATCACCATTGAGTTTGCAAAAGCAAATTCTTCGGCAGGGGGTGCCAATTCAAATATCTTTTTAAATGTTTTATGCTTAACATCATAAAAATTAAGGTCATAAATATTTTTAGGATTTAATATTTGTTGGCCGGTTGCGCTTCCATACCCGCCTAGTATATAAGCTCCGTCTTTTACTGCACCCAGCGCAGAAAGGTATCTTGGCGTAAAATCGCCCGAAGCTTTAATAGTCGTCCATTTCTTATCAGGAAAATGATAACGTTCAATACTTCGTCTGTAAGTATATTGGCCATAGCCTCCTACCATATACAATGACGAATCAACTGCCGAATAGAACTTATTAGGGTGCCAGTAATTGGTTATAACATCAGGAGTGATATAATTTTTATCCCAGGTTTTGTTGGCAAAATTAAAATCGACAACAAGTTTTTGATCTATATAAAAATTGAACAGTTTATCGGCACCTGCATCATAGATTGACTGATTACCGGCAAATAAACGTTGTTTACCCGAAGAGTAGCCCATGTAGGATAAACCGTTTGAAACAACATTATAAGTAATTAATGAATCTTCGGTAACTACATATAAGCTTTCCTTTTTAGCATTTAGAGCTACACTTGCAAGCCCCTTAACACTAAAAGTTTTAACCAACTCCCAATCGTGATGCATCTTCTTTATCCAGATAGGATTTATGACCAGTCCGTCCTTTCCTTTTATTTTTTCGGTAACCTTTGTTCCACCCTTTTCATCCAAAGGCCAATAATAACTAACCTTATCATTCTCTGTGATTCTCACATCTTTTATGTTCATTGGAGGGACATCTTTTACGCTGAAGTCTTTGTAGTTGTTGGCCCCTAGAAATATTTTATAGCAGTTATTCTTAAAGCTAACCTTTTGCTTATAATATTTACCATCGGCAAACATGATAAGCTCCTGGCGGTCAACGTCAAATTTAAGCTTCAGGGTATGCCAGTTCTTATAGAGCTTATTGGTATCAATATCAAAAGCGATATCAGATATCTTATCTCCTACTATAAGCTTAAAGTGCTTATTCTCGTCGAAACTCATGTCGTAAATAAGGTCTATGTTGCGCTTCTCCTGGTCAATTAATCTAAAAATATAACCAAAGTGATCTGCATAGCCAGGCATAAATGACAGGTCAAATGATAATTCAAAACTACGATCAAAACATAACGGACGCTCGGGGCTAAGATCAAGTGCTGTTCTTTTGTCCTGAACTACTTCGTGTCCGGCAAACCCAAGTCCGTACGACTGGCTGTAAACGGGCGCCGATGCAATAAGCAGTACCAGTAAAAAAGCAGTGTAAAATTTTAATCCCATAGTATTTTTAATCTTAACCTCTATTGCTTCGGAATAATGGAACACGCCTTTTAAACTTGTTTTCAACTGTGGGGAAAATCATAAGGTGATGGTACTTAAAGGCCAGCGTTTTCAAGGTCTATTTTTTCAGCTATTTGGCACGCCAAGATAACTTTTTTGATTAATATTTTTCACAAGATCACGACAATTATACAATTATCATTTTATTAATATCGGTTCTGTTTTCTTTTTCGCGAGCCATTTTCGCCTATCTGACAAAGGTTTTTCAAATTATATGATGCGTTAATTCAATATTAAGTATTTATTAATCGCAGAAAAATAAGTTTATCAATAAATACGAAGAATACCCATTTACAACGATACACCAATCGTTCATTTCTTCGAGAGCAAAACAACCAAATATAACCACTTATGAATTTTAAAAAGATTATCCTTTTATCTCTATCCTGCCTGTTCATCTATAAAGCACAGGGACAAACAAAACACAGCAAGCAAACGCTATATCCCACTTATAAAGGATTGGTTATGGCAGGTTACCAAGGCTGGTTTAGAGCTGAGGATGATGGTACCGATTCCAAAAGGTATGCTTATGGCGATGAAAAACGAAGCAGCATTGACATGTGGCCCGATGTGAGCGAATATGAAGTAACTTATAATACCCCTTTTAAATTAAGCAGCGGACAGCCGGCAAAGTTTTTCAGTTCACATGATAAAAGCACTGTCGATCTTCATTTTAAATGGATGCAGCAATACGGCGTTGATGGCGTATTTATGCAAAGATTTTTCGGCAATGCCAAGCATAAAGATAAAGCCGCATTAACCATATTAAAAAATGCTTTTGAAGCCGCCTCAAAATATGAACGGGCTATAGCAGTGATGTATGATCTCTCGGGGTTAAGCGCATCAGGTGAAGATTGCTCTGCAATAATTGAAGACTGGAAATACCTTGTAGATGAGTTAAAAGTAACAAACCAAGCAGGTAAGAAAACATATTTGCACCATAATGGAAAACCTTTGGTTACGATATGGGGTGTTGGTTTTCCTGATAGGCCATATAACACACGCAACATCGGCCTGGAGAAATTGATTGATTTCTTAAAAAATGATCCGGTATATGGTAACTGTTCTGTAATGCTGGGTGTACCTACTTCTTGGCGCATGCTAAATGCCGATTGTATTAACGACCCATATCTGCATGAATTAATTAAAAAGAGTGATATCGTTTTACCATGGACAGTACAGCGTTATAGCGGACTGCTTCATAATGATATGGACAGATTGCGCGACAATACTATAGATGATATTAAATGGTGCAAAGAAAACAATGTCGATTATGTGCCTTGTGTGTATCCTGGTTTTAGCTGGCACAATTTAAGTAAGCAGGAATTTCCAGATGATGTGAAACCGGTTGGTTCAATACCACGCCAAGGCGGTCGATTTTATTGGCAACAAATAGCCACCACACTTAATGCAGGGGCATCTATGCTATATGTGGCCATGTTTGATGAGGTGAATGAGGGAACAGCCATTTTTAAAGGATCTGACAACCCTCCGGTAAGTACCACTACCTCATTTATTAATATGGATGGCAAGCCATCAGATCATTACCTGTGGTTAACAGGTGAAGCCGCTAAAATGCTGAGAAACCAAAAGCCACTTACTTTAAAGATGCCTGAACGGAAATAATATAAGACTTTTTAAACCGGAGGTATTTGCGCTTCCGGTATTTTTTACGAGCACTCGGCAATCGATTGCTTAAATCATAAACCAAATATAACCATGAGCAGCTACAGATCACTTCCTCCATAAGCACCATTTACCCTAAGCAAAACTTTGCTTCAATCGGACAATAATCAAACAATAAATTAAACCAAAAAGATAAACAGTATGAAAAAATTAAAATACCTACTTACACTATTTTTTCTATTTCCACTCATTTTGCTGGCCCAGCAATCGGTTACAATAAGTGGAAAAGTAACAGACGCTGCCGGAGGCCTTGGCATACCGGGAGTAAGTGTTAGGGTAAAAGGAACCAACAATGGCACCTTAACAAATAGCGACGGAACATTTTCTCTTAATGTTCCTGGCCCAGACTCGTATATACAATTCACCTCTGTAGGATTTGCCCCACAGGAAATTCAGGTAAATAACAAAAGAGAATTTCAGATCATCCTAAAGCAAGACAACAACAACCTGGAAGAGCTGATTGTGGTTGGTTACGGTACCCAGAAAAAAGCTACTGTAACCGGTTCTGTTGCTACTTTAAAAGGAGAAGAACTGGTGGTTACAAAGAACGAAAGTGTTGTAAACATGTTAACAGGTAAAGTACCGGGCATACGTGTCCTGCAAAAAACTGCTGAACCTGGTTCTTATGCAAATAACCTAAACATCAGGGGATTTAAAAGCGATCCTTTAATTGTAATTGATGGAGTTATTGGTGGAGACCAATCAACACTGGGCAGAATGGATCCTAATGAGATAGAAAGTGTTTCGGTACTGAAAGATGCTGCTGCATCGATATATGGTATCAGGGCTGCTGGTGGTGTGATTTTGGTAACTACAAAAAAAGGCAACAAAAGCGGTAAAGTAGATATAAACTATTCATTTAATCAGTCTTTCCAAACATTTTTAGGAATGCCTGAAGGTGTAGGTGCAGTAGATTATATGTTGATGACCAATGAGAAGAACAAACACAATTTTGATGCAAACTTCATCAGTAATCAGCCTCCTAAATTCTCTTACAATGATATCAAACCATGGCTTGATGGCACTTACAAAGAGACTAACTGGATAGACCTGGCATTTAAAGATACAGCGCCCCAGTTAATGCACAATTTAAACGTTAACGGCGGTAGCGATAAGATCAGCTATTTCTTCAATCTTGGTTATCAAAAGCAGGATGGTGTATTTAAAAGCGGAGATTTAAACTACGATAAATATAATTTTCGTTCGAACGTAACCGTAGACATCACAAAGGGTTTAAAAGCACAGGTATTAGCCTCCGGTATGATGGATGAAAAAAACCAACCATATACTGATCTGTGGACAATCTACAAATATGCATGGAATCAGATTCCAACAAAGCAGGTATTTGCTAATGATAATCCTTTATATCCAAGTGTTATTGATGACAACATGAATCCTGCAATCATTACCGAGGCAGATAAAGTAGGTTTAAAAACATTTAAGCAAAAGAATTTTGTTGGTCAGTTAAATCTACAATACGATATACCCGGCATTAAAGGTTTAAATGCAAAAGCATTGTACAATGTTGACTATAATGTTAGCGACAATAACGAAATAAGAAGAGAGTACACTTTATATACTTATAAAGCCGACACTGATACCTATTTACCAAGCAAGGTGCAAAGCCCTTCTCGCGTGCGTCGCTCCTACTACACCAGGTTCAACACTTTAAGCTCATTGTCTTTAAACTATGCTAATACATTTTTTAATGATCATAATATAGCTGCAACCCTTGTTTATGAGCAAAGTCATCAAACAGGTGATAATTTTTATGCTCAAAGAGATACAGAAATCCCAGTTGATTATCTATTTGGTGGTTTACCAAACGGCCAGATGCAAGGTGGCATGGACATAAACGGATTAAACGACATTGCTTTTCAAAGTATCATAGGCAGGTTGAACTATGATTATAAAGGCAAATATCTGGCAGAGTTTATTTTCCGTAGAGATGGTTCTAATAAATATCAACCAGGAACCAATGATCAGTTCGGATTTTTCCCTGGAGTATCTGTGGGTTGGGTGGTAACGAAAGAGAACTTTTTCCGTAACCTTATTCCAGAGAACATTCTGGGCAGCTTAAAATTCAGAGCTTCATATGGTAAACAGGGTGACGAAAGAGGAAGGGCCTTTAATTATCTTTCAGGATTTAACTACCCTGTAAATTCTTACATATTTGGATCAAGTGCAGTTAACGGCTCCTCACAAAGACTTGGTAACCCAGGATTAAGCTGGGCAGTTAACACCAAAAAGAATATAGCTGTTGATTTTAGCTTTCTTGGCGGTAAACTCGATGGTACTTTTGAAGTCTTCAGAAGTGACAGAACCGGGTTAGAGGCCACTCCTGCAGTAGCATTACCAGGTACAGTGGGTGCAGATGTTCCACAGATAAATATCAATAGCGACAGGGTTCAGGGAATGGACTTAATCCTTTCACATAGAAGCACTATTGGTAATGTTGGGTTAAACATTAGTGGTAACATTGGTACAACACGTGCCCAATGGTTAAACATTCTTCAAGGCAGAGCCGGTAATGAACGTGAAAACTGGAAGAACGGACAGGTAAACAGGTATCAAAACATTTGGTGGGGACCTGAATATGCCGGCCAGTTTACCAACTATCAGCAGATATACAACTATGGTGTGAATATGGGAGGCGGTAATAATGGGGTAATACCTGGAGATTACTACTATCAGGACTGGAATGAAGATGGTGAGATCAATGATAAGGATGATCATCCTATTGCTACCAATGATATCCCATTGGTGAATTATGGTATGAGTATAGGCGTAGCTTATAAAGGTTTCGACGTAAATGTACTTTTACAGGGAGCAGCAGGTGTTTATGTGCAGTATGATGAGTTGTTTGCAGAGCCGCTTGCCTTCGAAAGAAGTTCATTAACTCGCTTTCTGGACAGCTGGCATACTATAGACCCGAATGCTAATATTTATGATCCTAATACACAGTGGACCCCGGGGTTTTATCCTGCTATGGGATCTCCAAAGGCAGTAGGAACAAAAGCTGTGCAAAACGCAAGTTATTTACGTGTGAAAACGCTTGAGCTTGGATACACCATTCCGGCAGCAGCATTACAGAAAATAGGTGTTAAAAAGTTAAGGGTGTATGTAAACAGTTACAATCTGGCAACTTTTACAGGACTAAAAAACTATGACCCTGAACATCAAGGCCCTAAGCCAAATGATAGGGATATCAATCCGGGCGATCCTTTCTCAATAGCCTTGGGGGGATATACGTATCCTATGAACAGAACTTTTAATCTGGGAGCTAACATCACCTTTTAATCTTATTGAAATATGAAAAGTATACATAAACTAATTATAGCAATATCTATAAGCATGGGGGCACTTGTAACCTCTTGCCAAAAGCTAGATATTCCACCTACTAATATTTTTACACCAGACATCATATTTGGTAGTGAGGCCGGCGTAAAATCCTTTTTGGCAACGATTTACAGAGGTTTACCCATTGAAGATTTTAAGTACAGACCCGATCAGGGTTTCAAAACGGGTGGTAACGATTGGGAGAACTTCTTTAACTCAGCCTCAGTTACGGGCGAAGAAGTTGGGCCTTTTGGTGGTATGGATATAGGGGGCGGTTTTGGCTACTGGCCATACGGTGATATCAGAAACGTTAATATTCTGATTGAAGAGTTACCAAAACATGCGGATAAGCTTGGACAGTCCAATGTAGATGCATTATTGGGCGAGGCGCACTTTTTAAGGGCATACTATTATTTCGGACTGGCCAAACGTTATGGCGGTGTCCCAATTGTAACTACAGTGCAAGACCCAGGCGCACCACTTTCAGAATTACAGGTACACCGTGATAAAGAAGAAGCAACATGGGATTTCATTGGTGCAGAGCTTGATCTGGGTTATCAGATGATGAATGAAACCAATGAGTTAGGCAGAGCTAATAAATATGCAGCTGCTGCATTAAAATCGAGAGCAATGTTGTATGCAGGTACCATAGCCAAATATGGATCTGCAAACTTTGTTGATGGCCAGGCCAGAGCCGAAGGATTTGCAGGCATACCTGCAGACAAAGCCAATGGATATTTCACAAAGGCATATGATGCTGCCAAACTACTTGAAGGACACTATTCACTATATGAGAAAAACTCAGATAAAGTACAGAACTATGTTGACCTTTTCCTGAAAAGCGAAAGTCCTGAAAACATCTTTGTTAAACAGTATTCAATTATCTCTGGTACTGCACACAGCTGGGACGCTACCATGTCTCCTCGCTACATGACTGCTAATGCACTTACCAGATCATACCCTACCCTTGATTTGGTACAACGCTGGGGCAACTTGCCGGTAACCAACTCAGATGGAACACCGAAACGTTTCAATGATCGTGCAGAATTAATGCAGGGACTTGAACCAAGATTGCTGGCCACGGTATATTTCCCGGGAGCAACTTTAAGAGGCCTCACATTTGATATGCAAAGGGGTATTTATCCTTCATTTAGCGGCACAGCAGCCGCAGAAGTTGCAAAGCCTGCTAACTCACGCAGCTACATACTATCAGGAGATACCAAAACTTTATACCAGGGAAGAATGATTATTGGTTTTACAGGACCATGGACCGGTGGCGATGAGCTAACCCGTACAGGTTTTTATGTAAGAAAATACATTGATGCTGCAAAACCAATTTCAACTGTTGRCCTAAACAGAAGTGAGCAGCCATGGATTGATCTTCGTTACGCTGAAATACTATTAAACAGAKCCGAAGCAGCTATGGAACTTGGCAATGCCGGTGATGCGCTAACAGTGATCAATATGATCAGAAATAGAGCTGGTGCAACCCCATATACTTCAATTGATATAGATAAGATCCGTAACGAAAGAGKAATGGAACTGGCTTTTGAAAATCAATACTACTGGGATTTAAAAAGATGGAGGATTGCAGATGTGGTTTTAAACAATGCCAGATTTAAGGGTCTTATGCCTTATTATGTATTTAACGAAAACAAATACATCTTTTTGTCGGAACCTGAATTGTTCCAGCGTAATTACAATTTCGACAAAAAATTCTACTACGAACCAATACCTGGGGGTGAACTTGGTAAAAACCCTAATCTATACCCTAATAATCCTAATTACTAAGAATATAAAATTATAAGATATGAAAAAACTGATTAGTAGAATATTGTTGGGCACAACTATACTGGCAAGTTCTGCATGTACAAAAATAGACAACTATGATGGTCCTAATGCTTCATTCGAAGGAAACCTTATTTCCTCAGAAGGTGGCAATTTGCTTACATCGCAAGGCAGCAGCCAAATAAGACTGGAGCAGATCAGCTGGAGTGCTACACCATCTCCGCAGGAGATACCAAGCAAATTCGATGGTACGTTTAAAGATTCAAAACTCTTTAAAGGAACTTACAAAGTAATACCTAAGGGCGGTGCTTTCTGGCCACTTTATGATACCCTTACAGTTGATATTAATAAGGGTACAAAGCACGATTTTACCGTTACCCCATATATTCTCATCAAGAATTTCACTGCGGTGCTGAATGGCAAAACGTTAACATTAAAATATACAATGGAGGCGCCTATTGGCGCGGGTTTACCAACGATTATAGAAACTCAGCCATATGTTAACAATACCAAACTTGTAGGTGCAGGTGCATCCATCAGAGATTTTTCTGACATCTATAAGAAGGCGATTAATAAAGAATGGGCCGATATGACTGATGCAGATAAGTCTGTTACTATCGATATCCCTGATATGTTGCCAGGCAGAAAGTTCTTTGTAAGAGTAGGAGTTCGTTTAAACGATAGTTTCAAGAGCTCCAATTTCTCTGAAATTATAGAAATAGACGTACCAGCAAATTAATTGAACCTAACAAATTATACTTATGAAGAAGTTTAGGATATTGTTTTTCTCTTTTGCAACCATCGCTTTTCTGGCATCGTGTTCTAAAAGCAATGGCGTAAAAGATCCCGATCCGGAAGTAAAGCCACCGGCTACTCAGGACAAAGTGTATGACATGACTGGGGTAGTTTACAAATCTTATACTGGCTTGGTAATGGCTGGTTATCAGGGTTGGTTTGCTGCCGAGGGAKATGGTTCACAGCGCGGCTGGTACCACTATCAAGGCAATGGCGGTTTCTTCCCCGGAAATACCAATGTAGATTTCTGGCCGGATATTACTGAATATACCAAAAAGTATAAGTCGCCTTTTAAATTTGCAAATGGCTCTGACGCTTACTTATACAGTCCTTACGATGAAGAAAGTGTTGATCTTCATTTCAAATGGATGAAGGATTACGGCATCGACGGTGTGCACATGCAACGCTTTGTAGGTGAGATTAAATCTTCAAATGCATCCGGAAAAAGACACTTCAATAAGGTGTTGGCCAATGCACTAAAAGCGGCTAAGAAATATGGCAGGGCAATTAGTGTAATGTATGACCTGAGCGGCTGTTCAAGCGCTGATGTTGCTTATCTGGAGCAGGACTGGAATGAATTACAAAGCCTTTTTAAACTTTTTGACAGTAAAGAGAACCCCACCTATTTATATCACAACGGCAGGCCATTGGTAACTATATGGGGTGTAGGTTTTAATGACAACAGAAAATATACCATTTCTGATGTAACCACACTAGTAGAAAAACTGAAAGGGCCAGATAATAAAGTAGCTGTTATGCTTGGAGTTCCCTTTTACTGGAGAACACTGGGTGATGATACAGAAAAATCGCCTCTGTTGCATGCATTGATAAAAAAAGCAGACATAGTTATGCCATGGGCTGTGGGAAGATTCGGCTCCGGAAATTACAATGAACGGATAACTTATGATGACATCCAATGGTGCAAGGCTAATAAGGTTGATTATGTGCCACTAGTATTTCCCGGCTTTACCTGGGGAAATATGCACAAGGATGCCAGCCTTTATTATCAGATACCCCGCTTAAAAGGTGATTTCTTGTGGCAGCAAATTGCCGGTGCAAAAAACGTGGGTGCAAAATCATTATATGTAGCCATGTTTGATGAAATTGATGAAGGCACAGCAATATTTAAGGCGGCCCGGGAAGCCGATACACCGCTGAATGGAGATGCCGGACTAAGATTCGTTGGAATTGAAAACGATCTGGCTTCCGATTACTACTTATGGCTTACAGGAAAGGGCGCAAGTTGGTTTCATGGCGAGCCAGGTTTTACCAGGGTTAAACCAGTTAGATAACGAAGAAATTAATGTTAAACTTTTAAAACAAAGGAAATGAGATTAATAAAAAGTATGATGGTATATTCCATCGCCCTGTTCGGGCTTACAGTAACCAGCTGTAAAAAGGAAACTTACACTTCAAGAGATACCAGTCATTTGGTGCCCTTGCCAGAGGAACCGGGAGAGCCGGCTGATCCTACACTGGTGGTATTTGACAATGTTGATGCTAAAGATGGGTGGCAAACTGTTGGTGATCCTGTTATTGAAACATCAGGAGCTAAAGAAGGCAGCGGCTACCTTAAAAACACCATTAAAAACGGAGACGATTTTATGCAATTTATAAAGCATTTAGCTACTCCATTGGATTCTAAACTTACAACAGCAAACGGCCAGTTCTCTTTCTGGTGGTATATCTCTGATGTATCAGCCATTAAAGAAGATGGACAAATTGAGATCACCAGTGGTGGAGATGCAGATAAGGATGAGTATGGATGGTCTGTAGCTAAATTATTGCCTACTTTAAAAAATGGCTGGAATCAGGTAAATCTTAATTTAAGAGATGCAGATATATCCGGCGCGCCAAATCCCGCTGCCCTTAACTTTTTCCGGGTATTTTTCTGGACCAAAACCAAAGATCATTCGGATGTAATTACCGGTGTTGATGGACTGGTACTTAGGGCAGTGCCGGCAGCTCCGGCTGTTTCTTTTGAAAATGCAGATAAGCCAGATGGCTGGGAAACTGTGGGTGCTCCTGTTATTGAAACAGCAGGCAAAAAAGAAGGCACAGGTTACCTTAAGAACACCATAGCAAACGGCGGAGACTTTATGCAGTTTATCAGAAAATTTGAAACACCGTTTAATTCAACTTTTAACAAAAGTAATGGTCAGTTTAAATTCTGGTGGTATATATCAGATGTTTCTCATATCAAAAAAGATGGTTCCATAGAGCTTACCAGCTCCGGAAAGGCCGATGATCATGAATCTGCCTGGGATGTAGCCCCATTAGTAGATAATTTAAAGAACGGCTGGAATGAAATTACACTTGATTTTGACAAAGCAATTAATAGTGGTGACGGTGGCGCAGACTTTACTGCCATTAACTATTTCCGGGTATTCTTTTTTACCACGAGCAAAGATCATCCGGATGTGGCTGTGGGTATAGACGATCTTCGTTTTACAGGGAAATAACCATGAACATGAAAAAAAATGACATTGCCTTTCTGCTGGCCTTATTTACTTTAATGAGCAGTTGCTCAAAAAAGAGTTCTAAAGAAATCACCTCTCCCGATAAACCGGGGGAAGTGATTGACATAACCCCCTCTCCGGTTGGCGACGTGGTTGGCAAAATAACTGTTGGCTATCAGGGTTGGTTTGCAGCAAAAGGTGATGGCTCTCCAATTGATGCTTGGTGGCATTATACCCAGGATTGGGGGAAGATTCCTTCCCCTACCAATCTGGGGATAAAATCATGGCCTGACGTTAGGGAATATACAGAAACCTTTCAAACTGGTTTTGCAGATCTTGGCAATGGGCAAGCCGCAAAGTTATTCTCATCGTTTACTACTCAAACCGTAAACACACAGTTTCTTTGGATGCAGCAAAATGGTATTGATGCAGCCGCGCTGCAGCGCTTTAACCCAAATGGAATTGAGGGTCCGGTACGTGACGCCATTACAGCAAAGGTAAAAACCGCAGCAGAGGCTTATGGACGTAAGTTCTACATCATGTATGATGTAAGTGGGTGGACTAATATGCAATCAGAAATTAAAACCGATTGGACAAATAAAATGTCGGCCTATATCACTTCATCAGCCTATGCAAAGCAAAATGGGAAGCCCGTAGTTTGCATATGGGGATTTGGATTTAATGATAACAATCATCCCTGGCCTGCATCGGTTTGTCTGGATGTAATTAACTGGTTTAAAAGCAAAGGATGTTATGTTATAGGCGGCGTGCCTACCCATTGGCGGAAACAGGAGAGCGACTCCAGACCCAATTTCATCAGCGCTTATAAAGCTTTTGATATGCTATCACCATGGATGGTGGGCAGAATTGGCAATGCAAACGAATCTGACGGCTTTTTTGTAAATGTGAACAAACCCGATCAGGCTTATTGCAATTCGAATGGAATTGATTATCAGCCTTGCGTATTGCCCGGTGATTTACAGGAACGCCAACGTGCGCATGGAGACTTTATGTGGCGCCAGTTCTATAACATGAAAAGAGTGGGTTGTCAGGGAATATACATCTCTATGTTTGATGAGTACAATGAAGGAAATCAGATTGCGAAAACTGCTGAGAATTCATCATTTATACCTAAAGGATCATCATTTGTAACACTGGATGAAGACGGTACTGCCTGTTCCTCAGATTATTATTTGAGGTTAACCGGTGATGGAGGGAAAATGTTTAAAGGGCAAATTGCACTTACAGCTGTGCGTCCAACTAGTCCGATGTAAGTTTTATTAATGTTTTCCTAAAACTTGTCTCTTAAATAATACACTTTATCCGTTACTTAGAGAATTAAAATTCCTTTACCTTTAATACCATTAAAACAAAAAACAAATGAAAATCACGACTAGAAACCACTCTTTAGCAAAAGCATTAACAATGCTGTCATTAATATTGATCATGTTTAGTGCCACATCGGCCTCTGCAAAGAAAAACCCAAGAATCCTTGTGTTCTGTAAAACAGCCGGGTTTCACCATGATGCAATTGCAGTAGGAACTACAGCTATTATTAAATTAGGAGCAGAAAATAATTTTGATGTAGATACCACAACCAATTCAGAGAAGTTCACCGCAGATAACTTGAAAAATTACAAGGCTGTAGTGTTTTTCAATACCACTGGTGATGTATTAAATGATACCCAACAAGCTGTTTTTGAGAAATATATTCAAGGCGGCGGTAACTTTGTTGGTGTACATGCTGCTACTGATACTGAGTACGACTGGCCTTGGTATGGTAAACTGGTAGGCGCTTATTTTGTTAGTCACCCAAGTCAGCAAGAGGCGTCATTAAATGTAACTAACCGCAACCACATCTCTACAAAACACCTTCCGGAAGTTTGGAAAAGAAAAGACGAATGGTATAATTTCAAATGGGTAGCCGACGGCTTAAATGTATTAATATCTATTGATGAGAAAAGCTATGATGCCGGTAAAGCAAAAATGGGTGATAAACACCCAATGGCATGGTACCATGAATATGATGGTGGCCGGGCTTTCTACACTGAACTGGGCCATACAGATGAATCTTATGCTGATCCACTTTATCTTAAACATCTTTTAGGGGGGATCAAATATGCTTTGGGTGTGAAAAAATAAACACACCCTCAACCCAAAACACACAAAACCAAATACACAATGAAACCAAATAAACAATGGKTATTGGGCATGCTCGGCTTGTCTATGCTCGTTTATACTTGTAAAGTATCTCAAAATACTTTAAAACGAGACGCCAATGGAAAGGTAATCGTAAACACCAACCCCTCTCCTGCTTATCTAACACCGCAGGAGAGTCTTAAAACCATCCATCTTCCTAAAGGCTACCACCTCGAACTTGTAGCCAGCGAGCCCATGATTCATGAACCTGTAGCAATTGCATGGGACGGTAACGGACGCATGTACGTTGCAGAGATGAATACCTATATGCAGGACGCTGAAGGTACAGATGAGATGAAGCCGATATGTACCATTAAAAGACTAGAAGATACCAATGGTGATGGAAAAATGGATAAATCAGTAGTTTTTCTTGATAAGTTATTACTTCCAAGAATGATCCTTCCACTTGATGACCGCCTTTTGGTTGCAGAAACTTTTGACAATAGTATTTATAGTTATCGTGATACCAATGGAGATGGCGTGGCCGATGAAAAGAAAATGGTTTTCAAAAATGAGTCTGAAAACAAAAGTAATCTGGAGCATCAGCGAAGCGGTTTAGTGTGGAATCTTGACAATAAGATCTATGTAACTGTAGAAAACGTTCGTTACAAATTTGAGGATGGTTTATTAAAACCTGAGAATCAGCATGAAGGTTCAGGCGGTCAGTGGGGTCTTGCGAATGACAACTACGGTCGATTGTTTTTTTCATCCGCCGGTGGCGAAGCTCCTGCAGTAAACTTCCAACAAAATCCCTACTTTGGATATTTGGACCTTGGCGAACAGTATAATGATAAATTTCAGGATGTCTGGCCTATAATTTCTACACCAGATGTTCAGGGAGGTTTAGGCCGATTACGTCCGGACAGTACACTAAATCATTTTACAGCTTGTACAGGTCAGTCTGTTTTCAGAGGCAACTCGTTACCAGATGATCTGAAAGGAGATTTATTGATCTGTGAACCGGTAGGCAGACTGATCAGAAGAGCCAAGGTTACGAACACCAATGGTAAAATAACCCTAAAAAATGCATACGAGAAAGAAGAATTTATTGCTTCTACAGACATGAACTTCAGACCTGTAAACAGTGTAACAGGCCCAGATGGATGTGTGTATATTGTAGACATGTACCGGGGAATTATCCAGGAAGGTAACTGGACAAGAAAGGGAACTTACCTGCGTAACCAGATTGATCAAAAGCAATTCGACAAAAATATTGGCCGAGGACGTATCTATAGATTGGTTCACGACGGTGTCAAGCGCGATAAGACGGTCCCAAATATGTTAAGCCTTACCAGTGATAAATTGGTTCCGTACCTTTCGCATCCTAACGGATGGTGGCGAGATAATGCACAGAAAATCATAGTGGTTCGTGGAGATAAATCTGTTGTACCTGCGCTAAAAGAACTGGCATTAAACTCACCTGTGCAGCTGGCCCGTATTCATGCCCTGTGGACGATAAACGGTCTTAATGCGCTAGACAGACCTACCCTATTAGCTGCATTGAAAGACAAAGATGCGGAGGTAAGAAAAACTGCGTTGTGGATTAGTGAAGAGCCAATAAGAAAAGGAGATGAAAGTCTGGTATTGGCAGTTGAGCCACTAAAAAATGATCCTAGTGCCGATGTTCGTTTACAACTTGGATTATCATTAAGGTTCAACAGCTCTGATAAAGCACAGCAAATCATAGCCGACATCATTAAGGATCATCCTGAAGACATAGTTCTTGCAGAATCGCAGAAGAAATATCACAGACAAATTGAGGCTAAAGCTACTGCAGAAAAGAATTCAAAATTAATGGCTGCTGCTGATCAGAAATTAATTAACGATGGCGCATTAATTTTTAAACAGCTTTGCGTTACCTGCCATGGTGCAGAAGGTAAAGGTGTAATTAATGGTGGTAAAGATATGCCAGCTCCGCCACTGGCAGCGAGTAAAGATGTGAATGGCGATCCCGAAAAGATAATCCGCATTCTACTTCACGGCTTATCGGGTCCGGTTAATGGTAAAACATATGCCGATGTGATGCCTGCCCTTGGAAGTAATAATGACGAATACATTGCTTCAGTAATCAGCTATATTCGTAATGATATCGGCAACAAGGCATCTACAGTAAAGGCTGCTGACGTTAAAAAAGTACGTGAGCAAACTGCCGGAAGAACCAAAAACTGGACATGGCAGGAATTGAATGCATTGAGGAAATAAGGATAGATTGAAATAAAAAAGGGGGCTGATCAATTATGATCAGCCCCCTTTTTTATTATTTCGTCATCCCTCCTATCGTCGAGATGACGAACGTATTAATGCGCAGCAGCAGTAGCTGGCACACTACTCTTTACATTTTTTTGCCAGAAGAAAAATATAATGAACAACACCACCAGTATTCCAGGGAAAGCTATCATTTTCACTAAGGTATCCTGCCCTGCAGCAAGTTCCAGTGCTCCTCCTTTTAAACCTAATGCTACATTTTCTGC
>NZ_JBFTKO010000025.1:0-61685 GCF_056395985.1 Pedobacter sp. 05T44
CGCAATGGAGGTGAGAGACTTAGCTATAGCCTTGATTGTGGTGCAGTGTGGCGGTGACCCTGGTCTGTTTTTCAAAACATAAAAAATGGCCGGAATTTCTTCCGACCATTCGTGCATAAATGCGCCCCTTTTTTATGGATTAAATTTTTAAACAATCTCTGCTCCAAGTACGTCCTTAGAATAGGTTTTTAAATATTTCTTTAAAATCTGACGGGCAACGTGTATTCTTGTTTTTACTGTACCAATTGGAATATTCAGCATTTCAGCAATTTCATGGTATTTATACCCCTCAAAATACTTAACAAATGGAATATGATACTCCGGTTGCAAAGTAGCCAAAGCTTTATTAATGTCGCCTATTACAAACTTACTGTCGCTGGTATTTCTAGAAGCGCTGTAATGAAGATTTGCCGAAGAAATATCATCCGATTTCGTAATTAATGCGTTTGTTTTTACCAAACGGCGATAATTATTAATAAAGGTGTTTTTCATAATGGTAAACAACCATCCTTTAAGATTTGTTCCTTCTTTAAACTTACTATAGTAAGTTACAGCCTTCAACATAGTATCCTGCACCAAGTCGTTTGCATCTTCAATATCTTTTGTAAAATTTAAAGCGAATGACTGTAAAGAGACCGAGTGGTCATTTAATTTGAGGTTGAATTCATTTTTTGTCATAATGTTTTAAGTTTTGGGTTAAAAAAGCAAACAAACAGAGTTTTATGAGTGGCGCTCACCAGTTTGTTTAATCTTACTCTCCAAAACATATACAACATATGTACCAAAAAATAGATATCCATGTTATGAAATTAATTTTCGATGCCTACAGTATCGAATGGAACGTTGTCACAGAATATTTACTTCTCTTTCTAATTGAACGCCAAACTTGGCATTCACATCATTTATAATTTGTTCTGAAAAACTATACACTTCCGTCCCGGTAGCAGCGCCATGATTAACCAAAACCAATGCCTGATTCTTCCATGTTCCTGTTTGTCCTACAACAATCCCCTTAAATCCACATTGTTCTATTAACCAGCCTGCTGCAAGTTTTATTTTACCATCTGGAGCCGGATAATGAACCACATTCGGATGTTCAGATTTAACTTTTTCAAATTCAACCCAGGTAATAACCGGGTTTTTAAAGAAGCTTCCGGCATTACCAATTGTAGAAGGATCAGGCAGCTTGGCAACCCTTATTTCAGAAACAACATTTGAAATATCTGCAATTGTGGGAACAGCAATGCCTTTACGATTTAACTCTTCCTGTATAGCTCCATATTGGGTATTAATCTTTGCAGATTTAGTTAATCTAAAACTAACAGATGTAATTATATACTGACCTTTCAGTTCATTTTTAAAAACACTATCTCTATATCCAAAATGACAATCTTCAAAATTGAAGATCCTCTTTTCAGAGGTAGTTATTTCATAAGCCACACAAGATTTAAAAACATCTTTTAACTCTACTCCGTAAGCACCTATGTTTTGTATCGGCGATGCTCCCACAGTTCCCGGAATAAGGCTAAGGTTTTCTATACCAGCAAAACCATTTAAAACACAGTACTTTACAAGATCATTCCAAACTACTCCTGCCCCAGCTGTCACAATAATATCATCCCCCTCTTCAACACTTGAAATCCCCGGTATACTAATTTTAACCACCAGGCCATTAAAATCTTTTGTAAACAATACATTGCTCCCCCCACCTAAAACCAATAAATTCTGCTGCTTAATAAGCTCCGATTTCAATACATCCTTAAGGTCTTGTTCAGAAAGGATTTCGGCAAAATAGTTTGCATCTACAGATATACTAAATGTATTGTAAGGTTTTAATGATTTATTCTTTTGCACGTCCAACATACAGGTTTCAACAGATTAAGTAAACACTACAAATGTAATTGATAAGCCCTGTAATAAACATGTTAAAATCAATATTTAAAAATTTTGACTATTTTTCATGAAATTTTACCGCAACAGGCACATTATACGATTATAGGGCGTTGAGGTAAGTTCAAGAACAGTAAGGGAGAACACTAATATTTGTATGGAAAATCAGGATAAGAAAAGAATTTTAATTATTGAAGCTGCGTTAAAAAGGTTTGCTCATTATGGATTATCAAAAACCACAATGACAGAAATTGCCAAAGACATTTCTTTTTCAAAAGCTCTTCTTTATTATTATTTTCCTGATAAGTTAAGCTTGTACGTAAGCTCTATCGAACACCTTATGCAAATCATGAGCAGAGACCTTGTTAAGTCTATTKATAAAACCACAACTGCTACCGAGGGTGTCCTTAAATTACTTCAAAAACGTCAGGGTTACATTCAGAAATACTATAATTTATTTGAGTCGAACCAGGTAATCAGCACAGAACTACCAGAAGGTCTTTATGAAAAATTCCAAAGGGCCCGAACCTTCGAGGCAATTATCATCGGCTCTCTTTTTAGCAGAGGAATAGCGAGCGGTGAATTAGCGATGGAAGATCCTAAATTAGCTACTGATATATTTATCGATGCACTGTCGGGAATCCACTTTAATATTCTGAGCAGAGATAAAATTATGTTCCCCGGAAAAGAACAGTTCAAGCAAATTTTTGCAAAAGAGAAAATGCTTGCAGAGATTTTCCTGGCTGGTTTAAAGGCCAAATAACCTGATAACCTCCATCTTCACATCACAATTCTTACATCTGTAAAAGACTGTCAACCACAGCTTTCTTTATAGACCATCCTCTTTTTGTCATCATTTTGTCAGTTTAATGAGATTTTAACGCTAAAATTCTTCAAGTAAAATAATGGCAGTATTTTTGACTGTTGAATTAAAAAAGTCAAAAAGTAGAAAAGTAAAATGGTAGAAATTGATAAAAAAAGGGATGCTATAATTGAGGGGGCTATTAAACGTTTTATTCACTATGGTATTAACAAAACCACGATGAATGAGATCGCTGAGGATCTATCAGTATCAAAACCTTCATTATACTATTATTTCCCAGATAAAAACAGTTTGGTATTTGGTGTTATTGATAAGATATTCTCTGATTATTTTGAAATTATCGAAAAAGACAAATCAACCGAGATGTCTATTGAAGAACGCTTAACTGGCTTTATTGAAGTTAAACACCGCTTCTTTCAGAAGTACTATATGCTTCACTTATCTGGAGGCAGCCCGGATTCATCCTTAAATTCTGATGAATTAAGAGAACATTTCATGAAAATGAAATTGAAAAATGAACATTTCCATGCCGATATCTTCAGAGCAGCAATGGACAGAGGGGAACTTGCCAAAGACGATGCTGACAAAATTGCAGAATTGTATCTTGAGAGTTTAGCAGGAATAACCTCTCTATGTATTTTACATGGCAACAAGGAGCTGTTCCCAAGTAAAAAAGAAATGAAGGCAATGCTTGAAAAACAAATAAACCTCTCGAATATCTTCCTTAAAGGATTAAAATAAACAGACGACTAATTATATTATATGAACACTATTATTAAACAGATAAAAACAATCCCACTATTATTACTGGGTTTGGTATTATCAAATACGGTTAGTGCACAACAAACGCTTAGCTTAAAAGATGCGTTAAATTACGCCATCCAGAATAGCGCAAATGTGCGAAAAGCAAAACTTGATATTGATGGGGGAAAATATAAAACCCAGGAAGTTAGGGCTCAGGCTTTACCACAAATTACAGGTAATACAGGCTTAACTTACAATCCTATAATCGGCCAGCAGGTGGTTGATTTTGGAGGACAATTACAGACGCTTAAATTCGGTCAAAAATGGAATTCATCTGCGGGAGTCCAACTTTCACAACAACTATTCAATCAACAGGTTTTTACAGGCTTACAGGCTGCAAGATCCAGTGAGGAGTATTATAATCTTACTGCCCAGCTTACAGAAGAGCAGTTAATAGAATTAGTTGCAGGCAATTATTATCAGGTGTTGGTAAACAGACAGCAAATGAATGTAATCGACACCAACATTAAGAATGTAAAAGTTATTGAAAATATCATTTCCAATCAGCACAAAAATGGTTTGGCTAAAAAAATTGACGTTGATCGTATCAAGGTTAACCTTACCAATTTGGAAACACAGCGTTCGCAAACTTTAAATGCTATTACACAATTGGAAAACCAGTTGAAATTTTCAATGGGAATGCCAGTAAGCACCAGCATTACATTGCCTAAAACAGAACTTACTGAAGTAACCCAATTACCTGAACTTGCAGATTCTATTTCTTTAGACAACAGAACAGAAATTAAACTTTTGGATATTCAGGACAAACTTTTATCGCTGCAGCGTAAGGCTTACGTAGCAGAGTATTATCCTAACTTATCTTTAAGTGGAAACTACACTTACTCCAGTCAAAATCAAGGTTTCGACTTCTTAAAGACAAGCAGTAAGGCTATTGGTTATGGTTCCTCAGCTGTGGGTCTAACCTTAAAAATACCAATTTTCAACGGATTCCTGACTCGTTCAAAGGTACGCCAGGCCGACGTAGATATTAAGAAAGCAAAAGAGGACAGAAGAGAGTCAACAAACTCATTAAACTTGGCTTATGAGAATGCTAAAATTCAGTTGCGCAATAACTTAAACACAATTAATGCACAAAAGAAAAATGCAGAACTGGCAGATGAGATTTACAGAAGTACGCAAAACAATTACAACAATGGTTTGGCGAACCTAACTGATCTACTGGACACAGAAAATTCACTTACTGAAGCTCAAAACAGCTACATCCAGGCGCTATTGAATTACAAAATAGCCGAAATACAATTAATCAAATCGAACGGAAATATTAAATCGCTAGCAAAATAGAAATGAAAAGAGTAATTATTATAATTGTTATAATCGTTGTCGCCCTTGGCGCAATAGCTTATGTTTTAAGCAACAATAAGAAGAAAAACGAAGCAAAAACAGCCTTTATTGCAGAAGGCGGTGGTGCTGTTGCTGTTCGAATTGCAAATGTAGATAAGAAAGTAGTTGATCTGGATTTTGCTGCCAATGGAAACTTTGTGCCTAAACAAGAATTAAACTTCCTTTCAGAAAATGCTGGCAGGGTAAGCAAAATTTATGTTGATGAAGGTGATCGCGTAACCAAAGGACAAATTCTAGCTCGTGTTGACGCTGAAATTATCAATACCGACAAAGAAACTGCAGAAGCAAACTATCAAAATGCATTGAGAGATGAGGCCAGATACAAGAGTTCTTACGAAACTGGTGGTGTAACACAACAGCAGTTAGATCAGGCTAAATTAACAACTCAAAACGCAAAATTACGCCTGCAAGCTTCACAGCGCAAAGTAAGCGATGCAAATCTTAAATCGCCTATCAATGGTATAATTAATAAAAGATACATTGAAGTTGGAGCGTTTGTAAACACACAAGGAACTCAGTTATTTGAAATTGTAGATGTTTCTAAATTAAAGTTAAGAGTAAACGTTAACGAATCACAAGTTGCTAATCTAAAAATCGGTGATAAAATTGACATCAAATCTTCTGTTTTCCCAACAGAAAAATTCAATGGCAAGGTTACATTCATTGCAGCAAAAGCTGATGCGACTTTAAACTTCCCGATTGAAATTGAAGTAGACAACAATACCAAAAACAGCCTAAAAGCAGGTATGTATGGAACAGCGGTATTTAACTTCCCTAAGCAAGCGCCAAGCATTTTAATCCCGCGTACTTCTTTTGTGGGTAGTGTAAGTAGCAACCAGGTATTTATGTTAGATAAATCAAATAACACTTCTAAAATTCGTAAAGTAGTTGCTGGCCGTATTTTAGGTGATTTTGTTGAAATCCTTGACGGACTAAACGAAGGAGAAACTGTAATTACAAGCGGACAGATTAACTTGGCTGAAGGTACTCCTGTCAGCATAGTAAAATAGGTCAATCCCGGCAGTTAATGATCGCGATATGCCAGTCGCAATACGCAATAAAAAAAGAAAATGAAGATAACAGACATATCGATAAAAAGGCCCTCCCTGGTAATTGTAGTATTTACTGCACTTACTCTATTAGGGCTATTAAGTTACTTTTCGTTGGGCTATGAGTTATTACCAAAATTCTCAAACAACGTAGTATCTATTTCAACCATTTATCCTGGAGCTTCACCCGCTGAGGTAGAAAATACCGTAACTAAGAAAATTGAGGATGCGGTATCATCAATGGAAAATATCAAAAAAATAAACTCGGTATCATTTGAGAGTTTATCAACAGTTACGATTACTTTAACTGATGCAGCCAACATTGATATTTCATTAAATGATGCTCAACGTAAGGTAAATGCCATCCTTTCAGATTTACCTGAGGATGTGAAAACACCCTCATTAAGTAAATTCTCATTAGATGATTTACCGGTTATCACCATGTCGGCCTCTGCAGATATGGATGATATTAGCTTTTATGATTTAATTGACCAAAGGATTGCTCCGGTTATTTCCAGAGTAAGCGGGATTGCTCAGGTTAACCTAATTGGTGGATCTGAAAGAGAAATCCAGGTTTCTTTAGATGCAGATAAATTACAGGGCTATAATCTTTCTGTGCCTCAGGTACAACAAATGATTTTAAGCTCAAACTTAGACTTCCCTACCGGAAGTGTTAAAACAGAGAATCAGGATGTTTTGATCCGTTTATCTGGAAAATACAGAAACCTTGAGGAGTTAAGAAACCTTGTTTTAACAACATCAAAAGCTGGCGCTCAAATTCGTTTGGGTGACGTTGCCGATGTACAAGATTCTCAAAAAGAAACCGAAAAGCTTGCTCGTATTGATAGAAAAGGTGCTATTGCCATCCAAATTATTAAACAGAGTGATGCAAATGCGGTAGAAGTAAGTAAAGGTGTACATAAAATTATAGAGAAATTAAAAGTAGAATACGCCGCTAATAAACTCAACATTAAAATTGTTAACGACAGCTCCATCTTCACTTTAGAATCTGCAGATGCCGTTATTCACGATTTAATTCTGGCAGTTGTACTGGTAGCATTTGTAATGCTATTCTTCCTGCATAGTTTACGTAATGCATTAATTGTAATGGTATCCATTCCGGCATCATTAATTGCAACATTTATTGGTATAAGTTTATTTGGCTTTACCTTGAACCTGATGTCATTATTAGGTTTGTCGCTCGTGGTAGGTATCCTTGTGGATGACGCGATTGTGGTTCTGGAAAACATCCAGCGACACATGGAGATGGGTAAAAATAAAGTAAGAGCAGCTTCTGATGCGACAAGAGAAATTGGTTTTACAGTTGTATCCATTACCCTGGTAATTGTGGTTGTGTTTTTCCCTATCGCCATTAGTACAGGTCTTGTGTCGAACATTCTACGTCAGTTCTGTGTGGTTGTAATTATTGCAACATTACTTTCGTTGGTTGCTTCATTTACCATTGTACCTCTCCTTTTCTCTAGATACGGTAAATTAGAACATATTGAAGGCAAAAACATATTTGGCCGTTTTATCCTTTGGTTTGAAAAACAATTAAAAAAATTCACATTATGGGTTACAAACATCTTGACCTGGTCGTTAAATCATAAAAGACGCACCATCGCAGCCGTTGTGGTACTGTTTGTAGGGGCAATGTGGTTAGCTGGAGCTGGTTTTATTGGTTCTGAGTTTTTCCCTAAATCTGATAAAGGTGAGTTTTTAATTCAAATTGAATTGCCAAAAGATGCACCTCTGGAACAAACTAACTTTTACACACAAAAAGCGGAAGCATTTTTGGACAAACAGCCGGAAATTACTCAGCTAATTACTACTGTTGGTCAAGCCAGTGGAGATTTCGGTGGAACTCAGGCAACAGCCTATAAATCGGAGATCAATGTAAAGCTGGTTGAGCGTAATGAGCGCGAGGGTGTCTCGTCAGACATTTTCGCAACCAAAATGAGCCGTGCACTTGCTAAAGAATTGGTAGGTGCTAAGGTTAAAACTGTACCAATTAGTATTTTGGGTATTGCAGAAAATGCTCCGATACAATTAGTAGTAATGGGTTCTGACCTGGATAGTGCATTAAAATATGCAGAAGGTGCCCAAAAAGTACTTGCAACGATCCCAGGTGCAACGGAGATCAAATTATCTGTAGAAAAAGGAACTCCCGAAATTAACGTTCAGGTTGATCGTGATAAAATGTCGGCTTTGGGCTTAACATTGCAAACGGTAGGTTCTACCATGCAAACTGCCTTTGCTGGCAACACAGATGGTAAATACAGAAAAGGTGAATACGAATATGACATTAATATCCAATACCAGGATTTCAACAGAAAAAATGTTGACGATGTACGTAACCTTATCTTTGTAAACGCTAATGGCGAGCAAATTAAACTCTCGCAGTTTGCATCAATTACCGAAGGTTCCGGACCAAGTCAGTTAGAGCGTTTAAATAAATCGACCTCAGTATCTGTTAAAGCACAATCTATTGGTAGACCTACAGGAACTGTTGTTGCTGAATTTCAGACAAAACTGGAACAAATGCAAAAAAATGGAAAGTTAAAAGCCCCTATAGGTGTAAGTTATGCATGGGCAGGAGACCAGGAGAATCAGTCCGAAGGCTTTGGTACCCTGGGTATTGCCTTACTCGCTTCTGTTATTCTAGTTTATTTAATTATGGTGGCGCTATATGATAGTTTTGTTTATCCTTTAGTGGTAATGTTCTCTCTCCCACTTGCGTTAATCGGTGCCTTTCTGGCGCTTGCTTTAACAAATAACTCTATCGGTATTTTCACCATTTTAGGTTTAATTATGCTAATGGGTTTGGTGGCGAAGAATGCGATTATACTAGTCGATTTTACCAATCACATGAAAGCAGAGGGAAAGTCTACAATAGAAGCATTAATTTTAGCTAACCATGCACGTTTGCGTCCAATTTTAATGACAACCATAGCCATGATCTTTGGTATGCTTCCAATTGCCCTTGCAAGTGGTGCCGGTGCGGAATGGAAAAATGGACTGGCCTGGGTTATTGTAGGTGGTTTAACCAGTTCGTTATTTTTAACATTAATTGTTGTACCGGTTGTTTACCTGATTTTTGATATGATGTTAGATAAATTAGGCTTTAACAAAAAAGGCAAAACAATAGACGAATTATTGGAAGAGCCATACGAACATAAAGATGTTCTGGAATATGACCTTGCAGAGTAGTATTTCAAATAGATAATAATAAAAAGAGGAACCCTGAAAAGTTCCTCTTTTTGTTTTAATAATTAAAAACAATTATAATTGTTTTGTTGTATTTACAGGGAATATGTTGAAACACATGATATTACTGCTGCTGTTATGCGGCTTTTCATTCGGGATAAAAGCACAGCATCCTCCTGTTTTTGAGGGAATGTTGACTGATACAAGTACTATTGCATTAAATGATTTAAACATCAATCTTGTAAAATATAGTTATGGGAAACCAAAGATCAGTTTCCTTGCTATACATGATGATGAAGATACTGGAGTAAAAGCAGCTTTTGAATACATACAATTTAATGGGGGCAACATCATTGATTGCCAGTATGGCGGTGTAAGGAATTTTAAATTCGCAAAGGATGGCTTTAATTTCCAAACAGATCCTAACAGCATTTATACGCAGGAAGGCATTATTATGGGCCTTGAAAAGTACGGAAATGTAGATAATGATGAAGTTCTAATGCAACTAGAACGAACCGGCAAGCTGATTCTCGACTTTTACAATCCTAAAAAACTTGGGTACATTTTCACCTTACATAATAATGGAGATGGTGCGTTTGGTATTTCGTCGTATCTAGAGGGCTATGAGCTAGAAAGCGCTGCAGATTCTGTGTACATCAATTTCGAAATGGATAATGATGATCTGATTCTAGTAACCGACTTAAAATTATTTAATCGCTTAAAGCAAGAAAAGGTAAATGTAATACTCCAATCTCCAGAAGCACCTGATGATGGTTCTTTATCCGTTTATGCTATGAGTAAAAATATTCCTTACATAAATGTAGAAGTACAGCACGGCCATCAGGAAGAAAATTTAAGACTTATTGAAATAGCCATAAAGGTCTTATACGAAACCTATCCAGCTTTAAAAGCAAAGGCCTTAGAATAATCTAAGGCCTTTGCTTTTATAATATGTCATTGCAATTAAATATGTATTGCTCTGTTTTCTGTAGCTGCCATAGCCGCTTCTTTAAGGGCTTCGGTGTATGTTGGGTGTGCGTGACAAATTCTTGCAATATCCTCAGCAGAAGCACGGAATTCCATCGCAACCACCGCTTCAGCAATCATATCAGCAGCACGAGGGCCAATCATATGAACCCCAAGAATCTCGTCGGTTTTAGCATCCGCTAATACTTTCACAAAACCATCAGTATCCATACTTGCTTTAGCTCTTCCACTTGCTTTAAAAGGGAATGAACCTGCTTTATATTGAACACCTTTTTCTTTTAATTGCTCTTCAGTATAACCTACAGATGCAACCTCAGGCCATGTATAAACAACACCAGGGATAAGGTTATAGTTGATATGTGGTTTTTGTCCGGCTAATCTCTCTGCTACATAAACGCCTTCATCTTCTGCTTTATGCGCAAGCATAGCGCCTTTAATTACATCGCCGATGGCATATACTCCAGGTACCGAAGTTTCAAGATGCTCGTTAACTGGAATTTTATTTCCTCTCTCTTCAGTAGTGATGCCAATGTTTTCTAAACCTAAGCCAGCAGTATAAGCGGTACGTCCTACAGCAACAATGCAGTAATCAGCCTCAAGTTTCACTTGTTCGCCTTTAGCATTATCAGCCGTTACAGTAACTTTTTTGCCCTTTGTAGTTGCACCGGTAACTTTATGGCCCATGTAAAACTCCATCCCTAAAGATTTCTTTAACACCCGTTGTAGTTCTTTGCCCAAACCAGCATCCATAGTACCAATAATAGATGGCATAAACTCAACAACTGATACTTTAGTACCCAAACGAGCATATACAGAACCTAACTCCAAACCAATTACCCCACCACCAATAACAATCATTTGTTTAGGCACTTCAGTAATGGTCAAAGCTTCAGTTGAAGTAATGATGCGTTTTTTATCTACAGGTAAAAATGGAAGAGCTGTTGGTTTAGATCCCGATGCGATAATTACATTTTTAGCAGTTATCGTCTCAGATTTACCATCAGCATTGGTAATTTTTATGGTATTCTTATCAACAAATGAACCTACACCTTCAAATGTGTCAATTTTATTTTTCTTGAAAAGATATTGAATCCCTGCAGTATTTTGAGCAACCACATCATTCTTGCGCGCAATCATCTGAGGCATGTCAACCTTTAAATCTTTAAGATCAATACCATGGGTTTTAAAAGTATGAGCAGCATTATGATAATGCTCTGAAGAATCCAACAATGCTTTAGATGGAATGCAACCAACATTTAAGCAGGTTCCACCAAAAGTTTTATATTTTTCTATAACTGCCGTTTTTAGGCCTAATTGGGCACATCTTATTGCTCCAACATAACCGCCCGGGCCCGAGCCAATTACAACTACATCGTATTGCATATTAAAGGTTTTTTTTATTAAACAAAGTTAGTAAACCTGAGGCAAAATCTGACACTTATTAGCCTAAAACATTTCCATTTACTATATTTACTATTTATAACTTATTAACCCATAATGGCCCGTATTAAATTCCTTTGGCTTGTTGCTATCCACATTTTTACATTTTCAGCTGTTTTTGCACAGCAATCCGATTCGGCATATGTAAAAGAAAATTACACTAAGATTGAACGTAGTATTACCATGAGAGATGGTGTCAAATTATTTACTTCAATCTATATCCCAAAAGATAAGACAAAAAAGTACCCTTTTCTAATTAATAGAACCCCATACACTGTTGCACCTTACGGAGCAGACAAATACAAAACCAGTTTGGGCAACTTCCCTGCAATGATGAGAGAAGGATTCATATTCGTTTATCAGGATGTGAGAGGCAAGTGGATGAGTGAGGGTACGTTCGATGATATAAGACCACAGGTAGCCAACAAAAAAACTAAAAAAGACATTGATGAGAGCACTGATACCTACGATACCATTGATTGGCTTATAAAAAATATAGAAAACAATAATGGCACAGCTGGTATCTACGGCATTTCTTATCCAGGATTTTACTCTACCACATCTTTACCGGGAGCACATCCTGCTTTAAAGGCTGTTTCTCCACAGGCCCCTGTTACCGATTGGTTCCGTGGCGACGATTTTCACCACAATGGAAGTCTGTTTTTAATGGACGCGTTCAGTTTTATGAGCACATTCGGTGTTCCAAGACCGCAGCCCATCACTCCAGACAAAGGACCTAAAGGTTTCGAATTTCCAATACAAGACAACTATCGTTTTTACCTGGAAGCCGGATCAGTTAAAAACTTAAAAGATAAATACTTTGCCGATAGCATTAAATTCTGGAATGACTTATTTGCCCATCCTAATCTGGATACCTTTTGGCAGGCAAGAAACATCCAGCCGCATTTAGTTAATGTAAAACCTGCCGTTATGGTTGTTGGTGGTTTCTTTGATGCAGAAGATGCCTATGGTACCTTTGCAACCTATAAAAGCATCGAGAAACAAAACCCAAAAGCAAATAACATTCTGGTTATGGGGCCATGGTTCCATGGTGGCTGGGTACGCAGTACCGGAAGCAGCTTTGGTGATATTGAATTCGGACAGCCAACCAGCACATACTATCAGGAAAACTTTGAGCTGCCTTTCTTTAAGCACTACCTTAAAGGTCAGGGTGATTTTAATGCCGCAGAAGCAAACATCTTTGTAACTGGCAGCAACGAATGGAAAAAGTTTAGTACATGGCCGCCTAAAGATACCGAAACTAAAACGCTGTATTTGCAACCCAATGGGAAACTAAGCTTTGAAAAAGTTAAGAGAACAGATAGCTGGGACGAATACGTAACTGACCCTAATAATCCAGTTCCTTATCAGGATGGAGTTCAAGCTAAAAGAACGCGCGAATATATGATTGATGACCAACGCTTCGCTGCCCGCAGACCTGATGTTAAGGTATACCAAACTGATACGTTAACTGAGGATATCACACTAACCGGACCAGTATTGGCCAATCTGGTTGTGTCTACAACCGGCTCAGATGCAGATTATGTGGTAAAACTAATTGATGTTTATCCTGAAAACACTCCAAATCCCACAACAAACCCAAAAAACCTGATTATGGGTGGTTATCAAATGCTGGTACGCGGAGAGATTATGCGTGGGAAATATCGTAATAGCTTTGAGAAACCTGAGGCCATCAATCCAGGCGAAATCACCAAGGTTAATTATGCCCTGCCTGATGTTGCCCACACTTTCAAAAAAGGTCACAGGATTATGATACAGATACAAAATTCATGGTTCCCATTAGCAGATAGAAACCCTCAAAAATTCATGGATATTTACCAGGCTGAGCCAAGTGATTTCCAAAAGGCAACACACCGCATTTTTCACGATGTACACAATTCTTCCTCACTAACCGTAACCGTTCTAAAACAATAATTTAATGAAGAAGCTATTATTCAGTGCGATTGCGTTACTGTGTACAATAAATTTTGCAAAGGCACAATTACTTACCGGAGCCGAAAAATCTTTCAGGGCTGATAGCCTCAGAGGTGCGCTTACCCCGTTAAGAACCTGCTACGACATCAATTACTACCACCTTGATGTTAAAATTAACATCGATAACAAATTCATCAGCGGCAGCAATGAATTTAAATTTACGGCTACTCAAAACTTCAGCAAACTGCAATTTGACCTGTTCGATAACCTTAAGGTTGATAAAATTGTATTTAAAGGTACCGAGCTTCCTTACAAGAGAGAATTCAATGCAGTATTTGTAACTTTCCCTACTGAGATTAAAAAAGGTGCTAAGGAAAGCTTTACTGTATATTATTCAGGCAATCCTGTTATTGCAAAGAACCCACCCTGGGATGGAGGCTTTATCTTTACCAAAGATAAGTCTGGAAATCCATGGGTTTCTGTAGCCTGTCAGGGCTTTGGCGCCAGCTGCTGGTGGCCCAACAAAGACCATCAAAGCGATGAGGTGGATAGCATGCTTATTAGTATAACTGTACCGAAAGACCTTCAGGATATTTCAAACGGTCGCTTAAGAAGCACTGTTCAAAAACCAGATGGCTACACGCAATACAACTGGTTTGTAGCCAACCCAATAAACAACTACAACGTAACCTTTTACATTGGCAAATACGCGCATTGGTCTGATCAGTATCAGGGCGAAAAAGGCAAATTATCTCTTGATTACTGGGCACTTAAAGAGGACAGTTTAAAAGCCCATCCCCATTGGGATACGGATGTGAAACCCATGCTAAAATCTTTTGAGCATTGGTTTGGCCCCTACCCTTTTTATGAAGACGGCTATAAGCTTGTTCAGGCACCACATCTTGGCATGGAGCATCAGAGTGCCGTTGCATATGGTAATCAGTTTAAAATGGGCTACCTTGGAAAAGACTTGTCCGCCTCAGGCTGGGGTTTAAAGTTCGACTTCATTATTGTTCACGAAAGCGGGCATGAATGGTTTGGGAACAATATCACCTCAAAAGATATAGCCGACATGTGGATCCATGAAGCCTTCACAAACTACTCTGAAACCCTGTTCACAGAATCAGAACATGGAAAACAAGCTGCATCAGATTATGTTGTGGGGATAAGACATAACATCCAGAACGATATTCCAATTATTGGACAATATGATGTCAATAAAGAAGGATCTGGTGATATGTATTACAAAGGTGCAAACATGATCCACATTATCCGTCAGCTGATCAATAATGATGAGAAATTCAGAAGCATATTAAGGGGATTAAATAAAACATTCTATCATAAAACTGTTACCACTCAAGAAGTTGAGAATTATATAGCAAAGAAAAGTGGTTTAAAACTGGATAAGGTATTTGACCAATACCTTCGTTATGCGAATATTCCAACTTTAGAGTATAAAATTGTAGGCTCAAAACTATCATACAGATGGCTTGCCGATGTAAAGAATTTTGATATGCCGGTTAAGGTAAGCCTAAAAGAAGACACCTTTTCCCTCCTCCACCCAACTACTCAATGGAAAACAGCTGAATTGGGCAAAGGCGTAACGGCAAATACTTTCAAAGCAGACCGGAACTTTTATATTAAACTTAAAAAATCATAGATTTTTTTTTAAGATGGTGCAACTAATTGAAGTTCTGTGCGTCATATAGAAAAACCTAAACAAAATGAAAAAAATAAGTTCAATATTAATCCTTGCATTCCTGGCATTGGGAACAGCAAGCCAAGCTTCCAATCTAAGCAGCAAATCCACATATTACTCAAATCAACAGAGACAAGTAAGCAATTTTACAGGTATCGAGATTGGTGGTTCTATTAATGCAAAAGTTAAGCTCGGCAATACAGAAAGTCTTAGATTAGAAGGAGATCAAGAGGCCATAGATAACCTTATTACCGAGGTAAAAAATGGCGTGCTCACCATTAAACCAAAAACAAAATGGAACGATTGGTTTAAAAAATTCAAAAACGCAAAAATCACAGCCTATATTACCGCAAAAAAGATCACGTCATTAGGATTGGGCGGCTCCGGAAGTATAGATGTTGAAGGAATGATCAATTCTTCTTCATTGAGTGTTGCCGTAAGCGGTTCTGGCAATATCAAAGCATCAGCAAGTGTAAATAATTTCGAAGGCGCAATCAGCGGTTCTGGTGGGTTGTCAATTAGTGGAAAAGCCAAGAGTTCAGAAGTTGCCATTAGTGGATCAGGTACATTCTCTGGAAAGGATTTCTCAGTAGAAACCATTTCAGCACATGTAAGCGGCTCTGGAAATATTTATATTAATGCACAAAAAAGCATTGATGCAGCGATAAGCGGGTCAGGAAATATAAGCTACTCAGGCAATCCTACAGTTCAAAAAACTGTATCAGGATCTGGTGGCGTAAGAAAAATATAAACACACACAAATAAATAAAAAACCCCAATGCTTAAAAACATTGGGGTTTTTCTATATAGTTTAAGCTATTAAACGCCTAACAATAATCTGGCTGGGTCTTCTAACAATTGTTTAACCCTTACAAGGAAGCCTACCGACTCTCTTCCATCAATAATTCTGTGGTCGTAAGATAAAGCCACATACATCATCGGACGAATTACAACCTCTCCTTTTTCAGCAATCGGGCGCTCAATGATATTGTGCATACCTAAAATTGCAGACTGAGGAGCATTAATAATTGGAGTAGACATCATAGATCCAAACACACCACCGTTAGTTATAGTGAATGTACCACCAGTCATTTCCTCAATAGTCAATTTGCTATCGCGTGCTTTAGTAGCAAGCTCAATAACAGTTTTCTCGATCTGAGCAAGGCTCATGCTTTCTGCATTTCTAATGATCGGAACAACCAATCCTTTAGGAGCAGATACAGCGATAGAGATATCAGCAAAATCATTATAAACTATTTCCTCACCATCAATTTTAGCATTTACGGCAGGGAAATCTTTTAATGCCTCACAAACAGCTTTAGTAAAGAAACTCATAAAGCCTAAGCCTACACCAAATTTCTCTTTAAACTGATCTTTATACTTGCCTCTCAAATCCATTATCGGCTTCATATTAACTTCGTTAAACGTAGTTAACATTGCAGTCTCGTTTTTAACCGTTACCAATCTCTTAGCAACCGTTTTACGCAATGGCGACATTTTCTCTCTGCGCTCATTTCTAGAACCTGCAACAGCAGTAACCGCAGGAGTAGCTTTAGCAGCAGGAGCCGCAGCTTTTGGTTGAGATTTCTCTGCAGCAACAGCATCTTCCTTAGTAATTCTTCCATCAACACCTGTTCCTTTTACAGAAGCAGGATCAACGCCTTTTTCAGCAAGGATTTTTCCGGCAGCAGGAGAAGGAGTTCCTGTAGCATAATTCTCACCACTTTTTTCGGCAACCGGGGCAGCAGCCTTATCTGCAGCTGCAGCAGGTTTTTCTTCCTTAGCAGGTTCTTCTTTAGCTTTAGGTGCAGCGCCACCATCTTCAATTTTGCAAACTACAGCACCAATGGCAAGTGTATCGCCTTCGGTAGCTACTGTTTTTAAAGTTCCGGCTTGTTCTGCAGTTAATTCAAACGTTGCCTTATCAGATTCCAATTCAGCAATTACTTCGTCCATCTCAACTACATCCCCATCGTTTTTTACCCAACGTGATAAAACAACTTCGGTTATCGACTCGCCTACTGGCGGAACTTTTATTTCTATACTCATAACTGATGTATTATTTTTTCTAATCTACATTATAAACTTTATTCACTGATTTTTTAGCAATCTTTTTCTCTGTTTCAGTAACAGGAGCTTCAAAAGCTTTAGCTAAAATATAAGCCTGCTGATCTGCGTGTTGTCTTGCAAATCCTGTGGCAGTACTACTGCTTTCTTTTCTTGAAATCAGTTCAATATCACTAAAGATAGTTCTTCTTAATTTACGCAACAAATATGGCCATGCGCCCATATTCTCAGGTTCCTCCTGTACCCAAACTGCTTCTTTAGCATTTTTGTATTTCCCATATACAGTTTCCATTTGCTCCAATGGAGTTGGATAAAGCTGCTCAACACGAACAATAGCAACATCCTTGATCTGATCTTTCTGTTGTTTTTCTAACAACTCATAATAGATCTTACCAGAACAGAACAATACTCTTCTAACATCAGCTGCTTTAACATTTTCATCATTAATAACCTCCTGGAATTTACCATCAGTAAACTCAGTAAGTTTCGAAACACACTGAGGGTGACGCAATAAACTCTTAGGCGTAAACACTACCAAAGGTTTTCTGAAATCACGTTTAAACTGTCTGCGTAATGCGTGGAAAAAGTTAGCCGGAGTAGTACAGTTGGTTATCTGCATGTTGTAATCAGCACAAAGTTCCATAAAACGCTCAATCCTTGCTGATGAGTGTTCCGGACCTTGTCCTTCATAACCATGAGGCAATAACATTACCAAACCGTTCTCACGTTGCCATTTCGTTTCAGCACTTGCAATATACTGATCTACCACTATCTGCGCTCCGTTAAAGAAATCACCAAACTGAGCTTCCCAAATGGTAAGCGCATTAGGATTAGCCATTGCATAACCATATTCAAAACCTAGTACACCGTACTCAGATAAATGCGAATTGTAAATATCAAATGGAGCTTGTTGGTCAGAAATGTTTGCCAATGGGATATATTCTTCCTCAGAATCTTCAAGAGTTATAACCGCATGTCTGTGAGAGAATGTTCCACGCTCTACATCCTGTCCGCTTAAACGTACTCTTTTTCCCTCAGCAAGGATAGTACCATATGCCAATTGCTCACCCATTGCCCAATCGAACACATGAGTAGTATTTGCCATTTTACTACGTTCTTCAAAAAGCTTCTCTATTTTCTTAAAGAACTTTTTATTTGATGGAAGCGTACTTATTCTTTTAGCTACCTCAAGCAGCGTTGATTTTTTAACAGAAGTATTTGGAGAAGTTTCAAAATCTTTAGGTGTAGCTAAACGCATGTCTGACCATGCACCGCCAAATTTCACCTCATGATAAGTAGAAGTTATTTCTTTAGCTTCATTCAAACGTTCCTGTAATATACCACGGAACTCTTTTTCCATTTCCTTGGCTAAACTTGCTTCAAGCTTACCCTCACCAATCAGCTGCTGAATATAAATATCGCGTGGATTAGCATGCTTCTCTATGCTTTTGTATAGAAGCGGTTGAGTAAACTTAGGCTCATCGGCCTCGTTATGGCCAAATCTGCGGTAACATAAAATATCAATGAACACATCATTTTTATATTTCTGACGATATTCCATTGCCAAATTAATAGCATAAACTAAAGCCTCAGGATCGTCACCATTCACATGGAATACTGGCGACAATGTTACTTTAGCAATATCAGTACAATAAGTACTGGTACGGCCATCTTTATAATTGGTAGTAAAACCAATCTGGTTGTTTATAATCAAGTGAATTGTTCCACCGGTTTTATAACCATCCAGACCAGCCATCTGAATTACTTCATAAACAATACCCTGTCCTGCAACAGAAGCATCACCATGTATCAAAATTGGAGCAATGCGTGCATTGTCGCCACCATATTTAAAATCAATTTTAGATCTGGTCATACCCTCTACTACCCCATTCACTGTTTCCAGGTGAGAAGGGTTAGGGCATAAACTCAAATGCACACTGTTACCATTATTCGTAGTAACATCAGTTGAGTAACCCAGATGGTATTTCACGTCACCTCCAAAAGGAGATTCCGCACTATAACCCTTGCCTTCAAATTCAGCAAAGATGTCCTTATAGGTTTTCTGCATGATATTGGCAAGAACGTTTAAACGTCCTCTGTGTGCCATACCAATTACAAACTCTTCAATTCCAAGTTCCGCTCCTTTTTCAATTACCGAATCCAGGGCAGGAATTAAAGCTTCAGCACCTTCAAGAGAAAAACGCTTCTGACCAAGAAACTTAGTTCCAAGGAAATTCTCAAAGCTAACCGCTTCATTCAATTTCTTTAATATCCTTCTTTTCTCATCAATAGAGAAGTTTGGAGTATTACGTGCGCTTTCCATTTTCTCTTCAATCCATGAAAGGATTTCAGGCGTACGTACATACTTATATTCTGCACCAATAGAGCGACAATAAGTTTGTTTTAAAAAAGCAATTATATCACTAAGCTTAGCTGCTCCAATACCAATCTCAATTCCAGAGTTAAATACAGTGTCCAGGTCTGCCTTTGTTAATCCAAAGTTTTCCATGTCCAAAGTAGGCAAATGATGACGTCTTTCTCTTACCGGATTGGTTTGGGTAAATAAGTGGCCACGCTGACGATAGCCATTGATTAAATTAAGAACATTAATTTCCTTTAAAAAATGCTCAGGAGTCTCTGAACTAACCGATGTTCCGGAAGACCCTCTTCCAAAATCAAAGCCTTCAAAAAACTTTTGCCAACCAAACTCAACAGAATTAGGATCTTGTTTATAAGACTGATATACGGATTCTATGTATTCGGCATTTGCGCCGTTGAGATAAGATAAATTATCCATTATGTGTGAATTGCTATAAGTGTTGCAAAATTAGGTTTTTTTACCTTAATAAACAGGTAAATTCCCTTATAAATCTTCAAGAAATTCAACCATATCACAAACATTTTTCAATGGTGTCAGTTGATCCTTCACAAGAATATCAAATTCTGATATCAAACTCCCTGCCACTAACAACGGCACGTTCAAATTATCCATCACCTTTCCTACAACTTTATTAATATCCTTGCCTAAATTTAAGGAGGTTAGCACAATAAACGAATAATCTGGTTTATACGCTGCAACAATTTTTTTCAGATCAGAATATGGTATCTCCGAACCAAGATAAAGAGTTTCCTGCCCACAGCTTTTCAATAAATATCGGGCAAATAACAAACCTGCTTCATGCATCTCTGCCTCAGGCAAAAAAAGCAGAAATCGTTTCGGCTCTTCTCTATGTGGTTTTTCAACTTTATCAATCTCAACAATTATACGATCCCTTATCAGGTTAGAAGCAAAATGCTCATGAGAAGGATCGATTGCGCCCGTTTGCCAAAGCATCCCAACCTTCTTCATAAAAGGGAACAGCACAAGATCCATGGTTTTAATCAATCCCATTTCATCAATGCAGCCTGCTAAAGTATTAGAAAAAACTTCTTCATCRTAATCGATAGTCGCGTTAGAAAGACTAAGCATCTGAACCGAATCATTGTTCCAATCTGCCTTAAGCTGAGTAACCAGATTAGAAATCTGCTTCTTACTCATTTTAGCTATTTTGCTAATCTTGTAGCCATTCTCATTAAGCGCAACAATATTTAAAAGGGACTTCAAATCCTCCTCGTCGTAATACCTGATGTTGGTTAATGTCCGCTTAGGCGGTACAAGATTGTACCGGATTTCCCACGCCCTGATGGTGTGCGCCTTTATGCCTATAAGGCCTTCTATATCACTAATTGAGAATTTTTTCACACTATATTGAACAACAAATGTTAAACAAGTTTGTTTAAAAAACAATTTTTGTTTAACATTTTTTTTATTAACTGTCCAAAAGCAGCATTTATTAAACAAGAATATCAGACAAGAGAGGCAGCATCAGGAGATACTACATCCAGAATTTTCATTTGTTTATCAAGGTCAAATGTGTTCTTTGATTTAAGGTCAAGACCAGCGCCTGCAACATTTGCCCAATTACCCCAGTTACTCGCAGGAGCATAATCCACTAGCTTTTCTTCAAAATATGCAGCCCCAATTGTCCAATGAATTTTTAAAACATGAATCAGAAAAGTAGCAACAACTAAGCGGCCTGCATGAGGAATAAATCCAGAGTCATTTAGCTCTTTCATGTATTTATCAACAAGCAAATGCCCCGTCTCCCCATCTTTCCATTTTTTCACCAAAGTCTCATCAACCTCAACAGGCGATAAAATCAGTTCTTCAAAATCTGGCTCCTGGAAAAACTTAATCCCATGTTTTTTAAACATAAATCTAAAGTAATCGCGCCAAAGCAAGCCCAATAAGATCTGATTAAAATTAGGATTGGCACCAAAGCTCGCCTCGGCCTCTTTAACCATCCAATAAACCTTTCTTGGCGAAAGACAACCGAACGAGAGCCATCCCGAAATCCTAGAAGAAAACCCCTGTTTATCCGCCGCAACTTTTGAGCTATATTTGATATAAATATCTGATCCGGGTTCAAGTAACTTTGTTAGATGTTCCAGTCCATCTAATTCCCCCCCTTTAGCCTCATCATCAAAGTTCACAAACCCAGCCTCAGCAAATCCTAACTCCAATAACGACGGCAGCGCACCCCAATTTTCATTTTCAACAAAATCAATCTCTAAAGGAGATTCATGACAGGATTTCACAATCGCATCACGCTCTGTTTTCTTTTTAAACTGAGTAAATACATCTGGAATATCTTTAATTGGAAAAGGCAAATCTTCCTTATTATAAAGTGTATGCCCAATAAAATGTTTAAGATTAATCCTTTGTTTCCACAAGGCATCCTCTACATAAGTAGATATTATAGTTTCTTCCGGACCAACTTCTCGGTGATGATAAACCTCAGAAATTTCTAACTGCTCAACAATAGCCGGTATATGCTCTTCAGGTTTACCCTGTATCAGCAATATGTCCCCACCTAATTTTTGAAATGCTGTTCTTAATGATGAAACACTTTCTAACAAAAACTGCGCTCTGCGTGCTCCTGTTTTTTCTGTTTCGAACGAAGTACTCTCAAAATGTCGGGGATCAAAAAAATAAATAGGTAAAATACAGTCCGATTTAGCAATTGCTTCAACTAACATTTCATTATCATGTAAGCGAAGGTCATTCCTGAACCACACCAATATTTTCTTAGACTTCATTAACTTGCAACTGAGTTTTGTGTACTATTTACAAAAATATACGATTTTTTATCCGAATAAGAATCACAACCCCAATATTTACACTAGCGAAACAAATCAAAGGCATAAAAAGCGCTTTTCGCAAAACTTAAAGTTAAAACAATAGGTTATTGAAGTATGAAGAACCAAATCTTGATTACAGGAGCTACCGGTATGCTAGGCAAAAAACTAATAAATGCGCTACATGAATCCGGGCATAGAGTTTCTGTGCTAACAAGGAAAGCCACCAGCATAAAAAACGCAACTGTTTATTTATGGGATGTTTACAAACAGACCATAGATCCAAACTGCCTGCAAGGCATAGATACCATTATTCATTTGGCAGGCGAAAACATTGCAGAAAAGAAATGGACAAAAGAACGTAAACAACAAATTATAGATAGCAGGGTAATGTCTGCCCAATTGCTTTATAAAACCATTAAAGAAACACAGGCCCCTGTAAAAACCTTTATTTCAGCCTCGGCCATCGGTTATTACGGAAACCGTGGAGATGAAATATTAACTGAAGAATCTGGAAGCAGCACAGGCTTTCTTTCCAGGTGTTGTAAATTATGGGAAGAGGCAGTTGATGAAGGCGCCTCACCAGATCTGCGAATAGTTAAATTCAGAATTGGTTTTGTTCTTGGTAAATCAGAAGGCGGTCTGGCAGCATTAGAAAGGCCCATCCGCTATTTTGTTGGCGCCCCCTTAGGTAGCGGGAAGCAATGGACCCCATGGGTACACATTGATGATATTGTAAATATGTTTCTTACGGCAGCAGAGAATCCATCATACCAGGGTGCTTACAACGCTTGTGCGCCTTTTCCGGTTACCAACGAAACTTTAACAAAAGCGATAGCAAAAACAATAAAACGTCCGGTATGGCCAATACATGTACCGGAAAAAGTACTGGAAATGATTCTCGGAAAAATGAGTATCCTCCCGCTCATAAGCACAAATACATCTGCACAAAAACTTCTGGATGCAGGTTTTATATTTAAATATACCCACCTGGAAGATGCATTAACCGATATTTACAAGTAGTGAAAGAAGAAATAAGCGTTTGCTGGTTCAGAAGAGATTTAAGGTTAGACGACAATGCAGCACTTTACGAGGCGTTAAGAGGGCCATACCCCGTCCTGCCTCTTTTTATTTTTGACACAAAGATTCTCAAAAAACTTTCAAACCGGGAAGATCCAAGAGTAACCTTTATACATCACACCTTACAGGAAATTCATTCCGAACTTGCAACACAGGGATCTACCATAGCAGTTGAATATGGCACGCCTGAAGAGGTATGGATTCAAATTTTAAAAAACTACAATGTAAAAGCTGTTTATACCAACCATGATTACGAACCCAATGCAATTGAAAGAGATGATGCACTGGCAGAATATCTTGCATCTGAACAAATTGAGTTTAAAACATTCAAAGACCAGGTCATCTTTGAAAAGAACGAGATTTTAAAGGCCGACGGAAAGCCTTACACCGTTTTCACTCCCTATTTCAACCAATGGCGGGCAAAGCTTAATGAATTTTACATTAAGTCATATCCCATAAACAACTACTTCAACAATCTTCTTAAAATAGCCTCTCTTCCATTACCTACTTTAGCAGAAATCGGATTCAAAGAGTCGAGCCAAAAGTTCCCCTCAAAACGTTTCGGCAGCAAACTTACCGATTATGAAGACAAGAGAGATTTCCCAGCTGTTGATGCCACTACACATATCGGCATGCATCTTCGCTTCGGCACAATAAGTATCCGCGAGGCTGCACAACAAGCATTAAAACAAAAAGCAAACAAGTGGCTATCCGAACTTGCCTGGAGAGATTTTTACATGATGATCCTCTGGCACTTCCCCAGAATCGTGCATCAGTCCTTTAAACCTGCTTACGACAATATCCAATGGCTAAACAATGAATCAGATTTCGAAGCCTGGTGTGAGGGTAAAACCGGTTACCCACTGGTAGATGCAGGAATGAGACAACTCAATCAAACCGGCTATATGCACAACCGGGTACGCATGGTAGTAGCCTCTTTTTTAACTAAGCATCTATTAATAGACTGGCGCTGGGGCGAAGCCTATTTTGCAGAGAAATTATTGGATTACGAAATGGCCAGCAATATTGGAGGATGGCAATGGTCGTGCGGATGTGGAAACGATGCCGCACCATACTTCCGGGTATTTAATCCGGAACTTCAGGCCAAAAAATTTGATCCGGATCAGGCTTATATCAACCATTGGCTACCTGAATATAAACAACAAAAGCATGTACAACCTATTGTTGAACATGCTTTTGCAAGAGAAAGAGTGTTAAAAGTTTTTAAGGATGCACTAAATGAATAGACACCAAATTAGTTGGTAACATCAACAATTTCAATATCAAAATCTAAACAGGCATTAGGAGGGATAGTTCCAGTTGAGCTACCGGCAGTTCCATAAGCCTCTGAAGATGGAATGAAAATCCTAACTTTTGCGCCCTTTGTAAATTTCGTCAACACTTCCCAACCAGAAATAACTTGCAGTAGTGTGGTTGAAAATGTTCCATCAGTATTAGAATCAAATGAGGTTCCATCAAATGTGCGACCTGTATACTTGGCTTTCAAAGTAGTATTAAGATCAATAACTTCGGTACCTGTACCGGCCTGTATAACTGAATAGTAAACTCCGGTAGATGGGTCTTTTGTAGCGGTTAAACCTTTTGATTGTATGAACTCTCTGATTCTTCTATCATCCAATAACCTTTGAGACTTTTCAGGGTAAGTAGTAACAGTGAATTCAATATTTTCATTTGATGGAATATTTAAAACAGTTGTTCCGTTTTTACCAAAGGCCAGGTATGAAGGCAATAAAATTCTAGCAACACCACCCGGCTTAAGGGTCTGCAATACTTTTCTTAAACTTGGAAGCTGGATGCCCACAGATCCAACACTAGTACCGCCAGAATAAGAAAAAGAACTGGCATACCCTACATATGTTCCTAAGTTAGAGATAGCGGGTGTAGTGTGATAATTAGTACCGTTCAATAACGATTTTACAGATACAGAATACAAAACAGAATCGGTAGTCTTAAAAAGCTCTCCGGTTCCTTGTGTCTTAATCTGATAATAAAATCCTGTTTTATCAGGATCTTCTATTGCATCGGTGATATTATTGCTCGAGATGTAATCTTTTATTTTAGTATCATCTATACTTTGAATGGACTCATATTCCTTTTTACAAGAATTTAGAAGAATCAAACCCACTAGAAGAAAGGTATATGAGGTAATTTTTTTTAACATACTATTTTTGTTTATCTACTTTTTTAGCAACTTTTTTATAATCAATAATAAAATATAATACAGAATTTGCCGGTACTCCGGGAGTAGGGTAATTCTTATATGCCAGTTTTGAAGGCACCAGTAACTCTATCCGTCCACCTGGCTTAATTAAAGACAAACCTATTCTCCAGCCCGGCATTACACTTTCCCGAATAAACTTAAACGGATTATCAGCGGTAGCCCGACTAAAAACTGAATCGGTCATTAAGCGGCCTTCATACTCTACAGTTAAAGTATCAGTCGGGGCACGATCGTCGGCTCCTGTACCAGCAGAATCAATTCTGTAATAAAGCCCGCTCGTATCTTTTGTTAAAGTAACCTTATTTGCCACTGCCCAGTCCTTAATTATCGTTTCATCAATCTCAAACTGAGCTTTTTCATCATAGACTTCAGGTTTTGTACACGCGGCTAAAACACCAACAATGATAGCTATCCCTAATAAAAGCCTATTTCTTAACATAATGCACAAAAATAGTCTTTTATTGGCGATAGAACAATTTTTAACCAATTTTAACAATTGACATAAAAAACGCCCCTAATATTTTAGGGGCGCCCAGTTTATTTATGAAATGTTACTCCTAGTATAAAATAAGTTAGTAACAGTACCTATTTGCAGCTATTAGCTGCTGTGCCACACTTTGGCGAACATTTTTAACATTAAACGGCTCTGCTTTAGTAAATCTGCGCAAGCCAACCATCATCATCCTCAGTTCATCGCCTTCGGCAAACGCCCATAGCGCTTCTTTACCAGCCTTTTGAACCGCATCAACCGCTTCCACAAAGTAGATGCGCATTAAATTCAACTGCCCCTCACATTGCTTTTCACCTCTGATACTTACCAGTTTCTCCGTTCTCAACATTGCCGATTCAGCTACATACACATAGCTGGCCATATCAGCAATATTCATCAGAATCTCTTGCTCTTTAGACAAGCTCATCATCAACTTCTGAACCGCAGCACCAGCAACCATTAAAGTAGCCTTTTTAAGGTTTTTAATGATTTTCTTTTCTGCAGCAAACAAAGTATCATCCTCTTCACCAAAATCAGGGATGGACATTAATTCACCTGCAACAGCAGTTGCCGGAGTCATCAAATCCAGTTCGCCCTTCATTGCACGTTTCAGCATCATATCAACAGTAAGCAATCTGTTTATCTCGTTAGTGCCCTCAAATATCCTGTTAATCCGCGCATCCCGATAAGCCCTGTCCATAGGTGCCTCGGCCGAGAATCCCATACCGCCATAAATCTGCACACCTTCATCAACAACATAATCCAACGCTTCAGATCCCCATACCTTCAAAATGGCGCACTCAACTGCAAACTGTTCTGTAGATTTTAATTTCGCCTTACCGGCATCCATGCCACCCGCAACCAGGGTATCATATGCATCATCGATATTCTGACCTGCACGGTAATTAGCCGACTCCACAGCATAAACTTTAGAAGCCATCTCGGCCAGTTTATGACGAATAGCTCCATATTTAGAGATAGGTCTTTCAAACTGAATACGCTCATTCGAATAATTAATAGCCGTATCTATTACAGATTTAGAGGCACCAATAGCCGCAGCTGCCAGTTTAATCCTTCCAATGTTTAAGATATTTACAGCAATTTTAAACCCGTTTTCGCGCTCAGATAACATGTTTTCAACAGGTACAGGGCAGTCGTTAAAAAACACCTGTCTGGTCGAAGAACCTTTAATACCCATTTTATGCTCTTCAGGGTTCATGGTAATGCCACCAAACTCACGCTCAACAATAAATGCGGTTAGGTTTTTATCGTCATCAATCTTGGCAAACACAATAAACACATTAGCGAAACCACCATTAGTGATCCACATTTTCTGACCATTGATCAAATAATGTTTACCGTCAGCACTTAGTTTGGCTTTTGTTTTACCAGAGTTGGCGTCAGAACCAGAATTTGGTTCAGTTAAGCAGTAAGCTGCTTTMCATTCGCCAGTTGCCAGCTTAGGAATATATTTATCTTTTTGAGCAGCATTTCCATAATACAGAATAGGCAGAGTACCAATTCCGGTATGTGCAGAAAGCGCAACAGCAAAAGAGTGACCGGCACCAATAACATCAGCTACCAGCATCGAAGTATTAAAATTCTTCCCAAAACCGCCGTATTCTTCAGGTATAGATACACCCAGAATCCCCAGCTCTCCTGCTTTATCCATTAGCGAAGGCATTAATCCTTCCTCCTGCGTATCAATACGATCAAGATTTGGATATACCTCTGCAGCAAGGAAATCACGACAAGTCTGCGCAATCATTTTTTGCTCTTCATCAAATTCTTCAGGAATAAATACATCCTGATAAGCGGTTTCTGTTATCAAAAACTCTCCGCCCTTAATAGTCTTTTTGTCTGTAGTTTCCATAATACCTATAAGATTAAAGCATTTCAAAAATACCGGCCGCACCTTGTCCGCTACCCACACACATAGTTACCATACCGTATTTTTGTTTTCTTCTTTTTAATTCATTAAACAACTGCACAGATAGCTTGGCACCAGTACACCCTAGTGGGTGACCAAGTGCAATAGCACCTCCGTTAACGTTTAAAATATCTTTATTGATACCCAATTCTCTAACAACCGCAAGCGACTGAGAAGCAAAGGCCTCATTCAATTCAATCAATTCAACCTGATCAAGCGTCATACCCGCTTGTTTCAAAGCTTTAGGGATGGCATAGATAGGCCCAATTCCCATGATACGCGGCGGAACACCAGCTATACCATAGCTAACCAAACGTGCAATAGGCTCAACACCCAGCTCTTTCATTTTCTTTTCAGAAACCACCAAAACAAACGCAGCACCATCTGATGTTTGCGAAGAATTACCGGCAGTAATACAACCATCAGCTGCAAATACAGGTTTTAATTTAGCCAGCTTCTCTATCGAAGTATCGGCCCTTGGCCCTTCATCAGTATCCACCACATAACTTCTGGTTTTCTTTTTCATATCAGCATCCAGATAGTTTTCATTTACCGTAATTGGTAAAAGCCCATCTTTCAGATGACCATTTTTAATCGCTTCAACAGCCTTCTGATGCGACTGATAAGAAAATTCATCCTGATCTTCCCTGCTCACATTATACTCACGCGCAACCGCCTCAGCTGTTAAGCCCATCCCCCAATACCAATCCGGATTAACCCTGGCAACCTCGGCATTCGGAACAACTTTCCAACCACCAAAAGGCATACCCGACATCACTTCAACCCCACCGGCAATAATGCAATCGGCCATACCGCTTTTAATTTTAGCAACCGCCGTGGCAATAGTTTCCAGGCCTGAAGCACAATATCTGTTAATGGTAACACCCGGTACTTTATCCGTATCTAAACCCATCAGCGATATCATACGACCAATATTTAGTCCCTGTTCTGCTTCAGGYGTAGCATTACCTACAATCACATCATCAATTTGCTCATTATCCAGATTGGGTATGGATGCCACCAAATGTCTGATTACTTCAGCTGCCAGATCATCTGCCCTCGTAAAACGAAATACACCACGAGGGGCTTTGCCTACTGCGGTACGATATCCTGCTATAATATATGCTTCTTGCATGTCTTATCTTTTTTAATCAAAAAATTAATTTCTTAATGGCTTGCCTTTAGTTACAATACTTTGGATACGTTCAAGCGTTTTCCTTTCACCGCAAAGCGATAAAAACACTTCCCTTTCCAAATCCAGTAAATACTGTTCGGTTACTTCTGTTGGCGATGAAAGATCACCTCCACACATCACCCAACCTAATTTTTCAGAGATCTTTTTATCATGCTCGGAGATGTAATGGCCCGAATACATGGTATTAGCACCTGCGTAAACAATACCTAAACCCTGTTTACCCAATACCTTAATATCTTTTCGTCTAACTGGCTGTGTGTAACCCGCATCGGCAAGTTCAATTGCCTTAGCCTTAGCATCAGCAATTAGCCTGCTCCTGTTCATAGAAATAGAATATTTACCTTTTTGCAAGTAACCCAGCTCAAAAGCCTCAACAGCCGAGGTAGAAACCTTAGCCATACCGATAGTTAAAAACCTATCCTTAAGCACATTCTGAACAATCTGATCATCATTATATTCATCAGATGCCCTTAAAGCAAATTCTTTGGTACCGCCCCCACCGGGTATAACTCCTACACCAAACTCAACCAAACCCATATAGGTTTCGGCATTAAGCTGCACATGATCGGCATGTAAGCTGAACTCGCAACCACCACCAAGTGTAAGGTTATGTGGCGCGACAACTACCGGGATAGAAGAATACCTGATGCGCATAGAAGTATTCTGGAACGTCCTTATCGCCATATTCAACTCGTCCCACTCCTGCTCAACCGCCATCATAAAGATCATCCCTACGTTGGCACCGGCCGAGAAATTTGCACCATCATTTCCAATCACCACCCCTCTGTAATCCTTCTCTGCCATATCAATTGCTTTATTAATGGCCTGTAAAGTATCGCCACCAATGGTATTCATTTTAGAATGAAACTCTACGTTGATAATTCCATCGCCCAAATCAATAATCGATGCACCGGAGTTTTTCCAGATCACCTTGCTGCCCCTTAAATTATCAAGAATAATGAACGCCTCTGTACCCGGAACTGCTTTATAGCTTTTGGTAGGGATATCGTAATATTTTCGAACCCCATCCTCTACCTTGTAAAACGATGTATTACCGGCAGCAAGCATCTCATGAACCCAGGCCGCAGCCTCGTGTCCATATTTTTTCATGTCCTCAATAGATTCTGCTATGCCTACAGCGTCCCAAACCTCAAACGGACCTAAATCCCATCCAAAACCGGCACGCATGGCATCATCAATTCTGTATAGTTCATCAGATATCTCCGGAATCCTGTCAGAAACATATTCGAACAAACCAAAAAACGAAGCTCTGAAAAGCTCGCCTGCTTTGTCTTTACCTGCAGCAAACACTTTCATCCTGTCTCTTACGTTCTCAATCGGTTTGGTCAAATCCAGTGTAGCCGATTTAACTTTTACCTGCGGTCTGTATTCCAGTGTTTTTAAATCAAGGGCAAGAATCTCTGTTTTGCCATCTGCAGTCTTTGTTTTTTTATAAAAACCCTGGTTGGTTTTATCACCAAGCCATTTATTGGCTTCCATCTTTTCTACATAAGCCGGAAGCTTAAAAAGATCGTGTGCTTTATCATCCGGACAATTATCATAAAGTCCTTTGGCAACTTTAATCATGGTATCTAGCCCTACTACATCGGTAGTACGGAAAGTTGCCGATTTTGGTCGGCCCAAAGCCGGACCAGTATATTTATCTACCTCTTCTACCGTCAGCTCCATCTTTTCAACCAGATGTAGCAAGGCCATAATAGAATACACGCCAACCCTGTTTGCTATAAATGCAGGCGTATCTTTACATAAAACGGTCGTTTTACCTAAAAACTTATCGCCATAATGCATCAGAAAATCTACCAGTTCAGGTTTGGTATGTGGAGTAGGTATAATTTCAAGTAACCTTAAATAACGAGGAGGATTAAAGAAATGCGTGCCGCAGAAATTCGCTTTAAAATCGTCACTTCTGCCCTCGGCCATCATATGAATAGGAATTCCAGAAGTATTGGAAGTAACCAAAGTACCCGGTTTACGGTGCTGTTCTACCTGCTCAAATACTTTTTTCTTAATATCCAGATTTTCTACAACAACCTCTATTATCCAATCACAACCTGCAATTTTAGACATATCATCATCAAAATTACCAGTAGTAATTTTGTTAAGTACTTTTTTGGAATAAACTGGCGAGGGATTGGTTTTTACAGCGGTTTGTAAGGCTGTATCAACTATACCATTTCTTGGCCCCTCCTTTGGCACAATATCTAACAACAAGACCTCAACACCTATATTTGCAAAGTGACAGGCAATACGCGATCCCATAATTCCGGATCCCAATACCGCTACCTTATTTATCTTTTTGTTTATCATTTCCATCAGTATATTTTTGCTTTTAATGATTGTCAAGCTGTTACCTGGTTAGCCTTTATTTTCCCTGTTTTCTTCAGGTATTTTATAAGCTAAAGTCAGTTTATTTAATTTCTGTAAGGATAATATCAAATTGTTCTTCTCGTGAGAGTTTAGGTTTTCATTTAAATACTCATTAAATGAAATCACAACCCCTTTTGCCAGCTGTCTTTTCTCGCGGCCAAAATCAGTAAGATAAACTTTAACCGATCGCTTATCCCCGGCAGAAGTTTCCCTGTATATTAACCCCAGTTCTTCCATATTGTTTAGCATCCTGGACAAACTCGTTGCCTTGACCCCAAGCAGACCTGCAAGCTGGGACACCGCCGTCCCCTCTTTGTCTATATTAATTAATACATAACCAATTGCCTGCGTTATTCCGAATCCGGATGCGATCTGGTTATAGGTGTTGGCCATGTTTTGCCACACTACCTTTAAAAAATAGTCTATTGTCTCCTGTTGTTTCATTAAATACTATGCTTGCATAACAAAGCTATTGAAATAATAATTAGTTTGCAAGTATAATTTGCAAAATATTATATCATAAAAAACCCCACTCTAAAACAATAGAGTGGGGTTTTTAAACTTAATACTGTTTCAGACTAGTAAAGCGTAAACTCTACCCTTCTGTTTTTCTGACGGCCTGCTGCAGTTTTGTTGCTTGCAATAGGCTGACTCTCGCCATATCCAGTTGCCTCAATACGAGAAGCATTAGCTCCCTGAGACACTAAATAAGCTTTTACAGATTCCGCTCTATCTTTAGATAATCTCATATTTAACGCATCAGATCCTGTATTATCAGTATGACCTGCTAATTTCAAACTAAAGTTTTTCTCAACCAACAGTGCCGCAACACGATTCAATGTAGCATATGATTTAGATCTGATTGTAGCTTTACCCAAATCAAATTCTAAGTTTTTAATTGCATCAGCAACAACCTTACGATCTGCTTCTGTAATAACAACTTTTTCCACCGGAGCCGGTACTTTTAACGGACATCCAGATCCATCAACTACAGTTCCTGAAGGAGTATCCGGACATTTATCCAATTTATCGGCAACACCATCACCATCTGTATCTTTCAACAGATCGTTCATTTCGCCTCTTAATTTCTGGTTCTCAGCTTTCTGAGCTTCAAGATCGCCTTTCAAAGCATTGGCAGTTTGCTTAGCCTGTAAAGCCTCATCATAAGTTAAAGCTACAGGATTATGCCATGCAAGTTGTTTCTGACCGCTACCCAAAGCAAATTCCAAACCACCATAAGCGTATGAGTATTTATCATTGCTTCCACGGAAGTAACCATCAAGATCATCATTATCAAGATAGTTCATAGTCCAGCCCAAATCAAGGTTTATCCTGTCAGACAGTTTAAATTTAGCACCAACACCAACCGGAATAACCAGTTCATTAAGTGTTTCACCATTTTTGTAGTCGGTTAAACCAGCACTACCGGTAGAGGTTTTAACCTTGTAACCAGCAACACCAGCACCAGCTGATGCATATAACTGCAATGCATTGTTTTTATTGAACATATCAATATTAAACAAATTCACTACAGCATTTAAGCTTGCTGAATAATCCAGAGTAGTTTCGAAAGCACTGATAGGACTATCGTTTACTGCACCACTTTTGTATGGTTCTGAATTATCACCAGTCAATTTACCTCTTACCCCATCTAAACGCAATGAGAAATATGGCGTAAATTGTTTTTTAATATATAATCCGTAACCGAAGTTGCTTTTCCAGTTAGAGAAATCATTTTTTCCTCCCAAAGGAGAAATTGGAGCTAATGCACCGCCATTTATACCAATAGACCACGTATTTAATTTATTTGCATCGCTAGTTGTTACCCTTGTAGAATCCTGAGCCTGGGCTACACCACCAACAAGCAGTGCTGCAACAGCTACGGGTAAACATTTAAATAGTCTTAGTTTCATAGATCGAGTTTTTAAATAATTATCAGAATCTTTTTAATTCCTGTTCAATTATTCAATACTCAGGCCAAACAGCCAAAACCACCTTTAACAATGTTTAAGAGGTAAAGCCACTGTGCTATATACTATACAAAACTACCATGCTGCAATGCTGTCATCGCCGCGGGGGTCGGCACCACCCTGATAATATCCCCACTTGGTTTTCAATATCGCATCCACTCTGCCAATTGAGCCGCGAGGGATAATATTATACCCTTTAGCCTTAAGTTTTAACATAGTTAAACTATCGAGTGTGTTTTCTTCAGTATAAACCTCATCGGGCAACCATTGGTGATGAAACTTTTTAGCCGATACCGCCTGTTGCATACTTTTATCAAACTCTATTACATTTAATATCGTTTGAAAAACCGAAGTAATAATAGTAGAACCACCAGGTGTGCCTACAACCATAAATAGTTTACCATCTTTTTCGATAATAGTTGGGGTCATAGAGCTTAGCATCCGCTTGCCTGGTGCAATGGCATTGGCTTCGCCACCAACTAACCCATACATATTAGGTGTTCCGGGCTTTACGGAGAAATCGTCCATTTCGTTGTTCAACAAGAAACCCGCTCCTTTTACAACTACAGCCGCACCATACGACCCGTTTAATGTGGTAGTTATAGATACCGCATTTCCATCCCTGTCTACAATAGAGAAGTGTGTGGTTTCCTCATGCTCCCTGCCATTTAAATTCCCTTCTTTAACTTGTGCACTTGGGGTAGCCTTGTTCCAGCTAAAATTGCTCATCCTGTTTTTGATGTAAGCATTATCTAAAAGCTGCTGTTCCGGCACTTTAAAAAAATCAGGATCTCCAAGATAGGCAGCCCTATCGGCATATACCCTGCGTTCGGCCTCAACCACCAATTGAACTGTGGAATCAGCATTTAAACCCCATCTTTTTAAAGGATAAGTCTCTACCGATTTAAGCAACTGCAACAAAGCAATGCCACCACTTGATGGCGGAGGCATTGTAATAATTTTATATTCTTTGTAGTTACCTATGGTGGGCTTACGCCAAACTGCCTTGTAGTTTTTAAGGTCTTCTTTAGAGATAATGCCTTGTCCGCGTTGCATTTCGGCTATTAAACTATCGGCAACAGCACCTTCATAAAACCCGGCGCGACCATGATCTCTAATCTGCTCCAAAGTATTGGCCAGCTCTTGCTGCTGTAAAACATCACCTTCTGTCCAATCGCCTGCTTTCAAAAATGCGGTACCATCTGGATTGAACTCGGTAAACGTTTCCTTTAATCCGTTAAGCTCTCTGGCTTGTCTGGCACTTACTTTAAAACCGTTTCTTGCCAATTCTATAGATGGCTCAATTAAATCAGCCCATTTCAGTTTACCATATTTTTGATGTGCTTCGACCATTCCGGCTACAGAGCCGGGAACACCGGCAGCCAGGTGGCCGTATAAACTTTTATCGGTAATGGCATTACCGGCAGAATCCAAATACATGTCTCTTGATGACAATGCCGCTGCTTTTTCTCTAAAATCTAAACTATTGGTTTCTCCAGAAGCAGCGCGATAAACCATAAAACCCCCGCCACCAAGATTACCGGCATTCGGATAAACTACTGCCAGGGCAAACTGTACGGCAACCGCAGCATCAACCGCGTTACCACCTTTTTTTAAAATACCCAGGCCAACCTTAGAGGCAAGCGGACTTGCAGAAACCACCATTCCGTTTCTATACTCGTTGCTGTTATGCTTTCCAAGCTGTCCTCCAACACACCCAGATAGCATTAACCCTGTAATTAAAGCTAATACAATGTTCCTATGCGTGTTTCTCTTCTTTGTAATTCTCTGCGTCGGCATAAATTTTTTCTATAATATCTTTATTCTTTTCCAGAATAACTTTCCTTTTCAAACTAAGCTTAGGAGTAAGCTCACCACCATCAATACTCCATTGTTTTGCCAGCAAGGCGAAGCGCTTAACCTGCTCCCACTTACCAAATTCTTTACCAGACAGCTCTACAATTTGCTGGAACTTTTCTACTACGTTCGGATCCTTTGCCATTTCAGCATCGGTGGTATAGCCAATTCCCTTTTTCGCTGCCCAGGCCTTTAACGCCACAAAATTAGGAACAATTAAGGCAGATGGAAACTTACGATTTTCGCCCAATACCATCACCTGCTCCACCAAAGGTGTTTCCTTAAATTTATTTTCTATCATTTGAGGTGCCACATACTTGCCGCCTGCAGTTTTAAATATCTCTTTTTTACGGTCTGTGATTTTCAAAAACTTGCCACCCACAAGCTCGCCAATATCTCCGGTATGGAACCAACCATCTTTATCTATAGTTTCGGCAGTCAGGTCATCGCGCATATAATAGCCTTTCATAATGTCGTGGCCACGCGCCAAAACTTCTCCGTCTTCGGCAATCTTTACTTCTACCCCTTTAATTGCGGGCCCCACAGTACCAAACATGGTATTACCAAAGTGGTTTACTGTAATTACCGGTGATGTTTCCGTTAATCCGTAACCTTCAAATACTGGCATATCCGCAGCCCAAAAGATTCTTGCCAATCGCGGATTTAATGCCGCACCGCCCGAAACAATAACGATAATGTTGCCCCCCAAGGCTTCCTGCCATTTTTTAAATACGAGTTTTCTGGCAATGCTTAATTTAAAATTATAGAACCAACCGCTTTCAATTTCATACTTCTCTGCCAGGGCTACCGACCAAAAGAAGATTCCCCTTTTAATACCGGTAAGCGCTTTACCCTTTTCCATGATCTTTTCGTATACCTTTTCCAATAATCTTGGAACGGTAGAGAAAACCGTAGGTTTTACAAACTGAATATCGGCCACAATGGTATCCATACTCTCGGCATAATAAACAGATGTGTTGGTATACATGTACAGGTAAACAACCATTCGCTCAAAAATATGAGACAGGGGCAGGAAGCTCAAACCCGTTGTAATTCCTTCTGGCAAAAGCACCGCGGAGTTCTCGAAATTTTTAACCAGGTTATCGTGCGTAAGCATCACTCCTTTGGGCGTTCCGGTTGTTCCCGAAGTATAAATAAGAGTTAAAATATCTTCTGGTTTTATTTGATTTCGATACTCATCAAGATTATGAGTTTGTTTTGCACCATCATCTAACAATGCAGACCAATTATTGGCACCCGGCACGTCATTAAACGTATATACTTTTATATCAGTAGCCAGTTCTGCACATACGTTTTTTAATTTTTTATAAAGGGCTTCATCGGCTGCAAACACAACCGTAACGGCTGCATTTTCAAGAATAAATTTGATATCGTGTTCTGCAAGCGTTGGGTAAAGTGGTATCTGATAGGCGCCTATTTGCATAATAGCGAAATCGGTGATGTTCCACTCAGGTCTGTTTGGCGAAATCACTGCCACTCTGGATTCTTTTCCCAACCCGATACCAATTAATCCGCGGCTCAATGCATCCACAGTCTCACAAAACTTTTGGGTACTGTATTTTACCCACTTTCCGTTTATTTTACCACTAACAAATTCTTCCTTTGGAAATTTCTCTAAATTGTATTGAAGCAAGTCGAATACTCTTGTTATCGTTACAGCCATGGTACTTCGCTTAATATTTATATTATAGGAATTTGGTTCACAAAGGATATGCCCATATATTCTCCCTCTACGCCCCTTGTTTTCCAAACTTAACTAAAAATAATCAATATTATTTTACAATTGCAGTGTGATTTGGGTCATTTTTAGGAGGCGGATAAAGAACAATTCATGATTAGAGCAGCTCTCAACATTCTTCCCAATTCAGACCGCACTGTTATCTCTCTGCTCGTTCGCGATGTCGGAGTATGATATAAATCATTCAAGATCATCTGATAGATTTCTCCAAATTTTCTTTTCCTGAGCTAAACATCGCCGGCAAATCAAAGTAGAAAAGACTGTAGTTATCGTATAGCAATGCCATCAGTCCTACATTTAAATCTCCGTATGATAAGGGCAATTTGCTCTTTTTATAAAACAACCTMACTGAAAACCAGTATTTATAATCTGAATGTCATGCCGTGGCACAATAGTTGTTATGATGCTTTCATCTAATAAAAAGTTAAAAACAGACATTATGAAAAAATTAATCTTTACTCTATTTTGTTGCACTGCATTGCTAGCATTAACATCAAATGTGGCTAATGCTCAAAGTTATAAAACTGCACTAGGTATGCGTATTGACGCTGGCGACGGTTCAACCGGTGTTGGTTTTAATGTAAAACACTTCTTCTCTAGAAACGGTGCAGTTGATGCCAACCTTATCTTTTTTGACGGAAACGTTGTTGGTTTAGGTGCAGAATTTCAATATCAGGCTCCAATTGCAGGTGCAAGAGGATTAGACTGGTACTTAGGTGTTGGTCCGAATTTCTTGTTTGGAAAACACTCAACTGCAGTTCAACTTAGACCTACCGCTGGTTTAGATTTTAAAATCCCAAATGCACCAATTGACTTTGCATTTGACTGGCGCCCAATGTTTACCCTTAATCAAGGAACAGAATTTACCGCAGCGCGTTTCGGCATTTCATTACGTTACGCGTTCTAGATAAAACTACACATCTTCCTTATTGAAAAACAGCAAGGGCTGCGAATATGAATTCGCAGCCCTTGTTTTATATATACCTCATTCTATTTAAGTAACAGCGCCCCAATTTCCGCTACCGTTTTAGCACTAGAGGGGCCTTCAGCATTAGCAACCTTCCCCTCTTTATCGATAATCAAATACCTGGGAATGAAACTAATATTGAACTCTCTACCCAATTCGGCGCTTTGTGCATTATTCAGGAAATAATGCTCTCCTTCTATGTTATGACCGGCAATCAAATTTTGCCACGTGCTTTCAGTTGGTGAGCTGATGCATAAATACAAGAAAATAACGTCTTTATCGATGAACTGATTGCGGAGTTTTTTCGAATTGGCCATTTCTGAAAGACAGGGAACACACCAGGTTGCCCAAACATCCAGGTAAACTACTTTTCCCTTATATTTCTCAAGAATCGTTTTAACCAGCGCATCAGGGGGCAGCTTTTTGGCATCATTTAAAACAGACTTAGCAGAGAGCTTGCTTTTATAAAGCCTGTCATACGCCAGTTGATAATCCTTTAAAAACAGCTTCTTCACCGGATTGTCACTAACTATTGATTTATAATTGGAGATTAATGAGTTGATATTTACTAATTGATTCTTATCCAATCTTTCCCTCAGAAATCTTGTCAGAAATACATCCTTTACAAAACGATTTTTATTAGATGCTATCTGATCAAAAGTCGCCTTTGTTTTAAATGTCATCAGGTATTCCTGGTCAAATCTGGTTGAATATGTGTTTATAAAATACTGTCTATCTGCCTCTGAGGCCTTGTTCACTGTATCAAGGATTTTCCGGCAAAGTGCTTTTTCATCCTCCGAAAACTCAATATGTTCTTTTAGGAGGTACCTGACCAAATCTGTAAACAGAATAGTGACCTCCTTACCAGATGCAAATGTTTCCCTTTCCAAAAATTGATAATAACTATTTAAAAAACTCTTATACCTAAAGTTTCCGAAAGCTTTCTGATTGTTTAATGGAGCTCCTATTGAATCGAGAAATTGTAATAGGTTTGGGTCTTTTTCTTTTGTCTTAAGTAATGCCATCAATAGATGGCTAGCTACAAAATATTTTGATTCAAGATCCGATTGTGCTTTCAGGAATGGATCGGCATTAAGAGCACTGAAATATTTAGCGTTAAAGTCAAGTACTTTTTTCAATTGTGCCGTTAATGATTGTTTAAATTGAATATAACCGCCTGGCTTTAAGGAATCCAGGGAATCAAAAGAAAAGAGATCAGTTGAACCTTGTGCTTCTCTCAATGAATTATAATATTCGTCTTGCTGGTTATTGGCATTAGCCATGTTCCCTTTAAACGTTTGCTTAGATGTATAATCCTCTAATCGCTTAAAATCGAAGTCCATCACATCTCCCGGCTTTGCAAAAAAACGCCCCGTGAAATACAAACCGAAGCGGATATCATCTCCAGACTTAACTCCTTGAGTGAGCTGTATTTCCTGATAACCATTAACAGGGAAAGTAACACTGTAATTCCCCATGCTATCTTTGCTAATTGGTATAATGACATCCTTGCCTGTAATCAGATCTATGTATTGAAATGCATATTGATCTGCTAAACCTTCGTTTTTAGCAAACTGCTTAATATTGCCTGTTATCGTGATGTTCTTTTGCGCTTCAATAGACAGCTTTGTTGAAGGTATTGAACGGTCTTTGCTCTGGCCAAATGCAGTTAGACACATAGCAAACAAATAAAAGATCATTATAAGATAACAAGAGAATGAGCGCATAATTTCTGGTTATAATTGGTTAATAATCCACAAGATAAACATTTACTTAAATGACAAAGATCATTTAACTTTTTTTAACTAGTACACTATTAAGCAATTACATATAAAAGCAAGGGCTGCGAATATGAATTCGCAGCCCTTGCTTTTATATGTAATTAAACAGGAGTCTCTCGACCAAGAAGTAGCGACGAAACGATTCACATAATCAAGAGATCTCTCCTGTCGTCGAGGACGGGGATGTGCTCCATATTATGCGCCCAATTCCCTTAAAAAATGCTTGCTAAGAAGAGGTCTAGGAATCATTGCGCTTTTTCAGCGCATTTATTCCAGACGCTGAATAGTAAGTGTTTTTTAACCTTTCTTTCCCAAAAGCCAACGATTTCTTACAGCCTTTTCTCCTTCGCTTGGATTCTCATTAACCGTAGTTATCAATTTAACATTCGGATTAGCCTTTAAGGTAAGTTTAATATCCCTTACCAAACCATCTCTTCTAATAGTAACGGTAATCACATCGCCAACATTTTTACTGGTAACTACCGGCATTTTCTCAATAGCAACCTCAACAGGCACGCCATCAACAGTTACAATCTGATCATTCACATTTAAGCCACCATCCCAGGCAGCAGAATTACGCGAAACAGCCGATACAATAATATCACCCTCCACCTTTTTAGATGCCACACCTAAATACGGAATAATTTTACCTTCATTTTCGTCTACAACACTAATACCCGCATAGCCAAAGTATTTTTTGTACTCAATAGCATCCGTTCCATTTACATATCTGGCCCAGAAATCAGTAAAGCTGATGCCGCTAATTTTCTCTACCATAGCCTTAAATTCAGCATCAGTATAACCTCTGCCTAATTTTTTATAGTACTCATGGTACATGCTTTTCATTACATCATCCAAACTCTTGGCTCCTTTAGTAGCATGGGCAATTTCAATGTCCATAAGCATACCAACAACCTCACCTTTACTGTAATAAGAAATGGTGGCGTTGTTAGAGTTTTCATTAGGACGATATGCTTTAATCCATGCATCGTAACTCGCTTCGGCGGCCGACTGAACTTTTGCGCCCGGTGTGTTTACCACATTGGCAATAGCTGTTGCTAGCGCCTGTGCGGTCTCATCAACAGTAAAAAAGCCAGCACGATGCGTTAGTTTATTCTCATAGTACGATGTAAAACCTTCGGCAACCCAAAGGTTTGTAGTGTAATTTTCATTATCGTAGTCAAATGGACCCAGGGCTACCGGACGTAAGCGTTTTACGTTCCAAAGGTGATAATACTCGTGTGCAACAAGATTTAAAAAATCTTTATATCCTTTTGGATCAGCATATTTATCTCTGGATGCGCCAAGTACGGTAGAATTTAAATGCTCCAGACCACCACCTCCAACGGAGCGGTTGTGTACTATAAAAGTATAGTGTTTATTCGGGTTCTCGCCATAAATAGCGGTTCCCTGCTCAACAACCTTAGCCATATCAACCTGTAGCTTTTCCTTGTCGTAATTACCACCTCCATACATAGCCACTTCATGTTTAACACCAGATGCAGTGAATTCAAAAACATCCTGGTTACCTACTTCAATAGGGCTATCGAACAAAAGATCGAAGTTCGATGCCGTATAAGTAAACGGTTTTCCGCTTACCGGCTCTAAGCCTGTAGATACCTTTTCCCAACCTTTAAACGGGTTCACTTTAACAGTGCTTGGTAAGTTTAGCATGCCATCAGGATAAATAAATATTCCGGTGCTTGATAAAAAAGCATGACTTTCATCAACAAAAGAGGTACGTACAGATACTTCAAAAGCATACACGCGGTATTTGATTTTTATGTTTTTTGCTTTAGCGGAATAAATTCTCCAGGCGTTTTTTCTTACTTTCTCGAACTTAACAGGCTTATCGTTTGCAGTAGCCGAAAAGCCCTCTACATTTTTTGCAAATTCGCGAACCAAGTATGATCCTGGTGCCCATACAGGCATTTTAACGTCTACATAATCCTTAGTTAATCCTGAAATGTTCATTTCCATTTCAACGTAATGTGCCTGTGGTTCAGTGAAATTTACCTCGAACCCAATCTTTACCTGCGACTTAGCTGTCATACTTATTGATAGTAATACGATTAATCCTGCTAATGATGTTTTCATCAAAAATTCTTTATTAATATAAGTTAGTTGTTTTTGCTGTGCCAAACTTAGATAAAAGTGCTTAAAATAGTGTATATTTTACCTACCGTTTAATATGCTCGTAAGTAAAATATTACGTTAATGGAGCTGTAACATCCTTAATACAAGCCTTGTGAGGCGCCATATTTGAATATTTTTGTACGCTAACAAAGTCAACACAGCCAATATGAAGCTCAAGTATATCGTTTATGCCCTAATTGTTTTAGGGTTTCTTTATTTTATTTATTACAGGATTTCGGCCAATAAGGCGATCGAAAATTCAGGTGGCGGAAAAGGCGGAGGCAAGGGAGCCAAAGGCGGCGCGCCAACAATGAATGTGAATGGCGTAGTAGTAAATGCTGCTGCTTTTAACAATGATCTTGAAATAACAGGGGCTGTTGAGGCCAACGAGGCTGTTACTTTAAAAAGTGAGGTATCTGGATTGGTTACCGCAATTAATTTTAAGGAAGGTACTAACGTAAGTAAAGGTACGCTGCTGGTAAAAATTAACGACAGGGATATACAGGCTCAGTTACAAGACGCACTTACTAAAGAACGATTATCGGCTACTAACGAAGCCCGGGCAAAACAGCTTTTGCAAAAGGGAGCAATTAGTCAGGAAGAGTATGATACCTCGCTTGCAGATTTGCAGTCGCTTAAATCGCAAACGCAATTGGTCCGTGCACAATTGGCAAAAACATCTATATATGCCCCTTTTAGCGGGAAAATTGGGTTGCGCTCTATTTCGGTTGGAGAGTATATTACCCCTGCCAGTGTTATTGCAAACCTGCTTAGCATAGATCCTATTAAAATAAACTTCGCGGTTCCTGAAAAGTATGTAGGCCAGATCAAATTACACTCTGAGATCTCATTTAGAACAGATGGATCTGCAAAATCTTACATCGGAAAGGTATTTGCTATTGAACCGGGAATAAATTCACAAACAAGAACATTACAGATTAAAGCATTGGCGGCTAACCCGAATAACGAGTTGCTGCCGGGTGCTTTTGCAAGGATTAAATTAGCGCTTACCACTTTAAACGATGCTATTTTAATTCCTAATGAGGCTATAATTCCTGTACTTGATGGGAAAACGGTATTTGTAAGTAAGGGCGGACAGGCACAGCAGATTTCTGTTGAGGCGGGTACGCGTACGGCAAAAGCTATCGTGATTACTTCGGGACTAAAAGTTGGAGATACAGTTTTAACCACAGGTGCCATGGCTCTTAAAACAGGGACGCCGGTACATGTAACAGTTACTAAAAACTAAGAGCGACAGGATGAGTATTTCAACCACGAGTATAAAAAGGCCGGTTTTGGCCATTGTAATGAACCTGATGATCCTTTTGTTTGGGGTTATCGGCTATAACTTTTTAGGAGTTAGGGAGTTCCCTAATATTGACCCTACGGTGGTTTCTGTGCGAACTTCTTATCCGGGTGCCAACTCTGATATTATTGAATCGCAGATCACTGAACCGCTTGAAAAATCTATTAATGGGATTGACGGGATCAGGAATATTTCTTCATCAAGTAATCAGGGTAGTAGTAATATTACCATAGAGTTTAATCTGGATAAAAATATAGACGATGCAGCCAATGATGTGCGCGATAAGGTTTCGCAGGCGGCAAGAAGTTTGCCTAAAGATATCGATGGCAATCCGGTTGTAAGTAAGGCTGATGCTAACTCTGATGCGGTAATTACGATGACGGTGCAAAGCGATAAGCGGAATGTAATGCAGCTAAGTGATTACGCTGAAAACGTGATTTCTGATAGGCTGCAAACCATAACCGGGGTTAGTAGTATACAGATACAGGGGCAAAGGAAATATGCCATGCGTATTCGTATAGACCCTAATAAACTGGCTGCCTATGGCTTAACATCGCAAGATATTGTTACTGCGTTAGACAGGGAAAACGTAGAGTTGCCATCTGGTAAAATTACGGGTGCAAGTACGGAACTGGTGATAAAAACCTTAGGTAAATTAACTGACGAAGATGAATTTAACAACCTGATTCTGAAAAATGATTCGGACAATGTAGTGCAGTTAAAAGATGTTGGCTACGCGGTTCTGGGTTCTGAAAACGAAGAAACTGTTTTAAGGGAATCTGGAAAGCCTATGGTTGCTGTTGGCTTGGTTCCGCAGCCGGGAGCTAACTACCTTGACATTTCTAAAGAGTTTTACAAGCGGTTTGAGCAGCTGCAAAAAGATATTCCACAGGATATAAAACTTAATGTTTCGTTGGATACAACCAGGTTTATCCAGAGCTCTGTTACTGAGGTTGCGGAAACGATTATCTTGTCGCTGATTCTGGTTATTCTGATCATTTACCTATTCTTTAGGGATTGGGCAATTGCAATGAGGCCGCTGATAGATATTCCGGTATCGCTGGTGTTTACGTTTTTTATCATGTACATTTTTGGGTTCTCGATTAATGTATTGTCGCTGCTGGCAATTGTACTGGCAACGGGTTTGGTGGTTGATGATGGTATTGTGGTTACAGAAAATATCTTTAAAAAGGTAGAAGAGGGCTACTCCCCTTTTGAGGCCGCAATTAAAGGTTCTAACGAGATCTTTTTTGCTGTTATTTCAATTTCAGTAACCTTAGCTGCAGTGTTTTTACCGGTTATATTTTTGCAGGGCTTTGTAGGCCGGCTGTTTAGGGAGTTTGGGGTGGTAATTGGGGCCGCCGTGCTCATATCGGCATTTGTATCGCTTACTTTAACACCGATGCTAAATGCTTACCTGATGAAAAAAAGCGGGCACAAAAAATCCAAATTCTACGACATGACGGAGCCATACTTTGTGGCCATGAATGATTGGTACGAAGAAAAACTAAACAAGTTTTTGGACAGAAGGTGGTTGGCAATTCCTATTATTTTGGTTTGTTTGGGTCTTATTGTTTTGTTTTGGAAGATATTGCCTAAAGAAACCGCTCCTTACGACGACAGAAGCGCGATTAACATGAACCTTACTCTACCTGAAGGCTCTTCTTTTGCCTATACTGATGATTTTGTGGGTAAGGTTTCCCAAATGGTTCAGGATTCTGTGCCTGAAAAGAAAGTGGCTATTACGGTTACCTCGCCGGGCTTTGGTGGTTCGGCATCTACAAATAGCGGGTTCGTAAGAATGGGCTTAAGTGACCCGGGAGAAAGGCAACGTTCTCAGGCTGATATTACTAATGCTTTAACCAAGATTACCAGAAAATATACTGAAGGAAAAGTGGTTGTAACGCAACAGCCTACTATTTCGGTTGGCCGTAGGGGTGGTTTGCCTATCAATTACATTATACAGGCTCAGAATTTTGAAAAGCTAAGAGAAAAAGTGCCTTTGTTTATGGATGAGGTGGCTAAGGATCCTACTTTTACAACTTCTGATGTGAATTTGAAGTTTAATAAGCCCGAAATTGACTTAACTATTGACAGGGCTAAGGCCAAAAACCTGGGGGTTTCTGTTGCAGATATTGGTTCTGCTTTACAATTGGGCTTAAGCGGTCAGCGCTTTTCTTACTTCTTTATGAACGGAAAGCAGTATCAGGTTATTGGTCAGTTTGAGGTTGGCGACAGGAAAGATCCACTTGATCTTAGTTCTGTATATGTTAGAAACGATAAAGGTGAGTTGATTCAGATTGACAACCTGGTTTCGAGTAAAGAAGAGAGCAGTCCGCCACAGCTATTCCGAAATAACCGCTTTACCGCAGCAACTGTTTCGGCGGGGTTGGCTCCGGGCAAAAGTATTGGAGAAGGTCTGGATGCAATGGACAGGATATCGGCTAAAATACTTGACGAAACGTTTTCTACAGATTTAGGCGGTGAGTCGAGAGATTTTAGAGAGAGTTCATCTAATACTTCTTTTGCCTTTGGCCTTGCGTTATTGTTGGTTTACCTCATTCTTGCAGCACAGTTCGAAAGTTTTAAAGACCCTATTATCATTATATTAACGGTACCGATGGCTGTAGCCGGTGCATTTTTATCCCTCTGGTTGTTTGGCCAAAGCTGGAATATATTTAGCCAGATTGGCACCATTATGCTGATCGGACTGGTAACTAAGAATGGTATTTTGATTGTTGAATTTGCCAATCAGCTTAAAGAAAAGGGCAAGAGCGTTCATGATGCAATCAGAGAGGCTTCAGTATCGAGGTTAAGACCTATTTTGATGACCAGTTTGGCTATTGCCATTGGTGCGCTTCCTATTGCAATGGCATTAGGTGCCGCTGCAAAAAGCAGGATGGGTATGGGTATTGTGATTGTTGGTGGTACTATATTCGCGCTGATTCTTACGCTGTTTGTTATCCCTGCTATTTATTCGTTCTGGTCTAAAKAACACAAGGAAAATTCAGAACTAAAAGAGTCTTTAATAGCTGCGTTGAAAACGGAAAATGTATAAGTGGCCATTTACAAAGAGAAACATGAAAAAGCTTAATTTTATTTTGATCATACTTCTTGCAGCCTTTGTACAAAATGCAGCTGCCCAGGAGAAACTAACGCTTCAACAGGCAATTACCATCGCTCTGCAAAATAATTACGACATAAAATTGGTTAACAATGATTTGCAGATTGCAAAGAACAACACCAATATTGGCAATGCCGGTTTTTTACCTGGGGTTACAGGGAGTTTTGCAACGGACGGGAGTAGACAAAATACAGTACAAACCACTTCTACTGGTGCTGAGAGAGTTGCCGATGGTGTTAGGAATACAAGCATGAACTACGGTGTTGCGCTGGATTGGACCATTTTTGACGGCTTTAAGATGTTTGCTACTTATGATAAATTAAAGGAGTTGCAAAAACAGGGCGAGGTAAATGCAAAAGCCGCTATATTAACTACAATTGCTGATGTAATTAATTCATATTATGCAGTGGTAAAACAGCAACAGCTTGTTGTTGCCAATGACAGTGCATTGGATATTTCGAGATTTAGATTAACCATTGCTGATAACAAACTGCAGCTGGGTAAGGGTTCGAAACTTGATGTTTTAGCTGCTCAGGTTGACTACAATACCGATACATCTGCCTATTTACAGCAAAAAAACCTTTTGCAAACATCAATGATTACGCTTAATCAGGTTATGGCCAGGGCTATTGATACTAAATTTACTGCGGAAGAGGATATGGACATTGATTACAAACTGAATTATACCCTGTTGCAGGAGCAAACGTTACAGTTGAATCCTGATCTACAGAATGCTTTTATTAATAAAAAGGTGGCTGAACTTAGTTTAAAAGAGGTAAAGGGACAGCGTTATCCGGTAGTTGGTGTAAATGGTGGTTATGCATTTTCGAGAAGCGCCAACCCTACTGGGTTTAACCAGAAATTTAGAGGTCAGGGTATCTCTTATGGCTTAACGGCAAGCATGAATATCTTTAATGGTTTTTTACAGCGTCAGAATGAAAGAAATGCTAAGGTGCAGATCAATTCATCTGAAGTGGAGCTTGAAAAAACCAAGCAAACTATTAACGCCCAGCTGCTAACTGCTTTCGAGAATTATAAAACAAGCCTGGATTTGTTAAAGGTTGAGACTAAAAATGTTGACATTGCCAAGCAAAATCTAGATATCACTTTAGCAAAGTACAGGCTAGGAAGCATTGCCCCTCTGGAACTTAGAGAGGCCCAAAGAAACGCTATAAACGCAATCACCAGGTTTTTAGATGCTCAATATCAGGCAAAACTTACAGAAATCAGTTTAAAAGAGATAAGTGGCACTTTAAATATCCAATAAGATTAGTATTTTTATCGCATGATTCTAGTAGCAGACAGTGGTTCTTCTAAGACCGATTGGATGGGTTACAGCCCCAATGAAAAAATCAACTTTAGTACGCAAGGAATAAACCCTTATTTCTTAAATGCACATGATATTTTCAAATTGTTTTCAAAGAAGAAAGAAATTGCCCCTTACGCTGATAAGGTTAAAGAAATCTATTTCTTTGGTGCAGGCTGCTCGTCGCCTGATAAAATTGAGGTGATCTCTAACGGGATTTCTTCTTTCTTTACCAAGGCTTATGTGTCAGTTGAGCATGATTTAATTGGTTCGGCATACGCCACTTGTGGTGATAAAAAAGGACTGACTTGTATTTTGGGTACTGGTTCTAATATTTCTTATTACGACGGTAAAGAAGTTCATAACGGGGCACATGGCTTGGGTTATGCTCTTGGTGATGAAGGCTCAGGCACCTATTTTGGTCGCAAACTGATCACAAGCTATCTATATCATCAGATGCCTGCTGATCTTGCTGTTGAATTTGCCGATACTTATCAAATTGACAAGGAATCTGTTATTACCAATCTTTATCAAAAACCAGCACCAAATATCTACCTGGCCTCGATAAGTCGTTTTATGGCTTCTCATCCTGATCATCCTTTTATTATTAATATTTTACGTGAGGGTTTCCAGGAATTTGTAGATTCCAACATTAAGGATTACCCTAATTATAAAAGCCTTGATACTCACTTTGTAGGCTCTATTGCATTTTACTATCAGGATATTTTAAGAGAGGTTTGTATTGAGAATCAGGTAAAAGTTGGTAAGATATATCAAAAACCTATTGAGGGTATTTACAACTACATCTTAAGAAAAGAAGGCATCATGGTTTAAGCTGCGTTTTATCCTTTTTACATCATAGACCGCTCCTGCCGCAGGCAGTAAACCGAACTCGCATCATTGGTACGTCGGGATCATCTTCTTAGGCCGTAGCAGTGCCGGTTGAAATGATTAACATGATTATAAACGCCTATTTCCTTATATGGATTCAAGTCTATATAGATTATTTACCACTGACAAATTTCTTTAATTAACCGAATATTGGTTTCATAGACAGCATCTTTACGAAAATTTACGAGGAGTTACATGAACGTTTGATCGGGCCTGCCATTTACACGCATTCTATCTCTCTTTCTATTTAGAGGAACTTCGGCACAATTCCTGTTGAAGGGATACAATTACAGGGAGAAGATCACAACTGACAAAAGCAAAGTAACTGATGCCATTTTTCTGCTTATAAGGATCTTGTAAATTCCCCAGTGTTAATAGGACCTGATGATGACTTGAAACATGGTAGTGAATATTGCGGAAACAAAATACAAACCATGGAGGGCAAAGACATAAATTTTTTATCTGAGCATCCTTTAACCGGACTAATGAAGCGAAGACAGTGCGTCCCTAAGTAGTGTAGATACAATTTTGGAAATCTATATATTCTGCATAAACCCGACCAACTATTTGGACAGATTTAGATGATTATCATTCCGGGCTGTATAGGAAGAATTAAGCCACTTCATACACCGCTATTCGCTTGTCCATTTCGGCAGTTACCATGGAGGCTATCCAATCCAATTTTTTCTGTTCGGTTGAACTAAAGTCTCTATGTTGACTATCTACAATACAAATTGAACCCACATTAAGTCCTCCTTTAGTCGTGATAACAGCCGAAGCAAAAAATTGTATCCCAAGTTCACCAAGCATCATTGGATTTAAAATTAACCCAGGTTTTTTTGTGATGGTTTCAAATTTCACAAGACTATCATTCTGTATTGCAATTGAACATATATTGTTAGCTTGATCGGTATCCAGATCAGCAGACTCTGATTGTTCTGACATACCCCAGACTTTATAGTTGTCTACAAAATTGATCATCGCTAAAGGAACATTTAACATCTTTGCCGATACTGCTACTAGTTTATCAAACACTGGCTCCGGCTTAGTATGCAAAATTTTATATTGCTCTAAGTTTTCCAGGCAAGGATATTCATTTGGTGAAATTACATTGATTCCAATCATACTTACAATTCGCAAAACAATTAAACTTAATTTATCCCATAGCACTTGCAATCAAGGTATTGCATAGCAGCTAATATGTCGGTTACATGGCAATTACCATACCCGATTTGTTATTGTGCTTTAAAAAATTGCTTTTTTATGGCTAACGACAAATAAATGTATCTTCTATTATTAATTGAAGGGGATTTACGATTGAGGATGAAAAACGAGGGATCAGGATTATGTGCGACAAAAGCTACAATTCAGAAAAAGTAAAGAGGGGTAAACCTTCCTCAAACTGGATTCATTTCCCCAATATTTACAGATAAGGTTAAAAAAACAGGCCTTCAAAAATAAAATTCTGAAGGCCTGTTAACAGACGGGTATTCGTATTTTATTTCTTTGTAACCTTGAATTCAGTTCTCCTGTTAAGGGCACGACCTTCAGGATTATCTTTGCCATTAGGTAGTTCATTAGGAGCTACTGGTTTTGTTTCACCATAGCCTCTGCTTGTCATTCTTGAAATCGGTATTCCTTTTGAAACTAAATAGTCTACGCAAGATTTCGCTCTTCTCACTGACAGGTCCATATTATAAGCATCTGAACCTTTGCTATCTGTATGCGCACTTAGCTCGATTTCAATCTTAGGGTTATCCTCCATGATTGAAAATAAATGATCCAGCTTACCTTTTGAATCTTCAGTTAATGTTGCTTTATCAAATTCATATAGCACATCCTTAAGTACTATAGGTTTGTCAATTTCGTAAGGAGTTAAACAAATATCAGGACTAAACAATGTATCTTTTTTTGCTAAATCATCATAACTGAAGTTTAAAATTTTAGAGAAGTACTTATCTTTTTCTGCTGTAAGTTTTAGCTTACGATTAGAATTTACTTTGAACGTGTACTCTCCGGCTTGATTTGTAACTGTTCTAAGTGTTTGCAATGAATCAACAAGTATAATAGTGGCATCTTGTAAGGGCTGTTTTGTATCACAATCGTATACAATACCTTTAACGGTAAGGTATTCACGTTTTACATTAAAAACCTCCAGACAGCAAAGAGATTCACGGTCTGAACTAATATAGCCTTCGGTATCTGAATTATCAGAAGGAGTATAATAGATATCGTCTTTTGATGAGTTAAATGGATAACCAACATTGCGAGGGTCTGACCAATTAGTGAAATCACCCTCACTTTCATAAAAATCAAATCCACCCATCCCTATTCTGCCATTACTACTGAAAAGCAATTTATTGGTTTGAGCATTATAGTAGGGAGCCTGATCATCTTCAGGGGAGTTTATCTTATTACCTAAATTTATCGCTTGTCCTAATGACCCATCAGTTCTCAAAGGGCAATACCATAAATCATACTTACCTTGTCCACCAGGTCTGTTAGACGAGAAGATTAAGTATTTGCCATCTTTAGTTACAAAGGGCTGAATAGCATTAAATCCTTTTACATTTACCTGGCTTCCTAACTCAACTGGATCGCCCCAACCTTTATCTGATGAAGCTAGTTGGTAGATCTTTTTGTCGCCCTGAGCTGTCCAGCTGGTAATATAAATGGCCTTTCCGTTTGGATGAAAAGCCGGAGCAGCTGCTTCTTTGTTTAAACTGTTTAATGCTACCTTTTTAATTGTGATGCCTCCCGTTAAAGGATTACCTGGAGTTTCATATACTGCATTCAAATATGGGGTCTCTTTTTTTGACACTTTCGCATTACTTTGATCAGTTAAGATTTCCTTTTTGCCTGCATCACCTACTGGTCTGGAAGATGTAAAGTAAAATTTACTGTCTTTTATAACCGGTGTATAGTTTGATCCTTTCTGGTTAATATCGTTTTGAAGCTTGGTTAACTTAAACAATCTCGGATAGCGCAATTCAAATAATGCAAACTGGCAAGAAGCTATTTCAGATTTTGTTTTTGCGGCATACGCATCATTAAGTTTATACTTGCCGGCAAATTCATTGAAAGCCGTAACTGCTTCTTCAAATTTTTGATTTGCCCTCAGTGATTCGGCATACCAAAATGTAGCAAGTACATATTTCGGATCCTTAAATTCCTTTGCCAAAGCATACCATTTCTCTGCGTCAGTAAAGTTTTTATAAAGCCTTAACGATTCAGCCAATTGAAATACGCTGTATTCGTAATCTTCCTTTTTAGGGTTATCTTGTTTAATCTTATTTGCAAAACCATAAGGCACTACAAACCCAGCACTATCTGCGGAGGATAGTTGCAGTGATCTTTTATAATATTCTGCGGCTGCGTAATACTCTTTATTTTGAAAATAGACATCCGCTACTCTCTTACTATTGGTTACAAATTGCGCATTTGCAGCAGTTGTGAATAAGCACAGGATCAGTAATGTTTTAAGCAGTTTCATCTGTAAATGATTTATTTATGTTTAGGTGGTCAGATGGAGCTCGCATGATGAATCATGCTAGGTTCATATCGCGTTAGTTTATAATCTTGGACAAAAGAAGTTAGGGCCTGTAATTCCCTTCCTACTGGTAAATGAAATGGATAACTCTAACCCTCCCTGATTACGTGTAGCTCTACTTAAACTTGAAGTGTTAAAATCATAACTTACCCCAAAGACCATATTTTTTAGGTGTAACCCGAAGAAAGCTATCGCAGAATCATCAACCCTATAATTAGACCCGAAAAGCAAATCTGATTCCTGATTAAGCATAAACTGTGCATAAGCCCCGATTGCTATTTCGCGTGCATTACCCTGTTTCATGTATAACCCATTTGGTGTAATATCAAGAACTTCTGACATTTTGATTCTAGCACCTCCATGAGCTGCATATCTAATTGGCATACGAACGCTATTCCCTAAAAACTTATCGACTGGCCTGGTAATATGCCCTGCCATTGCACCTCCGAACACGTTAACTCTTTGTCCTGGATTTCCATCGAAATACATAAATCCTGCATTCACATCTGGCACTAATGTGTTAGATGAAGCAAAGGATTCGTTTATTCCAAAATTGGGATCATAACCCGTTATTGGATTGAATTGTGCACCCAGGGTGATCTTTGATGGATCAAAGCTTTTATTAAGAATACCAGCCTGCAAACCAAAGTTTATCATGTTTAAACCGATCTTTCCAAAGTGGATACGATAAGCTCCTGAAACCATAGCGCTTAGGTGATTATAACTAATATCTCCAGCATTCTGATTCAAAACCATTGCACCGAATGCTAAGTTTTTAACCGGGGCCATGTCAAATGACGCCCCCCCGGTTAAAAATGAATTTGAAATAGTTCCCCACTGTTGTTTGGCATTCAAAGAAACCCGGTATTCACCGTCCGTTACCCCGGTTAGTGCTGGGTTTAGCCATAGCGGGTGAGCGTAGTATTGAGAGAAGTGCGGATCAATCTGTGCAACCACCCTTACAGCTCCCAAACTTAAAAATGCTCCTAGTGCTATTATTTTTATTAGTTTCTTCATAACAAATTTGTTTTTCGAGTTTTTAGGTAAATGATTAATATTAACTGGAAACATCTTTTATCTTAATAGGGTTATTGTGCCTTTTTTAGTGGTTTTAGTCCCGTCATTAAATTCCGCTTCCAGGAAATACACATACACACCGTTCGGCTGTATATCACCTTTATACGTTCCATCCCATCCATTTTGAATGTTTAATGATTCGTAAATAAATTGTCCCCATTGATTGTATACACGCAACTTCATTTTTGCAATTGTATTTCCGTACACGTACAGAATATCATTTTTACCATCATTATTTGGTGTAAATGTATTAGGGACAAAAATTGTGTTTCCTAGAGGATTATCGCTCTTAGCAGTTAAGCTGGTTGCGTCACTCAGTTGACAGTCAAGCTGACCTTTAGCCCTAACTCTTATTGTTACACTTTGATCAGGTTTCAAACCAGCTACCAGATAAGTAGTTCCAGTCGCTCCACCTGTAGGTGCAACCCATGTTAGTCCATTATCTAATGAAACTTCGTAAGCAGTTGCTCCTGGTATTGGATTCCACTGGAATGTTATTTCTGTTGCTTTGTTCTCTTTAACAGTAACCACTGGTGCCTCAAGTTTACCTAGTACAGTTACCACAACTGATGTGCGTGTTGTACTTGAGCATCCTGTTGCATTGCTACTTTCCACATAATAAGTTGTAGTTGTTGTTAGAGCCGGTGTAGTAAATGTTACACCCTGAGCAATTGAAGTTCCTCCGGTTGCTGCAGTATACCAGCTATAAGTAAGCGCTGCATCTGGATTGGTTACTGAAAGTGTAGCAGTTGTACCTGAACACAATGGCCCTTCAGCTCCTGATATTGCAGGTGGCGCTGTAGGAATTGGTGAAGCGTTTACTTTAACTGCTGTACGACCCGTACTTACACAAGATGCTGTTGAAGCTTCAACATAATATGTAGTAGTTGTTGTGATTGCAGGCGTAGTAAAGCTTGTGCCTGTACCAACAGCTGTTCCAGCAATTGGAGTAGTATACCATTTGTAGGTTACTCCATTAGTTTGAGGACTTGAAACACTCAATACAGCCGGAGTTCCTATACAGGCATCTACAACTGCTGAAACTACAATTGGTGTTTGTGGTTTTGGTGAAACAGTTACTGTTACTTTAGTTCTACCAGTTGCATTTCCACAACCTGAAGCACTTACTGCCAATACGTAGTAATCTGTATTAGTAGTTAAGGTTGGTGTGGTAAATTCTTCACCAGTAAATAATAATGTTCCTCCTGCTAACTCACTGTACCATTGGTACAAGATCCCTGCCTCAGCATTAGCTACTTTTAACACAGTTGATTCGCCGCTGCATATACTTGTTCCTGCACTAGCAACATCTGGTGTTTCTGGTAAAGGATTAACTGTAATTGTAACCACTTTTGCTGTTGCGGCAGTGTTCTCGCATTTATTAGCAGCCCTAACAGTTACATAGTAAGTTGTAGTTGCTGTTAACACCGGAGTAGTAAACTCTGCCCCGGTAAACACTGCATTGGTTAATGCTGCATCACTGTACCAGGTAAACACCGGATTAGTAGCGGTTGTACTGCTTGCTGTAAGCGTGGCAGTTGTGCCTGCACAGAATGGTGAGCCYGCTCCTGCTACARCAATRTCAGCTGCTGTGGCYGGTGGATTAACCGTTACRGTAACARYCTTAGCTGTRGCWGCTGTRTTKTCRCATCTGTTRTCGCCKCTTACWGTYACATARTAAGTWKTGGTKGCWGTTAATAMTGGWGTAKTAAATTCTGCTCCGGTAAATGCTACATCGGTTAGCGCAGCATCTTTATACCAGGTGAATATTGGGTTTGTTACTGTTGTACTGCTTGCGGTTAGCTTAGCAGTTGCACCTGCTCACTGTACCAGGTAAATACTGGATTAGTTACCGTTACACTRCTTGCAGTTAACTTAGCTGAAGTACCTGCACAGAAYGGAGAATCRGCTCCTGCCACATTGATATCAGCGGCTGTTGCCGGTGGATTAACGGTTATCGTAACCACTTTTGCTGATGATGAGGTGTTTTCACATTTGTTAGATCCCCTTACAGTTACATAATAACTGGTAGTTGCAGTTAACACAGGTGTTGTGAAGGCTGCTCCCGTGAATACAGCGTTGGTTAACGCAGCATCACTGTACCAGGTAAAYACAGGGTTGGTCACTGTTGTAGTAGTTGCAGTCAATTTAGCTGTTGTGCCAGCACAAATCGGATCATCAGCACCACCTACACTTATGTCTGAAGCCACTGCCGGAGGATTTACGGTTAAGGTAACCACTCTTGCTGTTGATGCAGTGTTTTCACATTTGTTAGATCCCCTTACAGTTACATAATAAGTTGTTGTTGCGGTTAACACTGGAGTAGTAAATTCTGCTCCGGTAAATACTGCATTGGTTAACGCAGCATCAGTATACCAGGTAAATACCGGATCAGTTACTGTTGTACTGCTTGCTGTTAATTTAGCAGTTGTTCCGAAACAAATCGGCGCCCCTGCACCCGCCACTGTAATATCAGATGCTATTGCAGGTGGGTTAACAGTTAAGGTTACAACTTTAGCATTAGCTGCTGCGTTTTCACACTTATTAGAACCTCTTACAGTTACATAATAAGTTTTAGTAGCTGTAAGCGCTGGTGTATTGAATATTGCTCCGGTGAATACCACATCAGTTAATGCGGCATCACTATACCAGGTAAATACTGGGTTGGTTACTGTTGTACTGCTTGCAGTTAGCCTAGCAGTTGTACCTGCACAGAATGGTTTATCGGCTCCACTTACATTAATATCTGTTGCCAAAGCTGGAGGATTAACTGTTAATGTGATTGCTTTAGCCGTTGCTGCAGTGTTTTCACATTTGTTAGATCCTTTAACTGTAACGTAGTAGGTTTTGGTTGCGGTAAGTGCCGGAGTGTTAAAAATTGCTCCGGTAAACACCGCATTTGTTAACGCAGCATCACTGTACCAGGTGAACACTGGGTTGGCAACCGTTGTACTGCTTGCCGTTAATTTAGCGGTATTGCCCGCACAGAATGGCGCATCAGCCCCAGCTACACTTATATCAGCAGCAAGTGCAGGCGGGTTAACAGTTAAAGTAACTGCCTTAGCTGTTGCTGCGGCATTTTCGCATTTGTTGCCTCCTTTAACGGTAACATAATAAGTAGTAGTTGCAGTAAGGGCTGGTGTTTTAAATGTTGCTCCCGTAAATGCAACATCAGTTAAGGCCGCATCTTTGTACCAGGTAAACACAGGATTTGTTACTGTTGTACTGCTGGCGACAAGATTTGCTATTGCACCAGCACAGAAAGGTGTTCCTGCTCCGCTAACGGCAATGTCTGCCGCAGTTGCAGGAGGGTTCACTGTTATGGTCACAATTTCTGCACCTGAACTTAAGTTTTCGCATTTATTAGAACCTTTTACTGTTACATAAAGCGTTGTTGATGCGGTCAGAGCCGGTGTTTTATAAACAGGTCCTTCAAAAAGCTGATTAGTTAACGCAGCATCGCTGTACCATGTAAATACCGGATTGGTAACAGTAGTTGTAGTTGCTGTTAATGTAGCTATCGTACCTGCACAGAATGGTGCGTCAGCTCCACTTACCGCAAGATCAGCTGCTGTTGCAGGTGGGTTAACTGTTAAGGTCACTGTTTTAGCGGCAGCAGCAGTATTCTCACATTTATTTGCACCTCTTACCGTTACATAATAAGTTGTGGTTACAGTAAGTACAGGAGTTTTAAATGTTGCACCTGTAAAGGCCACATCAGTTAACGCTGCATCTTTATACCATGTAAATATAGGTGACGTTACGGTGGTACTTGTAGCCGTTAGTGTTGCTTCTGTTCCTGCACAGAAAGGTACATTGGCTCCGGCAACAGTTATGTCAGTTGGAAGTGCTGTTGGATTTACTTCTAATGTAATTTTAGTACGTGGCGTTGTATTTACACATGAGTTACCATTTACCGCCTCTACATAGAAGTCATGTTTGCCTACAGATAATCCTGCAGGAGTAGTATAAGTGTCGGTATTTGAAGCTAAAAGGTTACCGCCTGTTAACGCGTCGTACCAGTTGAAGGTAACACCTGTTACAGGATTCACTTTTAACGCTACCGGAGTATTAGGACAAGTAGTTGCAGGGTTTCCTGTTGCAGCCACTGGTGCATTTGGTGATGCAAGGATGGTAACTGTTACCTTCGTTTTAGCACTTTGACAGCCATTACGTAATGCAAGTACGAAATAATCATAGGTACCTGCTGCAAGTGTTGGATCAGTGGTTAAACTTGCACCGTCTTTGCCGGTTAAATACTCAGTTCCTTTATACCATCTATACACAATACCCGCAATTGGGTTTTGTACAGATAAGGTAGCTGAAGTACCGGCGCATGCACTAACTGTGGCGCTTTGAACAGTTGGAGCAACAATAGCACGTTGAGCGTAGTTAAAATCAAGTGTATTCAGAACCGAGGCAACACCCGATCTTATTCTTAACTCTACTCCGTCAAATTGTTTCTGAGGAACGAAAGAAAGTATTGCGCCTCTGTCTCCGCTAAGCAGTTCAAGGTGAACAATCGGATTGCTAACAACAATCATATCGTTATTGCTAACGCCTGCTTTCAGTGTTGTTAATTCTACAGAAGATAAAATTGATAGCGACAATAATTTACCAGGAGAACTTACGCGAACGCGAAGTGTATCACCAACATTAGATAGGCTTGTAAATCCAACTTTTTGATAAACTGAGGCGCCCAATGCACCAACTGGCATAACAAATGAAGAGGCACTTTCTGCATCATCATCGATTGCTTTTTCTGGGTTAAATACCCCTGTTAGTATGCCCAAACCATCAACCCCATATCCAAGATCCACGGTCGCAGCTTCACAAGGAATGTCTGTCGGAGATGCATTTGGGGTAACAGTTACCACTACTGACGCTCTTGCTGAAGCCGGACATCCTGAAGCTAACTCTGCAGTTACATAGAAAGTTCTTGTGATATCAACAGTTCCTGTATTTATTAATGGGTCTGTGGTGTACTCAGCTGTAGTGGCAAGAACTGTTGTTGAAGTTGGAGAATCATACCATTTAAACAATGCACCTGCTGTACTTGAGGTAGCAGTAAGAATTGCACGAGCGCCTGATCTAACAGTAACAGATGCCGGTGTGATTACCGGTTTATCCAGTGTACCTACTTTAATATTAGCCGTTGCTTTTGCAGACTCAACTAAACAACTATTAACCGCAGACACGGAATAGCTGGTAGCTGCATTAACACCTGTTACTGTAAAGGTTACTCCATCTTTACCTGCCTGGTATACACCTGTACTATTATACCATTTATAAGTAATTCCGGTAAGCGGATTGCTTACAGCTAAAGTAACATCGTTACCCAAACAGGTATTAATATCGTTTGATACCAAAACAGGCGTTTGAGGTGTAGGTGTAACTGTAATATTGACTGCAGTTCTATAGCTTGTACAACCAGAGGCAGTATTTGCTTCTACAAAATATCTTGTATTAGCAGTTAAAGCAGGTGTTGTGAAACTAGTTCCATTTGCCTGGAATACTCCCGCTGCATTGTACCATTTATATGTGATACCTGCCTTAGGATTTAGTACAGTGAGTGTAGCTGTTTGAGAAGCACAAGCTGTAACATTCGGCACAGTTACTTCAGGAGCCACTGGAACGCGTTGTGCATAGTTTACATCAACAGTAGTCAGTACTCCTGCAAGTCCTGAATTTACGCTAACCTCAATTTTATTAAATCTTTTTGTTGGTACAAATGAAACTAGCGCTTCAGTGTTTCCACTTAACAATTCCACACGTACCAGAGGATCGTTTATTGCTAAACCATCATTGTTATTTGTATTATTTTCATAAGTACCCACACGGATGCTTGAAAGAATGCCCAATGAAAGTAATTTTCCTGGGGCACTTAACAATACGCGCACAGTATCACCAATATTTGACAAACTCGAATAGCCCAAACGTTGATAAACTGATGCATTTAATGCACCTATTGCAAGGACTAAAGAAGATCCGGTTTTGGTATTGTTGTCTATAGCTAATTCAGGATTAAACACCCCCGAAAGAAGTGCAACACCCCTCACTCCATGCTCTTCTAAAGTTGGAGCTTCACAAGGAACCGGGTTCGGGCTACCGCCACCATTTACATTAATTGTTACCTGAACACGACTTGGTGCTGAACAACCCGTAGTACTAGAAGTTGCCTCCAGGTAATACGTAGTTGTTGCAGTAAGTGGTGGAGTTACGTAAGTTGGTCCCGTTGCAATGGCTGTTGTTGAAGTTGCAGACGTATACCATTTGAATATAACGTTTGCATCTGCAGACGTTGCTGTCAATATAGCCGTTTGACCTGGGTTAATTGTTGTAGCAGATGCTTGAATCTGTGGTAGCACCGGAAGTGGGTTTACACTTACAGCAACCGCCGTACGTGTAGCGCTTACGCAGGTACCGTTCGCTGCTTCAACATAATAAGTTGTATTTACAGTTAACGCTGGTGTTGTAAATACTGCACCAGTGAAAATTGCTGTTCCACCTGTTGCGACAGTATACCATTTATAAGTTGTGCCTGTTACCGGGCTTGTAACTGGAATTACAGCTGAAGACCCTGAACAAACAGGGGCGACTGCAGCTACTACAGGTTTAGCCGGAGCAGTAGTTACAGTAACTGTAACAGGAATACGTGTTTTATTCGCACAACTTCCTTTGCTAACTTCTATATAATAAGTTGTGTTTACAGTCAATACAGGGGTTGTAAAGTTTTCTCCGGTATGAACCAAAGTTCCACCTGTGGCATCTGTGTACCATCTTAAAGTTGTTCCACCGTTTGCAGCTGCAGAAAGAACTGTTGCCGATCCTGAACAGATTGTTTGGCCAGTTGCAGAAACAGTTGGATTTGGATAAATCACTTCAGCTCCATAAATACGTAGATTTACCAAGGCTGACACAAGTCCACCAGCCCTAACTTCTACTCTATCGTAGATGCCCGTTGCCGGTAATGTCGCTGAAAATCTATTACCGCTTAATAGTTTCAGATATAGCAACGAAGCGTTAAGATCATAGGTTTTAACAACGGATGTGCCATTCATTATTCTTACCTGAATACCACCTAACACCGTTACATCTGCTAAGCCGGTCGGAGTTTCAAGATCCAGACGGATACTGTCGGTTGCAGCACCCGAGCTTGGGAACAGCAATCTTTGATACCCTGAACCAGCAACACCTACTGGAAGCGCTATTGAAGTATAATTTGTGAAGTTATTATCAACAGAATTACCTGGATCAACTATAGCACATAACAGACATATACCTTCGATGCCACTTTGCTGGCTATTAGCCGCATTACAGTTTGGATTAACTGGCCCGCCGACTACAGTAACAGTAACAGGAACTCTTGCGGAACTAACACATCCACTAGCATTAACTGTTTCTACATAATAGGTAGTGGTAGCTGTTAATGCTGGGGTTGTAAAGCTGCCACCTGTTGCGAGTGTAGCTCCTCCGGTTGGTGCAGCATACCAATTGATAGTTGCTCCTGCACTTGCAGTTGCCAGTAAAGTTGCTGTCTGCCCAGAGCTTATTGAAACATTGTTTGTACTAACAGTTGCTTGAGCTGGCAACGGATTAACCGTAACTGCTACAGCTGTACGCGTTGCACTTGTGCAGGTGCCTGCTGAAGCTTGTACATAATAGGTTGTATTTGCAGATAATACAGGAGTAGTGAAACTATTTCCTGTAAACAGTACCGTTCCGCCGGTAGCAACAGAATACCAGGTATACGTTATTCCAACTACTGGGCTGCTCACTGATAGTGTTGCCGAAGATCCAGAACAAACAGGACCTGCAGCTGCTACCGTAGGAGCAGTTGGTGTTGAAGTTACCGTTACCTTAACAGGTACACGCTCTACATTTGCACAACCAGCTTTGCTTACTTCTATATAATAGGTAGTAGTAGCAGTCAGTGCAGGGGTAGTAAAGGTCTCTCCGGTGGCAAGTACTGTTGTACTGCTGGCCGTAGCAAACCATCTTAAAGTAGTACCTCCGTTAGCAGTGGCTTTCAGTACAGCAGTGCTACCCGAACAGATCGACTGATCACCTGAGGTGACTGTCGGATTAGGATAAATAACTTCCGCACCGTATATATTTAAATTGTCTAAAGCAGAAACCAATGCACCGAAACGGATCTCTACTCTGTCGTAGATACCCCCAGCCGGTACAGTAGC
>NZ_JBFTKO010000026.1:0-53154 GCF_056395985.1 Pedobacter sp. 05T44
GTGGATATGCTTGGCGGTTTGGAAGCCTACAAACTTTTACAGGAAAATTTTCAGGGTAACCGCGACGGACTGCTATTAGAAAATAGAGATTACGCTTACCTTGGAACAGCAACGGGTGATAGCAAAGGCCTGTTAGGCGKAGGTAATGAAAGAAAGCTCTTCTCTTACTTTGGAAAGATCAATTACGCATATGCGTCCAAATATTTGCTTTCCGCAACTATTCGCCGTGACGGTTCTTCTGTATTTGGAGAAAACAATAAATACGGTTTCTTTCCTGCCTTCTCCGCCGGCTGGAGAATTAAGAACGAATCCTTCTTAAAGGATGTCAGCGCTATTTCAGATTTGAAACTAAKGGCAAGCTGGGGCCAAAATGGTAATTCTGCACCACTCGCCTCAGCATTACTGGTAAACATTTACGGTGTAAATGTTGATGGGACTTCTTATCCGATAGCCGGTAATCAAACCGGTGGTATCCCATCAGGATACCTCAGAAGAAGTTTGGGTAACCAGGATTTAAAGTGGGAAACCACTACCCAAACTAACATAGGTGTTGATTTTGCTTTCTTAAACAATCGCCTTACGGGATCTTTGGATTGGTTTAATAAGAAAACAACAGACATGCTTTTTCTACCACCCTATATTGGAGCTTTGGGTGAAGGTGGATACAAGTGGATCAATGGTGCAGATATGACGAACAAAGGGTTTGAATTGATCCTGGGCTGGAATGACACCAAGGGTGATTTTTCTTATCACATCACCACTAATTTTTCTGCCTACAAAAATAAAATTACAGGCCTGCCTTCAAGTGTTAGGTACGCTTATGGTGGCAATGGATTGTTAGACGATGTTCTTGGTCGGCCACTTAATTCATTTTATGGCCTGGTTGCCGATGGTATTTTTAAAACGCAGGAAGAAGTTGATAATTCTGCCCAACAACCAGGAAAAGGTATTGGAAGGATCAGATACAAAGATCTGGATGGAGACGGGGTAATTAATGAAGCCTACGACCGTACCTGGATAGGCGTTCGAGATCCCAATTTAATGGCTGGTCTAAATCTTCAGGCTTCTTATAAAAATTTCGATTTTACCGCCTTTTTTCAGGGTGTTTTTGGCAACGACGTATATAACTCATGGAAAGAACTGAGCGATTTCTGGAACATAGGTGTTCAGAACGACAGAAATCACCCACTCCGCGTGCTGGATGCCTGGACCCCTTTAAATCCTAATTCAGACATCCCAGCATTGTCACGACGCGACTCAAATGGTGAAAAAAGATTGTCTACCTACTTTATCGAGCCGGGATCTTACGTGAAACTCAGAAGTGCTGATTTAGGCTATACATTCCCCTCAAAAATTACTCAGAAGATCAGCGTAGAAAGGTTAAGGTTGTACATATCTGCTCAAAATCTTTTTACCGTTAAAAGTGGCAAGTTCACCGCAGGAGATCCCGAAAATCCAGGCACGGGCTATCCAATGCCACTTACTACTTACTTAGGTATTAACGTAACATTTTAAAACGTAAGAAAATGAAAAAATATAAAATAATTATAGCACTCCTTGGAATGATCCTATTCTTTGGGTGCAAAAAGTACCTCGATGTATCAACCAAGGGCGCTTTAACTGAAGAGCAGGTGTCCAATCCGGAACAACTGGAAAACTTTGTAACGGCAGCGTACGCCTACATKCCGAATCTGGGATATCCTGATACCCATGCACCCTGGATAGCCAGTCTCCGCTCTGACGATGCCTATAAAGGTGGAGGTGGTTTAAGTGATCAAACTCCATGGTACGAAATGGAGATCTTTTCAGCTGTAACGCCAAACGTTGGAAATAATGATGGGCCATGGTATCAGGGTTACTGTGCCATCAGCCGTGCCAATGGTGCGCTGCGCCTGTTAGGTAAATTTGACGAAACGCAGTTTGCAGCCAAAGAACAACGTATTGCAGAAATGAAATTTCTAAGAGGATGGATTTATCTGGGGATGAAATTAAGATGGAATTATGTACCATGGATAGACGAAACCGTCGCAACAGATGCCGTGGTAGTTGCAGGAATTTCCAACCGGCCTAAAGGTTCCGTAAACGACCTTGAATTGTGGGATAAGATCATCAAGGATTTAGAAGATGCATCCAATATATTGCCAGAAACCCAGGCCGAAAAGGGCCGCCCTACTAAGTTTGCCGCTCATGCCCTTGCCGCCAAAGCCCTACTATTTAGAGCGTATGAAAAAAATGACAGGCATGAGGTGACTAATATCAACAAAGAAACTTTAAACAAATCCTTGGCACATATTAATGAAATTACCGCAAGAGATGGATCGCAGTATGACCTGACTCCGGATTTTGCAGAGAACTTTATGATTGAATATGATAACAATACCAAAGAGTCTCTTTGGGAAATCCAGTACTCTTTAGACGATGGAACAACCAATGGAAGGGTAAACTGGGGCGATCAGCTTAATGCACCCTGGTGGTCTCCGTATTTTGGCTGCTGCGATTTTCATAAAATCTCCCACAACATGATAAATGCTTTTAAAACTGATGGAACCGGGTTACCTGATTTCGACAATTACAACAATACTGAATTAGGCGGACAGCTTTACAAACAGTATTTCAAGGATCATGCTTTTGACCCACGAATGGGACACACTGTGGCGATACCTGGCTATCCCTGGAAATATGACAACAAACTTATGTTTGATGAATCTGGATCACGTGCGCCATTTCAATATGGATACTTCAACTCTATGAAAGAACAGGTCCGTCCTGATTGTAACTGCATGTTCAAGCCTTTTTATGTTMAAAATTCAATGAACAAGAAAGAAATTCGCTATGCAGAAGTATTGCTTTGGAAGGCCGAAATCTTAATCCAATTAGATAGAACTGATGAAGCCCTCCCCATCATAAACAGAATAAGGGCACGGGCAGCAAATAGCCTTGGCCGTTTAAAGAAAGACGATGGAAGTTTGTGGATGAATTATAAAGTAGAACAATATAAACCCGGTGTAAACTGTACCTGGACCAAAGATTTTGCATGGAAAGCATTAATGTGGGAAGACAGGTTGGAGCTTGCAGGCGAAGGACGACGCTTTTACGATCTCATGCGTTGGGGACAGTTAAGTACGGTAATGAACGCCTACATTGAAAAGGAGAAAAAACGTTTTGATTGGTTTAACCTTGCACATTTTACTGCTGGCAGGGATGAATTCCTACCTATTCCTCAGCCTCAAATGAATTACTCTCAAGGAACTTATGTACAGAATCCAGGATATTAAAATCTATATAGTGATGAAAAAAATTATTTATATGTGTTGTCTCCCTTTGATTTTTCTGTTTACCGGCTGTAAGAAAGAGCCGGTTATTGAAAGCAAAGCTGGAGTGAGTTTGCCAATGGTAACCAACCTTCAATTACAGAAAACAGCTGAAAAGGAAGTAAAGTTAACCTGGGGTATTCCGTCCTCCGTTTCAGATCAAATTGTTCAGCCTTTAAACGTATTTGTTGAGGTAAACGAGGTGATAAGTGTTACAAAAACAGTTTCGGTATTTTCTACTACACTTGCTAATGCACCCACAGAATTTGTATACCAATTGCCTGATGCAGCAAAAACCTACCACATTACGGTAAAACTTATGGGAAATACAAAAGTTGTTGACAAGAACTATTCAAGTCAGATTTATTCACTTGGACAGACGGTAGTTTATACAAAATAAACTAAAGAAGCTTAACACTCGATACTGGTTTGGCACCAACAATGGCACCAGACCAGTATCTCTAATATAGCTAAACCAAAAGCATACTCCTCTTTCAGTACGGGCGTATATTTTGATAAAATAATAACATTTTACGATATTAGATTAATCATTTATCGAAAAAATTAGAACACAATTGTTTAAAATTTATCAAAAACAGTACCTATTATGAAAAAAATCGCCCTATTACTTTCATTGTCGTGTGCCAGCTTTATTGGCTATGCACAAGACACACCCGCTGCAGATACGACTAAAACCTGGACAATTCACGGGGAGAATACTTTCTTAATCAATCAAAGCTCATTTTCAAATTGGGCAGCAGGAGGTGTAAATTCAATTGCTGGAAATCTCGTTTTTAACTACGACTTTAACTATAAAAAAAACAAATGGACCTGGGACAATAAAGCAATCGTTGGATTTGGTCTGAGCAAGCAAGACGATATTGGCGTTCGTAAAAATGACGACAGGCTTATATTAAATAGTTTGCTCGGTTATAAAGCCTCCAAATATTGGATGTATACCTTTTATGCGAATTTCCAAACGCAATTCGCTAAAGGATATAGGTACGAGGGAGATGGAAAAACGCTGATTTCAGATCTGTTTGCACCAGCTTACCTAACTCTTGGTCCTGGTATTGCCTATAAACGCGATGATAATTTCAGGGTCAACATTTCTCCCTTTGCTTCCCGTTTTGTTTTTGTAAGGAACAGAAATTTAGCTGAATCATTTGGGAACGACCCAATGAAAAGGCTTCGTTATGAGTTTGGTGCTTCATTAGATGTGTATTACAAAGTAAATCTTGTAGAAAATATTAGTTTAGAGAACATCCTGAAATTATACTCTAACTATCTCGATAAACCACAAAACGTTTATACAGATTATACAGCCAACCTTTTCATGAAGGTAAACAAATTTGTAACCGTAAACGCTGGTGTACAATTGCTTTATGACGACAAGACTGAAATCCCAATCTTAGATGCTAATGGAGCCAGGATTGAAGGTGAATTCAAAAAAGCTTTACAGGTTAAACAGATTTTCGGAGCTGGTTTTACCTACAAGTTCTAGATACTTCTTCACTCATTCTACACACATCCTTCACACCAAACCCACAAAAGGGTACCTTTTTGTGAAGAATGTGTGTGTAATGTGAACTATGTGAAGACCAGGCATAAGCAACTAGTAAGATATTGGAGCAGGTTGCTTTGATTTAAGATTAATAATAGTCCTGTTAATGTAGGGAATCAATGCAATTATAAGGATTACAACAATCAATAAACCACTTATAACCGTATAGTAATCTATTGCTGATCTCAATTGAGCTTGAGTTTCTATGAATCTGCCGAGCAATCCCTGAGCAATTTTAGCAGCCTGACCTGTAGAAACTCCCTTTCCAACTAATCCTCTTTTATACATCTCTAGTTTTTCCACCGCTACCGGATTTAAAGAAGTGATATGCTCCTGAAAACGGTTTATGTGATTGGTTCTATTATAAAGCTGATAAAAATTAATTAAAGCGATACTGCTGCAGAAACCTAAAAAGCGAAAGAACACACCAACGGCTGAAGCCGTACCACCCAAACGTTCAGGAACCGAAGAAACAGCAAAAACGATTACAGGCGTCATTAACATACCTGCTCCCATTCCCTGAACAATTAATGGAATGATAAAAGTTGAAGCATCTGCCTGAGTATTAAAAAGGAAGATCATCCAGGTGTGAAATATCAACAGCAAGCCGAAACCATAGATCCAGATCAATCTCATTGGCCTTTTTAAGATTAAAAGTCTTGAAGAAATTAAAATACTGATCACTATTCCCACAATATTGGCAGCCATGATGTACGCGATATGAATTGGATCCATCCCCAAAACAGTAGCAAAGTATAGATTTGTAATGTTTAGTGCACCGCGAACAATATAAAGCACAAAGATTAAAAACACACCAACAATATAGTTTCTGTATTTGAACACTTCCATGTTCTGGCTAGGTCTCTTTAAATTGAGCTGTCTTAAAATATGGAGGAGCAATAGTACCAATATTGCACCGCAACTTCTAACTATGCGTTTATCCTGCAACCAATAGTATTGTTGACCATATGCCAGCACATAACCAATCAGGCATAAAACTAGTGCATAGATCACAAAACTGGCCCAATCTACCTGATAAAGTGGAATCTTACGGTTTAAACGAACCGTATTCATGATAGACAATAGCAAAATAGCACCAGGTAAATAGCAAAATATGATGGCTTTATACAAGAAATTGTAATCGTAGGCATCTACAATTGGTGCGGTAAGCAGCATAGATATCGGACTTATACACAACAGCATGCCGTAGAAAATAGAATAGCCGATTTCTCTGGCCCTTTCGCTCTGAATTCTGCTAAATATTAATGTAATGCAAATGCTTGTTGTACCACAATTGGCCATTCCCTGTATAAACCTGAATATAAAAAGCGTATGTAAATTATGCGTGTTATAGCAAATGTATGAAGTAACAATTTGCAGTATAATCCCTACAAGGAAATACTCCTTAGTAGCCAGGTACACAAAAAAACGCCTTTCCAAGGCAAAGAAACTGGCAACTGCAGCATAGAATATGATCATTGAATATTGAACATCAGCAGGTTCAATACCATAATAACCAGCTGCAGCATTTGGATTGGCCGTAGATAACCCAAAAAGCAGCAGACAGGGTAAAATAACAATGAATATGGTGCCTCTGATCAGCCATTCAGGAGCCCATCTTTTAAATACCGGTTTTACAGCAATCATTGGTTTTTAGCAATTACAACAATAGCATTCATACCTGCCTTTAGCTTATCGGTTATTTTCCTATCGTCATCTAACTTAATTTTAACCGGGATACGCTGCACCACCTTAACAAAATTACCGGTAGAATTATCAGGAGGCAGTAATGAGAACCTTGCCCCTGTCGCCGGAGATAAGGAAACAATCGTTCCCTGAAACTCCTCGCCCGGATAAGCATCAGTTTCAATAACCGCATGGCCATTTAGCTTCATGGTCGAAATTTGGGTTTCTTTAAAATTGGCAATAACCCATTTGCCCGCTTCCTGATCTACAATAAATGCCAGTGTTTGTCCGGCCTGGATCAACTGCCCTTCCTGTATGGTTCGTCTTCCCATCTTTCCATTGTACGGCGCTGTAATTACCGTGTAGCCTACATCAAGCTTGTTTCTGTCCAATAATGCTTCTCTACGCTTTATTTCAGCCAGATATACGTCCCTTTGAGACCTGATGTCGTTAACTTTCGATGCCGAAGTTTCATAGCCGTTCAGGGCCGATCTGTATTCTGCATCTGCTACATCCAGGGCAGCCTTGCTATTTTCCAATTGTTGTAGTGTTGCAGATTCTACTTTGAAAAGCTTTGAATAGCGATCATAATCCTGCTGTTGCTTTAAAAGTTTAGCTTTTGCAGAAGCGATCTGAGATTTCATAACGCTTGCTGCTTTTGTTGTGGTTAGCTCATTGCTTTCCATTACTTTAATCTGAGCCTGTGCATTTAACAAAGCCGCTTCGGCCTCTTGCTGACCAAGTTTATACTCACTGTTGTCGATAACAAGCAAGGTATCACCTTTCTTTACATCCTGATTTTCTTCGTATTTAATTGTTCTTATATAACCTGTCACTCTTGAAGTTATAGGGTTTATATATTCCTCTACTTGTGCGTCATTGGTTTCTTCATACTTATAAAGGTCAAATAAGGAAATTGCTCCCCAGATCATTAAACCAAGAACAATAACGCCTGCAATCCAGGCCGTGACTTTGGTGATGAGCTGATCGGTACTTGTATAGTTTTTCTTTTTTGTTCGCATTTTAAAGGTTGCCTATTGCTTTTTGTAATTGGAAATATTGTAATTGTGCCGCTATCTGCGCTGCTGCAAGATCAAATCTGGTTTGCAGCAATTGTGTATCAGCATCTAAAAGATCAGTTAGCAGTGATAACTGGTTGAAATAAGTATTGTTAACGATCCTCAGGTTCTCTGTCGCTTGCTTTATATTCTGCTTTGCTACATCAATCCTTGTAATGGCTTCTTTATATCTTAAATAGGCTTCGTTAACTTCCTGTCTAACTTTATCTGTTGTTGCTTCGTGTTCAACCTCTCGTCGCTGAAATGCCAGCTCAGCCGCCTTGGTTTTATGTTTGTTATGGTAAAATGCTGAGATAGGGAAACTTGCTTTTATACCACTTAAGCCAATCCCATACATAGCTATAGAGTAAGGATAAAATTGAATTTGAGGATAGGAATAGGTATAATTTGCAAACAAGCCCACTTTAAAAGATACATTGGCCTTTACTTTTTTCAGTTCCAGCTTATTCAATTCAGTTTCCTTTTCAGAGATCTTTAGTTCATAAGAGTGTGTTATGGCTTCATCCAAATATTCGGGATAACTTTTAATAACTAAACTAGTGCTGGTTAGCGAGTCGGGCAATATCTTAAAATCATCCTGCTCACCAATCAGTATTGCCAGCTTTTGGTTGGCTATATTGATGTCGTTATCAATTTGTAATAGCGACATCTTTTGGCGCGACAACTTAAGCTCTGCTCTTAGCACGTCGCTTTTTAAGATCACTCCATTTTTAAAGAGTTGTCTGATCTCTGCTAATTGCTTTTCCTGATMGCTTATATCCTTTAACAGTAAGTCTTTAAATACTTTACTCCTCTGCAGATCAAGGTAATATGCAGCTGATTTTAACTTAATTTCAGAAGTAGTTAAATTTAGTTGTTCCACAGAAAGGTTCTTCTTTTCTTTTTCTTCTCTGATCTTCAGGTTGGTTTTATTCCCGTTGTAAAGGTTAAAGTATGCGTTGCCACCAAAACTATAGGAAGTATGAACCACTTCAAATTGTGAAGGGGTATGAAACAGACCATTGTCGTAAATAGGCATATTGCTCACCCTTGCATACTCCCCTTCGGCCTCAATATCAGGTAGTCGTTCTGCTTTGGCATCTTTTATCGCCTCTTCAGATTCGTTAAGTTTTAAACCCTGCATCCTGACGGCTTTACTATTGGTTTCTGCTTTACTCCAGACTTCTGTTAACGACAAATGATTTGCTGAGAGGTCTTGCTGTGCTAAGGTAGTAGTGGAAATGAGGACGGAGAGCAAGATAAGAGCATAATGGTTTTTATAGAAATACATATAATTTATAGAATGCACAAAGTTAGCCATATGACAAAGCTGTAATTTTATCTATATTGCCAATTATTTGTCCATTACAGCCAATGAATATTTTAAAAACATCAGAATATCTTAGCGCAATTGACTTAAATCCAGATAGTATATTCGTTTTACATGAAAAAATAGAGCGCAAGCTAACGGCCCATTCGCACACAAAAGGACAATTAACGTACGTTCAGGGTGGCGTAGCTTTCATACACATTAAAAACGTGAGCTATATTATTCCTGCCCGGCATTATGTATGGGTGCCATTGGGCTTAACGCACTATCTTGAAGTAAGGCATCAGGCTACAGTGATTAGAAACATCTATTTTTATGACCAGGGTGATACCAGTGAGCCCTTCTTTCAGCAATTGGGCATCTATCCCGTCAATAATCTTTTACTGGAAATGATCATCTTTACTGAGAAATGGAACGGGAATATTTCTGCGAATAATGTGGTGCCTTTCCAATTCCTGTCTTCTTTAAAGAACTTACTTCCTCAGCTTGGTATAAAAGCATTCCCAATAGCTTTACCAACCACAAACAATGAACGTTTACTTCCAATTATTGCTTTTCTGGCAAGGCATTACAATGAACAGCTTACGCTGGAAGATATGGCAAAAAGATTTGGTATGGCCGAGAGAACACTCTCCAGATTATTTCAATCTGTAATGAGTATCTCTTTCTTACAATATTTAAAACTGCTAAGGATGGTTAGGGCTATTGAAATGATTCTGCAAACCAGTAAATCAACCAGCGAGATTGCATATGCTACTGGCTATAATAGCCTGGCGGCATTTAGTAAAGCATTTTTTCAACTTACAAATATCCGCCCGTCCGATTTTGGGAAGCGCTAAAACATAAGTCTAAAGGCTTTAAAAAAAGAAAGCGGGAATAATCATACCGACCATTCCCGCTTATCTAAATTAACGCTCTCAGTATAAAGACGTATATTTAACAGTAATATTGTATTAGGTTAAAAAAAAATATTCATCCCATGCCAGCAATAACAAGGAAGACTAAAATAGACGCTTCGGCTTTCTATGATACCGAAGAAAATCCCAAACAGCTTATTCACCTCCTTCATCATCATATATGCAAAACAGGTGAACTGGAAAAATTGATTCTGGATTACGAATACGGTAAAGGTAAAATAGAAAACATCGGGATTCTGAAAGATACCCTTGTTAGTGATCACAACTTAAAAGGCAAATTTAAAGCAGGATATCAGATCAGCGAATTTTCCATGTGTGCCGCAATAGATTATACGGATGATCACGCTATGGATATCGATTTTACCATTGATAAAGACACCAACGAACTGATATTAACTGGCGAAACCCGATACGAAAGATCAGATGAGCTTTAAATAAAGCCTACTTAAATAGCTCAAAACCATAACGCGCATCGTTCCAGAACTCATCCAGCGCTATAATACGAGGCTTAAAAAAGGAAATCAGCTTAGGCCAGTCTTCTTTGTTAAATATGCTCACGCCAGGTAAAACGGTATATATCTTGCAAACTGTTTTGCCGTACTCATCTGTCGAATGTAATTCCCACTGCCATTCTTCTCCTAAAATTCCGGTTAACAGTTTCTTATATTCTTCAAACTGCTCAAACAAAAGCTGCTGTATGGTTAAATCAGGATTGGATAACTCTATCCCTATCCATGCCGACTTCTTATCAACCTGCATTTTGAAAGCCAAATGCTTGATGCCAGTCTTATAGTTAATCCAGTTAATTCGCAACCCCTCAGCAGAAGGTTGCAATGCCATATACTGCCCATATGCAGTCCAGAAAGCCTGCTTAATCTGCGAAGCCTGATCTTTTGAATACAATCTTTATCGTTTAATGGTTTATACCAAAGCAGTCTTTTTCTTAGCTCTGAAATGCAAAAATACAGCAATACCTGAAATGATTACCAGAATTAAAGAAGAAATCATTGATATCTTATCTCCAACAAGATAAGATGTCGGTTCAAACTTAAATTCTAAATTGTGACTGCCTGCAGGTAATTTGGCTGCTCTAAGTATGTAATTAGCTCTAAAATAAGGGATTTTATTACCATCTAAGTAAGCATTCCAGCCTTTGTCGTACCAAACCTCAGCAAATACAGCTATAGCATCCTGTGCACTTTTATATTTATAAACCAGGTGATCGGGATGATATTCGGTCAGTTGAATCTTTGCAGTAGTATCAGTTAAAGATTTTGCATCGCCAATTTGAGATTTAAAAGTCTCATCAACTATTGCCGTTGTTTTCGGGTCAAAGCTGGTAATGGCTTTCATCTCTTCATCCGCATTTTTAACGTAGCTCACATTGCTGATGAACCAAGCATTTCCCAAAGCTGTCTTTCTTTCTATGGCCTGAGGCGTCGGACTAGCCTTATCGGCCATAATCACGTATTTGGTATTTAGCATATCCAATACGGGCTCATTTATCTTCTCGCTAAATTGTGCCGTTATCAATTCGTCGTAACGCTGCAGCCTTGCAGAGTGCCTTCCTCCTACCGATTTGTGGAAATACGAAGCCGACGCATCAAAGAAAGGATTACCTTTTGTAAAATCTATAACCCTATAATCAAGTGTTTTATCATTTAAGATCTGAAGATCAGCTGCAGTAGCCTGGTAATTTTGATCCAGCACAGATTTATCATAGAAGTTGCTGTTGTTCAGGTATCTTTTGTCTACACCCCACATATCAACGAGTATCAGCACACCTAAAACAATAAATGCGGTGTTTGCTTTAACTTTCCCTTTTAATATTGCCCATAACACACCAAAGCCAAGCAAAATGAAAATCAAGGACCTGAAAGCATCCGTACGGGCAAGTGATATCCTGTCTTCTATCAAGGCACTCCCTATGGAATTGGCAAAGCTAAGATCAGCCTTAAAAGCCTCAGCAAGGTGATTTACCATTTCCTGATGCGATGAATCTCTAAAATCAAAAAACAAGGTTGGCGCGAGCATAAATAACACTAAGCCACCGCCTGTTATATATAGAGAATAAAGTAACTTTTTGGGTAAATCTTTTGCCGTATCTTTCTCATCTACGAATTGCTTAAGTGCCACAAATGCCAGCAATGGTATAATTAATGCCGGTATAACCAATATAGATTCTACTGCCCGCATCTTGTTATACATCGGGAAGTAATCAAAAAACAGATCAGAGATTAATGGGAAATGTTTGCCAAACGATAAAAACACAAATAGAAATGTGGAGGTTAAAATCCACCATTTCATTTTACCCTTAACTATAAATAGCCCCAGAACATATAAAAAGACCACAATACAGCCAAAATACCATGGACCATGAGTGCTCGATTTTTCACCCCAATAAGTTCTTAATAAACCTTGCTCAAGCTGAGGGATGAGCTCTTTAACCTGATCTTCAGGAACGCCCTTTGCTACCAGTGCTTTAGCTACATTAGAATGCTCATCTAATTGTTTGATCTGAGTAGCACCCCCATACATATTTGGAACAAGGAATGTTGAGATTTCGCCAACACCCTGGCTCCAGAGATAGGCATAATCGCGCCCAAGTCCACTATCTGATTTTGAGGTTGTTCTGGTTAAATTTGCCTTACCGCGGATAGATTCGTTTCCATATTCGTAGGTAGTCCATAATTGTCCCGCGTTTACACCAACGGCTAAAATCACACCTGCAAAAAGATATCCTACAGCGGTAAAAAAAGCCTTTAACTGTTTGGATGCTATTGCATAATACAGTTCAAAACCTGCCAATATGAGCAGGCACATGAACAGATAATAAGTCATTTGTATGTGGTTGCATCTGATTTCAATGGCAAGAAAAAGAGCAGTTAACAAACCACCTAATAAATATCGTCCTCTAAAAGTGAGTAAAATAGAACCCAATACAGGTGCAAAGAACGAAATTGCCATTGCCTGATTGCTGTGGCCGGCTTCAATATAGATGAAATTATAAGACGTAAAAGCAAAGGCTATGGCTCCTGCAGCAGCAAGCCAGGGCTTCATTTTTAATGTACTCAATAAAAAATAAGCCCCCAGCAGATAGCAAAGCACAATATCTATTGGGTTCGGAAATACAGTTTTTAAGGTATTGATCACATAGTTGGCTATACTGCCACTGTTCGATACCCAGATCTGGAAACTAGGCATCCCACCAAACATAGAATTGGTCCACAATGGCCCTTTTCCTGTTTCCGCGCGAACATCCATGATCTCCTTTGCCATTGCTTTGGMTTCAAGCACATCGCTCTGGTAAAGGTCCTTACCCTGCATAGCAGGACTGAAATAAGCAAAACAGAGAATAAAGAATATCCCTATGATAATAAAATGTGTGCTGTTAGCTTGAAACCATTTCTTCATACAGTAAAGAAAGCAATAATATCAAACAAGAGCTAGAATTAATTAGTTTTTGATAAAATTACTGTCGGCTCATGACTTTTCAATTCAGTTTCATTTGTTAAATCAAGCCTTAAAGGAGTTATAGACACCAAATCATTTTTAACCGCCCATCGGTCAGTCCCCTCTTCTGCCAGTTCAAGTGGCTTTACCGTAATCCAATAATGCTTTCTGCCCATTGGGTCATGCCCCGGAACCACGCTTCCATCGTATAACCTTACCGACTGCCTTGTCCACTGAAGCCCTTTTGGCTTACGCGGAAAATTCACATTATATAACCCAAGATTCGTATTTTCTAACAATACAGTTAATGCCTGCTCAACAAAAGGATCCAGGCTTTCAAAATCGGGCTCCGATTTACCGACAGGTGTACTTAATGCTATTCCCTTAACCCCTAGTAAAACCGATTGTTTAGCAGCGGCCAAAGTTCCCGAATGCCACATAGAGTTCCCTAGGTTTGGCCCCATATTGATACCTGAAAGCACAACTTCCGTATCAGGATACATATGCAAACCAAGTGCAACACAGTCTGCCGGTGTTCCATTTACCCTAAAAGCATCAATGTTTTCGAATGTGATTGGCGATTTTTTATAAGAAAGCGGACGCGAGTGTGTAATGGCATGTCCCATTGATGATTGCTCCACATCAGGGGCTACAATTCTAACTGTACCAAAGCGCAGTGCGATGTTTGCCAGCGCTCTGATACCGGGACTATAAATACCGTCGTCATTTGTGATCAGGATTTTCATGATAGTTTTTTAAAATAATTACTACAATGAAAACCATAGTTATGTCAACATTGTTCAAACTATATGAAAAAAACCAGCAAACTCATCCGATTAATCCATAATCCTACTGCGGGCGATGGTGAATACTCGAAAAAGGAAATCGTTAAATTGATAGAATCTAACGGCTACAAGTGCGATTATACTTCTTCTAAAAAGAAATCAATTGGAAATATTAAACCAGAAACGGAATTTATTGCAATTGCCGGTGGAGACGGAACGATAAGAAAAATGATTATGACATTGCTAAACAAGAAGTTAAAATACAAAAGGCCAATTGCCCTGCTTCCCTTTGGTACTGCAAATAACATTGCCACCTCACTCCATATTAGCAACAACAACAATACAAATGTCAGCTCTTGGAACAATTATCATTTAAAGAAGTTTGATGTAGGCCAGGTAGTTGCCCCAGAGGATACTTTCTTTTTCATAGAGGCATTTGGATATGGTGTTTTTCCAAAACTAATGAAGCAATTAACGAAGATGAATACCGACCATATCAAAACACCTGAGGATGAATTTGAGCTGGCGCTCAAAACCTTGCATAAAATCTGCAGTACATATAAACCCTTTAAAGCCACAATTGAATTAGACCACAAGGTTTTTGAGGATAAATACCTCTTGATTGAAGTCATGAACATCCCTAGCCTGGGGCCTAATTTAAAGTTAAGTCCAGATGCCGACCCTGGTGATGGATATTTTGATGTACTGATGGTTGCCGAAAGTAAACGAAAAGTATTATCTGATTATATCTCCGTAATTCATGAAGGTAAGGAAAGAGTATTTACCATTAAATCGATCAGATCCAAAACGGCAGCTATTTTTACAGTATGTAAGGATGCGCACGTTGATGATCAAATTATAAAAGAAACACCAGAAAAAGTAAAAATAAAGAACATGGATAGCTTGCTTGAAATTGTAGTTAACAACAAGAAATCAGTCGCGATCGTCCCCTCTAAATGACATAGATCGCTTTTTCCAGATCACCATATACACAAGTGCCACAAATGCAACACCGGCAGTACAATATAGAATGGATGGGATCATAAAGATCACGTCCTGATATGCCCAGCCTGCAAATAATGCGCCCAAACCTATACCTGCTTCAAGAGCGATATACATGGTTGCCATAGCTTTACCTCTATGTTGTGGGTGGCTAAGGTCTATAGTCCATGCATTTAATGCAGGAGACAAAACACCTGCACCTATGCCATAAACTACTGCTCCGGTAATTAAACCGGCTTCGGAAGTGCCGTACCCTGTGATGACCAACGAGGCACACAGAATGGTCAATCCGCAGATTGCCACATTCAAACGGCCATAATTATCAGATACTTTTCCGGCAATAAACCTGATCAGCAACGAGGATATGGTAAACACCATAAAGAATATCCCCTTATTGGCCAGTCCAATATAACCACTCCAGTCAGGTATTAAGGTAAGTATTACACCATAACCTACATACGATAACAAGGTTACAATAGCTGCAGGTAATACCCTAACATCAATAATGTCCTTGCGTGATATTTTCAGAATAGATAAACTGAATTTCTTTTTATCCTTCAAGGTTTCCTTCATGTTCATCAATATGATGATCGAAAGCAACGCCAAAGCAGATGAGCTGTAAAACAGCACATTTATTGAATACAGGCCACTAATAAAACTACCAATAGCGGGGCCAATGGCCATTCCGGTACTAAAACACAAACCATGTATTCCTAAAGCCTCTCCCCAACGCTCCCTMGGAATAATATCTGCAACGTAAGCCGCAGTAGCAGTTGGCTTAAATCCGGTCGAAAAACCATGAATAAGACGCAGAAACAAAAATCCGGAAACAGTGCCCAGTATAGGGTATAAGAATCCGCAAACAAAACATACAATAGATCCTACCGCCATAACCGGAACCCTGCCAATGGTGTCGGTTAACTTTCCGCTAAATGGCCTAGATATACCTGCCGTAAGCGTAAACAATGCTATAATTAAACCCTTATACTCGGCACCACCCAAACCACTAAGGTAAGCTGGCAAATCAGGTATGAGCATATTAAAACTGGCAGAAAATAAAAGTGAACTCAGGCAGAGTAATGCAAAAGGAAGGTTATATATAGGATCTGATGTAGTGGAATTATTCATTGAGCTTGCAAAGGTAGTAAACTATTTTTTTATACATTCGTTTAATGAAATTACCACATCAAAAGGGCATGGTGATATGGCTTATGGGCCTATCCGGAGCAGGGAAAAGTACAATATCGAATCTGTTTGAGGAGCAATTAAATGAGTCCGGCTTCTTTTCTATGAAACTTGATGGGGATGAAATGAGAAAAGGCTTAAACTATAATCTGGGCTTTAGTATGGATGATAGAGCCGAAAATATCAGGCGGGCAGCTGAAACCGCAAAAATAATTGCATCCAACGGCGTAATTGTTATCTGTTCATTTATTACGCCTTTAAATGGGCATAGAACAATAGCCAAAAACATTCTGGGCGGTATGTATTTCGAAGTGTTTATCGATTGTCCGCTGGATATTTGCGAACAAAGAGATGTTAAAGGTCTATACGAACAAGCGCACAACAACACCTTAAAAAACTTTACAGGGATAAGCTCTGCCTTTGAAAGACCAACCACACCAGACTTGATCCTTCATACTGATAATTTTACTGCTGAACAATGCTGTGACCAGCTATACAACGCAGTAAAAAACAAGATAGCAGATAACGCTTAACTTACTTTACAATAAAACCCGGGATTTAATAACGAGGGTTTATTGTAAACAAATTCTTCAAAATCTGCATTAACCATAATTGCACCACTACTTACTGCTATTGCCTGTCCGGCTGCAGTATCCCATTCCATTGTTGGTCCTTTTCTGAAATAGATTTGCGCTTTACCCTCCGCAACTAAACAGAACTTTAATGAACTACCAATGGAAAGCTTACTAACTACAGGGTATTTTTTTAAGATATTCTCCTCATCCTCATCGGCATGAGAACGACTACCTATAGCAATCCATTCACTCGTTTTCCGATCTACACTGATGGCTTCAGGGGCTTCACCTGGTGTCATTTTCCAACTTCCTTTTCCTACAATTCCATAGTAAACCACATTCAATACAGGGCTATAAATTACACCAATTACAGGCTTATTGTGCTCCATAAAAGCAATGTTAACGGTAAACTGACCATTCCTGCTGATGAACTCTTTGGTGCCATCCAGTGGGTCTACACACCAATATTGCTTCCATTCTTTTCTAACAGCATATTCAATATCAGCACCTTCTTCAGATAGTATTGGAATTTCCGGATAAAGCTTAGTTAAGCCGTCTACAATGATGTCATGCGAAACACGATCAGCAGCAGTCAACGGCGAATTGTCTTCTTTTCTGGTAATTCCAAAATCTTCCTGTGTTCCATTATAAACCTCCAAAATAGCTTCTCCGGCTTTAATGGCGATGTCAATTAGTGGCTGTATGTCTGTAATGTTCATTGCTTAGGGTAAAATTATTGTCGCTCTTTCTTTAATTTCTTTAAGGATTTTGGCCTGTCCTTCTCTGTTATCTAAATCACTTTGTCTGGCAGTCCGCAGGGCTTCTTTCTTTAAAATTGCATTTTCCTTGTCGTAAACTGCAATATKATCGGCATCAATTAAACTTACATCAGCATTTTGAATAACCAGTTCGTAATCCAATTCCCTCAATACATCCCCGGCAACCAGTTCAAAGATCTCCAGATCATCGCCCTTAAATTCGTCTAAAAATTTACCGGTATTGTTACTAATGATGGGCTTTTCCAGATTGCTCCACATTTCGCCTGCTGCTGCAGTAAGTTTAGAGGTTTTGGAATCATAAAACTTAAGCATATCAGGATGATAAGCGATATCCAGATAAAGGCATAGTTTCTTAATCACCCTTTCCGGTTCCGTAATCAATGTTTCATAATTAAGCGCGAAAAAGCGCTCTGCCGGCAAACTTGCCCTTAACTTCAAACAAGCTGCCTGATCTTCGCTCCATTGCTTGGCAAGGTGGTAAATGTGTTTTTCGCCAACAATAGCTTTCTTAAATGAACAGGCTACATCTCTCCCATCTCTGTACAGATAAATGTATTTCAGGTTTAGTCCAAAATCTTCCATTTCTGTAGCATAATGAACGTTTGCCATACTTTTACAGCACCAATACTTAGCACCTTTACTAATGGCAGCCTGCTCATATACCAACCTGTTTATCTCTAAAAGATCATAACGTGTTGATTGTTCGTAAATCTCGTCTGCGTTCAGTAAAACCCCTTCCCATGGTACCGGATTGGCATTTACATAAGCTACTACATCATTAACAAGTATTTTATATGAAGTACTGTTAAGCTTGCCGTACAGATGTAAAAGCGGCATAAAAACCACTAAAATATGAGGCGGATGCGGCGATGCTATTTCAGCCGACTGATCCAGAATTACTCTTAAAAGATTAGATCCGGAGCGTTGCGTTCCTATAATTTGTATGCCGGTATTGGTCATTCTTGTTAGTTAAAATTAATTCAGTACCTATCCCATAAAGTGTACTGCAGTCCCTATTAGTAAAGAAATAATGATTAAGTATACAGGATTAAATTTAAATCTGAAACTTAAAATAAATGCGACCACAAATAATGCAACATTAATTGGCGTGGAAGGCACTGAGAAAAAGAGCTTTATGCCCGAAGCGATGATCATGCCCACTACTACAGGTTTTATTCCTGCCAATGCATTTTTCATCACCGTTGAGTCTGCATTATTCTTAAATATCTTTGAAACAATGATCATTAAAATAGAAGAAGGTACAAAAATAGCGATTGTTGCCAATGACGCACCGGCCACACCGGCCAATTTATAACCTGTAAAAAACGCACTTACCAGAATTGGCCCTGGTGTTAGCTGGCTAAAAGCAATGCTATCTATGAATTCCTGATTGCTTAACCACTTCAATTCTGTTACAAAGAGGGACTGCATAATCGGGATCATCACATAACCTCCGCCAAAAAGCGAAAGACTGATCCCTGAAAACACGGAGGCAATTTTAAGAAGAATCAGGTCTGTGTTTCGGTACAATCCGGAAATAAAAGCCGCATATAATAACAACAGCGATGACAAGCCTATTTTAGCACCGCTGCTCAAGCGCTCCCATGTAAATTTAGCCCCACCAGTATCAGCTAAATTGGCTAGTTTAAAATAAACACCAATTAACCCGCCAATCAGTATAAGCAACAGAATGATCAGATAGCCTTTAATGAAATAAAGTAATATTATGGAGATTAAACACAGTGCTATTTTACCGTTATGTCCTTTTACTTCCTTTAAAAATATATTTAAACCAGTAGTTAATATGATCGCACTTACAGCTGCTACTGTATAGGCCATTATACCCGAAAGATCCTTAACATGAATGTAATTAAAATAACACCACGACAGCACAAACATCAATATGCAGGCCGGAAGCAGAATCCCCAGCATGCTCACCAGTAAGCCATTTTTTTTGTGCAGATGATAACCAATATACGATACCACGTTTACTGCCAATGGTCCGGGCAATAAACTGGCAATACTAACGGCATTTAATAAGTTTTCCTGACTCAGGGTTTTGTCCTTTTCAATCATTTCCTTTTGAACAACCGCTATTAAAGCCATATGCCCACCAAAAGAAACACATCCTATTTTTAGAAAAGTAAGGAAAAGGTACTTTAAACCCGCTTCCTTTTGCACTATGCTGATATCATCCACGCTATTTCTTTGTTTTTACGGTTATCAATTATTGATTAATCCTGTTTCATTAGTCTATACATATACGCCGAGATCATCAACAAAATGGTAATCACTATCCAAAGCGTGTTGTAACCATACCTTTCTGCAATAAAAAACCCGGCTATAGGACCAACAACCTGCGCTATCGACCAGCAAAGCATATATCCCGCTGCGTACTGGCCCCTGTTAAACTCATTTGCCCTGCTCATTACAAAGGTATTGATAAAAGGCAAAGCAAACATTTCACCAAAGGTGAAGAAAACTATGCACAGGGTGCCCAATACTATAGGACTTCCAAAAGGAAGCAAAAGTACAGCGAATGAACATGCAACTAATATAGCACCTAATACTATAAAAAAAATAGGAGACCTTTTATTCTCAATCTTATGGATCATCACCATTTCAAACAGTGCAATAATGATCCCGTTGAGGCCTAATATCAAGCCTATCTCAAACTCACCTATCTTCCAAATTTCTTTATAAAATACCGGAACAACTCTAAACATCAGAAAAGAGCAGATGATAAAAACAGCGGTTAACAGCAGGAACCTGATAAATACTGCATCTTCCCAGGGCTTACGCACTACAATTCCCTTAACTTTTTCCTTTAAAGCCTTTCTATAGTCTTTAATTTTTGGCAGAAACCATAAGATGCCTAGTCCTGCAATAATACTTACCGTGCCATCAACATAAAACAACAATCTGTAATCGTAAGATGCAATTAAACCACCCATACTTACACCAACTGCCCATCCCATATTCACCGCAAGACGGTTTAAAGAATAAGAACGGGTCTGTAATTCAGGTTTGGCATAGGCTGCTATGGCTACAAAGTTCGCAGGACGAAAGGCTTCCGAAAAGAAACTGATCACAACAGCAAGCGCGCATAACGTATGGAAATGAGTAATATTTGCAAAAAAAAGAAAGAATGTACCACTAACAATAGAGGTCACTATCTGAACCGGTCTAAACCCAATTACATCTGTAAGCTTACCACCTGCTGCTGATCCCATTATAGAGCCGACGCCAAAAAGAGTGATGATTAATCCTGCATCAGAAGCTGGTCTGTGGAGCGATTGCGTTACAAACAAACCCATAAAAGGCACCGCCATATATCCACTGCGGTTGATGAGCATAACAATGCTCAAGATCCAGGTTTCGCGGCTTAAGCCAGTAAATGAAAGTTTATAAGTGCGTGCAATTTCTTTGAATAATAACATAAGTAGCGGAGCTGTGGCAAAGATAATAAAGCAATTAGTTTTTTCTATTTTAGCAAAATACTTTTACGTACATGCAGAAACTTAAAGCCATATTATTCGATTTAGATGGCACACTTATCGACTCAGAATACTTCCATTACCAATGCTGGATAGAAATCCTTGAAACCTACTCGTTATCTATGACTTATGAGGAATGGGTTAATACTTACGCAGGCTACCCACTCCCAGTCAACAGCAAAAAAATTAAAGAAAAATACAATCTCAATATTGGTCTATCTGAACTAATCCTCTGGCGGGAACGCTTAAGCAAAACCGGCTTTTCAACTAGAGATATCAATTTAATGCCCTTTGCCTTGGAAACAATACAGTTTTTTAAGCAAAAAGGACTTAAATTAGCCGTTGTTACCGCTAGCCCAAGACCAGATGTTGATCTGATCTTTGCAAGAAATGGTTTGAGCAACTACTTTGATCTTATGGTTACCAGAACCGATGTTACTTTAACAAAGCCAGATCCTGAATGTTATAATTTCTGCTGTCAGCAGCTTGGACTAAACAAGGATGAGTGCTTAGCTTTTGAGGATACAATTAATGGCCTAAAAGCTGCTAAAGCAGCCAATCTGGTTTGTTATGCTATACAAAGTGATACTTCGCAACATCCTAAGTTAGCTATTGCCGATAAAATATTTACAGACCTAAAACTTGCCAGTGAAAACGCTGCAACGCACTTCACATTATAAAAACAGACATATACTCAACGCATGCTTAAATTCAAACAACTCTTAATTCTATTGCTACTAGCTGCCACGGCCACAGTTGCGCAAGTGAGACCAGAGAAAATAGCCGACAGTCTTTACAAAGCAAAAAACTTTAAAGAAGCTGGCAGGTATTACCTAAAAGCGACCAGGCAAGTCGACTTCGAGGTTCTTAGATCAGATAATTATTATAATGCGGCATGCTGTTATGCCTTAAGTGGTCAAAAAGACAGCGCCCTGGTTTTACTTACAAACGCTGTAAATAGTGGCTATAAAAATATCGATCAAATTAAAAAAGATACTGATCTTGAATCCTTACGTTCCTTACCAGGCTGGCCTAAACTCCTAAATAGCATTAAGACAGTTAAAAACAGCACCACAGATCCATATAAGGCTAAACTGATTACCAGCGATGTAAAGAACTTTTGGAAGGCATATGACCTAGCTAAAAAGGATACCGCCAACGCCATCAACCTTTATAAGAAATACTATGTAGAACCTGCCTCAAATGGACTTCAGGATTATCTGGGTTATAAAATCAGAAACCTGAAGAATTTTGTAAAATCTGTAAACACCAAGCCTCTATTTTATGCCGCTGTACGTAAAAATACTTACGCCGTAGATCAGCAAAAGCCTCAAATGATCCAAAGCTTTGTTAAGTTCAAGCAAATCTACAACAAGGCTCAATTTCCTGACATTTACTTTGTTATTGGCGCTTTTAATTCAGGCGGAACCAGCACTGATGCCGGCTTATTGATAGGCTTGGATCAATCTGCCCGCACAGAAGAAGTTCCTGTTAAAGAGCTAAACTTATGGCAGCAAAACAACTTCACAAACCTAAAATCCTTACCAAATCTAATTGCCCATGAGCTCATCCATTTTAACCAGAATGGCCTTGCTGGCGACACCACGCTCCTTGCCGGTTCACTTACCGAGGGCATGGCCGATTTTATTGGCGAACTGATATCGGATAAAACTGCTAATGAACGTCTGCATGTCTGGGCTAAAGGTAAAGAAAAACAGATCTGGACAGATTTTGAGAAAGAGATGTATCTCGCCAAGTCTCACAATTGGATCGCAAATTCCGATCAGGAAACTGCAGATAAACCTGCTGATCTGGGCTATTGGGTTGGTTACCAGATCTGCAAAGCCTACTACAACAAAAGCACCGATAAAAACAAAGCTGTAAACGATATGCTTAACATAAAAAACTATAAAGAATTTTATGTTAAAAGCGGCGCCGGGCAGCTGTTTAAGTAATTATTTTACTTTAAAATAGTTTATTTATTACATTACCATGTTCTAAAAATACGGGTTAAAAACCTTTATAAGGGTAACTTTGGCTGCTCAAAACATTTATCAATTGACAGCATCAAAACCATTAAAAGAACACAATAAGGGCATTTCTACTGTCCTTGCTTTTGCCCTGTTACCATTATCCGGCTTCGCAACAGACATCTACATCCCTTCCTTACCTACCATGGCTACCACCATGAATGTAAGCAGTTTACAAGTACAATTAACACTTAGCTTATTCCTAATCAGTTATGGAATTTCACAGCTCTTTATAGGCAGCGTGCTAGATAGTTTTGGCAGGTATAAACTTAGCCTTATCTGCTTACTCGTATTTGCAGCAGCAAGCATCGTAATTGCAAATACCCATAATGTCTACCTCATTTACCTCATGCGAATCATTCACGGATTTACAGTAGGAACTATCATTGTAGGCAAACGCGCATTTTTTGTCGATATTTTTGAAGGCGATAAACTTAAACACTATTTAAGCCTGTTCTCTATCATTTGGTCTACCGGCCCCATAGTAGCGCCATTTTTAGGTGGCTATTTGCAAACTGTATTTGGCTGGGAGTCTAACTTCTACTTCCTTGCCGGTTTAGCAATCATACTTGCCATACTCGAATTCATTTACAGTGGCGAGAGCCTGACCCGCTTCTCTAAATTCTCATTAAGCAATATCGGCAACATCTATCTTAAAATGATTAAAACCCCGAGCTTTAGTCTGGGTATAGTGATGTTGGGCCTTGCCTATTCAATGGTAATGATTTACAACATGACAGGCCCATTTATCATAGAACACCACCTTCATTTTTCACCGGTTGTCGCCGGTTATAGCTCCCTGATTCTTGGTTTTGCCTGGATGGTTGGCGGTTTTATAGGTAAAGCAACCATAAACAAGCCATTTTTAAAGAAAATGATTGTGAACCTGGGGCTGCAAATACTCTTTGTGCTGCTCATGTTTATCAGCATTCAATTCATATCCAGCATCTATACACTTATATTCTTCGCCTTTTTAATTCACGTTACGGCAGGCTATATCTTCAATAATTATTTTACTTTTTGTCTGGGCAGATTCCCTAAAAATGCAGGCATTGCCAGCGGATTAACCGGCGGTGTTACGTATGTGATCGTGTCGTTTCTAAGCTACAGCGTTATCTCATTCTTACCGGCAAAAGACGAGCACAACTTAAATTCCAGCTACTTACTACTAGCCGTTATTTCAGGAATAGTGATGTTTGTGATCTTTAAGCTCACCAAAAAAGAAGAGCTAGCGGCAGCGTAGTCAGGCTTTAAGAAAAGCCAAGATCTTTTAGCAATTGATCTTTGTAGTTACTTCCTATCGGGATTTCATTGTTATTAATAAATATACGATTGCCCTCTATGTGGCCAATTTTAGATTTATTAATAATAAATGAACGATGGGTTCTTAGAAAAAGTTGTTTGGGTAAGAGCTCTTCAAAGTTCGAGAAAGGCATTTTAGGCAACAGAAAATTACTGGTAGTTATGATTTTAGTATAATTGCCTTGTGCTTCGGCATAAAGCAACTCATCATATCCAATTTTATAGATCTTTCCATCGGTTTTAATAAAGATAAAATCTTCATTATCAGAGCCAGAAACCTCGATTGCCTGCATAGTTGCTTTAGGTTCTAATTTTTCTAGTGCCTTATCTACAGCAATAATAAAACGATCAAAGGAGAAGGGTTTTAACAGGTAATCGCAAGCTGCCAAATCAAATGCATCAACAGCAAACTCCTTATAGGCTGTTGTAAATATAATCTGAGGCTGGTCTTTCATTGTTTTTACAAATGAAATTCCATCCATTATCGGCATGTTAATATCCAGGAAAAGGATATCGATCTTTTGTTTCTGCAACACAGCCTTTGCTTCAAGCGCATTCCCGCACGATGCTACAACATTAAGGTAATCCAAGTGACTACAATATGTCTTTATAATATCTCTGGCAATCGGCTCGTCATCAACAATAAGGCAGTTTACTTGGTCCATTACTTCATTTTTAAATGTAAGATAACATTGTAAAATGAATTATCCTTTTTAATGTTCAATTCATGTTCGCCCGTATAAAGCAAGTTTAACCGCTTGCTTACATTATCCAAACCAAAACCGCTGTTTTTGTTAAGCGTAGGCTGAACATTTTCTTCCTTACCGTATGAATTCTTTACCGAAAAAAGGATAGAATTACCCCAGGTCTTTAGTTTTATATCTATATAAATCTTCTCATCAATTGTGTTTTTAGAATGCTTAAAAGCATTCTCAATAAATACAATTAAAAGCATGGGTGCTATTTTTATTTCAGGTACAATTGCCTCTTCAATTTCTGTAGTCAATACCAACCTATCGCCTATCCTTATCTTCTCAAAGTCTATATAATTGTTAACGTAGGCTACTTCATCCTTTAACGGTACATATATTTCTGTCGCATCATAAACTGAATAACGCAATAGTTCCGATAGTTTAAGCAGCAATGCAGGTATTTTCTCATGATCAGTAATAGAAAGCCCATACATATTGTTTAACGTGTTAAACAGAAAATGAGGACTCAGTTGAGATTGTAACAAATGCAGCTCACTTTTACTATGAGCAGCCATTGTTTTGGCAGCTCTCAATTGATTTTCAGAAATCGCGTGAACGATCTTGATCAAGGCACCGAGCGCCAGACTGATCAGCATAAATGGAACCCACGACAGTAATAAATTAATGGCAATTCGCCCTCGTAAGGGGAAATCAGCATGAAAAAACAACCAGCCAATGCAAACTATGATCAGGATAAATAACCCAAAAGAAATTTGCTTGGGAAGAACTGTTAACCTTGCAGTCCATATCTGTGCAACATATCTACCTGTAAAAAGCCCAATGAAAAAGAATACAGTTCCGGCAAAGGCCACGGCTTCATCTTCATGTATCTCAATAGACTTCGCATATGTTTCTATTACCAAAAAAACAGGGATTGAAATGATAAGGGATAAGACTATATAAAGCGGTTGGCCAAAGAAACCGATCAGTGGTTTAAATTTTATCTCGTCCATAGTGTTTCTGATGTTCCTTGTGTCAATCATAGGCTACAAATTTGAACAAGTTCATCGAGTCAATAAATAATTACTGACGAACAGCCCAGAATCATTGACAGAACCCAAAAAACAGGTTACAAAACAGTTCAACACCTCAAAATAGCTTTCCATCAACTAACAGGCAAGTTACAACATATTTTTTTTCGGAGCTAACACGAACAATCAATATTTGATCAATCAACAACCTGATCAAATTAAAAACCATTTGTAATGAAAACATATATTATATTATTTTTCGCTTCTCTGATCTCTCTTACTGCCCTGGCGCAGGTAAAACAAGGAGTCATTTCCTCAACTGTAAAAGATTCAAAAAACCAGGCAATTGGCGGTGCTACTGTTCGTCTGCTTAAAGCCGCAGACACCTCGATTATTACCACGCGAACTACTGATATCGATGGTAAATTTCAATTCAATGATGTCACCAAAGGTTCTTATCTATTAAGGATAACAGCTGTAGGCTACAAAGAATTCAATTCATCGCCCTTACATGTACTGGATAACGCAGGCGTGGTGTTTCCCGTAATTATATTACTGCCGGCTAAAAGTACAGAACTTGCAGAGGTAGTGATAAAAGCAAAGCGTCCGCTAATTCAAATGGAAATAGACAAAACAGTAGTAAACGTGGATGCCATGATTAGCAGCGCCAGCAGCAATACACTAGAAGTGCTCGAAAAAACGCCCGGCATAGTTGTAAATTCCAATGGGGATATCACATTAAACGGCCGATCTGGAGTTATGGTTTTAATTGATGGCCGCCCTACTTACATGTCGGGACAAGACCTTTCTCTTTACCTAAAATCTCTTCCCGGATCACTTTTAGACAAGATAGAGCTGATGGACAACCCTCCTGCCCGTTATGATGCATCAGGAAATGCAATTATCAATATTAAACTGAAAAAAAACAGGATAGGTGGTTTTATAGGAAGTTTTGCTACAGGTTATTCTAAAGGAGAATATGGAAGAAACAACAACTCTTTGAACCTGAACTACAACTATAAAAAGATCAATTTGTTTGGGAGTATTGGTTATAGTCACGAGAAAAATTATAACATCGACAACATGACAAGGAGCTTCTTTGATACTAACAATGTACCAACATCAACCGTAGAGCTAATAAATAATCAGGAGTTTAAAAGCAACGGCTTAAATGCAAACGCAGGATTAGATTATGCAGCCACTCCAAATACAACATACGGTTTCCAGGTCAATATAAACGACAATAAAAACAACGATCTGCTGAATTATAATAGCGACAATTACAACGCCGGACAACTGAACAACATTGGCAAAGGAAACACCATTGGCGATAATAAAAGAACCAACTTAGGATCCAACGTCAACTTTCTGCATAAATTCGGATCAACCGGGAAGGAACTCTCTGCCGATATCAACTACTTAAATTACCGCAGTACCGGCAACCAATCGCTCGTAAACTCACTTTATCAGCCAGATGGCACTGCTATCAGCGATAGCAAATTCTTTTACGATTTACCTTCTACCATAAATATATACACTGCCAAAGCAGATTATGTGCAAACCATGAAAAACAACGCAAAATTTGAAGCGGGCTTTAAATCGAGCTTCGTTTATAACGATAACAAATCTGATTATTACAACATTACCGATCAGGGACCGGTTATCGATAACGGACAATCAAACCACTTCAAGTTCAGAGAAAACATAAACTCTGCATATGTTAATGCTCAAAAAGGATGGAAACACCTATCTATTCAATTAGGATTGCGTTTGGAAAACACACAATCTAAGGGGGAGCAATTAGGCAACGAGCTGGTGCCACCAAGCAGTTTTACTAAGAACTATACGCAAGTGTTCCCAAGTATCTTTTTAAACTACAAGCTTGATACAGTTGGCACAAACACCCTAAACTTTAGTATCAGCAAAAGAATAAACAGGCCAAATTATCAATACCTGAATCCTTTTGTGTTTTTTAAAGACAAGTACTCTTACTCTTCAGGTAATCCGGAATTAACCCCTCAATATCAGATGCGTTATGAACTTAAATATCAACACAAACAATGGCTTAGACTAGCTTTAAGTTATAACAGATTTACAGATGTAATTTTCCAGACTACACGTGTAGAAAATGATATTTTTATCAGGAAACCGGAAAACGTAGCCTTCGGATATATGATAATTCTAAATACCAATATCACAATTACTCCTGCTGAATGGTGGACACTTTATTTTGAACCGCAATTCGCCAGATTGGGATTAGATGGTATGGCATATGGCGAAAAGCTTAATCCAAGTATTTATGCAGCCAGAATAGGAATATACAACCAATTTCAATTCAAAAAAGGATGGAGTGCAGAACTGGGCAGCTATTATGTCAGCCGGGATTTAAACGGGCAAACTTATACAGCAGGCAGGTACAGGGTAAACTCAGGTATTCAAAAAAAGATTTGGAAAAACAAAGGCAGCATCAGGTTCAATGTTGATGACATGTTCCATAGCTGGGTAGCCAGGGAACGTTCAGTAGGGCTGGCGCAGGCCTATTCATTTCAAACCAATGAATCTGATACGCAGCGATTTGGCATTGCACTAACGTATAACTTTGGTAAAGACACGTTTACCCGTAAAAGCAAGCACAAAAACAATGCGCTTGATGAGGAAAAAAACCGGATGTAATAGGAATTAAGGGCCCTGAAAAATCTCCGGATGCTTTCTGATAAAGTAAACAGGCGTACAGCTCCAGGCATGACAATAGCTATTTATCGGAAAAAAGTTATAAGGAGAAAGCTTGTCATTATCAGGATCATAAGCCTCCCAAAAAGTATCAGCGCCCTTATTTACCATTCCACCCCAATAATCTATAACAGAGGCTTTGGCTTCTTGTGTTAACCCACATTTAATCAAAGCCTCAATATAATAATGATACAGATAAGGCGTGCCCGGCTTTACCACATTATCATAACCCGCAATAGCTTTCATAGCCTTCTGAGCTTCAGCCTTACTAGCTACTCCACTCATTATCATCCATGCCTGCGAGGCGTAAGAAACCTGCTTAGAAGCTCCACTTACAAAAAGCCCTGTCTTCTTATCATAAAGTCTTGTTTTAGCCGCCTTGGTCATTTTGTCAATTAAGCCATTTAATTGCGAAACCTCCTTATCCTTACCCAATAATTTAGCCAGCGTCAATGTCTCTTTCATGGTAAAAATCATTATTCCCTGCAAAGAAGCCTGTTTATCCAGCCCATCTCTCCAATCCACAAAGATCCACCAACCGTCCTTTTGAGCCGCATTAACGTTAAACAGCCCGTTATCATCCAGATGCTTGCTAATGTTGTCCATTTGCCTTTTGGCTACAGGCCATAAATCAAGCACAAACTCACTGTCTTTAGTGGCAATAAAATATTCCTTCAATGCGGCATTAAACAATAGCGAATATTCAAACAAAAATGGCGCACCTGCCTGCGCATGGGGCTTAGGGTTTTCAAATGCATTAGCATTTAAGTACCCATCTGTACGACTCAATCCTGCAATTAAATACAGACAACGCTTGGTAAGCTCATGATCTTTAAAAGAATAATTGTTAGCTAACGATTCCAGATACAAATCCCCTATCCATAATCTCCTGTCGCGTTTCGGGCCATCTTCATAAACCGTTTGCATACATTCTTTTAGCGTAGCCTGGCCAACAGCATCAACCTTTTTAATCATTGGATCTGTATTTGCCGCCAATTGAACAGGTACATTTGTAACCGCCGTAACAGCTTTAAAACTCATATCCGTTATCTTAAAATCAAAGTTACCGGAGCCTGCTAAAAGATCAATTTTAAGGTATCTAAAGGCCATACGTCGTGGAATAGTAATTGTAGCAGGCAATTCCATTACAGTAATGATTTCGTCCTGCAGCCATGCCCTGGTCAAACCTCCTGTGTACGGATCAAAAGGTGTGGCAAGTTCACCCGGCACCTCTGCAAATGTCATTTTAAAACGTAATGGACCATCCAATACATTAGCACTTTCCTTCATGGTAAATGTATAATAACCGGTTAAATGCTCGCCAAAATCAATAACTACACCAGACTGTTTTTTAAAAGCTTGCTGATAAAGCTGGTCAACCGAACCTGCAGGAGTAGCCTTCCAACCTTGAAAAGCCTTATCATCAGCCTCTAGTTTAACCAATTGCACAGGCTTTTTTTCCTGCTCAGTCAGTTTAGGCTTATTCGTTTCTGCTTTAGCCATCCATTTATCACGCTGCTCCTGAGTATAAAAATCCTGAGCTGATAACAGCGATGGAATGCCAATGCCAAAAAATAGTAGTATCGTTCTTAATCTGTTCATGTGAAGTATAAAAATTTAGTGATCCTTTTTAGGATCAATCAACTGAGGAAACCAGGCTTTAAAATAAGTTGCTTCTTTGCCATTCCCGKCCGAGGCATAATCGCATAAATCAACAGTTACAGGCTCATCTCCCTGCTCTTTATATGATTCCGGAGAAAACTTAAGACTGAATTGTAACCACACATTTTCAGAAGTATGAGGTACGGAAACCAAATCAACATATCCGGTCTTACCTGCAAGGTTAACAATCGATCCCATATTAGCCCCTTTTAATGCCTCATCGCGGGCAAGCAATATAGGGCCACGCATCACAGCAGCATATTGAGACTTGTCTCCAATAAATTCAACCCTGCCTCTCATATCCAGTTCTAAAGCTATTTCGTCGCCATCTTTCCAGGTTCGTTTTAAGGTAGCAAACTGCCCACCAGCTGCCTCAACTGCAACACCGTTTACCATTAACACATTCTTCTTGCTCCATTCAGGTATGCGAATATTAATGCTAAAGTCCTCAGGCTTTGAAAGTTTTACACTAATTCCAATCTTACCCGTAGCCGGATAATCTGTATGCTGAACTACACTTACATTTTTACCAGTTGGAGTAACCAAAGCATAACTCCCTTTAATAAAATAATTTACAAATAAGCCATCTGCAGCTTTCATCACCACATGAGCCGGAAGGTTAAACAAACCCCTTGGGCCGCTTGCCACACAACAATTAAGATCCATACCACACTGCCCGTTTCCGGGTAATCGCAATCCATTTAAAGGCGTATATTTTGCCCAATGAAAACCATCGTGACTGGTAGAGCCCAACAAAGCGTTATAATAACTCTGTTCCACTGCATCGGCATATTTTGCTTCGCCGGTAAGCCTAAAAAGCTGATGACAAAGCTTTATCCAGGTTACTGTAACGCACGTTTCCTGATAATGAAAGATGGGATCAGCCTGTAAAGCCTTGCCACCAAACCACATTTCGGCCGATGCACCTGATCCTGCCATATTGATCTCTTTATCGCGAACGTTTTGCCAGGTCTTCTCAACCGCAGTTTTATATGTCTGTTTGCCCGTTAGCCTGTACAATTCCAATAAACCTTCGTAGCACGACATCATTTCGTATGCCTTTTGCCCCTGTTCAAAAGAATACCAGTTTTCAGGTTTAGGAAAGCGTTTAGACACATCAACATCKGCCTTGGAAATTAACTGTGGCCCCTCAGGTGTTTCCCATTGGCGAACAATCTCTTCTGCAAAATCAAGATATTTCTTATCCTTTGTTTGCGTATATAACAAGCAAATAGGCTCCAATACAGATGATGCAGCCATACCCCRGTAATTCCCCTTAGTCACAATTATACCGTCGGCTTTCTTAATATCATCTATCAAATTATCAGCAACAGCCTTGGCTGCTTTAAGACTCTTTTTATCACCGGTTAGACTATAATAGTCAAGCAGCCCCAGCATACAATACTTTCGTCCCCAAATGTCCCACTGCTTTAATCTGCTTTCTTCAGCATAATTACCAATATAGCCATCAGCACTTTGCGTAGCAATTAAACCACCAACAGCGACATCCAGCTTTTGCTTTAGTTCAGGTGTTGGTTTATATTTATAGGCAAGAACTGCCGAAGTAAACCATTTTCCCCAAAACTCACTTTGCCATAAACTGGTCTCGTTTCTATGCTTAAACKGTTCAATTAAGGCATCTGCATCCTGAAGTAAAACCCTGTTCTTGTAAGAATTAGACAGCCTTTCGCCAATAAACCCACCAATCGTTTCAGATTTTGCCCTGCTGAGCTTATCCTGCCCTACACTAACACCGGTTACTAAAACAAATCCTGCTAACAATAATGAAGTATATTTTTTCATCCTAAAAGATTATTTTTTTAAGAAACGGTCGGTCCAATATCTGGTTCTGGTGATGTAGTAATCATTTGCCAGCGGGCTATAATCCAAGTAAGTAAAACCAGTAATACTCAGTGGTTTTGCCGGTTCAATCTGTGTACCCTCATGCCATTCGTTAAAAGAAGTAATGGCCACATACGGGCTTTTCACGGAAATTGCTTTTTTCCAGTAATCATCATAATACGTCCCATTGTCCCTGCTTTGCGTATTGGCACTATTCTCCGGGCGGATGCGCTCATCTATATAACCAGGCCCTACACAGGGGATGAATATCTTGTTGTTTTGAACCGCCCATTCCTGCATCTTAGCCCAGTTATTTGGGTTAGAGCCATAACGGAACACCTTCGAAACAAAGTAGGTATAGAAACCGTCAAATCCCGAATCTTTAAAGAACTGATGCTCATTATCATTCACCCAAAGACCCATAAAATCAGCATCATATAACGTTTTTCTAATGGTTGAACTTCCAGCTGGCGATAATACATCMGACCATTCAGCGGCCTTACTCAAATACGAATCATAAACAAAGAAAAGCGGTTTCTTCTGTTCAGAATAGTAAAAAGCCGGGTGCTTGCCATAAGTATCAATTAGATACTTCACATCAGCCTTAACCGTTAAGGGAGATCTATTTCCATACGGCTCAATTTGAAAACCAACCTTAACACCAGCCTTTTTAGCCTCATCTAATATCACCGGAATGCTCTTTGCTGTAAAATGATCCTTACCCCACCAGGTTAAAAAAACAGCATTAATACCTGCTTTAGCAATCATTTTCATGTGCTTAGCCACCAAAACAGGATCATTTGTGCTGTAATTACCTAATGATGGAAAAAAATTAGCGCCTATGTTATCACCACCCGGGTACCCAGTAKGATTGCCATTACTCCAATGCGACCAATGCTGATCTGCTCCATCAAAAGCCTTGGTCTGGTACCAATTGTAGTAAAAGCAAAAAACCTTAGGTTTTATGGCCAAAGCTGATCCGCAAAACAGCAGCACCAAAGGCAAAACAAATATAAATTTCAGCAACCTATTCATTTGGCGAAGGACTAATTGCACTCCAACCACCATCAATCACCAAACTTTGTCCTGTGATGTGTTTTGCCCCATCCGACACCAGAAACAAAGCCGCATTGGCAATATCTATCGTTTTAGCAGGACTACCCATTGGCGTAATTCTAGACCATACAGCCTCATAATTCGGATCATCCATGGTACGCTCTGTAAGTGTAGCACCCGGCGCTATCGTATTTACATTGATCTTAAAAGGAGAAAGCTCCAGCACCAGGTTCTTGGCCAGCATTTCAAGAGCAGCTTTAGTCATTCCGTAGGCTGCCAGATCTTTATGTGCCTGATGTGCCGTAACCGATGAGGTAAACAACAAAGAACCACCTTTAGCCTRAGTTCTCATTTGATTGGCCGCGGCCTGGGCCAAAAAGAACGTACCACCAAGGTTTGTATGTAAAACTTTATACAAAGAATCCTGAGGGTAAGTAAAGAAATCGCCAAATAAAGTAATCCCTGCGTTGGCAATCACAACATCCAGACTGCCGGATGTTTTTACAGCCAGATCAACCATACTTTGTATAAAATCCTTATCACCAGAATCACCTGCACAGGCAATACAATTTCCACCCGCATCTTTAATTGCTTGTACTGCGCCATTGGCCAGCACCTCATCTATATCATTCAATAAAACTGTAGCGCCTCTAGCTGCCAGTTGTTTACATATTTCAAAACCAATGCCCTGTCCGGCACCAGTTACAATTACCGTCTTGTTTTCAAATGCTGTTGAAGTCATCATATTAGTCTTTCGTCTGTTTATATATTAATGTGAATCGCGTAATACTTCACTACCTGAGTTACCCTTTAAAAAATCAAAATCGGCACCTAAATGTGCCTGTTCAACATGTTCTACATACAACCTTGCATAGCCCCTTTTAAACTGATTAACAGGATCAGCAAGTAAAGCCCTTCTCTGATCCAATTCCTCATCAGACACCAATAAGCTTAACCTTCTCCCTGCTACATCCAGTTCAATCATATCCCCATCCTTAACCAATGCGATGGTTCMGTTTTCGGCAGTTTCTGGCGAAACATGCAGTACCACAGTACCGAATCCGGTTCCACTCATACGGCCATCAGATACGCGTACCATATCTGTAACCCCTAAATCAAGCATCTTTTTAGGTAAACCCATATTACCCACCTCTGGCATGCCAGGATAACCTTTAGGGCCTGTATTTTTCAATACCAATACACTATCTGCATCAACTACCAGCTCCGGATCATCAATTCTAAGCTTATAATCTTCAATGTTTTCAAATACCACAGCCTTGCCTCTATGCTGCATTAAACGCGCATTAGCTGCCGAGGGCTTAATGATAGCACCCTCCGGGCAAAGATTGCCCTTTAACACCGCTACACCAGAATCCAGTTTAAAAGGACTTTCTACAGATGCAATCACCTCCTGATTCAAAGTTTGCGCCGTTTCCAGATTCTGACCAATATTTCTGCCGTTTACCGTAATACATTCGGCATTCAAAAAGCCTTGCATTTCTTTCATTACGGCAGGTAAACCACCGGCATAATACAGATCTTCCATAAAATGCTCGCCTGAAGGCTGCAGATTAGCGATTAGCGGTATCCCTGCAGAGTATTTATCAAAATCATCAATGGTTAAATCTATCCCCACCCTGCCTGCAATGGCCAACAGGTGTATCACAAAATTGGTAGAGCCACCAATGGCAGCATTTACCTTTATCGCGTTTTCAAAAGCTTTACGCACCAGAACATCAGATGGTTTCAAATCTTCCCTAACCATATCTACAATCCTGCGGCCCGAGAACTGGGCAAGTACCTTTCTTGAAGAATCAGCAGCCGGAATAGCCGCATTGCCAGGCAACGAAAGCCCAAGCGATTCAACCATACAAGCCATAGAAGATGCAGTGCCCATAACTGCACAATGCCCTCTGCTCCTGCACATTCCGGCTTCTGCCAGGTTCAATTCCTCTTCCGACATGATTCCGGATCTTACACTTTCAGAGAACCTCCAAATATCACTGGTACCTATATTTTTACCCTGAAATTTACCCGTAAGCATTGCACCACCAGAAACCACAATAGATGGAATATCTACACTGCAAGCACCCATAACCAGTGCCGGAGTAGTTTTATCGCATCCGCACATCAACACCACACCATCAATTGGGTTTGCCCTGATGGACTCTTCCACATCCATACTTACCAGGTTCCGGTAAAGCATGGCCGTAGGTTTAATCAAGGTTTCGCCTAAAGACATTACCGGAAATTCAACCGGGAAACCGCCTGCTTCAATTACCCCTCTTTTTACAGATTCGGCAAGCTCCCTAAAGTGGGCATTACATGGTGTTAATTCCGACCAGGTATTGCAAATTCCAATAACAGGTTTACCCTGAAACTCATCAGCCGGAATGCCCTGGTTTTTCATCCAGGCCCTGTAAATAAACCCATCCTTACCTTTTTTACCAAACCATTGCTGACTACGAAGCTTCTTTTCCATATCTATTTTATTATAACACACAATTAAAAACCGTAGCACCTGTTACGCCCGGCTCTACTATAAATATATGACCACTTTCGGGAAATCCCTTAAGGTCATTTTCTGTCATTCCTTTTTTTGCAGTAGTAATGATCATCTGGTCCAGCGCATCTCCAACAAAAGCACAGCTGCTTACATTAGGAGCAGGAACATCAATAAAACCCAACATTTCACCAGAATCTACATCAAACCTGCCAACACCATATCCACCCCATAACGCTATCCAAAGTTTACCTTCGGCATCCAAAGCAATCCCATCGGGCACACCCTTCTCCAAAGAAATCTGCACCGCAATACACTCAAATTCCAGATCACCGGTACGCTCATCGTAGAGGTACGACTTAATTGCACCTGTAACACTATCGGTATGATAGAGCCGCTTATTGTCGGCAGTCCAAGCTATACCGTTCGAAATAGAAAGCTTACCCAGCTTTTCGCTAACCTGCAAGTTCTTATCAACGCAATAAAGTGCACCCGCATCTTTTTTATGTTTTAAGTCAGTTGTGCTTATCCATAACCGGCCCATATTATCACAACCACCATCATTGCAGCGGTAGCTTTTCCAATCGGCATTAAGTTCCGTTGTAAGCATGGTTAAAGTTTCAGTAAGCAGGTTAAACCTGGCTACACCGCCTTGCAAACCCACAATAAGTTCATCGGCAATACTGCCTTTAACTACTAAAGAAACGCGTTTAGATAATTCATATTGGCGACAGCTTTTATCGGGAAAACTGTATTCATAAATCGTACAACCCTCAATATCAACCCAAAAGCAACTCTGTCGCTCATTGTGCCACATGGGGCTTTCGCCCAATATACAACCCGAAGGATACAGCACTGCCGCCCCTGTTTTGTTTACCATTTATAGATTCTTATCTGGTTAGTTTTAAGTTAAAGGATAAATATATATAATACAATCCTGTAAATAAGGTAACAAATCAAATAGAAAGATAACATACAAACTTGTATATTTAGCTGATTATTTTGCAGTAACGTTCAAATGTGGGTTAGAAAGCCTTATCTCCTATTCCTGGTAATACTTTTAATTAGCTGTCAAAAAGCTGCTGGCGCTGGCGTTCCTCAGTTTGTCAACTCAAAAGCTGTAATCGACCTGCGTACCCAATCTTTTCATAAAATTGTAGAACTAGGCAAGCAGTGGGAGTTTTACTGGAATCAGCTTTTAGAGCCTCAAAACGTGTCTGCCAAAGGTGGTAAACTCGTAAATTTCCCATATGTATGGAAAGGATTTGGCTACGCTACCTACAAAGCAACCCTACTACTACCACACAATAAAAGTACATTATTACTGGCCATTCCAGAAACCTACTCAGCTTACAGGCTATATATAAATGGTAAACTAGAAGCAGCCAATGGAAAAGTTGGCACCAATAAAGAAAGTTCTATGCCTTATTGGGAAAACCGTACAGTAGCCATACCTGCCAACATAGATACACTAAATCTTTTACTGCAAATCTCCAATTTCGACCATAGCAAAGGAGGCATTAAAAAACCCCTGCAAATTGGAAACAGAGACCAATTGATACTGAAGGAACGGCAATCGGCCTCCATAAATCTTATACTTACCGGATGTTTAATCATGGGCGGCCTTTTCTTTATGGGATTGTATCTGCAAGGAAAAAACGACAAGGCCATCCTGTTTTTTGCCATCTTTTCTATAGTCTATTGCTACAGAACTATTGGTACAGACACTTATGTACTGCATAATATCATCCCGAACCTAAGCTGGCATCTAACCATCAGGTTAGAGTATCTTTCCTTATTTATAGGTATAGGACTGTTCGCGCTTTACACGCTTTATCTATTTCCTAAAGACATTAACATGCCCATACCTAAAATAATATGTGGCATATGCKGTTTATTTAGTTTAGCGGTAATATGTTTGCCGGCAGTTTATTTTACCCAATTAATAAATCCGTTTTTAGCTGTAATGTTATTCTGCCTGCTGTATGTTCCATACATATATATAAAAGCATACAGAAGAAACAGAACCGGCGCACTATACACTTTATTGAGTTCTTTTGCCCTGATCCCGGCATTTGCCATATCTCTGCTTCATTACTGGTTACTTATCCCTCCTTACCAACTGGCCAGCTTCCTGTGCTATATCACCTTCTTTTTCCTTCAGTCGCTGGCATTATCGCACAGGGTTTCTTTTGCTTTAAAACAAGCCAAAGCGCAGGCCGAAGAAGGGCTAAGTGCTAAAAGCGAATTCCTGAGCAATATGAGCCACGAGATTAGGACGCCATTAAATGCTGTGATTGGGATGAGCCATTTACTGTTAAAAAGTAACCCGCGCGAAGATCAGGTAGAGCAATTGGATGTATTGCGCTTTTCGGCAAATAATCTGTTGGCCATTGTAAACGATATTCTGGACTACAATAAAATTGAATCGGGTAAAATCTCTATTGAGCGCGTTGAAATGGATATTGCCTCTATTGTAGGTTATATTGTTAAGGGTCTTGAAATGGCAGCGCAAGACAAAAGTATAGCCCTTAATTTATCGATAGATAAAGAAATGCAAAGCAAGGTAATGGGCGACCCAACCAGAACTACTCAGGTAATTACCAACCTGGTGCATAATGCCATTAAGTTTACAGACAAGGGTTCTGTAAATGTTACCATAACTGTAGAATCTCAAAATAAAACTTCAATTACCATTGCTGTGGAGGTTAAAGATACAGGAATCGGCATATCCAAAGAGAAACTGGCTATTATCTTCGAACGGTTTATGCAAGTTAATGCGTCTGGATTTAAAGGTCCAAGCGGCACCGGACTTGGATTGGCAATATCAAAAAAGATTCTTGAACTGCAAGATTCTACGCTTAATGTAAAAAGTGTTGAAGGCAAGGGTTCTACCTTCTATTTTGAGCAAACTTTTGAAAAGGCCGGAAAAAGAAACGGAATCAATTATAACTCTGAAGCCATTAAAGAAAAATCTAAACCTTTTGAGGGGATACATATACTTTTAGTAGAAGATAACCCGATGAATGTTCTTGTTGCACAGCGATACCTTGAGGGTTGGGGAGCATCAATTGATGTGGCTTTAAACGGATTTGAGGCGCTTCACAAATTTGATGGCGCCAAACATCAGCTGGTGCTTATGGATTTACAAATGCCTATTCTGGATGGATATGAGGCTGCAAAAAAGATGCGCAAATCTGGAGTTAAAATACCGATAATAGCCCTTACCGCAAACCTGGCTGCCGAAATACAAKATCAGATAAAAGAAGCAGGTATTGATGATTACATTATAAAACCATTTTTACCAGAGGAATTGTTTAACAAGGTATCGTATTACACGTTAGAGGTCGAGGATTAAACGCACTCGTCATCCTTCCTACATCAAATTATGCGTTTCCTTAATCACATCCATTACAAACACGCTCTTAGTCTGTCCAATTCCCGGCACTTCCGTTAACTTATCTACAAAAAACGTATGATAACTTTCCATATCCTCGGCTACAATTTTGAGCATAAAGTCAAAATCACCAGAAATATTATAACATTCAATAACCTCTTTAAACCCCTGTATGGCATTCACAAAAATAGCCCCGGCTTTTTTGTTGTGCTCTCTTAAAGTAACCATACACAGCACAATCATTCTTTTGCCAACCAAACGCTTATCTAACACCGCAGAATACTGCTTAATTACACCACTTTTCTCTAAGCGCTTAATTCTATCATGTGTTGGCGTGGGACTTAAATGAATTTGCGAAGCAATTTCCCTCACAGTAAGTTTGCTATTCGATTCTATTAGTTTTAGTATTTCATGGTCTTTGCCATCTAAACTAATTTCGGGTAATTTCTGTTGTTCTGTTTTCGACATCTTTTGAAGCACTTAAAACGCACTTGTTCTATAAAAATACAAATATCAACATAATTGTTCTTATTATTTTTTATCTCTTCAATCAGAAAATCATTATTTCTACTTTTGACAGGACAACGAGCTAACTTATGTTTTCAAAAAAGAATATCATTCTGATGATTGCTTCTATGGCCATTTTTGTAGAAGCCCTGGATATTGCCATCATCAACCTCACCATACCATCTATACAAGCCCAGTTTAGAGTTGGCAACGATCAGGTGCAATGGCTGCAAACCTTGTACGTATTGCTTTACGGAGGGTTTCTGATTATTGGCGGTAAACTATCAGATGTAGTAGGTAAAAAGAAGGTATTTATGATCGGCTCTGTGCTGTTTCTAATCACCTCGTTGGGTGCCGGTTTATCCACGTCATTCGAAATGCTAGCTGTTTTTAGGGCCATACAAGGTTTAGCAGCCGCGTTGATCATGCCCTCGTCCCTATCCATAGTCATCCATAATTTCACAGAAGAAAAAGAGCGAAGCAAGGCAATTGGTATTTTCAGTTCTTTTGCCGCCATAGGATCTGGAAGCGGACTTTCTTTTGGAGGCATCATTAGCACCCTATGGGGATGGCACTGGGTTTTCCTGATCAACGTACCTATCCTATTCCTGGTAGTTATTATTGCTTATTTTTACCTGGAGGCCGATGTAGCAGAAAAGAACAAAAGAGCACCCGATGTTATTTCGGGTTTATTGCTAGCCGCAACGCTGTTAATGATCAGTTACGCGGTGCATACCATTGGCGAGTTTCAAAGCCACTCGGCATTGCTGCTTTTCCTAGCTGTTGCCATTCTAATCTGTGTTAAGGTATTATACAACAGACTTACAAGGCTCTCGGAACCGCTAATAGACTTGTCTATATTTAATTCCAGTTCTGTTGTTACGGCCAATTTGGTGTTTATTCTTTTAGGGGCATTTTTTACAGGTTTCCTGTTTATGGTTTCACTGATTCTGCAAAAGGATATGAATTTAAGTGCTGCAAAGTCTGGATTGTTGTTGGTTCCGTTTAGTTTACTCTCGGCCGTTGTGGCAAAATTAGGGATACCTGTATTAACCAAAAGGCTTACGGTTTCGCAACTGGGCATAGCCGGAATGCTGTGTATGCTTATTGGCGGATTGTTTTTAACCAGTAGCGTGCTGTTTAATCATTCGCTGGTTCTGGTACTGCTATCGGCCACCTTTGTTACCGGACTAGGGATGACATTGAGCTACACCGCCCTATCGGTACTCTCTGTACAAGGCATTCCTAAAGCGCATTATGGTCTTGGATCTAGCATTGGTACAACATCGTATTTTTTAGGTGCAGGTATAGGGCTTTCTATATTAACACTGTTCATGAAATCTAAGGACATAGCCGTTTCAGTTAATATCGTATCGTTAGTTGTTTTGAGTATTTATGCGCTTATAGGATTGACTTTGATGATTAGGCACAAGACCTCCGCGTCCCTTGCAATTCTTTAAAAACCAATTAACTTTCCCTTCTTTTAGCGGAGGGTATAAACTATTCACACAGATCGGTTGACAGGGCATTGATAGGGTCTTTCTAATAGTTAACTCTCTTAAGATTATTGGGGCTGGAGAATGAAATATTAAATATATATAGTTTCGACTATCCCTTGTAGCATCAGACCTTACAAATGGTTCGGTCATGGCATACTAACGAAAGGAGTTATATAGGTGTTTCATAGGTGTATTGTAGGTGTACACACCTATGAAACCTGAATGAAACGGAAATGTTATCCGGATATTAGTATTATGCTTAAAGAACCTTGACCGAACCATTTGTAAGGTCTAACCAAAGCAAATAATTTTTCTAATTCTCTGAGATGATTGCCTGAATCTCTGCTTCAAGATCAGGTAATTTAGATACTATTATATCCCAAACGATGTCATAATCTACTCCAAAATAATCGTGAATTAACCGGTTACGTGTATTAGACATTTTTCTCCATTCTATATTGGGGTATATAGCTTTAAACTCATCATCAATTTTGGTACTAGCCTCACCAATAATTTCCAAGCTTCTAATTATAGCCCTTGATAGAACAGGATCGTCAACTACCAAGTCTCTATTTTCCCTTTGACAGCGTTTAGTATAAAAGAAACTTCTTCAAGAATATGCTTAAATAACTTAACATTAGATGGCAACATGCTCAGCTTGTTTTAAAATATGTGAGCCAATATATTTACTTAGTGATTGTGGTGTCACCAGCTCTACTTTTCTACCTAGCAAGTCTTCTAAGAAGAATGACAAATCCATAAAATTATCATAGCTTTTTTGGCTGGGGTCGAAATCGACTAAAAGATCAACATCACTATCCACATCAAGTTTCCCAGAAATAAACGAACCAAATATGCTCAAGCTCGAAACTCCATAAGATTTCAGCTTCTGGCTATTAGCCTTAAGTAATGATATTAATGTCCGTTTATTCTGAACTGCAGTTTGCATAACACAAAGATACTAAATAATGACAATCGTCATAAATGTAAGCCATTAATATCAAGTAGTCGCTATTTATTTCCAGGCCTAATTAACTCATTTTTTCGGGGGGTTTTTAGGATTTTTATGATCTCTCTTTTCAGTTCCTTACTCTCGTAATATTCAATACAATCCATTAAAATAGGCTTACGCCCTTCATAGTCATCAACTTGAGTTGGAGTAATTGAGTTCATCAGTTTCTTTGCCAATGAATCCAGTTTATGGGCGTGGTTAGTAGAGCCAAACTCATCACCTACTGCGTAGTATACAGCGAGACTGATGTCCTTAGAACCAACAACTTCCTCACCAAATGCAAAATAAATGCACGCCGCCAGGAAATACTGACGATAAACCTCTCTCATTTCTTTTGGTGAAGGTATCTTTTGTGAATAAGCTTGGCTTATGAAAAAAGAAATAAAAATCACAATAGCACAAGCTTTTACTTTCATAGTATAGTTTCCTTTTGAAATTACTTATGAATTAATTCCAAATATTTGTTCCGAACAAAATGCCAATCAATTTACGGTCTTGTCTATACTTATTAAAATCTGCCGGTACGCCTAAGTTGAGTTTAGTTCCATCACAATAGTATTGATGTTGATTAGTTGAGCTAAACTGGGCGTTTTGTATTTCTATAACTTCACTATCATTATATCGATAAAGTACTATACCGTTAATCGTGGGCTGACCCGACATTTGTGAATATTCGTCCTTAAGCCAGGCTATATTCTTTAATGGATCTTTTGTTCCACATACCGTTAATACTTCTTTTCCATCAAGCGTTGCCTTTTTTTTACAAGAAACGGCAGTTATTATTAATAATAAACAAATTAAGCTGGAGATTTTTTTCATATAACATCTTCATTTTATAATGATTACATAAATCTAATACAAATCCTAAACATCTGCATCAGTTATCATGACTTAAAATATGACTTCGGACAATCTATAATTAAATACTTTCGAGATTATTTTGTTTCCTATATTTACTTATTGACCCTAGTACATAAAAGCAATAAAGCAAAACTGCTAACGATATTATGAAAGTTGGCACAAGATATTTTAACGGGTAAGGACTTTTAGCAAGATCAGTGAAATAGCAAATTATACATATTAAAGACAACGGAGCTACAAAGCCGCTTAATCCGATTAGTCCAGCGGATATCATTTCTTTAGCTTTTAAATTTTCCATAATAATTTAGGTTGGTTTGCTAAAGATAGCGATTATTTAAAACGAGCATTTATAAACCATTGGCATCCTTGGGTCACTTCCAATAATCAATGGGAAATTTCCCGGGAAAGTACTTTTGGAATTCGCTTTTCATGTTGTAAGAAGCAAAATTATCATCCTGTATTTTACCCTCTTCTGTTACCAATACATACCGGGGGATTCCATTGAACCTGAATAGCTCTCTCAGCGCCAGATACTCGTCAGCCGTGATTCTATGCGTATTTAACATCAGATTCTTTTTGATATAATCGTCATAAAATGCAGCTCCTGTATTTTCGCTATCTGTTACATATACAAAATCAAAATCAGGATTGTCCTTATATTTCTTCCGGAACTCCAGGCTGCTCTCTATTCCGGCACGGCATGGTCCACAATTCTCCGCCCAAAAATCAACGATCAACACCTTTCCTTTTATTGGGTTAATGATTTTTTTGAATACGGCTGCTGCTGTGGTATTAGGTAAGTCGTAAGCTACATTTCCTATTTTATATTTGTCATACATTCGATCCATCTCTCTCAGCAGAAAGGGTTCTTGCACGGTTTTTAATAAATCAGTGGTTTCCTGGGCAAAACTTCTCTTTTTGTACTCGTAGAACTTAAAATCAGAAGTTAATGAGCGGAGTTTGGCGATGTCGTAAACCAAATTGACCTTTTTATTTTTACTGAGATAGGCCGAGTCTAGTTTCAAAAAGCCCTTGGTTTTCTGGTTTTGAAAAAGAATCTTCCGTTCGAACACGGGGGAAAACTCAAAGCGGTTTACAAACGTCGAAAAATCATTGGAAACTAACAGCAATTGATCATCCAAATCAATCTTACTTAAAAAATCGAAGTAGTTTTCAGGCATGGGCAACTTTAATATTTCATTGTCCGGCGCCTGTTTCTGGTAGTAGGTGCGCGACATTTCGTAATCGAACAAATAAACGGCATAAGTCAGATCAACCTGGTTGGCTACCAACTTCCTTACCCTCTCCGACGTCTGCTTTACCTCCATGGTACTGTCTACCTTTTCCCTGGTACTTTCCCAATTGCGAAGCTGAGCTTGCTTAAAGTCATTGGGCGTCTGTGTTTTCCGATACTCATCTAAATTATTGTAGTCAGGGCGGGGTGGCTCAATGGCAGCTAACTGATCGTTGATCGCCTTATTGACGCCCAGGTATTCAGTGGTCTTATCACCTAGAATGATCCCGGTGGTAGTCCCTGGCTCGGCATAAAATTTTATGCTTTGATCATTAAAATGTATACTGGAAGACATGGGATGTATAGCCGGCAAGCCACACTCAAATCTTCCATCTTTGTAGATCCTTACTATAGTTGGTAAATCTTCCCTGGTAATGTTATTTCCATGGTAGATGATGCCACTGGAATATTTCGCGTTTTTATCATACCCTTTGATATAGCCAACGATTTTAATAGAATCGCGCAAGAAGAAGCCTTTTTGGATTGCTTTACGTTTTTTAAACGCCGTTTTTTCGGTCAGCCATTTCTGAACATACATCGGTACCGAAGCATCAGCTTTGGGTTGATCTGTGGTTTGTGCCTTGGTGATGAGCACGAGAAAGATGAGCGCGAGCAAGTTAAAATATTTCATGAGTTCGGTTAATTTTCAAATGAATATACCGAATAATCATTGCATTTCCACAGGCCGAACAGTATTGATAGGCTACAAATTGCCTAAATCTATATTTTAGCTATAATTTTTAGTGGCTGTTTTGAGATAAGTGAGCATCCAAACAAAAATCGCTACGATGGCTAAATCGTATAGTAAATTTAAAGATATAAAAGAGATCATGAAAGAACTTCCCTCTACCCCCTCGAAAGTCTTTTTTTGCAAATAAGGGAACAGAAAGCCTAATTCGACAAATGAGAAATGATTCCATAGTAATGGTAGTGCAGACATTAATGCGAAACACAAAACCCCAATTAAAAAATATTTCATACGTTTAAGTTAAAATGTCAATTTATGGGACTACAAGCGTTTTATAATTTAGTCATTTCACTTCGTGGTGATGAGAACACCCCAAGAATAACCCTCTATCAAATAATCTTTTTTTAAGGTATTTTTATCTATAATAAGTACACTCTGTAAATTTTCATTAGTAATGCCCGAAAGGCCTGCTTCATGATCTTTCAACAGTGGTTTACCATTCAAAATATAGAATATACTGCTTTCTTCGTCTGGACTTGGCACGTGCTTCAGATAATCATCAGATTTCGATTTCAAAGATGTCCAATATCTTTTCTTGACAAAAGAGATTGTTTCCATGTACACTAAACCATTCTCAGCCTCGGCTCCAAACCGATCTGTAGCGTTCTTACCTTTATAAACAGTAACCACAGCTATGGTATTCGGATCTACGCTATTCATCTCACCTCTAAACACCTGAACACTATCCAATATGAATACCGGATCATTTGTTGTCTCTACCAAAGTAAAAGATTCTTCAGATGGCACATAACAAGACATCACTAAATCAACACCTTCAATTGGTTGGTTTAAATAATATGCTTCGTCAATCGGATACATCGGCTTTTTGGATCTGTCAATCTTAACGAAAAAGGAAATAGTATCATTTGACAGATTCCAATAGTCTGAACAGCCTCGCGAACCCCATTTTCCCTCAAGCGTTGGAAAGCGCTTAAAGACATCTTTTGCCTTTAACTTACTAATATCAATGTCTGTATTATCAATGAACTTGCCTTTATAATCGGTAGTGAGCCTAATTTTACCGATCAAATCTCCGTCTCGTTCTTGTTGAAAGATAAGTCCTGGTTGTTTAGTAGTAGCAAAACCTTTTTTAGCGATGTATCTTGAATCTAGCTGCTCACATCCGGAAGAGTAGTTCATTTCTTCCACCTCTATTTCATGAAGATCATTGTAATTTTTTCTTAATTCAGTAATCGTGGTGCCACAAAGCGAAAAGCCTAAAATGCTGACAACAGGCTTGGTCTTTGTACTTATGGTTGTGTTTTGGCTCTTTGATGATAAAGCAAAGAAGAAAACTAAAAGGAGTAKATAAATTTTTAAGCGGTTAATTTTCATGCCCTGCAATTGATTTTTCTAAGGTAAGAATATTGTTAAACTTAATTCACTCACCAACTTCTCTTTTCTCGTTGTTTTATTATATATATATTTTTTCTACCCATATTAATAAAGAATCACCATCTAATATGGCTGATGTCTTATGATTTGGGATTAAATCTTCTGCAGCAGAAAAAATTGTATTCTCAATCTGTGAAATTACATTCTCAAAAAATTAAACTTGGAAATAAATTTTTAGTTACAGATTAATATTGCAATACATTATACCAACTAATGGGTATTGTTTTGTAGTTGCTTAGAAAGTATTTTTAATAAAAAAAATAATACGTTTCATACAATAAAATCGATAGCTGTTTTAAACAAATTCTGTGCTCTGTCCTATTAATATTCTTTATCGGTAAATAGTATTTTATGTTGAACCAAATTCACGTTTTTTAATATCCGCCAATCAAAGTATTTTTTACTCTAAATAAGCTCCGTCATGAAACTCTCAACTCTAAAAACAAACTTGTTTTTAACTAGATGCATCGTCATCACCTCAATGTTTATAACATTTAACTGTATTTCATCAAATGTTGTAGGACAGGAATTGAAATTTCAAACCCCGTCTCCGCTTAGCACAAAAAAAGAGAAGGCAGATAAAAAAATCACTATCCAGTTTACCTTGGAAAAAGCAACAAAAGACACCAAAATTTCCTATAAAGTCCTGAAGGATAAAAGTTCGGCCATTGACAGGGACTATACTTTGGCAGATGGTGAAGTAACCGTCAAATCTGCAGACAAATACAAGGATGAGGTCGAAGTCACCATCAAAGCACAGAAATTTACTGAAGCCCTGCGTGAGCTTTACATCAATTTCACCTATAAAGATGACAAGGGTAAAGACCAGTCTACGGAATTCGTAGTAAATATTTTTGACGCCAATGACGGAAGTGCGGATGAACCCCAATACACTGCGAGTGAGGAAGAAAAAACTAGACATGTTGGAATAGAATTTTACACCGGAGGCAGCCTGGATTTCTATAACAATCTGAAATTTCAAAAAATCAGCGGTGAGCTTTTCATATACGCAAATGATATTACTGGTCCGGATGACCGACTAGGCGGCTTCCTGGGAATCGCAAACTTCCAGAATTTTACACGCGATTCCTCAAACGTGAATGTCAGGCCTCAGTACATACAAATAGATACTGGTAAATACATACCAGGCAAAACTAAATACCGGAGAAACATTTTCATAGATCATTTGAAAGTACATACCAGTCAATGGAGTTACTACTTCAACCCAACTTTCAGACTTAACAATAACAGGAGCGATTTCTTTAATATATATTTATCATTTAGAATGGAAGCTTTGGTAGTATCAACCACAAGAAGTTTTGATACCGACACCCTACCTAGCGACACCTCCGCTCTTGCGTTAACAGACCCTGTATTTCAGTCTGGAAAAGGTTTCTTATTACAGAATACTACTGATACCCAAACAAGTGGATACTTCAGTTTTGGACTCCCAATGTTTTTAAATGCGAAAAACAAAGTCAAAATTTATCTTGATCCTAACCTGGGAGTTGCTAACTACAATTTAGCATACTATAGGCCTAGGGAGGGTCAGAGGGGTATGATAAAAAATGTGCTCTCTGAAAAGAAAGCATTCTATCTAGTAAGGGCGCGTATAAGCGAACAGTATTCCGGCTTKGGCGTGACCATTGGTGGAGAAATCAGAGGTTTTTTAAAGGATTATGCACCCAGTATTAATGCCTACTTAGGAATTAAAGCAAATATTGCTGGGCTTTTCAGCAAGAACTAGGATAATGTTACTGACATTTTAAGAATGGCATGATCGATTTTCGCATGTTTTTGGATATGAAAATAATTATGAACAATTCGAAAAGCGTTACGGATTACAATATCATATCTTGCTATGCCTATGAACTTACCGATCGATTACTACTGTTTTAATGATGCGTCTGATACATTGGAGTTCAAGAATAAGGTTGAAGAACATTTGAAATAGTATTCAATCTTATTTAAACAAACATTTACACCCTTCCTTTGGTAGGATCACAGAAGTTTTTAGCAGGGAATCTATATTAACTGGCTTGTATTTTTCATTCTTGCTGGTTTGGCCTTTTAGTCCAATAGACAACAGTATAAAACATTGAAGTAATAGTGCGATTTTCATGAGTGGTTGATTGAGAGGCATTTTTAAATATACTATATTTAAAAATATAATACCACATAGAGTTTTGCCTGGTTTTAGTAAGCCCTTTTATCACTTACTTTGTTTACTTTAGTAAGTAGCTCTAATGTTTACCTTTTTAACGCGATCATTCAATGCCAACTATAAATCGTCGTCATCTCATCATTCACATCTCTTTCCTTTTAACGCTAGGCTTAGCCAGCTGCAAGCCCACAGGTTCGGAACAAAAAACAACTGCTATTGCTAAGTTGACGATTCGTTATATGAATGAGAATAAGCCAGACAGCGTTTATTTACTATTTGGAGAAACCCTCCGAAAACAAATTCCAGTAGTCAGATGGGCTAGTATTTACAAAAAACAGATCTCGGGATTGTTACCCTTAAAAAATCTAAGCTTAGTAAGCTGGAAAGATTCAATTGGGATATACAAAGTGACTGGAAAAATACCCCTGCAGATTATGTTTGGTAATCTGGATAAAGACGGCAAGATGAATACATTTGCCGCTCTGTCATCCACAGAAACGGCAAAGAAAACACACAAAGTAGCTACCGACAACAAATTAATCAACCACCTGGATAGTACTGTTGATAAGGTGGTTTCCACCTACATCCAAACTAAAGGTAATGTTGGGGTAAGTACAGGTGTTCTTTATAAAGGGAAGAGTTACTTTTATAATTACGGTGAGCGCAAAATGGACACGAAAAGTCTGCCCGATAATCATACACTATATGATATTGGTTCTATAACTAAGACATTTACCTCTACCCTGCTTGCTCTGGCAGTTCATCAGCAAAAACTAACTCTTGAAACATCAATTACCAAGTTTCTACCAGATTCTGTGGCTGAAAACCCTGCGTTACAAAAGATAACATTTAAAGAACTTGCCAATCATACCTCTGGTTTACCAAGGGATGCCGACAATCTGGGAGCTACGGTTATTGATGCCAATCAGCCTTATGGTAACTATAAGGTTAAGGACTTGTTTTCGCTTCTAAAGCATTTTAAACAAACAACAGTGCCAGGCGTAAAGTATGGATATAGCAATTTAGGCGTCGGGCTAATAGGTGTATTGTTTGAAAGGATTTATGACAAGTCTTATCAGGAACTTCTACGGCAGTATATTACCCTGCCATTGAAAATGAATGAAACTATGTGCTCCATTGACAGCACCAAATTTAGTAACCTTGCTCAAGGTTATAATAGTTTCTCTCAGCCAGTTCCTTTTTATCATCTGCAGGCTGTTGAAGCGGCAGGTGCCATTAAAAGCTCAACATTTGACCTTATAACTTATGCAAAAGCACAACTATTCTCTTCTAGTCCCACTCTTGATACAGCTATAAAATTAATACATCAGGTCACTTTTGATAAAAAACCGGATATAGTTGGACTAGGTTGGTATTATTTGCCAGATAACAAAAACGTTATGACTCATACTGGCGGAACAGGTGGTTATCTCAGCAGTATTTGCATAGATCTGAGTAGGCAAATAGCTGTGGTTATTCTAACGAACAATACAAATACAGGTCATAGCTTGGGTAATAATTTAATCACTGCGATTCATTAGTAAAGTTGATAATATGCTGAGTATAACTTGCGCATTTAACAGTCTAATGATTAGTAATGGTCTAATGATTTAAAAGTGAATCAGGATTATTAGTAATTATAAATCTAAATTTTAAACGTATGTTATTCGCTTCTATCGGTACTGGTAAAATTGTATTAATTCTAGTTGCTATTGCTATGCTATGGGCATTAGGACGTTATGGTAGAGATACGCGCATAGGTTTTGGTGGTGTTATTTTGCTTGGGCTTTTCCTTACCCCATTGATTGCATTTATTATTATATATTATTTAATAACCTGCAAGATTAAAAAGACAGGTTTAGCCGAAATCTATATTAAAAATTAGATGACAATATGCTCGGCTTGTTTTAGAATATATGGGACTTGAAGGGTCCGTTGGCGACAGTTCTTGGGGTATATACGCCGGAATATTTAGAGATAAATATTATATTGAATGGATTGTGGAGTTTGACCCGACTAAATAGTGTAAAATACCTATTTTTATATATTTCCCGAGAAATTGCTTTCATGAAAAAAATAAACTTAAAAATACTGCTGATTTCAATCATTTTTCTTGGGATTTTAACCGCTGTTAGCTTTGTTGCTGTAGGTGCCGAAGAAGAAGGAACAAGCGGAGGCAGTTTGGCAGTATTAACGCTTTCAAAATTATTTTATGTACTTAGATTTCCGACACATACTTTACTTTGGAATGTTATGGGAGACAATGAATACGTTTTTTTTGTTTTGCTGGGAGTAAATGTCTTGATATACGGATATCTTATTGAACGGCTGTTTTATAAATGTACCTGATTACATGTATTCAATGTCGCCATCATCCTACATATTCGGAATTTCTTGATTCCAATAACTTGCTTTCGATAGCCTGATTCAAAATCATGGTTTATTCATAATGGTTGTACTTCACTTTTTATACAATTGTAATGTCTAAATCTAATTTGCTTTGGACACCCTTTTAAATTCAACCTTCTTCAGCCCTAATTCTTCTATTTTAATTTGAAATTCCTCTTTAGCAAATGGACCTAGTACGCCATTTTCAGGAGTGATTGTCTTTTCCATTTTTTTAATAATATAATAATTAAGGTCAGATTTATTATTGAAATCTTTTGATTGCTTAGCAATTATAAACTCTTCATTATTTCCAATTTCAATAATCTTAGAAGATAAAACCCCTACAAAATCACCTGTTTCTAATTTATAACCTATGTAAATATCTCTATTATAATTATCTGTAGTTGTAATAAAATAATTTCCTAGTATTTTTTGTCGTTGAAATTCACTACCGACACATGACGATATTAGTAGCGCGTATAAAACTATAAAAAGCTTACTTATTTTCATTTCAACTATAATTCTTAATAGTTGTTTTGAGATAAGTCAGTATCCAAACGAAAATAGCTACGATGGCTAAATCGTATAGTAAATTTACTAATATAAAAGAGATCATGAAAGCACTTCCATCTATCCCCTCGAAAGTCTTTTTTTGCAAGTAAGGGAATGGAAAGCCTAATTCGACAAATGAGAAATGATTCCATAGTAATGGTAGTGCAGACATTAATGCGAAACACAGAACCCCAATTAAAAAATATTTCATACGCGTAAGTTATTCGGTTGGCATTATTATATCTCTTATGATAAAGTCTCTGGTAATGCCATATCTTTCAAATTTACCAATTAGCATTTGGACATGTAATATTACTTTTGGCCCGAATTGATCTCCCCATGAGTCCCATATCAGGTTGAATAATCTTCTATCTTCACCACCTATCGGGATATATAATGAACTATCTCCAACTTTAAATTGACCACTGTCATCCGCAAATTGCCACATTACTTCCGGGTGTTGACGCTGAAACATTAGAAATCGGTGTCTATGTACGCCTGAAATTGCGCCCAGGTTCTTATCATAGTTCGCCGTAAACTGAATATTAGTAATAGAATACCCTTCCTTTGGTAAGATCACGGGAGTTTTTAGCAACGAATCAATATTAACCGGCTTATATTTTTCATTCTTACTAGCCTGGCCTTTTAGTCCAATAGAAAATAGTATAAAACATGGAAGTAATAGTGCGATTTTCATATTGGTTGATTGAGAGGCATGTTTAAATATACTGTATCTTTTGAAATATCTAATAAACATATTTAGTAAAATATACTTGACATAATGATATATATGTTTTACATTTGATCAAGTAAACTAGATATAAATATGAAAAATCAATTTCTTCTTCCTGCAAAGTTTCGCCTTATCGGTTGGGTTACATTTTTGCTTTTCTTGGCGTTAGGTATCCTCACGGAATCTTATGGGTACAACATACCAGGTTTTCAGATCTATTATCCTAATGACGGTGGATCTGCAGACTACAATTTAACTAATGAACTTGCATTTTCGGGTGTCATAATTGGTTTAATTATGGTTTCGTTCGCCAGGCACATTAATGAAGATGAACTAATAAGCAAAATTAGATTAGAATCGTGGAAATGGGCAGTCCTGATAAGCTATGCGATCTTATTAATTTTGAATTTCACATCCTATGGTCTTGGGTTTGTGTTTATAGTTACTTATAATGTAGTTACGCTTTTGCTTGTTTACATTATAAAGTTCAACTACAGCTTGTATTTGTTGAATAAAAATTTAAAAAATAGTGAAGACTATTAATTGCCCATGAAAAATTCAATACGAGTCCAACGGGCAATAAAAAATATAACTCAAGCTGAGTTAGCACAGCT
>NZ_JBFTKO010000027.1:0-51933 GCF_056395985.1 Pedobacter sp. 05T44
ACAAGATAACTTTAAAAAAGATAACTTTAAAAATATTTAGGTGCCTATATCGGTGGTGTCCACCTCTTCCCATTCCGAACAGAGAAGTTAAGCCCACCAGAGCCGATGGTACTGCGGTAACACGTGGGAGAGTAGGTCGGTGCCAAATCTTAAGCAAAACCCTGCAGCTAAACGCTGCAGGGTTTTTGTGTTTATATACATTTCTGAAAGAAAAACCTTCTTGATGAATGCTATGTTATTCTTATATTCATAAATACCTTACATAATAATCAACCAGATAAGGGGATAGGGGCCTTAGATTATTTCTTAATAAAGTATTGGTGCAACCATCTTTATGCAATAATTTTGGTATATTTGATACAAATTTAAAATAATATAAACGAATGAATTTATTCGCGGAAAAGAGAAGGGAAGTAATGTTACATATAGAAGGCTATATGCTTGATATGATGGAAACATACCTGAAACCGATTGATACAAATTGGCAGCCATCTGATTTTTTGCCCGATTCTACTAGTGAAACTTTCTACCAGGATATAAAATTATTACGTGAGAATGCTAAGGATCTTTCTTATGATCTTGTAGCTGTTTTAATAGGTGATACAATTACGGAAGAAGCATTACCGACATACGAGTCGTGGCTTTGTATGGTGGACGGGATTACTAGAAATGAACAAGGTGGATGGATGAAATGGGTACGTCACTGGACTGCGGAGGAAAACAGGCATGGTGACCTATTAAATAAATATCTTTACTTGTCAGGTCGCGTTGATATGCGCCAGATGGAAATATCAACTCAATACTTAATTGCAGATGGGTTTGATATAGGAACCGGCCATGATCCATATAGAAATTTTATATATACTAGTTTTCAGGAGTTAGCTACAAATATTTCTCACAGGAGAGTAGCTTCTTTAGCTAAAAAGGATGGTGACACATTACTTTCTAAAATGTGTGGAGTAATTGCATCTGATGAAGCACGTCATGCAAAGGCATATAAAGATTTTATGTCGAAAATATTTGAAGTTGATCCAAATGAGGCTATGGTCGCTTTTGAAGATATGATGAGAAAGAAAATCGTAATGCCTGCTCACTTTTTACGCGAAATGGGTATGAAAATTGGACAAACATTCGGACATTTTACTGATGCTGCTCAACGTTTAGGAGTGTATACTGCGATTGATTATGTGGAAATCATGCAACAGTTAATTGAAGAGTGGAAGTTAGAAAGTATGCGTGATTTAAATGAAGCCGGAGAAAAAGCACGTGATTATATCATGGCTTTACCAAACAGGCTGTTGCGCGTTGCTGAGAGAATGAACAATCCAACAATGGACTATAAATTTAGCTGGATTCATGCTTAACTAAAAGCTGTATCTTTTAATACTAAAAAAGGCCTGAGTTTAAGAATTCAGGCCTTTTTTAGTATTAATTGTTTTACATATTTCGTCTATATTGGCCCCCAACCTCATAAAGTGCATTAGAGATTTGACCTAAAGAACATATCTTACATACTTCCATAAGTTCATTAAATATATTCTCTCCGGCAATAGCAGTTTTTTGAAGTTTTTTTAGTGCTGCTGCCGACAAGTCTGAATTTCTATCTTGAAAGGTCTTAAGTGCTGTAATTTGATATTGTTTTTCTTCTTCTGTTGCTCTAATTACCTCTCCGGGTATTATTGTAGGTGAGCCATTTTTATTTAGAAAGGTATTTACCCCTACAATAGGATATTCACCAGTATGTTTCAACGTCTCGTAGTATAAGCTTTCTTCCTGTATTTTACCACGCTGATACATGGTTTCCATTGCTCCTAATACCCCTCCTCTGTCATTAATACGTTTAAACTCTAACAATACTGCCTCCTCAACCAGATCAGTTAAATCTTCAATGATAAAGGCTCCTTGCAGTGGGTTTTCATTTTTAGCTAAGCCTAGTTCTCTGTTAATGATCAACTGAATAGCCATCGCCCTGCGCACAGATTCTTCGGTTGGAGTCGTTATAGCCTCGTCATAAGCATTTGTGTGAAGAGAATTACAGTTATCATAGATTGCATATAAAGCCTGTAAGGTTGTGCGTATATCATTAAAATCAATTTCCTGAGCATGCAATGAACGGCCTGAGGTCTGGATATGATATTTCAGTTTTTGGGACCTATCATTTCCTTTGTATTTGTTTTTAATTGCTTTAGCCCATATACGCCTTGCTACACGGCCAATCACCGAATATTCAGGATCGATGCCGTTAGAGAAGAAGAAAGATAGATTAGGCGCAAAATCATCAATGTTCATTCCTCTGCTCAGATAATATTCAACAAAAGTAAAACCATTACTCAATGTAAAGGCAAGTTGAGATATTGGATTTGCACCTGCTTCAGCAATATGATATCCGGAGATTGATACTGAATAGAAGTTGCGTACTTTTTCGGTAATAAAATAGTTTTGAATGTCACCCATCATCCTTAGGGCAAATTCAGTAGAGAAAATACAGGTGTTTTGTGCCTGATCTTCCTTAAGAATATCTGCCTGGACAGTGCCGCGCACGGTACTTATGGCATGTGCTTTAATTTTAACGTATACATCTGCTGGTAATACCTTATCGCCGGTTACGCCAAGAAGCATTAATCCCAGACCATCGTTCCCCTCAGGTAAAGAGCCATTATATGTTGGTCTTTGCTGTCCCTTTTCCTTATATATCGAAAGAATTTTGTTCTCTACTTCTTTTTGTAGTCCATTTTCAATTATGTATTTCTCGCATTGCTGATCTATTGCTGCATTCATGAAAAATCCTAATAACATAGGTGCGGGCCCATTTATTGTCATGGACACTGAGGTTGATGAAGCACAAAGATCAAAACCGGAGTATAATTTTTTAGCATCATCGAGAGTTGCTATACTTACACCAGAGTTGCCTATTTTGCCATAAATGTCGGGGCGTACATGTGGATCTTCTCCGTAAAGAGTTACAGAATCAAAGGCCGTGGATAAGCGGTGTGCAGGCTGACCTAAGGATACATAATGAAATCTTTTATTGGTTCTTTCTGGTCCACCTTCTCCTGCAAACATGCGGGTTGGGTCTTCTCCTTCGCGTTTTAAGGGAAAAACACCGGCGGCATACGGGAATTCACCAGGGACATTCTCTGTCAATAACCACTGAAGAATGTCGCCCCAATCCTTATATCGAGGGAGCGATACCTTTGGGATTTGCAATTTAGAGAGTGATTCGTAAAAGAGTGGTTGTTTGATCTCTTTATCTCTTACCTTATATACAAAGAACTTTTGCTGGTATTTGGTTTTAGTCTCGGGCCATTGGCGCAGTAATTTCCTACATTCTCCATCCAGTTGTTCCTCTTGATGTTGATAAATCTCTTTTAAGGTGTTTGTTAGGTTTTCCTCAGTTGAAAGATCAATAACACCTTGTAATTGATACATTTTTCTAGCAATTGCAGCTTGTTTATCTACCCATTCATTGTATGTCTGGCTAGATTCAGCGATCTCTGCGAGATATCGTATTCTGTCTGGGGGAATTATATAAATCTTTTCGGATTCTCCTCCTATAAGCTCCATTTGGGCTTTAAAATCGATTCCTGTCTTTTCCTTTATCTTTTGCATTAAGGCAGTAAAGAGATTGTTCATGCCCGGATCGTTAAATTGAGAAGCCATTGTACCATAAACAGGAAGACTGTCGTCATCTGCAGTGAACAGATTGTGATTGCGTTTAAATTGTTTTCGGACATCACGTAAAGCATCCAGGGCACCACGCTTATCGAACTTATTGATGGCAACAAGGTCAGCAAAATCGAGCATATCAATCTTTTCCAACTGGGTAGCTGCACCGAACTCGGGAGTCATTACATATAAAGAGATGTCGCAATGCTCCGTTATTTCAGTATCTGATTGCCCAATACCGGAAGTCTCAACTATAATTAGATCATAACCTGCAGCTTTGCAGATATCAATGCTCTCCTGAACGTTTTTTGAAAGTGCTAAATTGGCTTGCCTTGTAGCCAATGAGCGCATATATATTCGGGAATTATTTATTGCATTCATCCTGATCCTATCTCCAAGTAAGGCGCCTCCAGTTTTGCGCTTTGATGGATCAACTGAGATAATTGCAAGTGTTTTATCTTTTACCTCTGTTAGGAATCTTCTTACCAACTCGTCAACTAAGGATGACTTACCAGATCCACCAGTTCCTGTAATACCAAGTACCGGAGCATTGTTGTTGATAGTCAGTTTTTTTAACTCGTTTACGAAAGATTGAGCAGCATCTGGATCATTTTCTGCAACTGTGATTGCTGCAGCAATACTTTTGATATCTTTTTTTGGGATGTTTTTTAATTCCCCATTTAAAGATTTTGTAGTGATGAAATCAGTTTGTTCAAGCATATTATTAATCATGCCTTGCAACCCCATTTTACGGCCATCATCAGGGGAATAGATTCTTGTAATACCGTAAGCCTGTAATTCCGCAATTTCCGAAGGCAGGATCACACCACCACCACCACCAAATATTTTGATATGGGGTGCCCCACGTTCCTGAAGCAAATCATACATATATTTAAAATATTCGATATGACCACCTTGATAGGAAGTCATCGCAATCCCTTGAACATCTTCCTGTATAGCGCAGTTTACAACTTCTTCAACCGAGCGATTATGGCCTAAATGTATTACTTCTGCCCCCGAGGATTGAAGAATCCTTCTCATGATATTGATTGTAGCATCATGTCCGTCAAATAATGCCGCGGCAGTTACAAAACGGATTTTATGTTTGGGCTTATAGATTTCAATTTGTTCCATAGCTGGTTTAATAATTGGTAATCAAAGGTAACAAAAAGGCCACTCAAAAATATTCTTGAGTGGCCTTCTTGTACCTATAAAGATTTTATTGATGTGTTAGTTCTGTTATAGGTTCGCCTATACAGCCACTAGGCATCTGAATATGGAGCATTGCAGCCAGGGTAGCTGCAATATCTGTCATGTAATGAGTTTTATTTGTTTTTCCTGGTTTTACATTCCATCCCATAAATACACACGGAATGTGCGAGTCATATGGGAACCATGCACCATGAGTTGTTCCTGTTTTTCCGCCTTCGAAATAGTTTGATTTCAATATATAATAAACATCGCCACTTCTACGTGCATTATATCCATTAGTAATGGCTTTCTTTATTGGTTCAGGTAGGGTAGAACTAGCTAATTTAGTGAGATCTACTGCATCCATAACTCCATCTTGCTCCTTTATTGTTGCAATTGTTAATGCTTTTATTGCATCAAAGTCGGCATTGGCGTCCTTAATTGCCTGATGGTTGAAGTAAAACTGGCTGTTAGTAGAAGTGATGATTGCCTTTTTTACTTTAAATTTTTCTTCAATTGTAGTATTTAAACTCTTTATAACCGGAGAGTCATTGAATAGCCCCCCAGGTAGTTTATTCTCAGTCATAAAACCTGGAACATGCGCTGCCCCATGATCAGCAGATAAAAACACTAGATAATTTCCTTTCCCAATTTTAGTATCCAGATAATTAAAGAACTGTTCCAAATCTTTATCTAACCTTAGGTACGTGTCCTCTGCTTCTATTGAATTTGGCCCATATTGATGTCCAACATAGTCTGTTGCAGAACAGCTGACAGCAAGGAAATCAGTGGAACTTCCCTCACCAAGGTGCTCTGAATTTATAGCAAGTTTGGCCAACTCTAAAGTCATTGTATTTCCATAAGGAGAACTTTTTATCATTTCATAATTCTTTCCTGCATACAATTTGAAAGGATGAGGGAAGGTAGGGGTTTGTTCTCCTCTAGATTTTCCTTCATACTCTTTGTTGTCGCTAGTGCTTTGATCATAAGTTTCAATTGGATATAATGTATTCCAGTTCTTCTCAAAATACTTGTCTGCCATTTTCAACTTGTTATAATCTACTACCCATGATGGTAATTGAGTCATGTAGTGTGTACTGGTAATCCAATCGCCAGTTCCCCCATCAAACCAATAGGCCGCATTTGCAGAATGACCTGCTGGTAAAATTGATCCTCTGTCTTTTAGTGATATGCCAATTACTTTACTTTTAAAGTTTGTAGCTAAACGAAGTTCATCAGTAATGGTTGTGGTAAGTAAGTTTTTAGGAGACATTAAGCCAGCTCTGGTATCACTACCTACCGTTTTAACTGTGGTATCTTCGGCACAATAAACTCCTCGTTTTAATTGTGGATCGTACCAATCGTTTCCAATGATCCCGTTAATAGCTGGAACTGATCCGGTATAGATACTCGAGTGTCCGCATGCTGTATAGGTAGGAGTGTATGGAATAAAAGTATTCTCAGCAGAGAACCCTTCATTTACCATTCGCTTAAATCCACCATTTGAATATCTGCTATAGTAACGATACAGATAGTCCCATCTCATTTGATCAACAACTAAGCCTACAACTAATTTTGGTCTGTTTAATGTATTAGAAGATGTGTTTTTTGCTAGTGCTGTTTTTTTTTGTGCTATTGATCCCGTCGAGAACAGGGCTAAAATGGTAAATAAAAGGATAATTCTTTTCATCATTATTTGTTGAATTTTTAGAGTTTATAAGGCAAKAGAACAGTTTTATTAGGATTTTATAAAGTTAATTACTTGGCCATAGGTATCGTTTAATATAGTGTAAAAGTTTTATGGTATTTCGGCCACTACGAAAGTACTTCCACCTATATAAATAAGGTCATCGGCATTTGCATTTTTCTTAGCTGCATTTATTGCAAGTTCGACAGTTGGAAATACGAATCCTTTTAGCCCATGGTTTTCTGCTTCACTTGCAAGTTCCTGAGCAGGCAGTGCCCTTTCTAGTTGTGGTTGGCAAAAATAATACGTGGCTTTTGCAGGAAGAAGATTTAATACACCACTTATGTCTTTATCCTTCACCATCCCAATTACAACATGAAGTTTATTATGTGGTGTATCGTTGATGTTTTGCATCACTTCTGTTATACCTGCAATATTATGCCCGGTATCACAAACTATTAAAGGGTTTTTACTTAATATTTGCCAGCGCCCCATTAAACCGGTCAAACCTTTTACCTCTTTTAATGCAGCATAAAGTGCATCATTATCAATCTTAAAATCTAATGCCCTTAAAGTCTCGACTGCCTGAATAACAGTTAAAATATTCTTTAATTGGTACGTTCCAGTAAGATCAAGCAAGAGATTTTCAATCAATACATTTCCATTCTGCGAGATGGAAACTTTTAAATACTCATCTTCTTTAACTGACTTGCTAATTTGCAATTGCTTGTCGGCAAAAAGAATCAGGCTTTGTGTCTCCTTTGCTTTTTGAATAAAAACCTGATCTGTTTCTGGATGGCTTTCCCCAATTACGACAGGAATACCTGGTTTTATAATTCCAGCTTTTTCTCCTGCAATTTCCCTTAATGTATTGCCGAGGATGTTGGTGTGATCAAGACTAATATTGGTGATAACAGACAATTCTGGAGTTATAATGTTTGTTGAGTCTAATCGTCCACCCAAACCTACTTCAATTATAGCAATATCCACATTCTGTTCAGAAAAATATGAAAATGCCATGGCTACGGTAACTTCAAAAAAAGAAGGACTAAGTTCCTCAATTATTTCTTGTTGTTGATCAACAAAATCTATGACGAAATCTTTAGAAACCATTTCGCCGTTAATTCTGATGCGTTCCCTGAAATCCTTTAAATGAGGAGAGGTATACAATCCGGTTTTATAACCCGCTTGTTGAAAAATGGCGGCTAACATATGGGAGGTTGAACCTTTCCCATTTGTGCCGCCAATATGTATCGTCTTAAAATTATTTTGCGGATTATCCAGCCTTTCGCACATAGCGATGGTATTGTGCAAATCTTTTTTAAAGGCAACAGCACCCACCCTGGTAAACATTGGTAGTTTGCGGTATAAATAATCTATGGTTTGTTCGTAATTCATTTCTGATGCTTAATAACATCACAAAAGTATCAAAGCTACCTGATTATTTAACTTTAAAGTTGAAAACAACTACACCAATTTGAATATCTGGGGCGGTTTCTGATGGCGCTAAGCGAGCACCCATTAAAGCTTCCTTGCATTTTTGCCATAATTCCCTATCATTTAGGGTAGTTCCTTTAACTCCGGGAGTAGCATCTATAACAAGACCGGCTTTGTTTATTTTTATGCGTACAGCGATTTTACCAGTTTTCTGACCATCGTCCTGTGGAGTAACCAGGTTTGTGAATTTCCTTAATGCAATGGGAGTTTCCCCAAAACCAGATCCCCCTTCGCCATAATTATTAGCTAGCGGATCTCCATTTTTACTCCCTTGATTTCCTGGTGTATCACCTGTTCCATCACCTGCACCAGCTCCCTTACTGGATTTTCCTTTGTAGAGGGCATTTTGATTCACAACTGGTTTTGACGGTTTTGTCTCTGTATTAGTAGCAGTAGGAGTTGCTTCTTTTTTAGTTGCTTTACTCTTTACAACTACGGCATCTTCAGAGTTTTGCGTAACGATCTCTTTTTCGCTTGTTTGTGGAGTAGGAGTCTCTTTAGTTACTTCTTCTGGTGTAACTTTATCTGGTTTACGGTTATTTGCATTCGGATCGGCAGATGGCTCTTCTATACTGGTGTAATCTGATCCCATACCTGTAGGAGAAGTTCCATAGTTAACAACCATACCCCCCATACCTGCTTCTTCAGGCTCAAAGCTTCCTATAACGATAAAGAAGCTTAAAGCAAGCAATGCAGCCATGATACCGGTAGATATTGCCAGTGCCTTGGGATAATTGTTTTCTTCTTTAGGATAAGTCATTATTTCTTAGGTTCTACAGCGAGTACAACTTTGAGTTTCAATTTGTTACCTACATCGTAGATAGACATCACGTTTTCAATGGAAACCTTTCTTTCAGCGTAAACGACTATAGTTAAATCTGGTGATGCCTTTTGCATGGTTTCAACTACAGCCAGAATATTTTCAGGCTTAGTAGGTTGCTTATCTACAAAATAATTTAAATTATCATCTATGGATATAGTAACGGTTTTTTGGGAATTAGATTGTTGTCCTGCTTCTGAACGAGGTAATAATAACTTCACTACCTGTGGATTAACTACAGCTGATGCCAATAGAAAAAACAAAAGCAGGAAGAACATGATGTCGTTCAAAGCAGAGGTATGTACTTCTACAGTTCCTTTATTTCTTTTGCGTAAATTCATTATTTTCCTGGCTCCTCTAATAGATCAATAAATTCGATAGCATCAGTTTCCATTCTTAAAATTATACGCTCAACCATCATATTTAAAATATGATATAGCACATAAGCAATAATACCTATGATCAGTCCTGTTGCTGAGGTAATCATTTTTGTATAAAGACCACCAGAAATTGTACCAATTTCAATAGCACCCTTAATGGAAACGTCATGGAAAATAGTAATTACCCCAATAATTGTTCCTACGAAACCAAGCATGGGAGCAATACCTGCAATAATTCCTAATATGCCTATGTTTTTCTCTAATTTCGATACTTCTAATTTTCCGTTGTTTTCAATGGCAGCTTCAATATCTTTAATAGGGCGACCAATACGTTTTAATCCTTTCTCAAGCATTCTTGCCAATGGAGAGTTATTATTGCGACATAAAGTTATTGCATTTTCTAATCTTCCATCATGAATGTATTGCTTAATCTGAAGCATTAGATTTGATTCAGTTTTAGAAGCYTTTCTTATTGTCAGGTATCTTTCAACAAAGATCACTAATCCCAAAAATGCCAAAAAAGCTAAAGGGAGCATTACCCATCCGCCTTTAAATAAAAGGTCTATGAAATGAAGCTCTGGTGGGGCAGTTGTAATTGCTTGGTTTAAGTTATTAGCGGTATCAATAAGCTTGTTAGCGGTATCAGTTGCACCTTGTAATAAAACGATCATATTTATTGTGGTTTGTGTGTGTGTTTATTTTGATGTATATAAATTCCTGGATCTTTTAATTTTGTAACTAGCAGTTTGCGTCCTTCCCTTGCACTTTCCTCATCTTTAAATGTTGCAATGCTAATTTTCAATCTCCTTTTACCAGGAAGGGTTGGGATAACTTTTGCAGTTATACCTATTGCTTTCATTTGGGCGATAAATTTATCTGCTTCCTTTTGATTAATTACTGAAGCACCAATAACCTCCCATGTAACAGGACCTTCAGGGCCACTAACTGTAGCTCCGGAAACAGCTGGCGTTGGAGCAGGACTAACAGCCAAACTATCCTTTTTTATTGAATCTGCAGTTTGTATTGCTCTCTCGTTAGCTATTCTGATACTATCTGCCTGGGCAATTGAATCAGTTTTGATTTTATCATTATTTTTGATCAGTTCAGAATTATCGTGAAGACCATTGTCGGATTTATTTAAAGCACCATTAAAAAGTTCGGGCTTAATAAAATACGCGGCCAATCCTATTGCTACTATTATTGCAAAGGCAATAATAATTTTTAGGTAGAACGGAAGTCCCTGATTTTCTTCTTCAATCTCTATTGGTTCAGCAATCTGTGGCTCTAGTGGACTTGGTGTGTTAAAGAATGGAGTATTGGTAACTTTTGGAGCAATAGGCTCTTCAACAACATTTGAGTCATCATCTAAACCCTCTGGGGTTTCAATCGAAATTGAAGAGGCAGGTTTTTGGGCTATTTTAACTTCTGATATCTCGTCATAAACAGGTTGGTCATCCCGTGCAGGTTTTTCTTCATGATGATGAACAATAACTTCTATCTCATCTGATCCATCACTCAAATCGGCATTATTATCTTCAAGATTCAATTGCTCTTCTGTAATGATAGGCTCTTGTTCAAAAGAAAGTGGTTGTTCAATAGCTGGTTCATCAGCTATTTCAGGTTCCGCAATGTTTTCATTAATAATGGCAGTTGCGTCTTCTTTTAAAGGAGGTAAACCATAAAAGTCAAAGCCAAAGTTTAGTTGATCTTTGGGGTTGAAAATTAAGTTTCCGGGTGTGCCAGATAGTATACCTATTTCTCCAAAATCAGCGTATTGCTTCTCGGAAAGCAGMTTTATTGTCTCATCAGTAAACTGGTCAATATAATAAGTAGCCGCCTCGGTTGATACGTTCCTTTTTTTACTGATGTAGGCGATAAGAGATTGAGATTCTCTATTCTCTTCTGCAAATGCCAAAGTATAACTTGGCGGCAGAAAAGAGTGTGTTTCAACATCGTACCTTCCTGGCGATTTCTTTTTATAAAAAGTACCCAGTCCAGAAATTCCAACTTCTTTACGAGTTTTTATAAGTTCAGTAAGGTATGATAAGATATCCATTCTGGTAAAAATAAATTTTAATTCCGTATCAACCAATTATTAATTAAAAACCTATTAGAATGAGTAGCTTATACCTCCGAAAACATTGAGCCCAATTACCTCATAATGCAGGTATCTGCTATACGATGAGTTTAACAAATTGTTGGCTCTCGCGAATGCAGAAAACTTATTATTTATTTTATATGATACTCCGGCTCCTAGATCGACAAATCCCTTAACAGTAACTACTGTTTCATTTGCAGGATCAGGTGTATAATAAGGATTAGCAGGAGCTGCAGTATAAATTTTTGCTTTGCTATCATCCTGAAGCGCTACAGAAGCATTAAGGGTTACTTTTTTGTTGATCACATATGATAGATCAGAACTTAAACGCATTTGAGGTTTAAACCAGCTTTGTGTTTCTGCGGCTGGTTTATAATCTTCAAAATTTAATTTACCTGTCCATTTTAAGGCATCACTTACCTGTACAGAGAGTTCCCCTTCTATTCCAATAAGTTTCATAGTTCCGAAATCGTAGATCACATCAAATTTATTGAAATTTGAAAAGTTGTTTACGAACAATGGCATGTCTTCAATGCTCTTGTGGTATACTCTTGCTTTGTATCCAAAACCAGGACCGCCTGTGCCTTTAATACCGCCACTGATACTTAGTTTTTCGATAGAATTTCTGATGGTAATATTGTTGTTCAAGAATGGATTCTCATCACTAAATTGTTTTAAAGAACTACGGTTTACATCACCTTTTACTTCTCCAAATATTTGCAGGTAATCAGGTATTAATGTAAAATCAGCTGTAACAGCCGGGAAAATCCTACTTGATGAGAATGCGCCAAATTCCTGTACAAAATTAATTCCAGCGGTTATTTTTACACCGCTGGCCTGTAATCTGATATAAGGATTTAACTTTAAAAGATTGTTGCCAACACTTACTAGCTCATCTTTAGTGCTTCCGAATTCAGTTGATGCAGCAAGACCTAAGTTAAACTTACTGATTCTCTTATTTACATATCCATTTAAAACAACTGAGTTTTCTTTGGCATTAAATTTATCACTCCAGATATATCCGTTAAGTTTCAATGCATAACTAAGGGCGTCGGGATCTTCTGTGTATTTATTTACAAGTTCCCCTTCTGCTTCAAAGAAATTAAGTGTTTGTTTTTCAGGATCGGGATTTAATGTCGGATTGTTCTTATCAATGCCATAGAAATATAATCCGTTTCTTTGAAAATTAACACGACCACTTAAGGTAACAACATCGCCAATGCTACGGCCAAAAACACTAAGTTTTTGCTGACTAGACTGTTGTTTATTTAGCTTGCCTGACTGACTAAAATGTTGAAAATATCCACCAGCTTGCATAGCCTCATCACGGCCCAGGTTTATATAGGCCTCGCCAAAAATAGTTTTCGCAGATCCGAAACCACCTTTAATATAGTTGTTTATTAGCTCTTCTTGTTTTTCGGCAACTACTTCCTGGGCTTGTAATTTATTAATGTCGGAATTTAGTTCTAATTTTCTATCTGTAAGGCTATAGTTAAATTTAGCCTTATATGTTTTTATATCATTCAGATCAGGGCTTCTTCTCAGTTTTACTGCCTCTGCTAAAATAGGTTTGTAAGGTCTTACAACTTCAATTTCTTCGGTAACAGCCTTCTCATCCGTCTTCTTTTCTGTAGTCTTTGTATCCTGAGCTTTCAACCCTAGGGATGTAGCTGTGATAAAGAAAAGGGTACTATATATTAATTTAGTTAATCTCATGTCGCTTAATCTTATTTAATTTTTTCTAATTTCTCTTTAGCAGTTGGAACGATATCATCCTTGCCTTCATAATTGTCGATAATACTTAAGAGCGTACTTTTAGCTTGTAACTTATCTTTTAGAGCTACATAATTATCTGCCAATAAAAGGAACGATTTGGCAACCCAATAGTCATAAGAGGCCATATTGTTAATCAGATCAAAACATGTTTTAGTTGAGGTTTTATAATCACCTTTGGCATATTGTACTGCAGCAATATTGTATTTAGCTTCGGCTGCTGCCAGGGTTTTAGTTTTACTTACTACATTATTGAAGGCTTTTACTGCACTTGTTGTATCGGCCTTTAATAAATAGGCCTTACCCGCATATAGATCAGCACTGTTCTTCTCTTCCTCAGAACCTTTTTCAGACTCTTTAATCAACTGAACATACTTGATCATATCATCAGGCATCTTTAATGCGTCGTAGGCTTTCAGGAGGTTATTTATAGCGTAACTATGGTGAACTTTGTAATCGGCAGTAGTTTCTAGTCTTTTTAGGTAAACAATTGCTTCGTTATATTTCTTCTGATCTAAAAACAATTGAGAAATACTTACCAGTGAACGTTCAGTATAATCACTTGTCCAGTCATTAAGAATGTACTCATAATCTGCAACAGCTTCCAGAGGGCGACCAAGCTTAACCAATGACTCAGCTCTAACAAACTTAGCTTCTTTGTCATGTATTGCTTTCGGATACTTATCAAAATAAGCATTTACAGCTTCAAAAGCACCTTTGAAGTCGCCTTTTAAATAAAGGTTATTTGCTCCCTGGAAAACTATATTATCTTGTTCTGCTTCGGAGAAATTACCTAGGGGAGTAGAATTAGCATAGGTGATGAAACCTTGTGAATCACCACGGTCAACATAGATATTTTTAATAGATTCTAATGCCTGTTTTGCTTCTTCGCTACTGGCGTAATCTCTGATTACTTTTTTGAATGACTCTAATGCCTGATCGTCTTTATCCTGATTATATTGAACAAGGCCAATGGTAACCAAGGCTCTTGGAACATAACTGCTATTAGGATATAAACTAACTAAACTAATAAGATCTGTACTAGATTTATCGAAATTGCCAATATTGAAATAAGTATAGGCAGTTTCGAAACCAGCATCATCAGCATAATTAGAATTAGGGAACTGTTTAAGAAGATCCTGCATGGTTCCAATTTTAGCCTCATTTTGATTTTCCAATCCCTGGATCATACCACGTTGAAAAAGTGCATAATCTTCGCCCGTAGATCTGGCATTGATGATCTTGTTATAGTTTACAAGTGCATTGCCGTAACTTTTATTTACAAAATAAGAGTCAGCTAACCTTATGATGGCATCGTTAACTGTTTTTTGATCCTTATCGTTACCCGCTAAGAAGCGTTCAAAGTATGTAGCTGCTTTTCCGTAGCTTTCGTTTTCAAATGCAGCGTAGGCAAGGGCATAATTTGCAAAATTATAAACCCCGGTTTTATCAGCATCAGGCATTCCAAGGAATGTTTCGAAATGTTTAACAGCTTCACCAAATTTTCTTAATTCGTAAGAAGCCTCGGCTTTCCAATACGTACTTAATGCGTGAATTTCTTTATCCTCGGGGAACTTCTCAGAACGTAAGAACATTGATAAAGCGTTAGGGAATGCTCGTTCGTTATAAAACTCCAGTCCTCTAAAGTAAGTCACTTTTTGATAAGCTTCTCTGGCCTCTGGCGATTTGCTTTGAATCGGTTCAAGAATATCTATTGCAGCCTGATAGTTTTTACTGGTCAATAGAATTTCTCCAAGTAAGGTTTTTGCTTCGTTAATTTTGCGAGAAGTTGGAAACTGTTTTAAAAAGTTCTGGGTCGCTTCAAGAGCTTGCTGATTAAAGTCTAGTTCATAACTTAACCTTGCATAATTGATCCATGATTCTTCTTGTATAACTTTATCAAAATCAAGTCTTGATGCCCTGAAGAAGGCACTTCTTGCTTTCTCTTTGTCTTTAAGAATAATGAAAGAGCGACCTAAAGTGTACATCCCGCTTTGAAGGTATACATCATCCGTATCAAGCTTTTCCAAAATTGAAACTGATTCAGGATATCTTTTCAATTGAAATAACGAGTATCCGTATTGATAAATGAAAAGGTTATTTTTAACATTTGATTTATCTTTAGCGTAGAACTCTTTGAAATACTTCTCTGCATTTACAAAATCAGATTTTGCAAAATATGAAGCAGCAATAAGACTTAACATCTCTGCCTCATATTGTTGTTTTGAAGATTTAAGAATGGGCAGGGCGTATTCTAATACATCATCATATCTTTCATCAAGATAATACATTGAAGTAATGTAATAAGGGTAACTAGCTTCGTATGTTGGAGATCCTTTAAGTTTCTCAAAGTTGCTTAATGCAGTTTTATATTCTTTGTTCAGGTAATTGATGTACGCAAAATAATAGGTAGCACTTTCCTGGAAAGGAGATTTTTCTTTTTTAACAGTTTCAAATAAAGGCTCGGCCTTTTCAATGTCGTTCTGTAAAAAATAAGCGTATCCTTGCTTAAACTGATATTCTAAACGTTGCTTAGCAGAAAGAGTAGAAGGATCTGTTTTTTCAAAYCACTCTAATGCTTTCTTGTAGTTTTTCTGATCAAAATATGATTTTCCTACATGAAAATAGGCAAGTTTTGTATTGGGATTAAGTGGATAATCTTTTATGAAATTTTGAAATAAACTCTCTGCATCATTATTGCCCAATTCTAATGCGCAAACAGCAGCATAGAATTTAGCATTTTCTTTTAATAAGGAAAGTTCCGAGTTGCTTTCCTGTTGTGTTCCTGGTTTTTGTCTAAGCTGTTCAACCAGTTTAAATTGCTGGGCAGCAGCAACGTATTTTTCATTGTCAAGCAGTTCGAGTCCTGTTTGATAATTTTTATTGAGGTTAACTAGTAGGCTCGACTGGGCATAACTTGCAGTATAGCCGCCTGCTAGTAACAGCGGAATAAAAAAGTATTTTTTTTGCATCTGATTTCAAATATGGTTGGTACTAATATAGATATAGTATTGTGTCTTGATAGCATAAGAAATTAACATGTGTTAATAACACAGGTTTAACGAACAGAAAAAGAAAATGGTATAAAAAAGCTGTTAAAGAAAGTTAATCTCTTTGAGAGGCTAGTAAATAAAGTACTGCCATCCTTACGGCAACCCCATTTTCTACCTGTTCTAAGATGATTGATTGTTTGCTGTCAGCAACATCACTAGTAATCTCTACACCGCGATTAATTGGGCCTGGATGCATTACAATTATTTCTTTATCAAGATTGTCCAAAATCTGTTTATTCAGCCCATACATCATGGCGTATTCTCTTAATGAAGGGAAATATTTAATGTCTTGTCTTTCCAGCTGGATGCGGAGCATATTTGCCACATCACACCAGTTAAGTGCTTTAATCAGATCATGTTCAACCTTTACACCAAGGCTTTGGATGTGCTTGGGAATTAAAGTAGTAGGGCCGCAAACCATCACCTCAGCACCAAGCTTTTGTAAGCAAAGAATATTTGATATGGCAACTCTGGAGTGCAGGATATCGCCAACGATTACTACTTTTTTTCCGGCTACATCGCCCAGTTTTTGGCGAATGGAAAAAGCATCAAGTAGCGCTTGGGTGGGATGCTCATGTGCACCATCTCCTGCGTTTATAATTTGAGCTTTAATATGCTTACTTAAAAATTGTCCGGCTCCGGCATATGGATGTCTCATCACTACCATATCCACTTTCATAGCCAGGATATTGTTTACAGTATCTATTAGCGTTTCTCCTTTACTCACAGAGGAAGAAGACGCTGCAAAATTAACCACATCAGCTGAAAGCCTCTTTTCTGCCAGTTCGAAAGAAAGTTTGGTTCTGGTGGAGTTTTCGAAGAAGATATTTGCAATGGTGATATCTCTCAAAGATGGAACCCTCTTGATAGGTCGGTTAATTACATCCTTAAAGTTATCTGCAGTTTCAAAAATTAATTCAATATCATTCCGGTTAATATCTTTGATACCTAAAAGATGTCGGGTTGATAATTTCTCTACTGCCATACTATTTATTGCTTTCTGATAATAAGATAACTTTGTCTTCTCCTTCGGTTTCTTTCCAGCTTACCTTAACCTTTTGTGAGTTTAGGCTGTCTACCTTCTGGCCTATATAATCTGGCTCGATAGGTAGTTGTCTGGAAAAACGCCTGTCTATTAACACCATTAGTTCAACCTTTTCAGGCCTTCCATATGCAAGTAATGCATCCATTGCAGCCCTAATTGTTCTGCCGGTCCACAATACGTCATCAATAAGGATAACATTCTGGCCTTCAATTATAAAATCTATGGTATTGCTGTTTGCAGAAACTATTCCGTCCTTTCTCCTAAAGTCATCTCTAAAAAAGGTGATGTCCAGATTGCCTTTTTTAATGTTGGTTTTTTTAAGGATTTGTGAAAGCTCTTGTTGCACCCTGTCGGCAAAGTAACTGCCTCTTGGCTGTATACCTATTAAAACAGTATTAGAAAAATCGATGTGATTCTCAATTAATTGATGACAAAGTCGCTTAATTGTGATTTGGAATTTTTGTCCGTCTAGCAGGGTTCTCTTTTGCATTGACTAAATTGTTGTACAAATATAGCCAAAAAGTTGTAACACCAAACCTCTGAGTAAGCTTTTTGAAAATATTCTAGGTTGTAATTTAAATCAAGGTATCAAAAGTTGAAATCTCCATCATACATACCGTGAGGTTAAAAGTGAAATGTATTATAATTCCATACCAAAGTGTATTTTCGCTAATCCTTATTTGGGCCAGGACAATTGAAAAAGGTAACATCCAGAAAAATGATGTCATGCTGAGGTGCATAAAAAAGAATAGAATAGAGGTAATGTATATGGCCTCTTTTTTGTCTACGATTGTTAGTAATTTTTGCATCAGATAGCCCCGGTAAGCCAGCTCTTCAAATAATGCTGGGAATAAGGCAACTGAAATAATCATGATGTATTTGCCATATTTATGCGGCTTGTATATAGTGTAATAAGAATAATCTGTATTGAAGAGCGAGTGGTTTAAATGCTCAACAAGAAATTGAACTATAATAGATGCCGTTATACTTATTATAATACAGATAATAGTTTTTTTAAGGGAAAAATTTGGCCATTTTAACAGATGCGCATTTTCTCTCCAGTTATAAGAGAAGAATAGCACCGCTGTTCCCGCCATTATTATATCAAAGATAATTGCTGTAGATATGTCGAAATTATCTATCGATAGTGCTGCAACACAGCAAGTAAGCTCTATAGCAAAAAATAGCCCGATCTGTTTAAGTCCGGGCCATTTTCTAGAGTCTATAAGAGTTTGGTCTTTTTTCTGTTCTTTACCACAAATGCTGCAATATTTATTGTTGATAGATATTAAACCATTACAGTGGCTGCATTCTATTTGCTGAATTTCCTGAGTTTCCAATTAATTGATGTTCAGTTCTTTTTTTAGTTTGTCGACTTCTAAAACTGATCTAATTCCTTTTATAAGGTAAACAATAATAATCACCTTTAAAATAATGCCTGAAAATATTGTAACGGGGTCTACAATGGCATTTATAACATGGATAATCACATAAAGTGACAATCCGGATATCATAGCTGCTGTTGGTTTGGTTTTGCTCCATACGCCAAAAGCTAAAAAAGCTCCTATAAGTATCACCGAGGTAAATAGAATAGCGAATTTATCCTGTTCATTTTTAGCTGTAAAATATCCAACAAAAAATGATATTACGCTAAGTCCTGCAATCCAGTATAGTGATTTTCGGGCAGATTCGACATTATTATTTAAATCCGAAAGGTCGATTTCTTTAGCATTTCTTTCAGAATAAAAAAAGTCTTGTTCTTGTTGAGTTCCCTTAAGTGGGAAGCCACATCCATTGCAAAATAAATCGTCAGATTCGTGCTTGTTATTACAACAAGGACATGAGTTTGTATGATATTCCATATAAGGCGTTAATTTATTTAAAGATATAACTGTAATAAGTAATCACAAAATTAATTGAAAATTCCCTTTACTTATTTGTGTATGTTTTACTGTAATTTATAAGCATTAAATCGTAACGCTTAAACTGCTTCTTTAGCCTTTTCTTAAAATCGACATAATTGCGTTTATTTTTTTGGCTCCATAAAACTTCGCTAAGTGCATCTAATCTGGGGAAAAGCATATATTCAGCTTTGGCTGGATTTGCAATATATTCCGACCAAAGGTTTCCCTGTCCGCCCCAAATATATTCTGCTTCTTGGGCAGTAAGTTCAGCAGGAACGGGCTCATAATCATAAACAGTTTTTAGTGGTAAAAATTTAGCCGCCGTCAATGAGTCATCTTTCATAAACTGACCGTGATTAAAGTACATAGAATTTTCTGGAGTCATGATTACTTTATGGTGTTGTTTTGCCGCTGCAATGCCACCTTTCTCTCCACGCCAGCTCATCACAATAGCATTAGGCGCCAGGCCACCATCCAGAATCTCATCCCATCCAATTATCGTTTTTCCTTTACTGTTTACAAATTTTTCCATTCTATGAATAAAATAGCTTTGTAAACCATTCTCATCTTTTAATCCTTTTTCTTTAATCAGCTTTTGTGCAAATGGAGATTGTTTCCACCAAATCTTTGAACATTCATCACCTCCAATATGAATGTACGGAGAAGGGAATAATTCCATTACTTCTGTCAGAACATCTTCCAGAAAGCTAAATGTTTTCTCAGTTGGCTGTAACACGTTATTGAATTTGTTGAAGATACCCCATGTTTGCGCCACCTGAGTTGGTATGGAAGGAGTGGTTCMCAATTCCGGATAAGCGGCTAATACTGCCATATTATGTCCGGGCATTTCAATTTCAGGAATAACGGTGATGTACCTTTCTGCTGCATATTTTATTATCTCTTTAACTTCCTCGTGTGTATAGTATCCTCCATATCTAATCCCGTCGTTTCCTGTTCCAGGATAAAGGCCAATAATAGTTCCATTACGCCATGCACTAATTTCCGTAAGCTTGGGGTGTTTTTTAATCTCTATCCGCCAACCATGGTCATCAGTCAGGTGCCAATGGAAATAGTTTAGTTTGTGCAGTGCCAGATAATCAATGTATTTCTTAATAAAATTAACATCAAAAAAATGCCGACTAACATCAAGGTGCATTCCCCTATAGGCAAAGCGGGGATAATCAATAATCTCCACTGTTGGAATAGTCAGTTTTTCCGGATTGTCTGGTTGCGATGGTAAAAGCTGTATAATACTTTGTATCGCATAGAAAATGCCTTGGGGAGATGGCGACCCTACATTTATTGTGGTTGGAAGCACTGAGAGTGTGTACTTGTCAGGATTGGGATATAATGTGCTGTCTACAATTAAATTTATAGATCGCCGAGGGCCAATTTTTGTAATMTCAGTAATTATTTCCAGTTGTAAGTTATAATGGTTAGAGATATAATCTGATAAGAATTGAGCGGAAGACTGCGCCTGTGAAGTATTAATAAAGATCACAGTGTTTTTATCGATACTAAATTTCTCGTTGGGTATGGATCCTGCCCTCATTTCAACGGGTGCAGGTATTATATCTTGCGCACTCAGTTTAAAGGAAAGAATGATGAGTAAAAATAAGCTAAGTGTTATTCTCATAGTAGGAGGTATCATGTGTGTTGCTCAAAAGTAATAATATGAGTCCAAATTTTAGAGCAAAAAAAAGGCCCTCAAATTTTGAGGGCCTTTATATTATATAAAGTTAAATGGAACTAGCTTTTTTTAGCTTTATTCTCTTCACCTTCCATTTGTTGTTTTAATTGTGCAAGCACGCCTAAATCACCTAATGTAGATTTTTCAACTGAATCTTTAACTTTTTTCACTGCATTGCTAGATGCTTTAGCTTCTTTTTTCTTAGTAGCTCTTTCTTCAGCAACAGCTTCAGCTTTAGCCTCTTCCCAGATACGGGCGTGAGAAACAACGATACGTTTAGCATCTTTGTTAAACTCAATGATTTTGAAATCATTAGTTTCTTCAGCTTTGATAGTAGTACCATCTTCTTTAGCCATATGCTTAGTAGGTACGAAACCTTCAACACCATAAGGTAAAGCAATAACAGCACCTTTATCAGTTACTTTAACAACAGTTCCCTGGTGGATTGAATCTACAGTAAAGATAGTTTCGAAAGTATCCCAAGGGTTTTCTTCAAGTTGTTTGTGACCTAAGCTTAATTTACGGCTTTCAACGTCTAATTCAAGAACAACTACGTCTAATGTATCACCAACTTTAGTGAATTCGTTAGGGTGGTTAACTTTTTTAGACCAAGAAAGATCAGATATATGGATTAAACCGTCAATACCTTCTTCGATTTCAACAAATACACCGAAGTTAGTCATGTTTTTGACTACAGCAGTATGTTTGCTTCCAATAGGATATCTTTCAGCAACATTTTGCCAAGGATCTTGAGTTAATTGTTTAATGCCTAAACTCATTTTACGCTCGTCTCTGTCTAAAGTTAAAACTTCAGCTTCGATTTCGTCGCTAACTTTCAGGAATTCCTGAGGGCTACGTAAGTTTTGAKACCAAGACATTTCTGATACGTGAATTAAACCTTCAACACCAGGAATGATTTCAAGGAAAGCACCGTAATCAGCAACAGTAACAATTTTACCTTTAACTTTAGAACCAACAGCTAAGTTAGCATCTAAAGATTCCCAAGGGTGAGGAGTTAATTGTTTTAATCCTAATGCGATACGTTTTTTCTCGTCATCAAAGTCAAGAACTACAACGTTGATTTTTTCGTCTAAGCTCAATACTTCTTTTGGATGCTCTATGCGGCCCCAAGAAATATCAGTGATGTGAAGTAAACCATCAACGCCACCTAAATCGATGAATACACCGAAGTCAGTGATGTTTTTAACAGTTCCTTCAAGTACCTGACCTTTTTCAAGTTTAGATACGATCTCAACTTTTTGGCTTTCTAAGTCGTCTTCAATTAAGATTTTATGAGATACAACTACGTTTTTAAACTCGTGGTTGATCTTAACAACTTTGAATTCCATTGTTTTACCCACGTATACATCGTAATCGCGGATAGGTTTGATGTCAATTTGAGAACCTGGTAAGAAAGCCTCAACACCCATAATGTCAACAATAAGACCACCTTTAGTACGGCTTTTAACAAATCCGTTGATGATTCTGTCATTGTCAAGGGCTTCATTGATAGTTTCCCATGATCTCTGAGTTTTAGCTCTTTTACGAGATAAAATCAATTGGCCGTTAGCATCTTCTGGAGCTTCCACGAAAACGTCAACTTTATCGCCAACTTTCAAATCAGGTGTATCACGGAATTCAGAAGTAGATACTAAACCGTCTGATTTAAATCCAACGTTCAATACCACGTCTTTGTTGTTTATAGAAACAACAGTACCGCTAATGATTTCACCTTGAGTGATTTGATTGAAAGTATCGGTATACATGTCTTCAAACTTTTTACGGTCTTCATCCGAGTATTTTCCGAAAACTTTATCATCAGCATCCCAGTCAAAATCTTGATCAGGTGTTGCTAACGATGATTTGATCTGTTCGATCGACACTGAATCAGCTTCTGATTCAATGGTTTCTTTTTCTGCAAGACGAGCATCTGCGCCTTGTAGTTCAGCTGTTTTAGCCTCTAGTTCTTTTTCTGCTACTTGTTTTTTAGCCATTAAAATTAAATCTCCTTTTCCCGTTAGGGACGGCAAAGATAATAATTAATATTTTTAAAGAAAAGACTTTTTTGATAAATGTTGTTGATTTAGAACAGATTGTGTAGGGATTGCCACAACATTTAAATAAGTATATATATAATAGTTATTCTAAAAAGGTTGGGGGATTTGTGCTATGCAACCCGCACTTTAAATTTATCGCGATAATCTTTAGGCGRCATTCCGGAATTCTTTTTGAACAGCTGCCTAAAGGTTTTAAGATCATTATATCCTGAATTTAGCATAACTTCCAAAATGCTTTGATTTGTTTGTTCGAGGAGTTTTTTAGCGGCTTCTATCCTGGTTTTTTGAAGATATTCAATTAGTGTATTCCCCGTAGCCTGTTTAAACCGTCTGATAATATTGCGCCGGCTAGATGGGATTTGTTTTAATATATCATCAATTGTTATAGGCTCACTATAGGTGTTTTCCATGCAATGCTGGATTTTGGACACCAGTTCATCTCCATGGTCGCGAATAGGGGTAAAGGATCCAAAATGACTTTGTTGCTCACGGTTCATATCAATTGAAAATATTTTGGCTACACGTACTGCTACGTCGCGATTGCAGTAGTTATGAATTAACCTAAGTAGTAAATGAAAGCTACTTGTTGCGCCACCACTTGTATATATTCTTGTATCATGAGTAACTACGGCATCAGGCTTAAAAGTTACATCTGGAAAGTAAGAGGCAAAAGCTGAGCTGGCGTTGATATGAGTGGTTGCTTGTTTACCATTAAGCAAACCGCTTGCGGCTAGTAAGAATGCTCCAGTGCAGAAACTGGCGATCTCTGCACCTTTTTTATATTGTTGTTGTAGCCAGGGTAAAAACTCAACATTTTCATTTAATGATAAGCCTATTTCTCCGGTGTCAAATGCAGGTATTAACACAATGTCTTGTCTATCAGAGGAAGTTAAAAGCTTGGGAATATATTTTTCAAAGATGGCTACCTCATTGGTGTAATCTCCAATGTAAAATAGATTCAAATTAAAAATAGCATCCTTACCATTCGATTTATAATAGCTGTTTACAGTATCAAATACGTCTAAAATCGCAGCAATACTAAGGAGACGATATTTTTTAGTTAATAATAGTGCAACTTGTATCATAGGTTTTGCATTTGGAAATGCAAATTAGGAAAAAAATGCTCAAGCCAATGATTTCTTCACACAATGCTCAGACTTCCTTCACACCAAACTCACTAGTAGGTGCTTTTTTGTGAAGGAAGTTTGCACAATGTGTGAATTAAGTGAGAGATTGCTTGCTTTTCTTTTTCCGTCCGCGCCAAATCAGGAAGCCGGTGATGGGTAGGCTGGCAGCAATCAAACTGGCTGCGAAGGCCATTATTTTTCCCGGAAGCCCCAATACTGCTCCTACATGAATGTCGTAGTTCATACGGGCGATCTTATCAGCTGCTGTCGCATTCTCAAGTTTACCATACATATGGTTTACCTCTATTTCTTGCAGTGTGTAACGGTCGTAAAACAGGTAGTCCGACTTCCAATAAGTGTCGGGATCAGGATTAATCGATATTTCTACTGCTGAGTTTTTAGCATGAGGGGGATGCACATCCATACTGCCTTCAAAWCCGGGTCTTTCGGTTCTTGCCTTTGCCCAAAGAATATCCTCTGCGGGTGCTTTACCCACAGCTGACGCAACTAATTTAGCATCAAGAGCGCTTTTTGAGATACTTTCTTCAAAAGGAATCATCTTCTTACCAGCTGAAGATACCCAGTAGACAGATTTAGCAAACCATTGAAAACCCATTACCAACCCAGAAAATGCTATAAAAATCAGCACCCATGTCATGTAAAAGCCAAATACATTGTGGAGGTCATAGTTTACCCTTCGCCATTTTGCATTCCATTTTACAGTAAAGCGTTTTTTGCTTGCAGCTTTATTTTTAGGCCACCAAAGTATCAATCCTGAAAATAATAAGAAAGTAAATAACAAGGTGGCAGTAGCGAGAATAGGCTGACCGATATTTGGAGGTAGCCAGAGATAATAGTGGCCCATTATCATGATCCTGAAAAAGTCCCAGGCCATATCTTTCACTTTCAAAACTTCACCTGAATATGGGTTTACATATACAGTCCAGTAATAATCTTCACCTTCTTTAAAGTAAGATACTATTGAGGCTCTTCCGTTTTGATATCCTATACTATGGGCTTCTTTACCAGGCAGTGCACGGTCTGCAATTTTCTTTATTTTGGAAGGAGGTAGCAGAGGCTCATTTCTTATCTCGGCATATCTGTAAGATTGTACTGTATCCTCTATTTCCCGCTGAAATGCCAGTATACAGCCTGTGATACCTAGAAAACATACAAATAGCCCGGATGTTAATCCGAGCCATAAGTGTATTCGTCCAATCCAGTATTTAAACCGGTATTTTTTGTTATTAATCATTAAAATTTATAGGCTATACTTAATCTATAATTTCTTGGAGATTCTGCCTGCCATGAATAAACTGCTTGTTCATAAGTTGGTGCGTTCCAATAATTGGTGTAATATGCTCCTGAATATAAATATTTATCCAGGATATTAAATACGTTTCCAGTGATTCTTAGATTTTTGTTTTCCCAGAAAAGTCCGGCGTCCAGCTTAAAATAATCAGGTAGATTCTGTTCTGAATTATCTCCGCTATACGTACCCATAGCTCTGCCTGCCAGATAGGTAAAGCCTGATGAAATACCTGTGCCTTTAAGAGCTCCCCTTTGTAAAGTATAACTTAACCAGGCATTAGAGGTATGTTTTGAAAAGCCGGGAACTACATCGCCAACAGCCATATCAGTTACACCATCTGCTACTTTGGTTACCTTGCCATCTGTATATGCATAATTGGCTATCAATTTCAAGCCAGTAAAGATCTCGCCTTTTAAGTCGAATTCTATACCCTGTGCTCTTTTTTCGCCAACAACTATGCTAAAGTTATCGCCAGCTCCATTGGAGGGGTCTGAAGCAAGTTCGTTCTGTTTAAGAATTCGGTATACAGATAAAGTAGTATTCCATTTTTCATCAAACCAATCCTTTTTAATACCAACTTCGTAATTGGTTCCGGTAATTGGATCAATACTTCCCCCATTACGTAAAAATCCAGTTTGKGGTATAAATGCTTCATCGTATACAGCATATATAGAAGTATTTTTGTCTACCGAGACGCTTAATCCCACACGCGGTGTGAAATGTTTTGCTTTGTCGGGACTTCCTCCCCATGCCGACTGGCTTACATAGGTATACCTTCCGGCAAGTGTTAAACGAATTCTGTTATCCAGAAAACCAAGTTCGTCTTGTAGATAACCGCTTAGGTATTTTTGGTCCATTAACCCACCTGCGGCAATTGCCCGGTCTTTCAAACTAGTTACTCTGTCAAATTCAGGATAGCCATTAGATGGAAAACCATAGTTAGGATTTTTTAAATCAAAAGGTGAAGATGGGAGATCCAAATCATGGGATTGACCCCAATCTGCCATATAGCTTTTTTTTCCTCCATCAAAGCCGGCTAAAATATTATGATTAATACCACCTGTTTTTACCTTTCCGTTGATAAAGAATTGGGCTAATTTCATGGTGCTTTCAGCATCCCAAATACCAACATTTCTAATTAGGGTGCTGTTGGCGTATACTGCAGATGGCCATGAACTATATCCATTTTGCAGGTATTTGGAATAGGCTACCTGTGCCGTTGCTTTCCAGTTGTTACTAAAGTTGTGTTGTAAATTAATAAAAGCACTATGATCGTTAATTCTGGTTGGAGGCACTCCCGGTTGGGTAAGTGTAAAATCACGGGGCAGGGTGGCGTAACCTTCAGGAGAGAAGATGTAAAACGAACCTACTTCCGTCATTTTTGCATTTTGCCATGCATATTCTGCAGTTAATTTAGTTTTATTGGATAACTGGTAGCTTAATGAAGGCGCAAAGGTGTAGCGGTCATTTTTCTCAAACGGTCTGAATGAGTCCTTTGTTTGAGCCGCGGCATTCAATCGGAACAACAACTTTCCATCATCGGTTAATTTCCTGTCAAAATCTATACTGGTTCTATATAGGTCAAAGCTGCCTGCGGTAAAAGAAACTTCTCCACGGTTGTTGCCCGTTGGTTTTTTGGTAACAACGTTATACATTCCACTTGGATCTCCATTACCTATCATAAAACCTGCTGGTCCTTTCACGAATTCAATATGATCTACCATACTCATATCCTCTGTAAGCGGTCCCCAGTATGATGCAACAAAGTTAAATCCATTTCGCATCGCTTGAATTTGTGAACCACGCATTGTGATATTGGTATACATGTCGCCCCAATGCTCTAGCCTTGCAGCTCCACTGACGTTCCTGAGTACTCCATCACTCATGCTAATTACTTGCTGATCAGCCAGGGCTAATGAGCTAACAATCTGAATGTTTTGCGGTATTTCTAACAATGGTTGGTTTAATCTTAAAGATGATGAGGGTTGATCTACTTTGTATCTTTTGGCATTTGTAGATATGTTTACCTCTTCCAGTGTGCTAAGGTCTTCTCTCAATACAAAATCAACTTTAGTACTTGTTGATTCTGTAACGTCTGCGGTTTTTTCTTGAGGACTTAAACCAACCGCTGAAACTCTTATGGTATATCTTCCAGGATTCACTTTGTTGATTTCATAATCACCCTTTTCATTCGTAGTTGCCCCAAACGGTGTCCCAATTAACTTAACAGATACAAATGCAGCATTGTGCCCATCTGATGTGGTGATCTTTCCGGTAATGCTGCCGGTTTGTTGGGCCATAGCATTAACTGAGAGAAACAACAGCGTTATAAGTACATTAAATACTCTAAAATTATTCATTTATTCTTTTGTTTGCTTATTTGGATTAATTCTAATTTGCTGCAAAGTAAGTGTCTAATATTTTATAATCAAAATTTATTTAGAATTAATCTAATCTGATTGGTTTTGTGGTTTTAAAAAATATCTTTAAAACGTTGGTTTAGGAGAAAAAATGAAATGTTTTGGAAGGAGCCTACCTTTGATAATCCCGAAGGGGTTAAAGAACCTATACTGCAAGCTAGTTAGATGGAAGAATAGGAAATAATTCCTGATTTACTATATTGCAATATTAATCGGGAATTAAATTAATGGAAAAAAAAGTTTCAATTAAGGATATCGCCAAATTATTGGGTATCTCAATCAGTACGGTTTCTTTTGTAGTAAATGGTAAAGCTAAAGAAAAAAGAATTAGTGAACCATTGACTAAGAAGGTTTTAGAACTCGTTGAAGAGCTGGGTTATAAGCCAGATGCTTTGGCAAAAAGTTTTCGTACTGGAAAAACCAATATTATCGGGTTTTTGGTTGATGATATTTCAGAGCCTTTTTTTTCCAGTATTGCACGACTTATAGATGAAAAGGCTTCACAAAAGGGCTATAAAATAATTTATAGCAGCACAAAAAATAATAAAACGAAAGCACAGGAATTGCTACAGATTTTTCAGGACCGACATGTTGATGGCTATATCATAGCTCTTCCTCATGGTTTGGAAGATGAAGTAAAGTTGCTGACGAAGAGTAGGAAACCAGTTGTTTTGTTTGACAGGTATTTCCCTGATATAAAAACTGATTATGTAATTATTAATAATCATCAAGGCACATGTAGCGCTGTTAAACACCTAAAAGATGGAGGGTATAAGAACATTGGATTTATTACTATTGATACAATTGAGCAACAGATGCTCGATCGTTTGAGTGGTTATGAAGATGCGGTTAAAGCAGAAGGGCTAAACTCATATGTTAAAAAACTTACTTATGCGCCTTCGAATGAATTAATTCAAGAGGTCGCTGATTATTTGAAAGAAGAAAAAAAGTTAGATGCAGTTATATGTGCTACTAATTATATCACTATGGCAAGCCTAAGAGCAATACAGAAATTGGGTTTAAAAATTCCTAAAGATATAGCTTTGCTTTCTTTTGACGATTTTGAACTACTTGAATTCTCTGCTCCTCCAATTACAGCAGTAGCCCAGCCACTTGAAAAAATCGCCGAAAATATCATGAAAATATTATTGAATAGACTGGATAATCAAAAAGGAGATCATGAATCTTATGAGGTAATATTACCTACAGTCTTAAACATCAGGGACTCAACTACAGTCAAATAATAACAATAGCTTCAGCGTTTATCCAAAAATTATATTTGGTTAAATTTATTAGAATGATTTTGGAACTAAATAAGATTTGGTAAATCTTTCCGATACAGGATAGTTTACTGAACTTTATGGGCTTTATTTTTTAAAAAGATCCTTCCGACTTTTGCGGGTATCAACCTAAACCGCAAAGGCTAATAAAAAATATAATTTTGGAGCAGGCCCATGTATTCTTCCGGATATTGTTTTAAATAGTGCTTCGGGTGCTGTTAAAAATTATAATAGAACAGGGTTAAGTATCCTTGAGATTTCTCACCGCTCATCAGAATTTGAAAATGTAATAAATGAATGCCAAAGTCTTGTAAGGGAGCTTTTAGAAGTGCCTGATGACTATAGTGTTCTGTTTTTACAAGGTGGTGCAAGCACACAGTTTTCTATGGTACCCATGTGCCTGATGCAACCTCACAAAAGGGCTGTTTATCTAGACACAGGATACTTTTCTCTAAAAGCCATTAAGGAGGCCAGTTTGTTCGGGCCTGTTCATATAGCAGCAAGCTCAAAAGGTAGTGACTATGACTTATATACCTTATGATTACCATATTCCTGCTGGCTCAGCGTATTTCTATTGTACATCAAATAATTCAATAGAAGGCACCGAGATTTTTGCTTTCCCTGAAACGGAGGTACCAATGGTATGTGATATGTCTTCCGATATTTTCAGCAGAGAAATTAATGTAGCAGATTTTGACTTGATCTATGCAGGCGCCCAACATGGGACCGGCTGGTTTAACATTGGTAATTGTTAAAAAAGCTTTGCTACAAGCAATTCAAAACCTAATTCCTTCCATGTCAGATTATCGCATATATGATAGTCATAATTCCATGTTTAATACGCCTCCTGTATTTTCTATTTATGTGGCAATGCTGAATTTACGCTGGTTAAAGGAAATGGGAGGTGTTAAACAAGCAGAACAAAAGAATATAGCAAAAGCAAATCTGCTTTATGATGCAATTGACCGTAGCAATTGTTTTTATGGATTGGCAGACAAGGCTGACAGATCAAGAATGAACATAACGTTCAAAATGTACAACAGGGAACGGGAAACTGAATTTTGCTGAAAGCAGGGGAGTAGTTGGAATTGGACGTTTTGGTTCTTTGGGTGGTTTTAGGGCTTCTCTTTACAATGCGATGGATATTTCGGGTGTTGAAGTTTTGGTGCATTGTATGAACGATTTTACAAACAAAGATCTATTTAGAAATTTTAAACTTAAACAAATATAAATGCAGTATGAGAAGATTAAAGATCACTCAATCAATCTTAAACAGGGATTCTAGAGAATTATCATGGTACTTAAATGAGATAAACAAAATCCCCTTATTAACTCCAGATGAAGAGGTAAGTCTTATAAAAAAAGTGAGAGAAAATGTGCCAGGAGCAAGGGATAAGGTGGTCGAGGCCAATCTCCGTTTTGTGGTTTCTATTGCAAAAGCCTTTCAGGGCAAAGGGCTTCCTTTGGTCGATTTGATTAGTGCCGGCAATATTGGACTTATATATGCTACAGAGAAATTTGATGAGACCCGTGGATTTAGGCTCATTTCTTATGCCGTTTGGTGGATTCGTCAGAGTATCTGGACATATTTACAAGAAAGTAATCGTATAGTAAGGTTGCCTGGTAACAAAATTTTAAACTTACTGAAGATTAATAATGCAAATAATTACTTTGAGCAAAAAAATGAAAGGTTGCCTACTTATGAGGAGCTTAGTGAAGAACTTGGTATTTCTGAAGACAAAATAACGGATTGTATATTGGATTCACAAAAGACCCATTCTCTTGATATGGTAATAAATGATGAAACAGGTTATACTTTAATGGATACTATTGCAGATGAGAATTCACCCGCTACAGATGCCTCGCTGATCCACGAATCTTTTCAATATGATATAGAGCGATTACTTAAGATATTACCTTCCAGACAACACATGATACTAAAAATGTTTTTTGGAATAGGCCAAACTGTTCATACTCTTGAAGACATATCAATTTTTTTAAACCGTTGTAAAGAGAGGGTCCGACAGCTAAAAGATGAAGTTTTAATGTTTATACGTATTTATTTAAGAAACAACMCTTCTTATCGCTTTTAAATAAAAAACCGCCTGTTAATAAACAGACGGCTAGACAAAACTATTGAACCTAATTAATTGCCTTATTTTTTATTTTCAGCTGCTTTTGGGGCAACAGCTGTAGAGGTTTTTTTAACAGCGGCTTTTTTATGTGATTTAGTTTTGTGGGCTACAGGTTTTTGAGCAGCAGCAGTTGTTTGAGTAGCTGGTTTTTGAGCAGCAGGAGTTTGTGCAAATGCGCCAAAAGTTGTTGCAACTAATGCTAACGCTAAGATTGTTCTTTTCATATCTAAAATTATTTTGTGTTAATTGTTAGATCAAAGTTGCAAAGCAAACATGAAGATTTAATGAAGATAGATAAAGGCTAAAAATGGAAGATAAGTTCGACCGTAGTGCCTTTATCTTTTTCAGATTTGATATCTATTATAATCTGATGAAATGCCGCTATACTTTTTGCAATAGCCAGACCCAGACCATAGCTGTCCTCCTTTTTTGATTCGAATTTTTCGAAACGAACAAAGGCATCTTTCACTTCATCAAGGTTCATTCCCTGACCAGTGTCGGCAATGTAAAGATGGAAACCATCACTTTCTTTATTGCCATATATGTTTATCACACCCGATGGAACATTGTATTTAATGGCATTGCTAACCAAATTACTTATTAAAGTGTGGAGCAGTGAACGATTTCCGGTAAAAGTATAATCTTCAGGAAGATTGATGTTTAGTGTTAAACTCATCATCAAAAGCCTATGTTCTAATTCCTCATATACTTCGGCTACTGTATCTCTTATAGAAATAAGATCCGGCTTGTTAAACTGATTGTTTTCAACTTTAGAAATTAACAACAAGCTGTTTATAATTGATTTCAGACGACTTAGGGTTTTAAGGCAGGCAAATAATTTGTTTTCACCCTCTGGAGATAGCTTTTCATCGTTCAGTAAATTTTCTAGTCGGGTATTTAAAACTGAAATCGGCGTAAGTAATTCATGAGAAACATTGGCAATAAATTCCTTTTCTGTTAAAAATAAGGTTGCAATTTTATTCATTAATATGCTGATACTATTATCTAGTATTTTGAAATCTTCTGTTGTGGTTTTTATTGGTTCATAATTGAAGTTGATTGGGTCATTTACCCGGTTTAGCTTCTGATCTATAATCCGATAAAAAGGAGCTAGTAAAAATTGGGTGAAAGCCAGGTCAGTTATTAATGTTAAGATAACTGCAGCAAGAAGTATAAAAAATGTAAAAACTGAAATGGTATGTTCTAATTGGTATACCGTTGCCATGGTCTCGCCCAATTCGAGTTCATATCTTGTCCCTTCAAAAACCAGGTCTGTAGTAAGGATCTGATACTCCTCTTCACTATCTTCTATACTGCGTATTTCTTGGCTAAAGTGATTTTTAAGGGGTTTGTTGTCTTGTTTAATTTCTTTTAGAATGATGTATTCTTCCTTAAGTAGGTTGTAATCGGTAAAGGTTTTTTGTTGTGTGAGTAAGTCATTGATCTCTCCAGTTGAGAGGTTTGATACAAATTTAGCTTTCTTCTGAATCAAACGCTGCTGAAGGTGTTTTACCGAGATATGAWTAATAGATACCAGTATTAATATCCCCAGAAAGGTAATAATAGCGATCTTGGTTAGCGTGTTATATAAGGCAAGCTTAAATTGTAGTTTCATAATTGGATTAACTATATGAAATTACGCATTAGAAGTTGATTCTGTATCCGATACTTCTAACTGTTTCAAACCAGTTAATGGATGAATGAGCCGATAGTTTTTTACGTAGATTTTTAACATGTACATCAACAAAGTTTGAATCTGAATTAATTTCCAGAATATCACCCCAAACATGTTCTGTAAGATTTACTCTTGAAATTACTCTGTTTTTATTTAACACCAGGTAATTGAAAATTTCAAATTCCTTATTTGTCAAATTAACCTTTTCTCCATTAAAACAAACTTCATGGTTTTTAATGTCCAGGGTAAATTTGTGAACATTTATCTCATTCATTTCGAGTTTGTGCTTACGCCTTATAATGGCATGCATTCTAGCCAATAGTTCTGTTAAAGAGAAAGGTTTTGCCAGATAGTCATCGGCTCCAGCCTCTAAGCCCTTAATCCGATCATCAACATCGCCACGTGCGGTAAGTATAATCACGGCATCATCACGACCACCGATTTGTTTTAACTGATGTAGCAACTCGAAGCCATCGCCACCTGGCAACCCCAGGTCAAGTAAAATGAAGTCGTAAGAATTTACAAAGATCTTTTCTTCAGCTGATGACTTTTTCCAGGCATGTTCAATGGTGTATCCTTCTTTGCCAAGGAATTCGGCCATTTCCAGTGCTAATGTTTTTTCATCTTCAACAATAAGTATTTTCATTTCTAATATGCTAAAAACCTTCATGAGTTTATTATTCTAAAATAATAAACTCATGAAGGTTTCTGTAATATTAATCAATTAGATTTCTATTTCCAACCGCCTCCAAGGGCTCTGTATAAATTAACAATTGATTGAAGTTTCTGAAGACGATCATTTATACCATTCAATTGCGCAGCTAACAAGCTCTGCTCAGAGGTTAAAACGTCTGTGTAGTTGGTTGCCGAGCTATAACGAAGCAACTCTTTTGTGTAATCTACAGCTTTGGTAAGAGATGCAATTTGCTTTGCCCTGGTTGTTTCTTTTTCAGATGCCGTTTGGTAAGCAAATAACGCATTTGAAACCTCCTGTCCGCTAGTTAAAAGCGTTTGTTGAAAGCCATAAAATGCTTGCTGTTGCTGTGCCTGAGCAGTTTTCAATCTTGCTTTATTTTGTCCTTTATTGAAGATAGGTTGTGTAATGCCCCCAATTAGGTTATAAAATATAGACTGGTCAAAGAAATTTTTCAGGTCAAGGCTTGATAATCCACCATTAGCAGTTAATGTTAAAGCAGGGTAGAAGTATGTTTTTGCTGTATTCGTATTTTCAAATGCTGCTCTAAAAGCAAATTCAGCCGCCTGGACATCTGGTCTATTTTGTAATAACTGTGAAGATACACCTGTCTCCAAAGCATTATATGGCTGTTGCTCATCTAAAGTAGTACGGTCAATAGTTCCAGGTCCTTTTCCTAAAAGTATGCTAAGTGCATTTTCTGTCTCTTTGATACTCTTTTTAAGATCTGGAATGGTAACCTGCGCCGCATATAAATTTGCTTCACTTTGTACAACTGCTGCTCCATTAACTATTGCACCTTCTTTTAAAGATTTCATAGTTTCTACATCAGTTTCTCTAATTTTTACAGTTTGCTCTGTAATAGCTAATTGTTTATCCAGTGCAAGTAAGTTGTAATAAGTGTTTGCAATATTAGCAATTAGCTGTGTTTGCACTGCCCTTTTTGCCGCATCTGTTTGGAGTAAAGAAGCATATGCTGATCTTTTAGCACTACTCAGTTTACCCCAGATATCAGCTTCCCAGCTTGTACTCAATTGTGCTTTATAGGTTTGCGTTTCTGTATTGATATTTATTCCTGGAGGGAAGTTTAATGCCGCTCTGGATTGTTTAGCATCGGTAACAGATAAATCGCCACTTAGACTCGGTAAAAAAGCAGCTTTACTTTGTCTTAATGTAGCTTCAGCAATTTTAATACGTTCAACAGCCTGCTTTAAATCAAGGTTTTCATTTAATCCCTGTTGAATTAAAGTTTGTAAAGTGCCATCAGCGAATAAAGTTTTCCAGGGCAAATTGGCAATGGTCGCAGTATCGGTTCCGGTTTTGTCGCGGTATAGATCATTGCTGTTTACGGCCGGGCGTTCGTATTTTTTAGTTACACAGGCGGTTAAACAGAGTGTGGCAAAACCGATGATTATATAAGATTTATATCTAAAGTTCATGTGATTAAATTTAATGTTCACGGGTATCTACTGCCGGGAATTCAATTTCCGCTTGTTCTTTAACAATACCCTCTTCAAAAGGAGATTTGTTACTTACTTTTTCTTGCAAGGTTTGAAAAATGATAAATAGTGCAGGAATAACAAATATTCCAAATATTGTCCCTATAAGCATTCCTCCAACGGCACCGGTACCAATAGATTTATTACCTGCAGCTCCAACTCCTGTTGAAAGCATTAAAGGTAATAGCCCAAGAATAAAGGCAAATGATGTCATTAAAATAGGACGTAAACGTGCAGTTGCACCATTAATAGCCGAATTTACTATGCTCATGCCTTTTCTTCTTCTGTCTACAGCAAATTCGACAATCAAAATTGCATTTTTAGCCAAGAGGCCCACAAGCATGATCAAGGTGATTTGCGTGTAAATGTTATTATCGATTCCGAAAATCTTATCAAAGATAAATACACCAGCTAAACCTATAGGAAGCGAAATTAGAACAGCAAGAGGTAGGATGTAACTCTCGTATTGCGCACAAAGTAAAAAGTAAACGAACACAACACATAGAAGGAATATAAAAATGGTTTGACTACCACTTGACATCTCTTCACGAGATAATCCTGAAAATTCGTAGCCATAACCCACCGGTAGGTGTATTGCCGCTTCTTCTTGTACGGCTTTTAATGCATCACCAGAACTATATCCATTGTTTGGGTTTCCGGTTACAGCAATAGATGTAAATAAGTTAAAGCGGGAAATTGCCTGAGGACCATAAACCTTAGTTAAGGTTATGAATTCACTAACGGGTGCCATTTTGCCGCTTGCATTTCTTACATATATGTTATTTAAGCTAGCCTGATTTGCCCTGTATTGCGCATCAGCCTGGAACATAACACGGTATTGTTTTCCGTATTTGTTGAAGTTGGATGCATAAACACCACCATAGTATCCCTGTAGAACACTTAAAACATCGGTAACAGTTAGTCCAGCCTGTTTTACCGTGGCTACATTAACATCAATTTGATATTGAGGGAAATTAGGGTTAAAGGAAGTAGATGCATATTGAATTTCAGGTCGTTTGCTAAGGGCAGCAAGGAAATCGTTTCCTATGGTATTGAACTTATTAATATCACCACCAGTTTTATCTTGTAACTGAAACTCAAAACCTCCACTGGTACCAAAACCTTGAATTGTTGGCGGTGCAAAGAAAATGATTTTTGCGCCTTTGATACTTGCTGTTTTAGCAAATAATTCACCAATAATCTGCTTTACGTCACGAGTTCTTTCATTCCAGGGTTTAAGTCTTGAAATTACCATGCCATAAGAACTTCCGGATCCACTAATCATACTTCTACCCACTACTCTAATGGAGTTTTTAACCTCTGGAACTGCGTGAACTATACTGTCAATTTGTGCAATAACCTCGTTTGTGCGTTCCTGTGAAGTAGAAGCTGGTAATGAAATATCAGACATAATGGTACCTAAATCCTCATTCGGAACAAATCCTTTAGGGGTAGTGTTCATTGTCCAAATTAAAACTACTGTGAATATAGCGATGCCTAAACCAGCAATCCATTTCCTTCTGGCAAGAAATTTAACAGATCTTTTGTATCTGTTAGTCATCATGTCGAATGATGTATTAAAACCTACATAGAATTTTTGAAGGAAACTTTTCTTCTTCTCATGATCTTCTTCGTGCGGTTTTAAAAACAGCGCACACAAAGCAGGGCTCAATGTTAATGCATTAATTGCTGATAATATAATTGCAATGGCAAGGGTTAAACCAAATTGTTTGTAGAATACCCCCGAAGACCCCTGGATAAAACTTACCGGAATAAAAACAGCAGCCATAACCAATGTGATGGATATGATTGCTCCCGTGATATCCTCCATGGCATCAATAGTAGCCTTTTTGGCCGATTTATAACCATGATCGAGTTTAGCATGGACCGCTTCAACTACTACAATGGCATCATCCACAACAATACCAATGGCAAGAACCAGAGCAAAGAGTGTTAATAGATTTATTGTAAAGCCAAAAAGATTTAAGAAAAAGAATGTACCAATAATAGCCACCGGAACACTAATTGCGGGAATTAGAGTCGATCGGAAATCCTGAAGAAATATAAATACAACTAAAAACACGAGTATAAATGCTTCAACAAGTGTATGTATTACTTTTTCAATTGATGCATCTAGAAAATCATTAACATTTACAAGTGGTGCATAATGAACGCCTTTTGGAAAGTTAACCGATGCATCGTCCAAAACCTTTATTGCACCTTCAATAACATCTTTTGCATTCGATCCTGCGGTTTGGTTTATAGCAATACCAAGTGCAGGCTTCCCATCAAACCTTACTGAACTGGCATAACTTTGAGCTCCTAATTCAATTCTTGCAATATCCTTAAGACGTAATACTTGTCCATTTGCCGCAGTCCTGATAATGATATTACTAAACTCGCTCTCACTTTTTAAGCGCCCTGAATATTTTAATGTATATTGAAATGCCTGATTGCCTTGTTCTCCAAATTGGCCCGGTGCTGCTTCAACATTTTGTTCAGCAAGCACTACATTAATATCATTCGGCACTAAGCCATAGGTTGCCATAACTTCTGGCTTAAGCCAGATTCGCATGGTATAATCCATTAAACCAAAAGCATTCGCATCACCAACACCATTGATACGCTTAATTTGGGGTATTAAGTTAATGTTGGCGTAGTTTTGAAGAAATGTCTGGTCATAGGATGGATTATCACTATAAATACCGAAAATCAAAACGTTACTTGCTTGTTTTTTTGCAGTTATTACGCCTGAACGTGTAACCTCAGCAGGTAATAAACTGGTAGCTCTTGATACACGGTTCTGAACATTTACAGCTGCCAGATCCGGATTTGTACCCAGTTTAAAGTTTACTGTAATTGTTGCTGTACCATCATTACTGGCTGTTGAGGTCATATAGGTCATATCCTCAACACCGTTAATCTGTTCCTCAAGCGGAACAACAACACTGTTCATCACAACATCAGCATTCGCACCCTGATAGGATGCAGATACCTGAACTGTTGGTGGGGCAATTTCTGGATATTGAGATACAGGTAAAGTAATTAAACCTAATACCCCCAATATTACAATTATAATGGATATAACTGTTGATAAAACAGGTCTCTCTATAAATTTCTTAAACATATATTCTATTTCAACCGGTTATTGCCGGATTGGATAAACTGTTATTTATTTTTTAAGATCAGCGAATACTGAATCTGCACTTTTCTCTTCCGGTTTAATCTCTGCACCGTCCTTTAAAAATTGAAAACCTTCAAGTACAATCTTATCTCCGGCTTTAAGGCCTTTGGTAACTACATAGAAATTGCCTTTTGCATTTTCCATAATTTCGATCTCCGTATTTTTAATGATCCCCTTGTCATCAACAACAAATACAAACTTTTTTCCTTGTAAATCAGTAGTTGATTTTTGAGGAATAAGAATGGCATTTTCCAGATGCTGAGGTATACGTACCGATGCGCTGGCACCGCTTCTTAAGAGTTTAGAAGGGTTTGAGAATGTGGCTCTCAAGCTTGCTGAACCAGTGTTGGTATTTATTAAGCCATTTATAGACTCAATTTTTCCATTCTCAGCATAGGCACTTCCATCAGCTAATATCAACGATACTGCAGGAATGTTTTTCATTTGTGCCTCAAGTGTTGCGCCTTTATAATTCCTCGAAAAGTCAAGAAGTTGTTTCTCATTTAAAGAGAAATAAGCATAAACTTTTGAAATATTTGATACAGTGGTTAGCGGTTCTGCACTGCTGCCACTTACAAGGCTACCGGTTTTAAAAGGTATACTACCAATTACACCGTCAACGGGACTGGTAATTGTAGTGTAACCAAGGTTTACCTTTGCATTTACTAGTTCAGCTCTCGTTTGAGCTAATGCAGCTTTTCTACTTTGAAGTGTAAGTTGAGCAGCATCTAGATCATACTTACTAATAATATCTTTCTCAACTAAGGGCTTTGTTTTGTTTACTTGTAGCTGTGCTGCATTTACATCAGCTTCGGCACTACTGATTGCTGCGGTTGCAGTTCTAACCAGTTGTTCATATTGTGGCGCATTAATGCTAAAAAGTCGCTGACCTTTCTTTACTACAGCACCTTCATCTACGTAAATTTTCTCAATAAAGCCATCGACCTTTGGTCTGATGTCTACATTTTGAATACCTTCAATTGTTGCAGGGTAGTCTGTTTCCAAGGATGTAGATTGAGCGGTTAATGCAACAACAGGGTAGGCCTGTACCTGATTTGCCGCTCCGGCATCCTTTTTCTTATCATTACTTCCACAAGAACTAATGATTAATAAAACTGGTAATAAAAAATAAATAGATTGGAACTTTGTTTTCATTCTTGTAGCAGGTTTTAAAGATATTTACTATCGGGTTGCGAAATTATTCATAGTTTAAAATAGATAAAACATCAAAATGTAATGTTTAAGCTATTTCAACTTTTGTAACTAAAGCTTTGCAGAAAACTAATGAAATGATAATTGGGTTGGTGACCCGAAAATCAGACGGGTAAATGCTGATGAACCTGCTCTAGGGCAAAATCGAGCTGTTCTTCTTGTGTTAATTCTGTATTGTCGAGAATTATAGCATCCTCGGCCCGGGTTAGCGGGCTTTCTGCACGTGTAGTATCTGCGTAATCTCTATGAGCCAGATTTTCAAAAACGTCTTCCAGAGAAGTAATTGTATCGCCCTTACTTTGTAATTCTTTAAAGCGACGTTCGGCCCTGATTTTGGGGTCCGCAGTCATAAAAAACTTTACCTGAGCATCGGCAAATACTGTTGTGCCTATATCGCGGCCATCCATTACAATATTTTTTGACTTACCCATGCGTTGTTGCTGTTTTACCATTTCTTTACGCACAATTTTGTTCGCAGAGACTTCGCTAACGTTTTCAGAAACTGGCATTTGTCTGATCTCTTCAGAAACTTCCTCACCGTTCAGCGTAATGTGAGATTCGTAATCCCTTGAGTGGAAGTTTAATTCGATATGCTGAAGTGCATCTTTTACTGCCTCAGGATCGCTAATGTCGACTTTATTGCGAATAAAGAATAGGGTAACAGCACGGTACATGGACCCACTGTCTATATAAATGAAACCTAGTTTTTTGGCTAAAGCCTTTGCAAGAGTACTTTTTCCGCAAGAAGAATAGCCGTCAATAGCTATAACCAGGTTTTTTCTCATATAAGGCAAAGTTAATAATTTGAGGAATGATTTTCAATCAAAATTTCTAATAAAGTAAATTGATGGCAATGGAAATAATTACTTTTKCGGCATGATACCCACTAAGGAAGATATTGTTAAAGTTGTGCTATTTAAAACTTCACGTAGCGGAGGTAAGKGCGGACAAAATGTAAATAAGGTTTCAAGTAAGGTTGAACTAATTTTAAATATACACTCAGCACCCTTTTTAAATGAGGATGAAAAGGAACTTTTAAATGAAAGGTTAGCGCATAGGCTAGATCAGGAAGGAAACCTGCATATTGTTTCACAAGAAGACCGCAGTCAACTGATGAACAAAGAAAGAACCATTATTAAATTAATTGCATTGCTGAAATCTGCGCTTCACATTCAAAAAAATAGGAAGCCAACAAAAATCCCTAAATCAGTTATCAGAAAAAGATTGGCAGATAAGCAAATAACAGCAGCTAAAAAAGAAAACAGAAGGCGCCCGCAGTTCGACTAATTAATTAAATCTGTAAAACATACTAATTGATCCATACTGGTGTGCTTTAGCTGTGCTTTTTATCTCTTTTGTTTTAAATAGCATTCCGAAATCAAATGTGAAGCGTTGTGAGCTGTAATTAAATCCAATCTGCTGAGCAAAAACAATAGGTTTTATACCAAATGTAACCGGACTATTGTTGTTGAACATGCTTCCTTGTACTGTTGCGTCATAAGCAACAAAATTCAATTGTGGCTTGGCGTAAAAGAAAATCTCTCTTTTTACCAATGCTTTTGTTTTTGCATTATTTCCAATTACTGCATTTGTATAAGCGGAATTGAACAGTTGATTAATGCCGCCTGCTCTAAATAAAATACCTGCCCCCGCCCCACTAAATGTGGTACCCACATTTGCATAACCATCAAATGAAAAATCAATAGCATTGTTGGATGCACGGTGTAATAGCTTTGTGTATTGGGCTGAAAGATTTACCGCCATCTCATTTCTGATCTGATATTGCCAGCCATCAAGCTCATAAAAGCCCACAGTATTATGTAATAGCTCTTGTCCGTCTTCAGCTAATGAATTTGGCCCGGTTGTTCCTATTTCTATACTGGTTTTTAGTACACTTTCATTACTATGGAACCAGCTTAAAGCACCTCCAACATATAAATACCCTGCAAATGGCCTGTCTTGTTTTTCAGGATCTGGTGCATAGCCCGAAATAGGGTTATACATTTTTTGCCCGGCAGATATTTCATAGGTTTTTTTTTCTAGTCCATTCTTTAGCTTGCTCTGATCCATCGCTCTGCGATAATTAATAAATAAACCATTGGTGTAGTAACGGTCAGAACCTTGTGCAAGATAAGAGTCATTGTCGCTTTTAAAACCGAACTCATTCTTGAAAGTTTGAGCGGAAGCACTAAATGTTAATATAGATAGAATCGAAAATAAGAGAATGGATTTGCTGTTCATTTGTTGGTTGTAAAAAAAAACTCCGGTATAAATTACCGGAGTCTAATATAGTACTTAATGACTAAATATAAGCCAATAGCCATTATTCGAAATAAATATTATGCCTTAGTTAGCAATTGGATTTGGTTTAACATTAAGATTCTGAGGATTTTTGACTTTTTCCTTAGTTAACGCAATCTCAATTACCTCTTTCATTTCGGTTACATAATGGAAGTTAAGATCCTTAATGTAACTTTCTTTGATTTCTAAAATATCTTTTTTGTTTGATTTACAAAGAATTACATCTTTAATGTTTGCTCTTTTTGCCGCGAGTATTTTTTCTTTTATACCTCCAACCGGCAAAACTTTACCACGTAATGTAATCTCTCCGGTCATAGCCAGATTAGGTTTTACCTTACGTTGAGTAAATGCAGAAGTTAGGGCAGTTAGCATAGTTATGCCTGCTGATGGGCCATCTTTAGGAGTAGCTCCTGCCGGAACGTGAACATGAATATCCCATTGATCAAACAGTAAATGATCAATATCAAACAAATCAGCATGAGCCCTTAAATAAGCCAATGCTATAATGGCAGATTCTTTCATTACTTCACCCAGATTACCCGTTAAGGTTAACTTTCCTTTTCCCGGGCTTAAGCTTGCTTCAATAAATAAGATATCGCCACCCACCTGGGTCCATGCTAATCCGGTTACAACACCGGCAACTTCGTTACCTTCGTAAAGGTCTTTATCGTAAATTGGAGCTCCAAGTATGCGTTCAACATCTTCAGAAGTTAAATTAGGCTCATAAGTTTCATCCATGGCAATTTTTGTAGCCACGCCTCGTACAAGTGAACCAATTTTTTTCTCAAGGCCACGAACTCCTGATTCACGGGTATAATCTTCAATCACTTTTTCAATTAAAGCTCCTTTTAAGGTAATATCTTTAGATTTTATGCCGTGTTGTTCCTTTTGTTTAGGAAGTAAATACTTTTTAGCAATTTCTATCTTTTCTTCAATGGTATAGCCATTTACCTCAATTATTTCCATACGATCCAGCAAAGCCGGCTGAATAGAGCTTAAAGAGTTAGCCGTTGCAATGAAAAGGACATTGGATAGATCGTAATCCGCCTCAACATAATGATCGTTAAAAGCATTGTTTTGTTCTGGGTCTAATACTTCTAAAAGGGCAGATGAAGGGTCCCCTCTAAAATCAGAGCCTACTTTATCAATCTCATCTAAAACAAATACTGGATTAGCAGCACCCGCTTTTTTGATAGACTGTATGATCCGGCCTGGCATTGCACCAATATAGGTTTTTCTGTGACCGCGAATTTCTGCCTCGTCTCGTATTCCTCCAAGAGCCATACGGACATATTTCCTGTTTAAAGCTTTAGCAATTGACTTTCCTAATGATGTTTTACCAACTCCCGGAGGGCCAACCAAGCAAATGATAGGAGCTTTCATATCACGTTTAAGCTTAAGTACAGCCAAATACTCTATAATCCTTTGTTTTACCTTTTCAAGGCCAAAATGATCTTTGTCTAAAATACGCTGTGCACGTTTTAGGTCAAAATTATCCTTAGTGAAATCATTCCAAGGTAGGTCTAGCAACAATTCCAGATAGTTTATCTGAACAGAATAATCTGGAGCGGCAGGATTCATTCTGCCTAATTTTTCCAGTTCTTTATTGAAATGACTTTCTATATGTAATGCCCATTTTTTCTTCTTTGCACGGGCTTGTAAAGCCTCGTACTCCAAATCAGATGAATTACCTCCCAGTTCTTCCTGTATTGTTTTTAATTGTTGGTTCAGAAAGTAATCTCTTTGTTGCTTATCAAGGTCAGTTCGTACTTTAGACTGTATCTGGTTTTTAAGTTCAAGCATTTGAAGCTCCAGTGTTAACAGTTCCATTACCATCATGGCACGTTCACGCAGGTTAGTCATTTCAAGCATTTTTTGCTTGTCAGACACATCGGCATTCATATTCGATGATATGAAGTTAATCAGGAAGGAAGTGCTTTCAATATTTTTTAATGCAATTCCAGCCTCGCTAGGGATGTTTGGAGACAGTTGAATAATCTGGCTCGACATTTCTTTGATAGAAGCCACCAAAGCTTTAAACTCTTTGTCGCTTTTATGTTTAGCTTCAGTAAACTTACTAATCGTTACTTTAATATAAGGCTCTGACTGAACTTCTTCGATTAATCTGAAGCGCTGCTTTCCCTGAATAATTACCGTAGTATTTCCATCAGGCATTTGAAGCATTTTGATAATGTGGGCAACTGTACCTACACTGTTTAATTGCTCAAAGGTGGGATCCTCTATAGAAACATCACGTTGTGAAACAACTCCAATAATCCGATTTCCTTTATAAGCTTCTTTTATAAGTTTTATTGATTTATCTCTTCCTACAGTAATAGGAATAACCACACCTGGAAATAAGACTGTATTTCTAAGTGGGAGTATGGGCAGGACCTCTGGTGTTTCTTCATTGTTCATTTCATCTTCGTCTTGTTGAGACATCAACGGAAAAAACTCAGTATCTTCATTTATGATAGGTAGTGCATTGCTAAAATCAAATTGATCTTGTTTACTCATTAATATAGTCCTTCTTAAAATTAAAAAACGACAATCTGACAGCATGTCGCTTGCGAAATTATTAATTATATTGAATACCTATAATTTCAACTCCTGTGCCAAAAGCACTATAAGTTGTTTTCTATGTTAAAAAGTCAGGTAAAAAATAATAATCCTTATACCCATCATATTTTTAATTATTTAACGTTTAGTATATCATATTTGTAAATGGTATGATAGTTGCCTAATGTAAACTCCGAGATACCTGGGAAAAAAAAGTTTAAAATTTGTTAGGGTATTGAATAAAACTAAATATATTTATTTTTTAATAAAAATTAATGAACTATTTCAAGCAAACAATTCTGGTATTACTTGTGATTTCGGCCAACAGTAGTATTGCTCAAAACAATAACTACGATAAGTTGGGAATGCAGGCCTGGTTAAAGGGTGATTATAAAGGTGCAGTGGCTCAATTAGAAAAAGCGGATACCAAAGACCCTAATAATTCTAACGTTTTAAAAATGTTAGGTTATTCTTATTACCAGTGTGGCGATTATGAAAATGCGATAAATACATATAGCCGTTTCCTGACTTTAAAACCATCAGATTACTCCGCATATTATTATAGGGGAAAAGCCAGATTAAATGTGGCAAATGATCCAAAAGAATCACTAAATCAGATGAGAGAAAGCTTTTATCTAGCTGCTATTAAAGATTTTTCGAAAGCAATAGAGATAAACGGGGAAGAAGATCCTCAGTTGTTACAAAACAGAGGATTGGCCTATAAGGACTATGGAATTTATAAATCCTATAAGATAAAAAAGGCAGTAGAGAAAAAAGCCTGCATTACCTTATTCAACAATTCGGTTTCGGATTTTCAAAAGATACTACTTGTTCAGCCACAACGTAAAGACATCATATCTTTAATTGATTACGTAAAAGCCCAGGTAACCAGTTTAAAATAATAAGAAGCTTAGCTTAATAAAAAAAGACCAATGCATAATTTGCATTGGTCTTTTTTTATTGGAAAGATCCAGTAATTGTATATGATTTTTTGGATAGTAATTTAATGTTTTGCGTTTTCTTAACCTGGTATAGACTGTCTGCATAGTAGGTCAAGGTATCAATAGACGTGTACAGAGAATTTGTATTTTTTATTAGTACTTTAAGACCAAACACCTCATCGTTTTTATAAACTACTGAGATCTCCTTAACCGGAACTTTCTCATTATCGGAAGAATAAAGCTCCTGATCCTTTGATTTTTTAAGTTCAAACAAACCTTTCCATGAAGCCCTATTCATGTCAGCGTCCGAAAAAAGAGCTAATTCCTTTTTCCAATCAGGGATTTTAATGCGCTTACTTTCTGTAGCACCATTCACACTTACTGTTTTGTTTATTAAGGGATTCTCTTTGTTTAGCCTTGTAGCTTCTTTTTCAAAATACCCTTTTACATCAAAATAGGTTAAGTCAGTTTTCTGTTTTTTATCAGTTGAATTGCTACAACTGATAAAAAACAAAGGAATGAAAAATGATAAAATTGTGTTTTTCATTTATACTAAACTGTTACCAGTCATAATTTCCGGCTTTTGAATACCCATTATTTGTAAAATAGTAGGGGCAATATCTCCTAGTTTGCCGTCAGCAACAGATTTGAAATCTTTATCAATTAAAATACAGGGAACAAGATTAGTTGTATGGGCAGTGTTAACAGAGCCGTCGCCATTTATCATATATTCTGAATTGCCGTGATCTGCAAGTATAATAAACGAATATCCATTTTCAATTCCTTTATTTACTACAATCTCAGCACAGCTGTCAGCTGTTTCAACAGCTTTAACAACAGCATCAAATACTCCAGTATGGCCCACCATGTCAGGGTTTGCAAAATTTAGACAAACAAAATCCGGCCAGCCTGTCTCCAGTTCTTTGCAAATAGCTTCGGTAATTCCTGCAGCACTCATTTCTGGCTGCAAATCATAGGTTGCTACTTTTGGAGAAGGGATAAGGATCCTTTTTTCATTTTCGAACTCTTGTTCTCTACCACCCGAGAAGAAGAAAGTTACGTGAGGATATTTTTCTGTTTCTGCAATTCGGATCTGGTTCTTATGATTTTTTTCAAGTACCTCTCCAAGAGTCTGAGAAAGATCGTCCTTGGTAAATATAACTTTTACGTTATTAAAACTTTCATCATAAGTTGTCATAGTAACATAATACAGTGGCAATTTATGCATTCCAAAATCAGGATAATCAGCCTGACTTAATACAGAAGTTATCTCTCTTCCTCTATCTGTTCTGTAATTGAAACAGATAACCACATCATCAGGTTGTATAGTTGCGACAGGTGAACCATCTGATTTTGTAATTACAACAGGTTTAATAAACTCATCAGTGATGCCATCCTTATAKGATTGCTCTATCGCAGAAATAGGATTACTGGTAGCCTCGCCAACACCTTTTGTAAGGAGGTCATAAGCTAACTTAACTCTTTCCCATCTGGAATCTCTATCCATAGCATAATAGCGGCCAATTAAGCTGGCTATTTGAGCATTAGAAGTTTCTAAGTGGCGATTAAGGTCTTCAATAAACTTAAGGCCTGAGTTTGGGTCGGTATCTCTTCCATCTAAAAAAGCATGTACAAATACATCTTTAAGTCCTTGTTCATCAGCTGCATCACATAATGCCTTTAGATGGTTGATATGAGCATGAACGCCCCCATCTGAAACAAGGCCTATAAAGTGAACTTGTTTATTATTATTTTTAGCATAATTAAAAGCATCTAGTAAAACCTCATTCTGATGCAAAGTTCTATCGCTTATTGCTTTATTGATTCGTCCGAGTTCCTGATATACTACTCGTCCGGCACCTAAGTTCATATGGCCAACTTCCGAGTTTCCCATTTGTCCTGCTGGTAAACCAACAGCTTCTCCGGAAGCCTCAAGCTTTGAGTTAGGGTATTTTTTTAATAAGGAATCAAAGAATGGAGTGTTGGCAGCATAAGCGGCATCAGATTTGTCTTTTTTTCCATAACCCCAACCATCAAGGATAAGTAATACTAGTTTTTTATTATTCATTATTGTCTACTTTTCGTTTATTAACAAAGATAAGTCTATTGTGCCTTTTTTTTGAACCTAATTAAAATTCATATCAATATTTGTATGTTTTTACAAGAACATGTCAATATATTTTATAGTACCACATACTGAGTGGTTTGTGTTATAAGTGGTTTTTATGCCATTAATGGCATAGTTTATGTGCAAGAATGATCATTAGCTATTTAGAGATTATGAAGCCCTTACTTTCATTATTTGTTTTTTTTATTCACTTTTCCTCTTTTGCTGCTATTCAGGGCGATATTATTGATGGCTTATCAACAAATTTTAAAGCTGGAAATTCAAAAGAAATAGCCGCTCATTTTTCTCCTTCTGTTGACTTAATTATAATAGATGAGGAAGATGTATATTCAAAAGCACAAGCTGAACAAATATTAAGAAGTTTTTTTACTAAATATATTCCTGTAAAATCATCCGTAATTCATAGGTTAAATACCAATCCCAATTACAGATACGGGGCCCTTTCTCTTGTTACAAAGAATGGAACTTTTAGGGTTTCCATTACAATGAAAAAGGCCGGCAATGCTTTTTTTATTACTGAATTAAGAATTGAGACTGAGAAATAGTTGTAAAATGCTATTTTTGGGTTTAAATTTAAGTTTTGGATAAGCTAACTATAGATCAATTTATAAAAAATGCTGTTGCGGAAGATTTGGGCGATGGAGATCATACCTCCTTATCAACCATTCCGGCAAATGCTCAGGGGAAAGCGAAGTTGCTAATTAAAGAAGACGGTATTGTTGCCGGAGTAGAATTGGCATTGCAGATCTTCAATCATATTGACCCTAGATTAATCGTAGAAGTATTTATTAAAGATGGGGCTCCCGTAAAATATGGAGATATTGTTCTAACAGTATCGGGTAGTACGCATTCAATTTTGTTGGCCGAGCGCCTGGTTTTGAATTGCATGCAGCGTATGAGTGGCATTGCAACAAAAACCAATCATGTGGTTGCGCTTTTAGGTAACTATAAAACTAAACTTTTAGATACAAGGAAAACCACTCCCGGATTAAGGTATCTCGAGAAATGGGCTGTGAGGATTGGTGGAGGTGTAAATCATCGCATAGGGCTATATGATATGATTTTAATTAAAGACAATCATGTTGATTATGCCGGGGGTATTGCAAATGCTATTAATTCTGCAAATCAATATTTAAAAGATAAAAAAAAGACACTCGATATTGAGATCGAGGTTAGAAATTTATCCGAATTACAAGAGGTTTTAAAGAATGGCAATGTAAACAGGATCATGTTAGATAATTTTACATTTGCCGATCTCAAAGAGGCTGTTAAAACAATTAATGGTAAATATATTACAGAAGCCTCGGGAGGTATTACTGAAGAAAATGTTGCAGAATATGCTGCTTGTGGAGTAGATTTTATATCCATGGGGGCATTAACACATTCTGTTAAGAGTTTAGACATGAGTTTAAAAGCCTTTTAGGTTATGATTTCCATCTATTCTATTTCAGCAGTTATTTTAGCATATCTGTTTGGTTCTATACCAACAGCGGTGTGGCTTGGCCAGGCGTTTTATGGTGTAGACGTTCGGGAATATGGAAGCGGCAATGCAGGTGCAACCAATACATTTAGGGTACTTGGCAAAAAGGCCGGTATTGCTGTAATGACAATAGATATTGCAAAAGGTTACACAGCAACAAAGCTTGCATACTTTATAGGTCTCTCTGTTACGGGTCCTCAAAATTCTTCGCAATTTATTAATTATGAGCTAGCCCTTGGTGTTACAGCTGTTATGGGCCATTTGTTCCCTATCTTTGCCGGATTTAGAGGCGGAAAGGGAGTAGCAACTCTTTTTGGAATGATTTTGGCAGTTAACTTCACAGCAGCGATGTTTTGTGTTCTGGTATTTGTAGTAGTATTATTGGCAACTAAATATGTTTCACTAAGTTCTATTTGTGCAGGGTTCACCTTCCCATTAAGCATAGTGTTCATAATTCATTCTTCAGTAAAGTCAGAGGTTTTATATGGTATGTGTGTTTGCATACTTATTTTGGTAACACATCAAAAGAACTTGGAGCGACTACTCAAAGGCAAAGAATCTAAAGTATATCTGTTTAAAAAAAGACAAATTAACTAACCTTAATCTAATGAAAAAGATATTAATAATCGGGGTAACAGCAATTGGCCTGGCGTTTTCCTCGTGCTCTACAGTTCCCTTAACAGGCAGAAGCAGGCTAAATCTGGTAAGTGATGATCAGGTGTTGCCAATGGCCTTTCAGGCGTATTCACAGTTTCTTACTGAGAATAAAACAGCAGTATTATCTTCAACAAATGCCCAGGCCCAACGCGTTAAACGGGTAGGAAACAGTCTTATATTATCTGTAAAAAGTTATATGAATAATAATGGCTATGCGGATTTAATTAAGGATTATAAATGGGAAGTAAATGTTGTAGAAAATAAGGAGATGAACGCCTGGTGTATGCCTGGTGGTAAAATTGTAGTCTATACAGGATTATTACCCGTAACTCAGGATGATGCTGGTTTAGCTACTGTTATGGGACACGAGATTGCTCATGCTATTGCAGGACACTCAGCTGAGCGTATGTCGCAACAAATGGTTTCACAAGGTTTAGGTGTTGCGGGCAATGTAGCGTTATCAAAAAATGCAAAATCTCAATCTGTATTTAATACGCTATATGGAGTAGGGACGCCTTTAGTGATGCTTAATTATTCGCGTAATCAGGAGCTGGAAGCGGATAGATTAGGGCTTATTTTTATGGCAATGGCAGGATATAATCCTCAAAGCGCAACTTCGTTCTGGCAAAGGATGGCTGCCGCCTCTCAGGGCAGTCAGAAACCACCTGAATTTTTAAGTACTCACCCTAGTGACGCTACAAGGATTGCACAAATCCAAAGAAGTATACCCGAAGCACAGAAATACTATAAATCTACAACCGGGAAACCAATAAAATAAGGAGGCATAAAGCGGTCGTCTTAAAACGGTCGTCATCTCGAAAGAAGAGAGATATCTCTTGGATAACACAGGCAAGAGATCTCCCTCTTCTTTCGAGATGACGAAATGGAGATAGCATGATTTCATTGATTATGATACATGCTCTTCAAGAGTTTGCATAATCGCTGATGCTTTAAGCATACACTCTTCATATTCAGCGGTAGCATTAGATGCGTATGTAATTGCCCCTCCGACCTGAAAGGACAGATATTTTGATGAAGATTGGTACAAGATGCTTCTGATGATCACATTAAAATCAAAGTTCCCCTCAGGCGTTATATATCCAAATGTACCAGAGTAAGCGCCACGGCGGCTAAATTCATACGCTTCTATCAGTTCCATGGCTTTTATTTTCGGCGCGCCCGTCATCGAGCCCATAGGGAAAGCATTTTTTATGGCGTCAATAAAATGTATCCTGGGATCTAACTGACAGGTAACTGTTGATATCATTTGATAAACCTGGGCGAAGCCATAAATTCCAAAAAGCTCTTCAACCACTACGGTTCCCTTCACCGCACTTTTGGTCAGATCATTTCTAACCAGATCCACAATCATTACATTTTCCGCCTGTTCTTTAGCATCATTTTGCAGGTTGAGCTTTATAAGTTCATCTTCCTTTATGTTGCTGCTTCGTCTGGCAGTTCCTTTAATCGGCTGTGAGATCAGTTTATTTCCTCTTTTACAGAGAAATCTTTCCGGACTGGCCGATAATATGTACTGATCTTTTATTTTAAAGAAACCTGAAAATGGAGTAGGGGATACCTTTTTTAATTTTGTGTAGATATTTAAAGGGTCTATATGGGCGTGTTCAGCAAAAAATTCCTGACAAAAATTAACCTCATATATGTCACCTCTTATAATATGTTCTTGTAGCTCTTCAACTGTTTTGATATAGAGCTCTTTTGATAGCCTACTTTGAATTTCAATTCCAGAGTGGGTTTCCTGGTCATCACTGGTATATTCCTCAATTTGATTTAACAGGGTTTGGTCTCCAAGGATAACCTTTATTTCTCCTTTAACCACTGCAATAAGGTATTTGGGGACAAAGAAAAACAAATCGGGAAAATTAAGACTGTCAGAATTCCCTGAGTCTAATTGTTCAACCTCGTTTTTGAGGTCGTAACTAAGTAGTCCGAACATCCAGTTTTTCTGGACTCCATAAAATTCTTTCAAGGAATCAAAAGCCGCGCCGTATTTAAGATTAATCGATTCTTTAATGCCAACGGCTAATAGGAAATCAAATTCTCCATAGGAATCAGGATAGCTGTTCGAATCATAGCAACAACAAACATCAAATGCGTTGGCCCATTGCAATGCTTTTTCTTTAAACGAATCTAAATCCTGTACTTTCATTTTGTTTGCGCAAATGTATAGAATATCGGAATAGCATAAACGAAAAAAGGCGACAAATAGCCACGAATGGTCGGAAGATTAACTCTTCCGACTTTTTTTTATTTTTAGGCAAGCTTAATTTTGTTTCAACTATCTGATTATCAATTATTTATTTGCAATTCTCATTGGTTTTAAGTATATTAAATGCTGTAAATCAATAAGATATGGCTATTTTTAAAGATCATAATATCACTGTAAAACAACTCTTGGGCTTCATTCCCGAGGCGCTGATCGCAAATTTGTCGCTTACTACCAAGAT
>NZ_JBFTKO010000028.1:0-40873 GCF_056395985.1 Pedobacter sp. 05T44
ATTATAAACAGAAGGTTCAAGATGGTAAAAACAAAATGAGTGTCCTGAATGCTGTTAGAAACAAAATAATCCACAGAATCTTTGCCGTCATAAAAAACCAAACCATTTATAAAAATGATTTGGTTTTGTCATAGAAATCGAGATGACGATTGTATTATAACGATCATATTCACAACATACTGTAATGTTGCTTTCTCTTTTAAATTAGATATGCTGCAAAATCCAGCCTATCCAATTTAATTATACTTTAATTATTAAATGCATTATATTAACACTATGAAATCAAAAAGCCTCTCCTTAATAATTGTATTTGCGCTGTTATTTGTAATTACGAGAGTTAAAGCACAAACCGGCTTATCTCCAGTAAAAGTCAATCTTCAACTCATATCCGATCAATTATCATATCCCACAGCATTTGCGGMGCCAAATGATAAATCTGGTAGTTTATTTATTTGCGAACAAAAGGGGCGGATCAGAATTATCAAAAATGGTAAACTTCTATCCAAACCCTTTTTAGATTTCACAGATGAGGTACTGATGATGGGAAGTAGTGATGAAATGGGATTGTTGGGGCTGGCCTTTCATCCTCAATACGCAGAGAATGGCAAGTTCTATGTTTACTTTAGCAAGCGTGTTCCTAAAACTCCGGGCATAGACCATCAAAGTATTATTCGTGAATACAAAGTTTCTACAGAAAATCCTGATCTGGCTGATAAAACCAAATCAAGGGAAGTTTTGGTTATTGATGAACCTGAATCTAACCACAATGGAGGAGACCTAAAGTTTGGCCCTGATGGGTTCTTATATATAGGCCTAGGAGATGGCGGTGCATATAATGATATGCACGGTACTTATGGCAATGGACAAAATTTAAATACTTTACTTGGTAAAATACTTAGAATTGATGTAAATACGCTTCCTTATGCCATTCCAAAAGACAATCCATTTATAGGAATGGAGAATACAAAACCTGAAATTTATGCATATGGTTTTAGAAACCCGTGGCGGATTAGCTTCGACAAACTTAACGGAAGATTGTTTGCCGGAGATGTGGGTCAAAAGAATTGGGAAGAAATTGATATTGTTACCAAGGGTGGAAATTATGGCTGGCGGGTTAGGGAAGGTACACATGTTAAATCTCCAAATGATCCTGATCCAAAAAACTGGATCAACCCAATAGCCGATTATGGCCGTAATGAAGGTATCAGTGTTACCGGTGGCTTTCTTTATCGCGGTAAACAACTCCCGCAGCTTTTCGGTAAATACGTTTTTGGCGATTTAATGGGAACCATTTGGTCATTAACCGACATTAACAAAGAACTCTGGAAAATGGAAAAACTCTCTATTTCCCGGGAACCTGGAAATTGGCAGATCTATAGCTTTGGTGAGGATCGTAACGGCGAAATCTATCTGCTTGTTAACCTGATTGAAGAAGAAAAAGGTGCGATTTATAAGATCATACCGGGTAAGTAGTTTTTACTTTCTTACCCATCTTTTTTTGAATTACTTCAAAATGAGGAAGCTCATTAGGACTAACCATCGAAATTGCTTCTCCGGGTGTGTCAGCACGGCCAGTTCTTCCAATACGGTGAATATAATCTTTAGGTGACCTTGGAAGTTCATAATTAATCACAAAAGGAAGGAAATTAATGTCAATTCCTCTCGCCATTAAATCTGTTGCTACTAAAACCCTAAGTTTACCAGATTTAAAATGAGATAAAGCCTCTGTTCTTGCTCCCTGGCTTTTTTTACTGTGAACAGCTTTTGCGTCAATATTATTTTTACGTAGCTTGTTTACAATGGCATCAACCTGATGAACCGAAGAAGCAAATACCAACACTTGTTTCATTTCATGATGATTGATCAGATGACGTAAAAACGGGCCCTTTTTCTCATCTGTAACTATATACGCTATCTGGTTGATAAGGTCAAGTGAATCTTCTTCAACCTCAATTTTAATAACTACCGGATCATGTAGTAAGATTTGGTGAATGTGTTGCAAATCATCACTCAATGTAGCAGAAAACAATATATTTTGGCGCTTTTTAGGTAAAAGAGAAATGATTCTGTTTACTTCCTCTTTAAACCCTAGATTAAGCATCTTATCTGCTTCGTCTAGCACCAATGTTTCAATGGTAGATAGGTGCACGGCATTTGATTCTACCAATTCCAATAACCTGCCGGGTGTAGCAACAAGCACATTTACACCTTGTAAAGCCATCATTTGCGGGTTAATAGAAACACCGCCATATACTGCCAATGTTTTAATGGGCACAGTGAGGGCCTTACTAAAAGTCTTAAAAACATCTTTTACCTGTTCGGCTAGTTCACGTGTTGGTACTAAAACCAATACATTCGCATGGCGATTTTTTACCCCTGCTGTTTCTTGCAAATTCATTAGAATTGGCAAAACATATCCCGCAGTTTTTCCAGAACCTGTTTTAGCTATACCCAGCACATCTTTTTTGTTTAATATGGCTGGTATAGCAGTTTGTTGAATAGGAGTAGGTACTGTGAAATTCTGATTTACCAATGCTTCTAATAAAGCAGTCGATAAACCTAAGGAGGTAAAAGACATATTACTTAATATTTGCCGTAAAAATACACAAAAATCGTGTGCCAAAACTTGCCAATGAAAATTGATTTTTTCTGCTTATTTTACATCGGTAAAAGCTATACTGATTATATGGATGTTGGTAAAGGACTCTTATTCTTTTTTGGTGCTTTAGGCGTATTTAACGGGCTCATTTTGAGCGTTTATTTTTTCTTTTTTACCAAAAAAAAACATCTGTCAAATCTATTTTTTGGAGCATTGCTCCTGGCTATAAGCCTAAGGATAGGTAAATCTATTTTTGTAAGTTTTTATCCCTCACTTGCTAAAATTTATCTGCAGATAGGCCTTACAGCATGTTTTTTTATCGGACCTTTTCTTTATTATTTTCTAAAATCAACTATAAACCCTGGTGCGCCTTTAACAAGATCTTCTAAATGGAGTATTGCTGTGTTGTTTGCCATTATCCTTATCCCGGGAATTATATATCCTTATCAAACCTATCCATAGCTTTGGAACAATTATTTTGTACAGATTATCTACGCAGAGTGGTTTGCTTATTTGGTAGCTTCAGGCTTGGTATTAAAAGATATATTGAAAAAACTGTTTGCAAAAGACTATAAAATGAAAGCCTCAGAAATATGGCTCCTTACTGTTTTTGGTAGCACAGCTCTTATCTTTGCCTTTTTCCAGTTGGCTTTGTGGAGAGCCTCGTTTTCACTATATCTCAACGGTTCTCTCGCATTTTCTTTTTGCTTATACATGGTCGTTTTTACGCTTCTGTACCGAAAAAAAACAAGCGACTTATTCATTTTGGGACAGAGCAAGTATCCTAACAAGAAAGTAAGCGACCAGGAGGCAAATACCTTATTTGCACGGCTTGAAAAAATAATGACTGAAAAAGAGTTGTATAAAAATCCGGACCTTAAGTTAAATGAGCTATCAAAAGAAACTAATATTTCCAGTCATCAATTATCTCAACTCCTTAATGATAATCTGGGCAAAAATTTCACTACATATGTTAACGAATTTAGGATCAATGAGGCTTGCAAAATAATGGCTTCAAGTAATCGCTTAACGTTAGAATCTGTTGGTTACGAAGTTGGGTTTAATTCCAAATCCACATTCTTTGCTACTTTTAAAAAGCTTACCGGCACAACCCCAGCTAATCATCAGCAAAAAATACAGATAGACAATATTGCCTACAGTACGGATTTATAAATTCGTACTCCTGATTCCCGATTGCTGCACTTCTAACGGGGAATTGTTTTGGACTTTTGAAAAAAAGTATCCAATACACCACTATGTCCAAAGTTTTTATAATACTATTTATCCTGATCTTTTTTGCCAGAATTAATACTCATGCCCAGCTGGGTAATATTAAGGGAACCGCCGTCGACATGAATACTCGTAAAGGAGTTGAGTTTGCAGTAGCGACCTTACTTTCGGCTAAAGATTCATCTATGATTAAAAGTGTTTTTGCAGATACATCAGGATTTTTTCAGCTAACAAACATACAAGATGGCATCTATATACTGTTGGTTTCCTCCATGGAATATCACAAGCAATATCAGGGTCCTCTGCAGATCAGTTCTGCTCAACGGGTTATAGATCTTAAGGAGGTGCCTATGCTTATCAACCAAAGGATTTTGAAAGGGGTAGAGGTGGTTGGGCAAGTTCCTTTATTTAGAAATAGACCAAACGGGACAATTGAAGTCAATGTGGCCAATACAATTTTAGCAACAAGCACTTCAGCAATTGAAATTCTTTCCAAATCCCCAAATGTTAGCGTTGCTGAAGAAGGAGTGTCTGTTAGGGGGAAGGGAGAATCCGTTATTTACCTAAATGGAAGGCGAATAACTACCGAACAGCTGTCTTCTATTTCCTCTTCACAGATCAGGAAGATTGAAATTATTGCAAATCCCTCTTCAAAATATGATGCGGAAGGTAAATCAGTTATTAATGTGATAACGGTTACAAATGCCGAAGAAGGATATAAAGGGAGTTTTAAACAGATATTTACCACTTCAGATTTTAGTTCTCCAAGTGCAAATACCAATATAGATGTCAACTATAAAAAGGACAAACTATCCTTAACAGGAAGCTATGGGCTATTGCTGGGTAATACCAGAGAAATATTAAATACCACAAGGTCAAGATTAAAGTTTGTGGATCATTTTAGCTCTGTACTCATGACTGACTGGAATAGGAAATATGATAATTTCTCTAATTATAGTCTTGGAGGACAATACGATCTCGACGAAAAGAGTTACCTCTCGGCCGAATATAGTGGATCTTATAATGACTTAGGTGGAAGTACTAAAAGTGAAAATACCATCACTTCTACCTTAATGAAGGGATTTTTTAGGAGTGACATAGCTAATGATAATGTAATCAATAACAACTCCATTAATCTTAATTACAACAGAGATATAGACAGCCTTGGTTCTTCTTTATTTATTGGCGGCCAATACGCGGGGTATATTTCGAAAACAGACGATGATATAAATGAAAATAAGTTAGTTAACGGGCAGGGGTCCTATAACGTTTTAAATAATAAAGCAGGTTATAGAATTAGATTGGCAAACGCCCAGACAGATTATACTAAGGCATTTAATTTAAATAACAGACTTGAATTCGGAGCTAAATACAGCTTTGCTAGTAATAAATTCTATTCAGATTTCTTTACAGTTAAAAATGGAAATGATTTTGTGCTGGATGAGACACGTTCGGCAGACTTTAAGTATCAGGAAAATATTCCTGCTGCATATCTGAATTTCAATGGTCAAATGAGCCTAAAGGTAAACTATGGGATAGGAGTAAGAACCGAATGGACCAGTTATAAATTGGAAACTGATGTTCAGGGACTAGAAGAGATAAAAGACAATTACCTTAATTTTTTTCCGAGTGCCTTTATCGCTGTTAAAATCTCTGATCAGCTTCAGTTTAGAATGTCTTATACTTCGCGGATAACCAGGCCAAGGTATCAGGCTTTAAATCCTTCGGGTATTTATCAGGATGCTTATACCAGTATACAGGGGAATCCTTACTTAAAGCCCGAAAGAACAAATTCTTTTGAGTTAGGAGCATCGTTTAAAAAGTACAATTTTACAGCAGGATATTCAGATACAAGGGATGCTATTACCGGGGCAGCAATACAAGGCGAAGCCGAAAATACCTATGTATTAAAACCATTAAACCTTAGTAAACTTAGTTCCTGGTTTGTTTCCTTGTCCATTCCCTTTAACCTAAACTGGTTTACATCTATGAACACAGTTGATCTAACTTATAATAAGTATATGACTGGCGACTTCCCTTATGGTTTGATGACAAGCCGCCCACAGTTCCATTTTTATTCCAGCAATAATTTTAACATCAATAACTTGTTTAAAATTCAAATATTAGGCAGGTACACAGGAGACAAGTATGACGGGATTTTTTATAGACATAACCAAGTTTTAGCCGCTTTGGGTGTTGAAATGGATTTTTTTAATAAAGCTTTAAAACTCAATTTACTAGCCAACGATATCTTTCGGAAGGATAAACCTGCGGGTTATTATGAAATTGGTGAGACTTATATTKAATTTGCAAGAAAGAACAATAACAAATATTACCGGATTACCCTTGCTTATAGTTTCGGCAGACTTAAAAAGGTTACTTACATTAATAAATCTACAGGGCGCACAGAGAACAGCAGGGCTCAGTAATCACGATTTTCGTCATTTCTTCTTGTTGATCTCCAAATAATAGCGGTTCTCTTTGGGATCAAGTTTTTCTATCGCGCAACGAAGCATTGCTATAGGCATTGAGCGTGCAAAATTGTCTAAGAATTCAATTAGAACTAATTTGTCTCTTTTACCGGCCTCCCTTATCCAGCTTCCAGCTGCCTTTTGAATAAGATCGTGCTCATCGTTTATCAATATCTCCGCAATCTTGAAAGTGTCTGATAAGTCATTTTGCCTGATAAAAAAATAAGTGCTTACAATTGCCGTTCTTCGTTCCCAAACATGATCAGATTTAGCAAGTTTGTATAAAATGTCTCTTGGCTTATCAAACAAATAACCACCAACAACATACGGGGCACTTCTATCAACCAAATCCCAATTATCTATTTTGTCATGACATTTAATATAAAGATCAAATAACTCTTTTTTCCTTAATGGGGTTGTTTTCTTATTCCTTGCCTGAAAATCCATTATGCTTACCGCACCCATTCGTGCTTCATAATACTCACTTCCTATTAATTTTTCAATTTCATCAATAGGCATTTCAATGAACTGTTTTGCTAAATCAAAAATAGCCGCCATTCTAACACCCAAAAATTTATGTTTAGGATCTTTATCTCTAAAAAATCGCTGAACATTCTCGAGCTCAGTAATTGATTTTAGAAGTGAAAGCTGTGTTTCGAATATTTTAGCCGTCAATTCAATCATTTTTACACATCTATTAACTATTAAATAGTATGATACGGTTGAGGTACAGGTCTCTGTGGGATTTTGGCTTCCTTACATGCGTTAACCAAACTTAATGAAAAATAAACTATTTTGCATTGGTAGTTATAAGATCTTCATACCCGTCGCGATTATTACTAATGGAAGGAATAACCTATAAAGAGATAAAACCTAATCCATCTCTTTCTACATTTGTAGACAGCTTTTGGATGCTGTCCAATAAAACCGATCATGAAAAAAGAGTCGTCATTATGCCTGATGGCAGGATAGACCTTTTCTTTTCCTTAAAGGAACCGTACGAGCTTACGCTATTAGGACTGGAAGATGCACCTTCTCAGGGCACCCTGATGCCAGAAACAGTTATGCTTGCAGTTAGCTTCAAATTGCTTGCTATTGAATACTTGTTTGATAGGAAATTTCCAACCCTCGTTGATGCAGTTTATGTTTTGCCATCAGATTATTTTGGAATTACCACAGAAAGCTTTAGTGATTTCGAACAGTTTTGTAATGTACTTACCGATAAACTATTAAATAAGTTAAATAATATAGAGGTCGACTTGCGTAAACAAAGATTATTTGAGCTGGTATATACTTCCGCCGGATCAATCACTATCCAGGAAATTGCTGAAACACTACATTGGACAAGCAGGCAAATTAACAGGTATTTTAATGAATGGTTTGGTATTTCATTAAAAGCTTATTGCACCATTTTAAGGTTTAGGGCTTCTTTTACTCAGATAAAAGAGGGTAAACTATTTCCAGAGCAGAACTTCACAGACCAATCGCACTTTATAAAAAATGTCAAAAAATTTGCCGGTGTTACCCCTAAAGAACTAAGTAAGAACGAAAACGACCGATTTATACAATTTTCAACATTGCCGAAGAAGTAGTTTTGTATTGTAAAAACTAAATTTTCAATTATGTTGATTCAAAATAAAAGAATAGCTATTGTAGGTGGCGGACCCGGGGGCCTTACTTTAGCACGACTACTACAACTTAAAGGTGCAGATGTAAAAGTATACGAGAGAGATTTTAATTCATCTGTAAGGGTACAAGGCGCCACATTAGATCTTCATGAAGAATCGGGCTTAGAGGCACTTCGCAGAGCAGGATTGATTGATGCCTTTTATGCTAATTACCGCCCGGAGGCGGGCAAATTGCTTGTGTTAGACAAAGATCTGAATATTAAATTGGATGGACATTCTGAGGAAGATCATGATGAGGGTCGTCCCGAAATAGACAGGGGGCCATTACGAAACATACTTCTTGAATCGCTAAAGCCGGATACAGTAATATGGGACAGTCAGTTTGTTTCCACGACACCGCATAATGATGGTTGGAAACTATTGTTTAAAAATGGTACTTATGCTGAAGCAGATATCTTAATTGCTGCCGATGGAGCCAATTCTAAAGTCCGTTCATACTTAACAGGTATAAAGCCTATTTATTCAGGTATTTCAATTGTAGAGGGGAATATTTATCATGCTAAAGAAAACGCACCGGAGCTGTATAATATACTTAACGATGGCAAAATATTTGCCATGGGAGATCAAAAGTCATTGATTTTAAGCTCGAAAGGGGATGGGACGCTTTCTTTTTACACCGGTTGCAAAGTGCCAGAATTTTGGGTACGCGATAGCGGTATCGATTTTGCAGATAAGAAACAGGTATTTGAATGGTTCAAAAAAGAATTTGGATCATGGCACATTACATGGCAGGAATTATTTGCCAGCAATGAGGTATCTATTGTTCCACGGCCACAATATCACTTTCCACTAGACCAGCAATGGCCTACATTAGCTAATCTTACCATGATTGGAGATGCCGCCCATCGTATGCCACCATACGCCGGAGAAGGTGTAAATATGACCATGCAGGATGCATTTGAATTGGCTGACCATCTTTCTGATGATAAATTCCCAGACCTCCAAACTGCCATAGCTGCGTTTGAAAAACAAATGTGTGCAAGAGCTTCTGCCGTTACCAAAATGACTTTAGAACAAACTGAAATGCTTCATTCTGATGATGCCATTACCAAATTAATTCTACTGTTCAGTGGTTTCAGTGGAGAAGAGGAGGTGCTGGGATCTTAAATTGCTTTAAGTGATGCGAGAAACGCTTACTGTGCCATATACACCATTCTTTATAATTCATTGGCCCAAATCCACCGTGTATGACTAATGTTTCGGGTTTCATAAAATGCTGATCAAAATCAGCAAGTTCAGTCATTAATTGTTGAATAGCACCAGGTAGATCCGGATAAATTAGTTGATCCGAGATTTCCCCAAAAATCACATTTCTTGGGATTCCTACCGCAGTATAGATGTTGATCTGTTTTGCTACCTGTGCCTGCTGTTCAGAAACTTCGCAAAAAGGTTCCTTTTTACCGTTGGTGTATTGCACCTGATCTATCAGGTGTTCTACCATTTGTTGCGGTTTCATTTTACCCCAAACGGCTGGGGTATTTGGATTAAGCTTCAGAAATAAGGCTTCCAAATATTTTCGGTTATTAGTATCGATCAAGTTGGAAGCCACCGTTAAAGGATTACTGGCTGTTTTCATTTTTTATACCCTTTAATATGGCATAGATAGCCATTGAATGCCCATGGCCCAGGTCATATTCCTCTTTTAACCAATTCACAATTTCACCTGCTTTTACACTAGGAAGAAGCTGCCCGTTTGAGGTGAATTTTTTCTCCTCCGCTTTATTCTTAAAATCCTGTGGATCTAACCCGGTTTTTTCTTTGATGGTCTTTAAGTATCCTTGAAATGACATATTGTTGAGTTTATAAATGTTTATTCTTTGGTATAAAACAAATATAGAGGTAAGTAAGTTAAACTTACATGGTGATAAAAGACAATTAATAGGGGTGATTGCGACATCATCATCTTTATTTAGTCAATAATCTATAAATTAACAGAAATTACAACCAATGAGTAAACATAGTGCCGGTATATTGCTGTATAGGATAAAAAATAAAGAACCAGAAGTTTTACTCGTTCATCCTGGCGGCCCCTTTTTTCGTAATAAGGACAAAGGTTGGTGGACTGTTCCTAAGGGCGAAATATTGCCTAATGAAGATACTTTACAGACGGCTTTGCGGGAATTTAATGAAGAAACAGGTTATCTGCCTCATGGAGATTTTAAAGCGTTGAAGCCAGTGGTTCAGAAGGGTGGTAAAATAGTTAATTGCTGGGCTGTTAGCGGCGATTTAGATGCCGACAACATCACATGCAATACCTTCCCTTTAGAATGGCCGCCTAAATCAGGTAAAATTGTCGATTTTCCAGAAATAGATCAGGCCCGGTGGTTTTCTCTAACGCAGGCCGAGGAATTTATCAGTCAGCAGCAATGCGAATTTCTTAAAGAGCTTAAAAATATGTTTCTATAGTGTTGTAAATTATCTCGGGTTATTAAAACTGCCTATAAAGATCATATCGTTATAGTTTTCAAGGGGATTGTCTATGCTAAGCTCGTCATCTGCATAACAAAGAATAGAGTTTACCGTAGAAATTCCTTTACTGATACAGGCCTGATAGATGTCTACTTCTGTTTGGTCATCCCAGATCGGTAGCTCTTCAATGGCAGCCTGAATGCTGATTCTTTTGCGACCATGATAAATGGTCAGCCAGTCTGCATCGTAGTCATACTCCTTGCCAATGTCTTTGCTGAACTGAGAGCGAAGTTGGAAATCAGGTGCATTTCTGGAATAAGCTTCATCTGTATTAAAACTGTTATTGTCTTTCAGAAATTTACTCTGATCAAAGTATTTATAGAATTGCTCTTCTGTTTTATTTTGTGACATTCCTGCCCAGATATGGATGAGTTGCTCTGCCATGTTGTGTTTTTCTTGTGCTTTCAGCTGGCTGCGTTAGTCGTAATGGCCTCAAGGTACGGATTTTTTAGCTTACACGAATAAGCTATTCATTTTCAACAGACAAAAAGAAGGACTGTCTACTGGAGGCAGACCTTCTAGGTAACTTTAGTCTAATTAACTGTAAGAGATGCAAGCATCTGAGCTTTAGTAAGTTCCTTTGATGTATAATGCAGACTCAGCTCATGATTTGGATTGTTTTTTATCAGCGATAACAGCTCTTTTACGGAGATCACCATAGTTAAATCAGAACCAGTCGCATTGGCAAATGACCAATCTTTCAGTTTCTTTCCCTTTTCATCTTTTAGAACTATATTTCTATTCGTGCCTGCTCCCTTTAAAGTGCAGTGTATGTAATTGATGCGCAACTGATCATTAACATTTGCCTTATCAAGTTGCAGTACCCTTAAGCTCAATTGCTCGTTTACCGACTGTTTAAGAATAAGCTTGTTGTTTAAGTAAATCTCATAACTGTCCAATCCAAATTTCGTGGTGAAACCGAACGTGGTGAAACATAATGTAATCAGCGTAAATATCTTAATAAACGCCTGATTGAATGTTGTAGTTTTCATAATGCAATTTTTAAATTTAAATACCTGAACAATATTAGCTGAAAAGGAAACCATGCAAAAAAATAGTAGACCAGTAAACGAAAAAGTAGACGAACCTCTACTTTTTATGCCGTTCGTCGAAATAATTTTGGAGGTTTAGCACTTTTAAGTTCCTTTATATATGATATTTAAATATGGACTTTCTTGACAAGCAGCTTAAGCTGCCATTTTCAAAAGGGACTGTTTCCCTAAAGTATGTCCTGGCTCATAGTACCTATTGGTTGTTGATCACAGGATTCTTTATATATGAGAAAAGATACCTCATATACAAAGCCAGTATGCCTTATTTTGTTGCTTGCGTAACTGTAAGAATTGCTCTGCTAATTGTCATAGCCTACCTTAACCTTCACTTTTTCTTGCCAAAATACCTGCTAAAGAAACGCTACTTTATATATTCCGTGGCAGTTATTGCTTCAGTAATAGGGTACCTAACAGCCCAGAGTCTTTTTGATTTTTATTTGTATGGTTATGTTATAGGCCCTATGCGCAACAGCGATTTAATGGAAAGTCTATCTTACAATTTCTTTAGCACGTTATGGTATTTAGGTTTAATGCTGGCGCTTAAATTAAGTATGGATTGGTATGGGCAACAGCTTCTCATTCAGAAAATTACCGTAGAAAAATTAAATGCAGAAGTTAATTTTCTTCGTGCCCAGGTAAATCCACATTTCCTGTTCAATATATTAAATAACTTGTATGCATTAACACTTAAAAAATCAGAACTAGCACCAGATGTAGTGCTTAAGCTATCAGAAATGATGGAATATATGCTATATGATAGTACTGATGCAAAGGTACTGCTGGAAAAAGAAATTGCTTACTTAAGTAATTACATTGAATTAGAGCGACTCAGATTTAGTGCTGATTCTGCTATTTTATTAAATATTAATGCTGAACTAAAAGGTCATGAAATTGCCCCTTTATTGTTGCTGCCTTTGGTAGAAAACGCTTTTAAACATGGGCTTAGTAAGCAAACTGAAAATAGTTGGCTTACTGTTGATATAGCATTGAATAATGCAACATTAACAGTTAATATAGAAAACTCAAAACCATCAACAGTTTCTAATAAAGGCAAGGGTGGAATAGGGCTTGATAATTTAAGAAAACGTTTGGAGCTGCTTTATCCGGCTAAACACCAACTTGAATTTGATGATAAGAAAAATGTTTTCCATGCCAGGCTGGTAATTGAATTATAACTAAATGGATTGAAATTAGAAATAATGCTGAGAATTGTTGTTGTAGATGATGAACCGCTAGCGCTTGAAATATTGGACGGTTACTTAAAACGTATCGACAATGTACATTCTGTGTCGTTGTTTGCCAACACACGAGAAGCMTTGCGTTTTTTGCAAAATCAACCTGTCGACGTACTATTTATCGATATTGAGATGCCGGAAATGACAGGTATTGAATTTCTGAACGAATTAACAGATCCACCACTTACAATTTTTACAACTGCTTACCGCGATTATGCTTTTGAAGGTTATGAAATGGGAGTAGTTGATTTTTTATTAAAACCGATTTCTTTTAATCGTTTTAAGCAGGCTATTGAAAAAATCACAGAATTCTTAACCTTAAAAGCGCAGAATATAAATATTGATGATAATCCTGCCTTTCGGGAAACTGATTTTATTTTTGTTAAAAGCGGTGTGCAACGCATAAAACTGCATTTTAATGATGTTACCCACATTCAAGGGCTTAAAGACTATGCAATAATTTATGCTTATACCGGAAAAATCCTGCTCAAAGGGTCAATTAAAGCAATGCTTGATATTTTTCCGCACGACCGTTTCATTCGGGTACATAAATCCTTCATCGTATCCATTCAGAAAATAACGCGTCTGGAAAGGAACAGAATTGTACTGGATGGTTATCAAATTCCTATCGGACGAAATTTTAAAAATAACCTTGAAAAAGCACTCAATATCTAGGTATCTCCTTCTTTATCCTTAAAATGTTTGGAACTTAATTTTTTGTTATTTATATTGTAGATACATTCATCGCGAATTAATCAATCGCAATGGTGCTGTAACCAAATTTACTGTTAAATATTAAGTCCCTAGTATGAAACGAGCAATATCCATTTGTATGGTATGTATTTACATAATGCTACCAACACCATTCCCTTAAAAATTCTGGAGCTCTCCAAGTGCTAAATACCGTGTCTACCTAAATCCCTATACTATGCGTGTTCTGTACTATTATTTAAATCATCTAAAGCTTAAATTAATCTTTGTGGATATCAATTATTTGCCACCATGACTAAATTGTTTTAGCTGATCTACTATTCCAGGAATTCCCTGGTCATTCAAAAAACTAAAACTAAATCCTAAAACTAATATTATGATGAAAAGAATATTTTATTCGGTCATATTTTCTATGCTGTCCTTTCATGCGATGGCTCAGCTTAAGATTATTGGCAAGGTTAGCGATGCAAAAGACAACAGTCCTTTACCAGGTGTAAGTATCCTGGTAAAAGGTACCACACTCGCTACTTCCGCCGATGCCAGCGGGAATTACGGCATTGAAGTAAAAGGAGAAAACGATATTTTGGTTTTCTCGTACACTGGTTATACTACTCAGGAAGTTAAAGTAGGCGCCAGAAAAACCATCAATATCCAATTAGCTGAATCCTCAAGCGGTTTAAATGAGGTTGTGGTAATTGGATACGGTACTGTAAAAAAATCTGACCTTACGGGTGCTGTAGTTACAGTTAAAGGCGAGCAACTGATGGATAAACCTGTGGCTAATATATCTCAGGCTTTGCAGGGTAAAGTTACCGGTGTAGAGGTTAGTATTAACAGTGCTGCTCCGGGTGCGGCCGCAAAGGTAAGGGTAAGGGGTATTGGCTCAATTAACTCCAACATAGATCCATTGTATGTAATTGATGGGGTAGTTGGCGTAGATCCAAACTCTGTTAACCCTTTGGATGTAGCTTCGGTTGAGGTACTAAAAGACGCTTCATCAACAGCTATTTATGGATCAAGAGGTGCAAATGGTGTAATTATGATTACCACAAAACGTGGGAAAAAGGGTGATGCCACTGTTTCTTATGAAAACAATATGAACATAAGTGAGCTATACAGGCATTTACCTACATTAAATTCTGAACAGTTTGTGAAAATATACAACGAGTCTTTTGCAAATGGTCAAAAGTTTGATCCCGCTGGCGCAGTTTGGGCACCTCCGGTAGAACTAAATCATGCTAATTTTCCATTACTTTTTGATACGAACGATAAACCAATTTATGATACAAACTGGGAAAAAGAAACTTATAAACCTGCTTTTTCGCAAAGTCACCAGTTGAATATCCAGGGTGGTAACGAAAAATCAGTTTACAGTTTGTCTTTAGGTTACCTGGATCAGAATGGTTTGGCGCCAACCTCAGCGTTTAAACGCTATTCTGTAAAAATGACAATGGATAATGATGTTAAAGACTGGCTCAAAATAGGTGGAAACATAAACCTGATCAGAAGTTCCCAGCGTTTAGTAACCGACGGAAATGGTAGCTTAAACGTTCCCAGGGCAGTAACAGAAGAAGTGCCTATTGTTCCGGTAAAATATCCGGATGGATCATGGGCAGGAAATTTTGATATTGCCGGACTAGAAGGTGCTCCAAATCCTGTTCACATTGCTAACGAAAGATATACCATCAATAACAATATGCAGATGCTTGGCGATGTATATGCGGTATTACATCTTACCAAAGATCTTGATTTTAAAACTGACTTTGGATATAACCTAAGTGGACAGAARAATAACTTTTATTCTTCTTTAAATTTACCTCACTTATCGCAGGATCAGGGAGGGGTAGCCAATATTAATTCATACCTAAACTATTACTGGCAAACAGAAAACTACTTAACCTGGAACAAGCAGATAAACGACAAACAAAAATTAACCGCATTACTTGGGGTATCTTTTCAAAGAACCGGTTATGAAAGAGTCCGTTCAGAAACGCAATCATTTATTGATGATATTTTCCAATGGCATTATCAACAAGCCGGCTCGGTTAAAAGTGCCAACGAATCTCAAGATGATCAGTCGTCCCTTGCTTCTTTCTACGCTCGTCTTACCTATAATATAGACGAGAAATATTTGTTTACTGCAACAGGTCGTTATGATGGGTCTTCCAGGTTTGGAAAGAACAATAAATATGCATTCTTCCCGTCTGTAGGTGCTGCGTGGCGTATTTCGCAGGAAGATTTTTTAAAGGATAACAAGTCAATTTCTAATTTGAAAATACGGGCAAGTTATGGTACATCTGGTAACCAGGAAATAGGGCAGGCGCGTTCTCTTGCACAAATTCAACCAAATACAACTGTTTTGAATGGTGCAGCTCAGTCTACATTGCTCCCTAGTTATATTGGTAACCCAGATTTAAAATGGGAAAGATCAATACAAGCAGATGGAGGATTGGAGTTAGGGCTATTTGAGGATCGTGTTAATCTTACTGCTGATTATTACAACAGAGTAACCAAAGACCTTTTACTTCAAACACCAATCCCATGGTCGGCCGGCGAGGTAAATGCCAACGTTTACAAAAACGTAGGTTCAGTAAGGAATTCAGGAATTGAGTTAAGCTTAAATACAGTCAATGTTAAAAATGAAGATTTTGAGTGGTCAACAACCTTCCTGTTTTCAAGCAATAAAAACAAAGTACTGAAACTGAATGATGGCAACGCCGATATCTTCCCTGGACCAAACTTCCTGGGCGAAAATTTCGTGATCAGAGTAGGTGAGCCCATCGGATCTTTTTATGGAATGACCCGTCTTGGAACGTATAGCGATTCTGAAAGCGCTGAAGCCGCGGCACATAATTTAAAACCTGGGGATAGAAAATACATTTACAACCCAGATGGTAGTAATTATTACAGCATCATTGGCCAGGCTTATCCAAAATGGACCGGAAATTTCAGTAGTAATTTTAAATATAAAAACTGGGATTTTGCATTTGATATCCGCTTTGTTCAAGGTGTAAATACTGCTGCTAACTTTAAACACTCGGTTGAAGACAGGCAAACACTTTCAAATAGTCTGGCAACTGTGTTAAATGCATGGACTCCAACAAATCAGAACACCTCTGTTTCTCAGGTTCGTAATTACAGATTTGCTCAGGATTCTCATTTTGATACCTGGTGGGTAGAAGATGGTTCATTTATACGTGGCCAGAACTTTATGTTAGGCTTTAGTTTGCCTTCGGCTACAGTAAGTAAATTACATCTTAGTCGCTTGCGCGTTTATGCCAGTGTTCAGAACTTATTTCTCATAACAAAATATACCGGATATGACCCTGAGGTAGATACGTTTAATTCTGGTTACGGTTCTAACTCAGCATTTTCTCAAAATTTGGATTTCTTTTCTAATCCTCGTCCGCGTGTATGGAATCTTGGTTTACAGGCATCATTCTAAAATTTACTCATATGAAAACGATAAAAAATATAATATTGGTAGCATGTATATTACTTACGTGCTCTTGCAAAAAGTTTCTGGAAGAAAAACCCACTTATTTTCTGACACCAGAATCTGACTTGTCAAGCGAAAAAGTGGCCAGAGGGTTTGCAAATGCAGGTTATCAAAATTTGCAGGGCTTATTAGCAGGCCAACCTTCATCTTATGGAGGTAATACCTGGAATCTAATGGAGTTTGTAACCGGTAAAGCAAATAGCGATCTGGGCCAAACGGGCTTCGTTAATTTTTCTAATTTATCTTACAATGCAACCTCATTTTATTTCGACACATGGTGGAGACAGCTTTACCTTGGTATTGGTGCGTGTAATCTGGCTATTCAAAAAATACCAGCCATTAATGCTACAGGCCTAACAGATGAGGAGAAAACCAACATGCTGGCCGAAGTACGTACGTTAAGGGCATTGTATTATTTTTATTTGGTACGTATGTACGGTGCTGTTCCAAAGGTGACCGAAACACCTAAGGACCTTAACCTGAATTTTCCGCGTACAGCAGCAAAGGAAATATATGATAGCATTATTATACCTGACCTGTTGGAGGCAGAAAAATCAACGCTTGCATGGAAAGACGCTACAGGACTAGTATCTATGGGAGCAGTAAAATCAATACTGGCCGACGTATACTTAACCTATGCTGGTGCCGCAATTAATGGTGGAAATCAGTTTTATGCGGAATCGGCTAAGCGATCTTTAGATGTGATTGAGAAAGGCGGTTATACCTTGTTTCCTGAATATACAGATATGATTAAACCTTCAAATAAAAATACTGGCGAGTTCATATTTCAGGTACAATATGCTGCAGCTGTTCCTTCAAATAATCCGCTAACACCATTAACCATTCCTAATTTTTCGGGTATCTCTAAATATTCTGATGAATACGGATCGGTTTATCCAACTCCGCAGTTTATTCAGTCGTTTGCTGCAGGCGATAAAAGAGTTGCCGAAAGACAGTTTTTCTACAGGAGCTATCCAAATATAAAAACCGGACAAACAGTTACTTTCAGACAGGCTTATATTTATAAATGGTTCGATACAGATGCTGTTTTAAATACCGTAAAATCAGATCTTAATTTTACCCTATACCGCCTGCCCGATGTACAGTTGATGTATGCCGAAGCTTCTAACAGAGCCGAGGGAGGGCCTAATTCTAAAGCTATTGGGTATGTAAATGCCATTAGAAACAGGGCAAAACTTGCACCTATCGGAGCGTTGTCTCAAACAACATTTGAACAAGAGGTATGGTTACAGCGAAATTTTGAACTTTGTTTTGAAAACAAAATGTGGTTTGACATGATCAGAACAAGAAAAGTACACAACGATGTAACAGGAAACTGGGATAATTTTGTTGGGCACAGAACTACTTTTGGAGCTACGTTCGCAGAAAAACAATTGCTATTTCCAGTACCACAACAGGAAATTAATGTTAATCCAAATCTGTTACCAAATAATCCAGGTTTTTAACTTAACATCTTGTTAAAACCAAAGTATAAGGAGGGTGTTCAAAAGGGTAAGGCCGTCATTCTGAATTTATTTCAGAATCTCGCAATTACTATTCAAAACCCGCTTAAACGGGATCCTGAAATAAATTCAGGATGACGATAAGCATAAGTAAATAGTAAATATACCTTTTTGGACACCTTCTTTTTAACTATCATCAAATCAGCTTAAAACGTAATACTTTTGCATCAACATTATATAAATAAACAATTAAGATAATTGTTTGTTGTTCTATTGTAGTAAGTGCCAAATAGCATTTGCCGGCCAAATATATCGTCTAACCTGATTTGCAACATGATCTGCAAAAAGAAAAGCATAGATAAGTGTTTTAGTCTGTTAATATTTACTTGTTTTTGTTGTGCTTTTTTGTTTCGTAACCAAGCTATCGCTCAGCAAACATACAATGTTCGCTATAGTTTTGAAAAAGATACTATTAAAGTAAGTGGCGGTCAAACCTTTTCGAATAAACTGATCATAGAGAACCTGTCAGATAAAGCCGTTTTACTAAGTTCCGAAGCAATTAAAACACAGACACTTGCAGGTATGATTACGCTTCCTAAAAGCATTAACTTAAATGCCAAAGAGAAAAAGGCATTCCCATTGAAATACATTACCGACAGAAAAACAATAAACAAAAACATACAAGCTTTTACTGTATCCATTAAATCAGACGATGCGCAGTTAAAAATCCAGCCTGCTGTTTCTTTTTATACGCTATTAAGTGATGCGACTGGGCTGGCTATCAGTACCGAGCAATCAGAATTTTACCTCAATCAGGTTACCGGTCAATCTCAGATCATGCTGTTATGTACCAACAGAGGGATAGTCCCAATTTCCTTCCGCCTGATACTTACTGAAGTGCCAGAAGGTCTGGAGTTCACCGGCGAGAAAATGTCGTTGGTTTTGCRGCCGGGTGCTCAGCAATTGTTGCCTTTTAATGCGCGGAACAAACTGAACAATAAAATTGCTGCCGATTTTAATGTAACCATCCAGGCAGTGGATCAGGGTGGTAATCAGCTGGCGCTAAAAAGAATCAGAATCATGAGTGTCAGCAGTGTAAGAAGATATGGGGCAGGTGATAATCCATATGGCGAAAATCTGAACAATACAGCCGCTTTAAGATATATGAGCATGAGCCAGAACAGCTCATTTTATCAGATGCAGGCTAACGGAAAACTTAACCTATCCAACAATGCCGACCTCCATTATCGTTTCAATTTGGATTATTACCAGGATTTGCAAGGCATTAACCTGTACGATAGTTACCTTGACTACCAGCATAAAGACTGGGGATTAAAGATCGGTAGCATTTATGAAAATCTTGATTATGTCCTAAGTGGTAGAGGCGCTAAAGCTACCCTTAATTTCAATGAAGATAAGAGTCTAAGCATATATGGCATGCAGAACAATTATATGCTGATGAGCCAGGTAACAAACTCATTGGAAGGCCCAACTATTATTGCAGCAAGCTATGCCTTTAAAACCATTGGTGATCAGCATGGCAGGCTAACATATCTTCACAGTCAAAATGGTTTCTTCGGTGTGAACAACCAACAGGTAAGTGGAAAAACAGCCGTCAGGTTAAACGCCACCCAGCAATTAGATCTCGAGGGTGGCTACAGTTTAGAAAAAGCAAATAACCACACAGGCAAACATGCAGCCGCTTTAGGTATAAATTACACACTTAATGCAGGTAGCTATCAATTTATCACTAACAATTATTACAGTACATCCTATTATACCGGACTGCACAGAGGCCTTTTCCAGAGTGATAACAGAGTCGTTAAAACAATGGAAAAAAGTACACTTTCTGCAAGGATCAGTATTTTAAACAATTCGCCGGAGTATCAGGATATTGGAAACCGCTATAACTTTAGTGCAAACAAAAACATCATCAATGTTTACGAGGTAGGTTACAGTATCCTTATGGGGAAGATCAACCTCGATTTCAGACCTTACTTTATGGATCAATCACTTCAGGGGATGCAATTGCTTACACAGCTTAACCAGGATTTTAAATGGAGATCATCTTCAGTCAGAATGCAGGCTAACCTCAATTTTTTTAACAACAACCATAGTTTATCTATTAATGCTGATTATGGATATACCTATAAAAATACTTCTAATGAACCAAAACCGCCATTTCATTCACTTCGCCTAAATAGCAATTACGGTAATCGTCTGTTTGGCTTTACCAGCTACATTCAGCTCAATCCTTATTATTTAAGCGATTCTTTTTCTGCAACAAAAGATGCCGACTATAAGTTGTATTCATTTGGGCCAAATACCAGCTTTACATTGTTTAGAAACAGGTTAAATGTGCAACTGGCAACATTGTATAATTATTACGGTTTTACCCAAACCAAAAATTACGCTTTGAACGGCAGTGCCAAATGGATGATAAAGGGAAACTGGGCATTAACTACCGACTTGTTTTACAGCGTAATGAAAACAAAAGTACCATTTGACTATTACGCAATTAATTCATTCAATTCCAATACCTTCAATACTCGTCAGATTAGGGTAGGTATAGAAAAGCAGTTTTCAGGATTAAATAAAAGCAAGGGAGAGAAGCTGGAGTTAGCATACTTCGAAGATTATAACAACAACGGCATCAGAGATCCAAATGAAAAAGGTGCCGAAGGCATAACCGTTAAATTAAATGAAGAAACAGCGCGGACCAATTCAAAGGGCACTGTTAAGTTTTACGAGGTGAAACCTGGTAATTATACTGTTTATGTGGTTAATAGTAAGAATTGGGGAATGCAGGAACCGATATCAATTATCATTACTAAAAACAAATCGATGGAGATTCCGTTGGTAAAAACTATTGTTTTAAAAGGGAGAATGCAGGTAATAGAAAAAAGCTATCAAAACACCAGTCCGATCCTTTCTGGAATACGTGTCAACGCAAAGGATGCAGGTGGAAAAATATATAAAACACTAACCGATGCTTCGGGAAATTACTCTTTTTATCTGCCTGCAGGTACATATGCCGTTTTTGTCGAAACAGAAGGTATGTCATTTAGCATCGGCAACTCCGAAAATAAAGTAGAGCTAAGTCCGGATAAACCAGATAATCAATTGAATTTTGAGATTAAAGACGAGCGGCGCAAGGTAGGAGTAACCCGTTTCTAAAGCGCTACAAAACTAAAAATTATGGTTGTACTGTAAGATCCTGCAGGTTTTCCAAGCAGCTTATTTGTTTCGCTTGCCGGAATACTATACAGTACATTTAAATTTCTGTCGATTACCGGATTTGCGGTGTTTATAAGCTGTTGTGAGGTTGTAGAGAGTGTAACTGTGTTCATGCCCGTCTGGCCCACCATGGGGCCTATTCTGAGCACATTTAACGGAATCTGATTGGCGCCCGAGCTAAAGCTCTGGGTTAAAGCCCTTACATACAAATTATAGGGTGTGGTTTTACTGATTTTGATATGCGCAGGCATTTGTTTGGAAACTCCTTGCTGATAATCATTTGCTGAAGAAAAGGCCAAAGAAACATTGGTTTGATTGGCTACAACTTCAGAAAGGTCGCTAACGGTAACTTGCAAATTACCAGAACGTGATGTTTGCAAAGTTCCGGAAGGATAGGCCGTACTAAGTTTGTTCCAGGTAAATGTAATGGGCACAAGGTAAGTTCCAGCCTGCACAAAGCTTTGCTTAAGGTTGGCTCCGGTGATGCTAAATGCAGCGTTGAGCACCTGATTGTTATTTGTTGGGACGCCTATTCCTGTAGTGGTAGTTAGTGCCTGACTGGTGGTAGACAAATTAATGGCTGTTGCAGTACCAATTCCGGTTAATGTTCCAGATACCTGGCTAACAGCCGATGAAGGTAGCTGATTATATGGCAAACTTGTATTAAAAGTAAAAAGGCTGCTGCCGGTTTGCAGGTTTAATATATACGGTACCGTATTGGATACGGATATGGTTTTTGTAACCGATAAACCATTTGCAGCACGGTAAATACTAAAACTATTCACTGGTAAATTAACGGTTCCCAATGTGACCTGAGGGGTCATAAATGCAGGAATAGTGATGTCGAAATTAGGAGTGGTTGGTGTAATCCGGTTAGGACTAAGCACGCCTGTATAAAATTGTATTGGCGTACGGTATATTCCAGCAACCCAGGTGTTTGCAGCTGAGTTGATACGGTAATCTACCACAAAAGCTCCGGATGAGAGATTTGCAAGCGCAGTATACATAACCTGATAGGCCGTGGTAAGTGTAACTTCGGTAGCCGAACCAAGAACCGAAAGTGAGCCAATACTTCGTATCTTTAAAAATGCCGTATTTAGTGGCACTGTTGCTGTTCCGCCTACAGTATTTGCAAAATTAGCTGTATTTGCTTTAATCTCAATAACAGGAATAAGACCTATAAGACCATTATAAGTTCCTGAATTTAAAGTTACAGTATAATTGCTGCGTGCCGTTATGTTGGCCTCAGGCAATGTTACAATTATCTGAGCATTAAGTGGAATACACACGCCCATATAAAGCAGCAAAATAAAACTAATATGTAACTTCTTTTTCAGCAACTTTTAAATCGTATTGGCTTCCCGCATCTAAAATCGCGACGGCTAAATAGTTTCCCTTCAGGTTGGCAGGTAAGTCCAGGTTTACCCATTGCTCTGCACCCGGAAGCATTGCAATAGCAATAGATTTTATAGGGATTTCTTCACCTGTATCTTTATTGGTGAGCTCAAATCTAACATAGGCGTCTTTATTGATCTGTCCGGAATTTTTCACCTTTACGGCCATTTTTCGGATACCAGTCTTGCTATTACCGGAAATGCCTTTGTCCACAAAAGCCAGGAATTCCAGGTCACCGGCAGGTAAACCCACTGGCATATGATAAACCTGAACACCAACCTCTATAAGCACATTAACACCTACTTCAGCCTGGTTTGGTTTTTTCTTCATCTGTTCTTTAACCTGTGTAAAAAAAACCATACTATGTGTTAACCTTTTGGAGGTGTCGTTCTTAGGGATTACCAGTGAGAGGTTTACTTCTTTTGTTTCTCCGGGTTTCAATCCAAAACTACCTGCTGAAAGCTGGATCCATTTTCCATTGGAATCTTTGATTTGGCCTACAGGGAAATAGCGTTTTGTTCCTGTTGAATCACGATCCCAATCCTTTATACCGGAGGTGAAGTTAAATTCATTTTTCGAATTGTTAACAAAGGTAATTGCTTGCGTAACGGTTTCGCCAGGCTCTCCTTTAAAAAGAATTCGCGAAGGGCTAACGGACAAGCCCTGACCATGTGCAAAACTTATAGTAAGGATTGGCAGCAATATCCAACTCAGCAAAACAATGTAATGCCTCGTTAATGAATCACAATAAGGCATCTATAACTGTGTTGCTGTATAGATAACCGTTGTAGAATATACCTCGTTTGCTTTACCTAACAAAGGAGCAGCATCCGGAATTGAATAGTTTACATTATACGTTGCTCCGGTAGTTGCTGTCGCATCCGATACCAGTTCGCCTGGTGTCATTGACAATGGTTGCATAGTGAGCGTTCCTCCATTTGCCGTTGCAGGATCAACACTTACCTGAACCACACTTAACGGAACAGCGGTTTGCGCCGGATATACGGTGAATTCAGCCTGAGCCGCAACAGTTATATCGTAATTCTGATTACTGATAACCGTAAAATGCCCAACCTTAGGTTGAGTTTGCGCTACGGTATAATCTGCAGCTGTAGCATACAAAAAGTTTACGGTAGGATCAGCACCAAGATCTATAGAGATTACTGGAGCAGTTAAATCAATATTTACGGTTACAGGCGCAGTCTGATCGGTCTGCGCGTTGGCTGTAATGCTGAAAAGTCCAGCAGAAAGCACTAAGGTTGCTAATAGGGATTTGGTTTTCATCTTAGGGAGATTATGTTCAAACTATAATTAGAACACAAAAGCAGACAAAAAGTTTTTTAAAATGATAAAAAGAATCTTTTCTTTATATTTATAAGGGTTGTACTTCATTATAAAAAACAGTAAATTCAACTTAACCAATGTAGGATACTATTGAATTTTAATTTAATGAATATAAATGGCCATATTTTGATACAAATAACCCTTTATTAAAATTCTCATTAGGTGAAATAATTTTATCCGTTTTATCGCTTGGACAATATTATAGGGATAAAAGAAAAGAGCAAGAAGAGGTGTTTAAAGAGTTTCAAAAACTTGGCAATTTCGATATCTGGCCATTTCTAAATCAGCAGGAGTATGACGAACAACTAAAACATCAGCCTTTTTTAATTGGTCAAAAATTGGGATGACGTAAAAGTCACCAGTTTATTTCTTGTACATTTTCTTTTGCTATCCTTTTGCTATTGTTTTGCTTCCCTTTTACTATTGTTTTGCCTGAGCAATACAGTGGTAGAATTAACGCCAAAATTAGACGATGTATCGGCCAAATCTGACTAACACTTAATATTCGTTTTTGGGTATATTCGTATATGGAATAATTAAGTTCCTGTTAAACAAATAGTTATGGCTCGATTAAAATCTCGGATACTAGGCCCAATGACAGGGAAACTAGCCTATTTGGTAGGTTACGAAAGACTTGGACAGCCCGTTCTAAGAATGAAACCCAAAAAACGTAAGAAAAAGAAACCAAGAACAGATGCTCAGAAAGCAGTGAATTTACGATTTAAAATAGTGAATTTATTTATTTCTGCGATCAATGATTTTACCAATGTTGGCTTTAAGCTTGATGTTGCCGGAACAACAAAAACCGCTCAAAACGGTGCTTCTTCCTATAATATCAGAGAGGCAGTTATTGGCGAATATCCACATCTTGAACTTGATTACACAAAAGTGATGATTAGTAAAGGTGAGTTACCATGCCCGATAAATCCGAAAGTTGAACTTGAAAACAATGTTTTGACTTTTAAATGGCATGTAGACCCCCTATGTGGTTATCCACTCAACAGAGATCAGGTAATGATGCTTGCTTACTTGCCTGCAAACAATACGGTACGATTTGTTTTAAGCGGCGCCAGAAGAAATGCTGGAACTGATACCCTCCTGGTACATCTGGAGAAAGGGGATAGCGAGCAATCTAAAAAGGATGATGTTATAGAAACGTATATTGCATTTATTTCTGACGACAGGCTAAGCATTTCCAATAGTGTATATGTAGGTCGAATTGAGGTTGGTAATTTCAAGAATATCAAGATGATAGAAAAATTTTTAACTACGAATTGATAATTATATTATAATTATTAGTATTGCTATTTGGACTTAATCTAAATAACTCTATATTTGCAGCATAAAAATGCCACACGGTTCGGACCCGTGTGGCTACCGGCTAAGCCGGCTCACCTTTAATCGTAGTTAAAAGTCATGCAAATTAAGAAATTTTTGCTATTGGGTATACTGTGTACCTATGTTATTTTTTCAAAAGCCCAAACAACATCTTCCAGTGTGAGTGGGCAACTCAAAAGCAGTGCAGGAGAACCTGTATCTGCTGCCACAATAAAGCTTCGAAATTCCTCGTACGGAGCAATATCAGATCAAAATGGATTTTATAAAGTCACTAACGTTAAACCAGGAGACTATATTGTCGAAATCAGGGCAATTGGCTTTAAATCTCAAAAGAAGTCAATCAAAATAGGAAATGGTGAAGATGTAAAACTAAATCTAGGGCTCGACGAAGATGTCAAAGAAATGGAAACGGTCAATGTAATTGGTCGGACAAAGGCCCAAGAGGTAAACAGACAGGCATTTAACGTAACCGCAATTGACGCGACTAAACTTTACAATACGACCTTAGATATTTCGGGCGCTTTGGATCGTGTTGCTGGCGTTCGGGTAAGAGAATCGGGGGGTGTGGGTTCCAACTTTAATGTATCATTAAATGGATTTTCAGGTAATCATATCCGCTATTTTATAGATGGTATCCCAATGGACAATTTTGGATCCTCTTTCCAAATTAACAACATTCCTATAAATGTTGCCGAGCGTGTAGAGGTATATAAAGGTGTTGTACCTATGTGGTTAGGTTCTGATGCGTTGGGTGGAGCAGTGAACATTGTGACAGGAAACAGGCATCGGAATTATGTGGATGCCTCTTATTCATATGGTTCGTTCAATACGCACCGTAGTGTTATTAATGCTGCAGCTACTTCAGAGAGTGGATTAACGGTACAGCTAAGCGCTTTCCAGAATTACTCAGATAACAATTATAAAACAGACCTTAAACTTCGGTTGCAGAATGATATGGTGCCTGAAAAAAGAGCGTCTTCGGTAAGGAGATTTAACGACACTTATCATAACGAAACTTTGATAGCAAACGTTGGTGTGGTTAATAAATCATTTGCAGATAACCTTTTGTTCGGAATAACATTAGGTCAGAACTATAAGGAAATACAAACTGCTGCCAGACCTGAAAGTGTTTATGGTCAGTTACACAGGCGTGGAAGAATCGTTATGCCATCGCTTAAATACAAAAAGACAAATTTAATTAAGGGATTGGACCTTACTGTGAACGCAAACTATAACCTAGGATATGAAAAAACAATAGATACGGCGAGAGCAGATTACGATTGGGACGGGATACGGGATCCTAAGCCGACTTTGGGTGAACGAGATGGCGGACAGCTAGCTAAATACAAAAACAATAATGGGCTTGGTACAGCTATGTTGAGCTATAAAATTTCTGACCATCACTCTGTGGCGGTGAACAATGTGTTTTCTACCTTCAATAGAAAGACCGATGACTTATTATTTCCCGAAAAAAATGCATTAGATCCGGCAAAAAAAATGGATAAGAATGTACTTGGTTTCGGGTACGGATATGATGTAGAGAATAAATTGAGCCTAAATCTGTTTGGAAAATACATCTATCTGAACAATGTAATTGGCAGCAGAAACGTAAACAAATCTACAGAGAAACTTGGCTATGGCATGGCCCTGGCTTACTATATAATTCCCGACTTACAACTCAGAACTTCTTACGAACTGACCAACCGGATGCCTGAAGCAAACGAAATATTTGGTGATCTGGAAAATCAGGCTGCTAGTCCGAACTTAAAACCAGAAAAGAGTGATAACCTCAATTTAGGTATTGTATATGGATTTAAGATCAATGAGGTCAATCGCTTTTCCGTAACTGCTAATGCCATTTACAGATATTCGGGCGATTTTATTTACAATAAATTTGTTGGCGGGACAAGCGGATCTCAGAATTTGCTCATCGCAGACAATCGTTCGGGTGTACGCACCACAGGTATTGATGGAGAAATCAGGTATTCCTATAAAAATTGGTTAAGTGCCGGTGCTACCGTTACTTATCAGAAGTTAAGAAACCTTCAAAAATATGATCCTAAACCAGATGGTGGATTTTATGAGAACGAAAGCGTTGTTTACCTGGATCAGATGCCTAACATCCCTTACTTTTTTGGCAACGCAGATGTGTCTGCATCATTTAAAAATGTTTTAAGAAAAGGCAATAACCTTACAGTGGGTTACAATCTGTTGTACGTTAATTCTTTTTGGCTCTATTGGCCAAGCTTAGGGAGTACAAGCGGAGATGACAAAAATGGTATACCTACACAGGTTGCCCATGATATGAATTTTGTTTATAGCATGAAAAATGGCCGCTATAATGTTTCTCTGGAAGTGAAAAACATTACTAATAAACCTGTATTCGACAATTTTAGCCTGCAGAAGCCCGGTCGCGGATTCTATTTAAACTTCAGATACTTCATCAATAAATCGTAATAATCATTTTATAAAAATCAACATGAAAACAACAATTACCAAAACGCTTTCGGCTTTGGCACTTATTGCCGCTTTAAGTTCTTGCGATAAAAAAAGCGATAGGGAGGTTATCCCTGAAAATCCCGGAAATTATGTGTTAGCAGTTACACCGACTGCAATTGCAGGCGTAGCCGACTATCTGCTGACGGCCTCTAGCCTTGACGAAGGTTCTGCATCTATTATAGGTAATGGTGTTGAACAGGATGGTACTTATCGTTACTATGTAACACTTGGCAACAAATTCTTTAGTATGCTTTACGGTCAGGGTAGTCCTGGTGCTGTTACTGTTTATGATGTTAAAAACGGTAAGCTAAATAAACTAAATGATTTTACAGCTGCAACAGTTCAAGCGTTTGCGCCAGTTAATGACGACATCTTAATGGTAAAAGTATCCAGATCTTTTGCAGCAGCTGGAAGCAGTACACTGCATACCTGGTACATTGTAAATTCTAATACCAATAAGCAGACATCGGAGGGTACTATAGATGCACTTCAACCTGCCGGAAATGGTGAAATTGCCCACTTCAGCTGGATTAAACAGGTAGGCAACAAAGTATTTGCGCCATTCTTTAGCATTAAGGGCAGAACCTTTGAAACAGATTTTCCTGATTATGCAGGTATCGCGGTATATTCTTATCCGGGAATGCAATATGAAAAGACAATTAAAGATACGAGAACTAGCTTTATCGGAAGGTATTTTACAGATGGTTTGGGGCAGGTTGAGAATGGAGATGTGTACGCATTCTCTAGTTCGGTAGCAGTTAATGGCGGTGCACTTACTTCAACTAAGCCTTCTTCAATTACCCGCATCAAAGCTGGTACTACAGAATTTGACCAAAGCTACCTGATGAATTTTGAAACTGCATCTAACGGTTACGTAATCACCAACTGGTTATATATTGGACAAAATAAGTTTATTGCCAACATGGAACCTAAGGCAACTAAAGGTGCCTATGTTACCGGTAAAACTTTGGCAGTTGTTGATGTTGTTAACCAAACTGTATCGGCTGTAACAGGTTTTCCTGAGCCTGCTACCATTGTGGACGTAACTGATAATAACTACAGCCCTAAAGATGGCAAAACCGGTTACATCGGTGTGAACTTGAAAGATGGTACTACGTGGGTTTACAAGATCGATGCTTCAACCAGTAAAGCCACCAGAGGGCTTAAAGTAGAAGGTGGTTTGATCACTGCAATCCAGCACCTCCAATAATTGACCCTACAACACACCAATTACATAAAAATATAAACCTAACAAATTAGAACAATGATACCCGGAAATAAAACCTCACCACCGAAAAAGAAGAGCAAGGATTCTCTTTTTAACAGGATTAACAAATGGCTGCATTTATGGCTTGGCCTGGTTTCGGGTATTATTGTTCTAATTGTTTGTATTACAGGATGTATATGGGTGTTTAATGAAGAAATAACCGGATTGTTGGAGCCCGAAACTAAAGTGGAATGGCAGAACAAACCGGTGCTTAAACCTTCGCAGTTAACTGACATTGCCGCGAAATTGTATGCAGATAAAGTTCCTGCTTATGCCAACTATCACCAGGGTGAGGTAATTAACCTTAGTCTGAGAGATAAGATTAAAAAACCTGGACGTCGTGGTGGAGGCGGACGTAGGGGCGGAGGAGTATTGCTGAAAGTTAATCCTTATACAGGAGAGGTGATTAGCAAAGAGGTACGCAAACCGGGCGAGACAGATTTTTTTAGATTTATTCTGAATGGTCACCGCTTTTTATGGATGCCTTATGAAATAGGAAGACCAATTGTAAATTACGGAACAATGGTTTTTGTAGTGCTGCTTATTACGGGGCTGATCTGGTGGTATCCTAAGAAGTGGAACAAATCTACCCGCGATAAAAGCTTTAAGATTAAGTGGGGTGCTTCGTTTAAACGTGTAAATCTGGATTTGCATAATGTACTGGGATTTTATTCCTTGCTGTTCTTGCTGGCCATCGCATTGTCAGGGATGGTTTATGGAATAAAATGGTACAGCGAAGGCCTTTATTGGGTAACTACTGCTGGCGAAAAACTGCCGGAATTTAGAAGAATGGAGTCGGATTCTCTGCAGGCCGGTAAGTTTTATACTCCGGTGCAGGCAATGGATGCGGCATGGACAAAAGTCATTGCCAAGCACCCTAAGTCTACTGGTTTCTATTACAGTTTCCCGGATACCAAACTGGCTAAAGCAACCATCGACATTACGGTTTATCCTACTGCCGGACAGTATTACAATAGTCAGGGCTATTCTTTTGATCAACATACCTTAAAGGAGCTTAAGCGCAAGGATCCTTATTCTGTTCCTTATAATGAGGCTTCGGTTGGACAGAAACTCCGTAAAATGAACTTTGACATTCATGTGGGCAGTATTCTTGGTTTTCCAGGTAAAGTATTGGCATTTCTGGCTTCTCTGATTGGTGCAAGTTTACCAATCACGGGTTTCCTGATCTGGTATGGCCGTAAGTTCAAAAAGAAGAAGGGAAAGTCTGATTCCGGTACCGCAAGCGCTGCAAATCTTTCTGATAAACCTGCAGTAAAACCTAAATTAAAAGTGATAACTAAGGAGCAGGAGCCAGTATTGGCTGCTAACTCTGTATCAACTCAGTAAATACTATTCATTTCCTTAAAACCTTAATAACAAAAAGATGAAGAAAATAACTTTTTTAGCCCTGACCTTGTTGCTCAGCTTTGTAACCACCAGTATTTTTGCTCATGCCTTGTGGATCGAAACAGCGGCATCTGGTAAAGTAGGACAAAAGCAAACTGTTAAAGTATTCTACGGTGAGTATGTGGCCAATGAGCGCGACAGTGTAGCTAAATGGTATTCGGATGTAAAGGAATTTTCACTTTGGCTGGTAGGGCCAGATCAAAAGAAAACTCAGTTGACCCTAACTCCTGGTGCAAACCATTTTGAGGGTACTTTTACACCGGATCAGAATGGGGCTTATACTGTTGTAGTAAGTCACGAAGCCAGGGAACTTGGTGGAACCACAAAATATCATTTCTTATCTAGTGCTGATGTTATCGTAGGAAAAGCATTGCCTGCAGCAGTTCAAAATCCAAACGTATTGAAACTACATGTAGAAGGTGCTTCGGCTGCAAAAATAAATAAGCCGCTTCAGTTGAAGGCCTTCCTTAATGATGCTGCTGCAAAAGGAAAAACGGTATCTGTATTTTCTCCTAATGGCTGGTCAAGAGAATTGACTACCGATGATAACGGTGCGGCAGAATTCACACCTTTGTGGAAAGGCAGGTATGTAGTTGAAGTGAGCGACATGGATAAAACTCCGGGCCAGCATAATGGTAAAGATTATAAAGCAACCTGGAAGGGTGCTACTTACAGTTTCGAGATCAATTAAGCCCTCTTGAAAATGGGGCAGGCGAGGATTCCTCTTGTTTGTCCCATTTACTTTTCCATATTTTCTTTGGGTCTGAAGGTTTTGACTGGACTTTAGACATAAATAGACTGTTGTAGATAAATAATTGCTACAACTTTACAGCTTAACAAAGCTGTAAACAATGCATTCAAATTTCAAGTTCCAATCTGCTTTTGCAGAATCGGAAATTCTTACCTTTAATACACTCCCTCATTTTTGTACTACTGCACTGCACATGGGGCAGGCCCGAAAATTTAGTTTACTGGAAGGGGAGGTACTACTTCAATCTATAAGTCATTATCTGGCGCATATTGAATTGTTTGAATATTMGCTTAGACAGGATACGAGCATAGATTTTTTATTAAGTGAACCCTCTTTGCTTATGTACGTTGTACAACATAAAAGCGCTTGTTTTTTATGTTATCGGCCTGCGGGGGAATACCATAAAATTATACCTGCCGGAAGACATAAGATTTTAGTGATTACATTTAGTCCTGATTGGCTGATCTATAAAAGTAAAAAATTAACTGCTTTAAAACCACTTATAGCCTGTTTTAATGAGTCAGATAACAGGCATGTTAATTTGCCGGCTTTCGGTATTTCTACCAGCATTTTCAATTTACTAATTAAAATGGATGTTAAAACCAATGATTTAGCTATGGATGCAGATTTCTATAATTTTATCAATAGCTGTATTAATAAATATTATAAGCGCCTTGTTGGTGGCGATATTACTAGTGTTTATTACCAGAAAAAAGCTAGCGCTATTGCCGAGTTCATTAAAAAAAACTTTGCCACTGAACTGGTAGATGATTTGGCTGATCTTGCTGCAAGGTTTATGATGTCGGAGCGGAATCTGATGCGTTTATCTAAAATGGCTTTCGGTATTCCTTTGCATGCGCAGGTCATTAAAATCAGGATGTATTATGGGGTAAAGTATCTGCTTACAACAAACAAATCTGTTCACGAAATAGCGGGATTAGTTGGGTACAAAGATCCGCATTATTTTAGCAGTGCATTTAAAAAGTGTTTTGGAGTATCACCTAAATTTCTGATTCAGGGGTGAGATCCTGCCAAAGTATTTCTTAATTATTTTGGCAGTAATCCGTATTTTTTTTAAAATAAATGAGCTGCATTTTTGGACCATTAAAACACATAGTTGTAAACCATGCAAACAATATTCTTTAACCAAACAAAATTCTATTTATCTGCTAAAGCCAGAGTTATTATTGTAGATGCTATTGCTTATTTGATTCTTGCCTTGTTTATGTATACTGCTGCAAGCAAATTATTTGCTATTCGTTCATTTTCTTCTACACTGTCTAAATCACCTTTAATTGGTGAGTATAGTAAATTGGTTGCATGGGGTATTCCAATAGCTGAACTGGTTATTGGTGTGTTGTTAATTTTTGCTCCGATTAGAAAATGGGGATTGTATGCTTCATTTGTACTTATGATTTTGTTTACTCTATATCTGTTATACATGGTTTTTTCTGGCAGCAAGTTGCCCTGTCATTGTGGTGGAGTGATCAGTACAATGACATGGCAGCAGCACATCTGGTTTAATCTGGGGTTTGTGTTACTGGCATTTGCGGGGATTTTTCTTTACAGAAAATAAAGGCTTTACGCGCGTGAAACAGGTAATTGCTGTAGCCTGTTAAAATAAACACAGTCTCATTAAATTAAAACTTTAAAAATGAACAACATTAAAAAAGCGGCGCTGGGTGTGTTAATAGCGGGTTTTGCATTTGGCTTCAGTGCATTCACAACAATTAAAAGGACTAATAAAGTGCTTTATTATAAAACGGATATTACGTTTCCTCTGCCTAGTGATCCAAGAGGTTATCGTTATTATTCTGGTGATCGCTGTGAGCCAATGGGAAGTTTGTGTTCTGCTCAATGGGATATTGGACTTAATACTCATCCTACCTTAGATGGAACATTATTGCCAGTTTCTGGTATGACGTATGTATCTGGGTCCATGGTTACAGGTCATTTCGAATAAAATACATCATGGGGGTGTTACCTACCCCTGTTTTAACTAATCTATTCCCTGTCATTTTGCTGTATTCCAGTTAGGCTCAATTCCATTTCATCAATTGGAAAAATATACCTTTTGTCGTTAGGCATTAGGGTGTAAGTTTGATTGTTGAATGTTCTTGTTAAGGTAATTGAAAATCTATTATCTCTGTTTAAGCGCCTCAGATMCTGCCATCTAAGCCCTCTGAATACTAATTCCTTTCTGCGCTCATTTACAATATAGTTTAATACCTGCTCTGCATTATCGGCGTTAATATCTCTGTATTTGCGGTTATATCTGTTCCTTAAAAGGTGGTTCAAGTCTGCTAGTGCAATAGCAATTTTGCCATCTCTGGCATTAGATTCTGCACGGATCAGAAAAAGTTCATCAGTAGCTAAGCCACCAAATAAATTCTTGTCGCTATTGTAACTGCCTTTGTAAGTTGCGCTTCCATTGGTGTTGTGTTTAAAGAAAATCTTAGGTCGATAATCGTTTTCAGCATAATTACTAAGTAATGTGGGTTCAACAATTAATCTCGAAGCATTAAAAATTCCAAAGGTAAAAGTGCTTTGAAATATTACTTCCGGATTAAATCTCTGAATAGGGTAGGCCGCATCCGGATTTAATGTTGCATAATCCATTAAATCTGATTGGATTTGTAGAGCTGAATCGGCATATAAACCTGCGGGCTGGTAGTCTTCCATAGCCAAATAGGTTCTGGCCAATAATGCGAAAACTGCTTGTCTGGATGGTCTTGTTTTAAATAAGGGTGTAGTGTCCAATAAAGGAATAGCTGATTTTAGGTCTCTAATGATTTGATCGTAAGTTTGTTGTAGAGTGGAGCGTTGCAATTGTATATTCACATTGTAATCCAGTCTTAAAGGTAGTCCTAATTCTGATTTTGCTGTAGCTTGTATGTAGGCTGTACAATATTCCTGAGCAAGGTTAAAAAAATCGAAAGCACGAAAGAATAAGGCGCTGCCATATATGTTATTCCATTCATCTTGTCGGGTAGTGGGGGCTTTTATCTTTTTAATGCCATCAAGGATGACGTTTGAATTTAAGATTCGTCTGTAAGAATTTTCCCAATCGGCACTAGTTTCTCCATTATAAAAGTTAGCTGTTGGAGCCCAGGTATAAGCTGATTTTTCCTGTACGGTAAAAAGTGATTGCCATGAACTATATAAGATATAAAAATCGCCAGAGGCAATTTCAGCTAAGCCACAAGCCTGATTAATATTGAAAGTCGGGGAGGTATTATCAAGTAAGGCCCGAAAATCTTCCAGGGTTTTTGGGACAATAAGGGATTGGTCTGGATTTGCTTCCAGCCAACCTTTTTTGCAAGAGGATAATACCATCATTAAAAATATGGTGGTAAATAGTGCGATTTTATTTGTTTTCATATCACTAAATATTCTTTAAAATCTGGCCTTAAATCCAATAGCAAAACTTTTGGCTATTGGGTGAGATAATCCATTTCCTGTTGCTGGTACAAGATCAGGATCTAATCCGAAATCATTTGCCTTCCAGATAATTCCCAGGTTATTTGCATAAAAATAAAGCTGTAACTGTTTTACCGGTATGTTTTTCCAGTTGGAGCGATCAAGGTCGAAACCGATACTTATGTCCTGTAAACGAATATGGTCGCCAGGTGCTACTGTAGCGGATGAACTATTGTAGAATTTATCCCGAAAATTATTTTCTCCAAAACTCGCCATCGATGGGATGTTTGTAATAGCTTCATCTCCGCTTTTCTGCCAGCGATTTCCAAAATCAGCATTCATGGCTGAACTAATCTCTGTATTATACATTTCATAATAATTCACTGATGGTTTTCTGATATAATAGCCAAATTTATAGCTGATGTTGAAAGCTAATGTGAATTTTTGAAAGAAAAAAACATTACCTACCCCCCCGTAAATAGTGGGTCTTGCCGAACCATTATATTCCACATCTTGMATGGAACTGTTAAGAATGGCTTTGTAATCTTTACTAACCTCGCCATTCAGATAGCCTCTGGGGTCACCGTTTGTTGGGTCTAATCCTGCCCACTTGTAACTGTAAATTCCGTATACAGGTCTATTTAATGTCGGAACACTACTGTAAGTGCCAACGTAGTAGACACTGGCAGGCTCAGCAACACCATAATCAGTAACCCAGTCGTGCACGGTGGAGAGGGTAAAACTTGTGGCCCAACCCAGTTTTCCTTTTAGGTTTTGTGAATTCAGGGATATATCGAGTCCTTTAKCCTTTAATTTCGAGTAATTGCCTCTTAAGATTTTGATGCCGGTATTTGAAGGAAAAGATTTATCGCCCAGGATATCAGAACCATTTTTGATATAATATTCCACTTTTCCATTAATGGAAGGATTTTTAAGACCAAACTCAACTCCAACATTGGCAATTGCTACCTTTTCCCATCTTAACTCTGGATTCCCTATATTGATGATGCTCGCAAAAGTCAGGTTAGTATACGCTGCCCCTAATGCATTATACCTTAAGGTGGTAATTCCTGTGTTAGATTTATCCAGATTGCCACTATAACCATAGGATGCCCTGAGTTTTAAAACAGGCAACCAGTTTAACTTATAAAAATCTTMTCTGTCGATATTCCATAGTGCCCCTCCAGACCATAATGGAACATATTTTTGGTTGGTTTTTATACCAAAATAATTAGAGCCGTCAACCCTTGCACTTCCTGAAAGGGTATATCTGCCGTCGTAAGTATAAGCCACGTTAATATAAGAGGAACGCATTCTATCTGTTTTTTTAAACACGTTATAGTTGGTTCCAATCCGGCCTGAACCTACCGGATTTAAATCAAAATAGCTTACCGTATCTACAGCCGCTGACTTGCCAGAATTCTGATCGTATCCGTATTTAGTTTGCCTGTTCAAGTCAGATATAGATTCTGAGATTTCATAACCTATAATAGCTGAAACTGTGCTTTTTTGCCAGCTTCTCTCATAATTTAATTGGGTGCGTACACTATTAGAAGAAGCTTTGCCATTAGCTGTATAGAGAATTCCTCCTAAGGGGATGTTGTAGCCACTAACTATACCGGAAGTTAGGATAGAATACTGATTGATGAGGTGTCTGGTTTGGTAAGTTTCGATACTGTTATAGCGCGATGCCTTACTATCAAACTGCTGATATTGGTACTTAAGGGTTGCGCTTAATCCTGGAATGATGGTGTAGGTTAGTCCTCCATTTAACCGGAGATCATTATTTTTTATTATTAGTGGAGATTTGCCCAATTCATTTAAGGGTAAATATGACCAATCCAAAAATCCATTGTTTTGAGCGTCTTTTTTGAAACTGGAACTAAAGTTTCTGTCGAACACATTATTTTGGCCATTTGTATCTCTAAATTGATAATAGGGAGCAGTAAGCGATGATATTTCGCTTAGGGCACTATCTACGTTTGAGGTTGATTTTACATAATACAACCCTAGTTCCAGTTCGAGATTTTTAACAGGACGAATTGTGTTTTGACTGTTTATAGTTATTCTGCTGTTGTTATTGGCTATCAAGGACGCATCAGTTTTGTCGTATCCGGTAGAGAAATAATGATTTGTTTTTGCCGTTCCTCCACTTAATGATACGGCATATTGTTGCGAAACCGGTCTCCTGTAAAAATACTTTAACTCGTCATTTCTTACATCTTTAGTCCGTAAAACATTTAATTGTTGCGCCGTTTCATCAGCAGATTGACCCATTCGCTGTTTGTTTAGGATTTGGACAACGGGAGAAATTACATTATAGTTTTGAGGATTATTTAATATTTCATCATATTTTCCATGGTTGAATAAAAATGTTTCTATGTCAATATAATCGGATGAGGATAAAAAAATTTGATTATAAGAAAGATCAGGCTTGCCGGAAATGGCAACATTCGAATTTACAGATACACTTAAAGGCTGCAGGTTCTTACCTCTTTTGGTAGTAATTACAATCACACCATTTCCTGCCCTAACCCCCCATATAGATGTGGCCGCGGCATCTTTTAAAACTGTAATTGTGGCGATGTCATTTGGGTTAATGAAATTGAAGTCTCCATCAAAAGGAAAGTTATCCAAAATGATGAGGGGTTGATCGTTTGCAAAAATGGTGCTCCGGCCGCGAACCGACAAATCAAGGGGCCCAGAATTGGCTCTAACTGTATTCCTATTAAATAATAGACCACTGGTAATTCCCTCTAATCTGGGTAATACATCAGGGCTTACTTTGCGTGAAAATTGTACGCTATCTACCAATGCAAAACTTCCTGTGGCACGTTGTTTTGGTATTTTTTGATAACCTGTACTTACTACTTCTACTTCCTTTAGCAGATCGTTATTTAAAGATAAGCTAACCTTTTCCATTTTGGCTAAAGCCTTTATTTCCTTGTTTTGACAGCCCACGTAAGAAATAATCAGTGTGGCTCCGGTATCTACTCGCTTTAGTAAGTATTGGCCCTTAGCATCGGTAACAGTTATTTTGTTTTCTCCTTTAACACTGACACTTGCACCTTCCAGTAATTGATTCTGCTCATTTATTACTATACCATGTACATCAATAATCGGAGAGGAATTTATGATGATCATTTTTTTTGAAATGATGTAAGTAAGCGGGAGGCCTGATAAAATACGGTTCATGACCTGGGGCAAACTTACATTTTGAAAATCTGCATCGATCCGTTGATCTACGTTTAGTTTTTGCTCATTCCAGATTACCTGATAGTCAGTCTGCCTGGTTATTTCTTTAAAGACTTGAACAAGAGTGACTTTTTTCTTTACGAGATTGAGCTTTTGAGCCGTTACCGATGTGCTGAGCAAGCACAGTATTGATAGTATGAATACTGAATTTAACTTCATTATTTAGTTATAATAACTTTTTTGCCTTGTATTTTAAAGTGTACATCGCTGGCAAGTTCAAGCGTTGTTAGTATAGTAGAAATCTGTTCGGATCTGGTAAATGAGCCTCCCAAAATTTCTTTGCCTATCTGATTGTTTTGATACTCGATTTCAACATCATACCATCTGGCAACTTTACGCATGATACTTTCCAAAGACTCATTTCGGAATGCGAATTTGCCATCTTTCCAGGCAATAACATCACTGGCATCAACTTGCTTAACCTCTATAGGCTTGTTATGGGTAAACGTGGATTGTTGGCCAGGTTTGAGGATTACGTCATCTCGACGATAGGAGAGATCTCTTGAGGTAGCATGACCAAGAGATCCCTCTCCGCTGCGCTTCCCTCGGGATGACGTAACAATTAAACTTCCTTCTAAAAGGGTAGTCTTTATGCTACCTTCATCAGTATAATTGCTAATGTTGAAATGCGTACCTAACACCTCTACCAGCTGTTCATTTGATACTACGATGAATGGATGGGTTTTATTTTTGGCTACCTCAAAATAAGCCTCACCACTTAATTCAATCTTACGCTGCGCTGTGCCGGCAAAACTTGACGGAAACTTTAAAGTGGAGGCTGCGTTTAGCCAAACCCTGGTGCCATCTGGTAATGTGATTTGGTATTGCCCGCCGCGTGGGGTGGTAACTGTTATTTTTTCTGTGCTATTCAAGAGATCTCTTCTGTCGTCGAGATGACGGGGGCTGGTTTGAGAAGATGGCGAATTGTTAGAGATGACTGCAGTGTTATCATTATACTTTAAACTTGAGCCATCAACTACTACACCGGTCTTTGCTTGACTTAAGTGTATCGTTTTGCCATCGGCAAAAGTTAATGTTGCCTTGTTTGTGCCTGGAAGAATATCGTTTTTAGCGAGTGGTAGGTTGACGTCGTTCTGCAAAGAGCCATGATGTTTGCCCTGAGGACTGTTAAAAAACATCCACACTAACCCTAAAATTGCAAAAGCCAGTACAGCTACGCGAATAAGTAAATCTGATAACTTTTTGGGTCTACTGCTCTGTTCTCTAATCTTCATCAGCGTAGTTCCCAAATCAAAATTTAATTTATGGAAGTATATATTCTTTCCGTTATCCAGATGATTTAAAAAATCTGTGATTTCGTCTTTAGAAATGTCGGCAATAAACCGATTACCTTCATAAACGGGCAAAATATCTACGTCATTTTCACGCATTATAGATAGCGCCTCAAAAACCAATTGTTTTGAATCTAGTTTAATAATATACAGTTTAGTTATCTCTATTTGTCTTATCCCATAAAGCTGATTGCCAACGGTAGTCGCTCTCATTAGGGATTAAAGAAACAAATAATAATTCAATTAAAACGTGAACATAAACTACAGTATCTAAAGAATAACAAAAAATGTTATTTGACGACTAAATATTAAAGATATGCGAAATATCTATAGTTAGAAAAAATCTGATTAAAGGTTAGTTATTTGTATTACTGTAATTATCAATAAACCATTTTAATGCAGGATTTCTATTGGTTTGTTTGTAAGCTACAACAACTTCGGTATTTACAGGAATATTTTCCAACTCAATAAATGAAACTTTTAAATATTCATATTGTTTTTTGAGCGATAGGGGTAATATAGACACACCAAGTCCTGCTTCTACTAATTGTAATATAGAGTGGACATTATTAGCTTCATGAGTAATATCGGGCGTAAATTGCATCCGTTTGCAAATTTCAATTAGTTTATTGTTATAATGAGGTGCAAATTCCTTATTAAAAAAAATAAATGGGCTCTTTTTTAAAAAGTCAGCCAGTTCCTTATTTGTGCTGAACTTTTTTGCTGAAAAGGGAATAACAACTACAAAAGGATCAAAAAATAAGGTTTTAATAATTAATTTTTCGGAAAGAATAGGTGCTCTTAAAATACCTACATCTAATTTCCCTTGCTCCAATGCTTCAATTTGGGTTATTGTTGGCAGTTCAAATAAACCTGTTTTTATATACGGGAATTCTTCGCGCATTGCCTTTAAAATTTCTGCCAGATAGGATTGATAGACCGAACTTATATACCCGATCTTTAATTCACCGCTAAGGCTTAAATGGATTTGCCGAACTATATTTTTACTTTCTTCCAGTCTTGCAAAAATAGCATCCACTTCAGTTTTGAAATACTTTCCAGCATCTGTTAAAGCAACGCGTTTGTTGTCGCGCGTAAATAACTGCACTTCTAATTTCTCTTCCAATTCTTTAATCTGACGACTTAATGGAGGCTGAGAAATAAAAAGTTTTGTTGCGGCTTTTGTAAAATGCAATTCTTCTGCAACAGTTTTAAAATATAAAAGATGTCTGAGTTCCATATTTATAATAC
>NZ_JBFTKO010000029.1:0-38523 GCF_056395985.1 Pedobacter sp. 05T44
AAAAAATATACATACACTGAAAAAAAAGATACCCGCTCTGGTTTTGGAGCAGGATTACTTGAAGCAGGTAAAAAAAATCCTGAAGTAGTTGCACTATGCGCAGACTTAGTGGGCTCTTTAAAAATGGATGCCTTTATTAAAGAATTCCCAGAACGCTTTTTCCAGATTGGTATTGCTGAGGCAAACATGATTGGTATTGCAGCCGGTTTAACCATTGGTGGTAAAATTCCTTTTACAGGAACTTTTGCCAATTTTTCTACAGGCAGGGTTTATGATCAGATCCGCCAATCGGTAGCTTATTCTGACAAAAACGTAAAAATATGTGCTTCCCATGCTGGATTAACCCTTGGGGAAGACGGTGCAACTCACCAGATTCTTGAAGACATAGGCTTAATGAAAATGCTTCCTGGCATGACTGTAATTAACCCTTGTGATTATAATCAAACCAAAGCCGCTACTATTGCTATAGCTGAGCATCATGGACCAGTTTATCTGCGTTTTGGTCGCCCTGTAATCCCTGTATTCACCGATCCTGATCAAAAATTCGAAATCGGTAAAGCATGGATGGTAAATGAAGGTACTGATGTAACCATTATTGCTACCGGACACATGGTTTGGAAAGCCATTGAAGCTGGTGAAAAATTAGCAGAAATGGGAATTGATGCTGAAATCATCAATATCCACACCATTAAACCTTTAGATGAAGCAGCAGTTCTGAAATCTGTAAAGAAAACAGGATGTGTGGTTACTTGCGAAGAGCACAATAAGTTTGGCGGATTAGGAGAAAGCATTGCAAGATTACTTTCAACTGAGCTTCCGTCTCCTCAGGAATTTGTTGCTGTTAACGACAGCTTCGGGGAAAGTGGTACTCCTGATCAGTTAATGACTAAATACGGATTAGATTCAATTAATATTATTGAAGCAGCTCAAAAAGTAATTAAAAGAGCAAAAAAATAAATTACCTATCCAACCAAAATAGAATAAATGAAGCAGGTTGAAGATTCAGAGATTTTAGAGAAGTTCTCAAACACAAAAACTCGCGATGAAGCCTTTAACCTGCTTTTAAATAAATATCAACAAAAAATTTACTGGCACATCCGACGCCTGGTAATTGATCATGACGATGCGGATGATCTGGTACAGGATGTGTTCATTAAGGTTTGGAAAAATCTCGATTCTTTCCGCAGCGACTCGCAGCTTTATACCTGGATATACAGGATTGCTACCAACGAATCTATCACCTTTCTCAATAAAAAGAAACAAAGAAACAATACTCCTTTAGACGAGGTATCTGATGAACTGGCAGAGACCCTGATAGCTTCATCTTATTTTAATGGGGATAAAATACAGCTAAAACTACAGCAAGCATTATTAACTTTACCTGAAAAACAAAGACTTATATTTAATATGAAATATTTTGATGAACTTAAATATGAGGAAATTTCGGAGATCACTGGCACCAGTGTAGGTGCTTTAAAAGCCTCTTTTCACATAGCTGTAAAAAAAATTGAAGTTTTTATGCTAAATGAAGACATTACCTTTTAAACCTTTTGGCAATTAATGCATCAATACATTTGTAATGAAACAAGATTTTGAAAACGATGAATGGATGAAGGGAGTTCGGGAAACCGGGTTTACTACTCCTGCGCATTATTTTAATGAATTGAGCGAAAGTATCAATGCCAGAATTAGTACTGAAAAATTAAAATCTGTTATTCAAAATGATGGGCATACTGTACCAGATCATTACTTTGAAAAATTGCAAGCCAATATTTTAGCAAAAACAGTAGGTGAAACAAAACCAATTGCAAAACCTAAAGTTATACGCTTATGGAATTCCCATCTCGTTAAGTACGCTTCGGCAGCCTGCTTTTTATTAATAACTGGCGTAGGTTTGTATTTCAACCAACAGCAAAGCCCTGCGCAACAAACAGTTTCTTCAGATTTGGCCACAGAGCAAATGTTATACGACATAGATGAGCAAGTAATTATAGATCACATTAGCAGTACCGATATTACACAGCCTAAGTCCACAGTAGCAGATACTGATTTAGAAAATTATATACTAACTAATTATTCGCAGAATGAGCTTGCAACAAGTTTATAATTTATAGAAGAAATGAAAAATTTAACCATTATAGCATTCCTTTTCGCATTTCCATTTCTTGCAATGGCACAAAAGCCAGATGACAAGAAACGCGAAGAAATTGAATCTTATAAGATTACTTATTTAACGCAAAAACTTGAGCTTTCAGCTGAAGAAGCTAAGATCTTCTGGCCAATCTACAATGATTACCAAAAAGAACAATCCCAACTGCGTAAAGAACGTGGACAAAAGATGATCAGTTTCAGAAAAATGCCCGAAATTGATGAACTTTCTGATAGCGAAGTGCAAACACTTATTGTTAATGATTTTAGCTTTAAACAAAGAGAACTAAACCTCGACAAGAAATATTACGCAAAACTAAAAGCGAGCTTACCCATTAAGGTTATAGGAAAATACTATAGAGCACAGGAAACCTTTAAACGCGAACTACTATCAAGATACCGTAATAAAAGGCCTTAAAAAGGTGTGTAGCAAAATAATTCTTAACTTTGTGTATGCTTACACAACGTCAGTTATTTCTTCAACATAACGCTCAAACCACATTAGAACCTCTTCTTTTAGAATTCAATAAAGCCAGCGGAATGTATCTTTATGATACTGAGGGCAAAAAATACCTCGACTTAATTGCCGGCATTGGCGTTAGCAATGTTGGCCATTGTCATCCTGCCGTTGTGGAAGCAGTAAAAAATCAGGCCGAAAGTTACATGCATATCATGGTATATGGCGAGTTTGTTCAAAGTCCACAAGTCAATTTTGCCAAAGCCCTTGCAGATGTTCTTCCTGCCAATTTAAATTGTACTTATTTTGTAAATTCCGGAGCAGAAGCCGTGGAAGGCGCAATGAAGCTTGCAAAACGCTATACAAATCGTACAGAGATTATTTCCTGCAACAATTCCTATCATGGCAGTACTCAAGGTGCGTTAAGCTTAATGGGCAATGAGGAGTTTAAACAAGCCTACCGCCCTTTATTACCTCATATTAAATTTATTGAATACAACTCCCTAACTGATCTGGATCTCATCACTACAAATACCGCAGCAGTATTTATTGAAACCATACAGGGTGAAGCAGGAATTAGAATTGCCGATAAAGCCTATTTTAAAGCGCTTAGAGAGAAATGCACTGCTACCGGTACATTATTAGTGCTTGACGAAATACAATGCGGTTTTGGACGAACTGGTAAACTATTTGGCTTTGAACATTTTGACATTGTACCTGATATTCTTTTACTGGCCAAAGGTATTGGTGGCGGCATGCCTATCGGCGCCTTTATCAGTTCAAAAGAGATCATGATGACTCTGGCAACCAACCCGATACTTGGCCACATTACAACCTTCGGCGGTCATCCTGTTAGCTGCGCCGCTGGCCTGGCAACATTACAGACCATTCTTCACGAAAATATTGTTGACGGGGTAACTGAAAAAGGTGAGCTATTTAAGAAATTACTGGTACATCCGGCAGTAAAGGAAGTGCGTGGTAAGGGTTTAATGATTGCCATCGAGTTTGAGAACTTCGAAACAAACAAAAAGATCATTGATGCTTGCATTGCTGATGGCGTAATAAGCGACTGGTTTTTACATTGCAGCAACTCTATGCGTGTAGCCCCTCCACTAATTATCAGCAACGAGGAAATTGAATACGCCTGTTCTGTTATTTTAAAGAATACCGAACTGGCAACAAATCCTTAGCTCATCTTTTGTCTTTTAATGAGGTAGGCCTGCAATATGGGATAAAACCCGGCAGAAATATCGGCATCAATCATATCGATCTTATATTGAGTGCACTTAAGCTGAATAGCTTGTCTATAACTGTTCATTTTTAACAGATACGATTCTTTTACTTTGGATGTATGCGCCTTAAGAGTGGCACCGGTTTCCATGTCTACAAACTCATAGGGTCTGTTCTCAAAGCCGAAATCTACTTCCTTTGATTTATCGGTAACATTAAAAATAATTACTTCGTGCTTGTTAAACTTTAAATGTTGCAGTGCAGAAAACAACGCTTCAGTTTCGTTCTCATCCTGCATGGTATTCAGCATATCACTAAAAACTACCACTAATGAGCGTTTATGAATCAATTCCGCTATCTGATGCAATGCCTGATCTACATTAGTTTTTACATCCATCTTTTGAGATTTTAATATCCCTTCCAGATGTGTAAATAAATATTTTTGATGTGTCGTAGTAGATTTCGCCGGAGTATTTAATAATAAATGATCTGTAAAAAGACTAAGACCAAAGGCATCACGCTGCCGTTTTAATAAGTAAATTAATGCTGCAGTGGCTTGTATCGAAAAATTGAGCTTATTGTATTCGTTTACCGGAAAATACATAGAAGATGATACATCTATGATAAACTGGCAACGAAGGTTGGTTTCCTCTTCGTACCTTTTACTGAACAGTTTATCTGTTCTGGCAAACAGTTTCCAGTCAATATTCTTTACACTATCACCCACATTGTAAAGCCTGTGCTCTGCAAATTCAACCGAAAAGCCATGAAATGGACTCTTATGAAGACCGGTAATAAAGCCTTCTACCACCTGTCGGGCAAGAAGTTCTAAATTACTGTTAAAGTGTAAGGATTGTTCATCAAACGGCGATTGCATATTGTAAATATAAAAAAAGCGTTCATAAGTTATGAACGCTTTTTAAACTAGTATATGTTGAGTTATAATAACTGCTTATCTAATTTCTGTGCTAATACAGATTTCGGAACTGCACCAACTTGCTTATCTACAACCTGACCGTCTTTAAAGTACAACAATGCAGGAATGTTGCGGATTCCGAACTGAGTTGAGATCTGAGGGTTGTTGTCTACATTCACTTTACCCACGATTGCCTTTCCTTCGTATTCTTTTGAGATCTCATCCACTGATGGTCCAACCATGCGACATGGACCACACCATTCTGCCCAAAAATCAACCAAAACGGGTTTATCTGATTTTAATACAACTTCCTCGAAGTTTGCATCTGTAATTTCCAAAGCCATAATTCTTATTTTTATTTTATTTTTTTCTATTGAAATCAGCGGTTAAAAGCCTGTGGCATAAACTCTGTGAGTATAAACTTATCAGGCTATTGCTGATGCAAATATATAATCAATTGTAGTGCCATCTACTTTACTAATGCCAAAATGACATTAGTTCAACTTAGGATGAACATCCAAACTCTGCAATTGTTCTAAAAGTTGATTACTAGGATTGATTTTAACCGACTTAGAAGGCATTTTAATGTTCACATTCTGTTCCCTATCATAAACCTCAAAAAGTAGCTGGCAATTTTGTTGATCAGTATTGGCCTTATTGTCTTCTAATATCGCATTAATTTGAGTCATAAAGTCATCGTCTATCCTTTCAAGCGGTACCTGAATTGTTACAGACTTGGCTAACTTATCCCTTAATTCCGAAAGCAGGTTAATCGAAGTGATCTTAAACTCCCAATCGCCCTCTTTTCTAAACCGTTCTCCAACCCTTCCGCGAATCTGCAGAAAATAACCATCAGTAAGAAACTGCTTAAATTTAATGAAATCATCACCAAACAAAGCAAGCTCACAGCTGTCATCATAGTCTTCAAAAACCATAGTTCCAAAAGGCTTTCCGGTTTTGGTCATCCTTTGAGCTGCCACCACTACCAATCCTCCTACAACTAATTCTCTGTTTTTTATCCCTTCAAACTCTGCAAGTACCTCTTCATTTGTATCACCAGTTCTTATTTTGTTAATCACAGAAAGATGCTTAACCTTTTGCTGGCAAAATTCCTTTAATTCTAAACGATAATTATCAAGTGGATGGCCACTCAGAAATATCCCAATAGCATCCTTTTCAAATTTCAACCGATCAATTAAACTCCATTCCGGTGCAACAGGAAGTGATGGTTCTGAAATCATATCGGCAACCGAACCTCCAAATAGAGACGATTGAGATGAGGATTCATTATTTGAAAAATCGTTGGCAAACTTGATAAGCTTCTCAATACCGTTCATTTTCTCATTTAAACCCACAAAAAAGTACTGTGCACGATGATAACCGAAGCCATCAAATGCACCACTATAAACAAAGCTCTCATATGCTTTTTTGTTTACAGTACGAGTATTGGATCTTTTAGCAAAATCATGAACATCTTTGTACATACCATTAACATTACGCTCTTCGATAATACTTTCTACCGCCTTATCACCAACTCCCTTAATACCAGATAAACCAAAACGAATTTCACCTTGAGTATTTACAGAGAACTTAATGTCCGACTCATTAACATCCGGGCCTAGTACCTGAACTCCCATTTGTTTACACTCTTCCATAAAAAAGGCAACCTGTTTAATGTCACTCATATTGTTTGACAGCACAGCAGCCATATATTCGGCCGGATAATGAGCCTTTAAGTAAGCCGTTTGGTAAGCAATCCATGCATAACAGGTAGAGTGCGATTTGTTAAAGGCATAGGATGCAAATGCTTCCCAATCTTTCCAAATCTTTTCAAGCGTAGCGGCGTCGTGTCCTTTCTCTGCGGCCTGGGCTACAAATTTAGGTTTCATCTTATCCAGTACATCCTTTTGTTTTTTACCCATTGCCTTACGCAAAACGTCGGCTTCACCTTTGGTAAAACCTGCAAGTTTTTGCGATAAAAGCATCACCTGCTCCTGATATACGGTAATACCATAGGTTTCCTTTAAATATTCTTCGCAGGCATCAAGGTCATACTTAATCTCTTCTTCTCCGTTTTTCCGGCGCACAAAGCTTGGGATATACTCTAAAGGTCCAGGACGATACAGCGCATTCATGGCAATTAAGTCGCCAAAAACAGTAGGCTTCAGCTCCTTCATGTATTTCTGCATTCCGTTGCTCTCGTACTGGAAAATACCTATGGTTTCTCCCCGTTGGAAAAGCTCATATGTCTTTTCATCATCGATAGGGAAATTATCAGGATCAAGATCTACCCCATGGCCGAGTTTAACAAGCTTTACTGTATCCTTAATAAGGGTTAGCGTTTTTAACCCCAAAAAATCCATTTTTAACAAACCCGCACTTTCCACAACAGAGTTGTCGAACTGCGTTACATACAGATCAGAATCCTTAGCTGTAGAAACAGGAACGAAGTTCGTAATATCATCAGGCGTAATAATTACCCCGCAAGCATGTATACCTGTGTTACGTAATGATCCTTCCAGAATCTGTGCCTGAAGAATGGTTTCGGCACTTAGGTTTTTAGCTTCAGATAATACCTTTAATTCTAAAACCTTTTCATATTCATCTGCTCTTAAAGCACCTTTTAAAGTCTTTTCATCAAGCGTAAATATTTTGGCAAGCTTCATATTAGGTATGAGCTTGGCTATTTTATCAGCTTCAAAAAGTGGCAGATCCAGTACACGTGCAGTATCTCTGATCGAAGATTTTGCCGCCATGGTACCATAAGTAATGATCTGAGCAACCTGGTTTGATCCATATTTTTTAATTACATAGTCCATTACCCTGCCACGGCCCTCATCGTCAAAGTCGATATCAATATCGGGCATGGATACACGATCCGGATTCAGGAAACGCTCAAAAAGGAGGTCATATTTAATCGGATCTATGTTGGTGATCCATAAGCAATATGCAACCACCGATCCCGCAGCTGAACCACGACCAGGTCCAACAGAAACATCAAGGTTTCTTGCTTCAGCAATAAAATCCTGTACAATAAGGAAATAGCCTGGATAACCTGTTTTTTCGATAGTCTGCAACTCGAAATCAAGTCGCTCAATAATTTCCGGTGTAAGCTCGCCATACCGTTTTTTAGCACCTACATAAGTTAGATGACGCAGGAATTTGTTTTCTCCACGTTTTCCTCCATCTTCTTCATCCTCGGCAACTAGAAACTCTTCGGGGATATCGAACTTAGGCAAAAGAACTTCACGGGCGAGTTTATAGATCTCAATTTTATCTACAATAGACTGTATGTTTAAGATTGCTTCAGGAAGATCAGCAAAAAGTGCCTTCATCTCATCCGAAGATTTGAAATAGTATTCCTGATTAGGCAAACCATACCGAAAACCTCGGCCACGACCTATTTGTGTAGCTTGTTTCTCACCATCTTTTACACAAAGTAAGATATCATGCGCATTTGCATCCTTTTTACTAATGTAATACGTATTGTTGGTAGCAACAATTTTCACATCATGCTTGCGCGCCAGGGAAACAAGAGAAACATTTACAATATTCTCATCATCCTGATTGTGGCGCATAAGCTCGATGTAAAAATCGTCGCCAAATTGTTCTTTCCACCATAGCAAAGCTTCTTCTGCCTGACGCTCTCCAATATTCAGTAATTTACTAGAAATCTCTCCATAAAGATTTCCTGATAATACGATAATATCTTCCTTATACTGTTCAATAACCGCTTTATCTATCCTTGGAACATAGTAAAAACCTCTGGTATAGGCAATGGACGACATTTTTGCCAGATTATGATAGCCATTTTTATTTTTGGCCAGCAATACCATCTGATAACCATCATCTTTACGTTTTTTGTCTTCATGGTTCTCGCATACAAAAAACTCACACCCAACTATTGGTTTTAAAACAACATCAGTAGGTTCCTCTCCTTTTTCTACAGCAGCAGCATTTTTAGCCTCTATGGCTTTATTATGATTGAGTACCTGGGTTACAAAATGAAAGGCTCCCATCATATTTGCATGATCGGTCATCGCTACAGCTGGCATTTTCTCGGCGGCCGCCGCCTTTATAAGCGCAGGAATATTAATGGTCGACTGTAGAACAGAAAACTGCGTATGGTTATGTAAATGCGCAAAAGAAGCGTTTTTAAGCTCTTCTTTATTACCTGCGAGTTCCTGTTTAGAAGGTCCACCGCTGGTTTTTTGCAACCTTTTCCTGATATCATCAGAGGCCGACTTAAGGTTTATATGTGTTAAACCGATGCGGTTTATTACCCCTGGGTTCTTTTCTTTAAAAAGACGTAAATAGTTCTGGTCTGTCTGTAACTGATCAGGTCGGAAGGCATCAATTTTGAGAAGTTGAAAAAAGCAACGTGTGGTTGCCTCTACATCGGCAGTGGCATTGTGTGCTTCCGAAAATGGCTCACCAAAAAGGTATTCGTGAAGTTCCGTTAAATTAGGTAGTTTAAACCTGCCTCCTCTACCCCCGGGAAGACGCAACAGCTCGGCCGTAGTTTCTGTACAGGTATCAAGAACAGGCATCTGTGCCATCGGACTTTCTACACCCATCCTATGAAACTCGCATCCCATAATATTAACGTCGAAACCAATGTTCTGACCTACAATAAATTTTGCCTTAGAAAGTGCAATATTAAACTTCTCTAACACCTCCTGTAATTCAATTCCTTGTTCCTGCGCAAGTTCAGTTGAAATGCCGTGAATACGTTCGGCATCATAAGGAATATTGAATCCGTTAGGATTTACAAGATAATCCTGGTTTTCGATAAGATTACCAAACTCATCATGAAGCTGCCATGCAATTTGAATACACCTGGGCCAATTATCTGTATCAGTAATCGGGGCATTCCAATTGCGTGGTAAACCTGTAGTTTCGGTATCAAAAATCAAATACATATTGTAATCAAATTACTCGTTTCGGAATTCAAGAATGGAAGTCCAAAAATAGGTATTTTTTGACTGTGATGTAAGGTGTTTCTAAATTTTAAGATCAGGCTAGTGCTGCATCAGCACAAGAAAGAATGTGATGTTCCTGAGAAACAAGCTTTGAGGTATCATAACCGCGCTGCCCACACCTGTCAATAATTTCTGCAAGTAGTTTATCAGCCATGCCCGGTTTACGCGATAGAATAGAAAGATGCCTGTGCTTAGGATGCCCAACCACGGCATACGAATAATCATCGGCCAGTTCCACTACCCAATAGTCAACTTTAAAAGGCCATACATATTGAGCCTTTAAAATAGCATTATTACTGCCCCTGGTTACAAAAAGTTTTGATCGGGTATATCTTTGCTCATCAGTCCCAACAACTTTATATGTTGTAAATACAGCATAGTAACCATCGGGGTGTATTACATAAGTTTCGGTAGTTTGATACCAGTCTTTATCCATAATAGTAGGTATGGAACATAGCGAATACCATTTGCCTGCATAAGACATTATATCAACTTTTTGTACTGGTATATTTTCCATAAGCCCCCCTATTTTTTCACTCGATTAGCAAATGTAAATTCTTTATCATAAAACCAGCAATAAAGAATAAAGTTTTAAAAACCATTTTTTAAACTCATGTATTTTTCTAACTTCGAAGGGAAGGTAACATATGTAAAAAACTATATTTATGAAGATAACGGTTGTAGGTGCAGGTGCCGTTGGCGCTACCTGTGCAGATAATATTGCCAGAAAAGAATTAGCTGAAGAGCTAATTTTACTGGACATTAAAGAAKGTTTTGCAGAAGGCAAGGCAATTGATATGATGCAAACGGCCGCTCTATTAGGCTTTGACACTAAAATTACCGGTGTTACCAACGATTATGCCAGCACGGCAGGATCTGAAGTTGTGGTTATAACTTCGGGCTTACCACGTAAACCGGGCATGACTCGCGAAGAGTTAATTGGAATTAACGCCGGCATTGTAAAAGGCGTTGCCGAAAATATCTTAAAACACTCTCCTGACACCATTATCATCGTGGTTTCGAACCCGATGGACACCATGAATTATCTCGCCTTAAAAACTTCAGGACTACCTAAAAACCGTGTAATAGGAATGGGTGGTGCTTTAGATTCATCAAGGTTTAAATATTACTTAAGTCAGGAATTAGGCTGTTCTCCAGCTGACCTGAATGCCATGGTTATTGGCGGTCATGGAGATACAACTATGATTCCTTTAATTAACCATGCCACCTGGAATAGCATCCCTGTTACTCAATTCCTAAGCAAAGAGCAACAAGAAAAAGTTGTTGCCAGCACCATGGTAGGCGGTGCTACTTTAACTAAACTAATTGGCACATCGGCATGGTACGCACCCGGTGCAGGTACTGCTGCAATGGTTGAAAGCATTGTACGCGACCAGAAAAAACTGATCTCATCCGGCGTGTTCCTTGAAGGAGAATACGGACAAAAAGATATTTCATTGGTTGTTCCGGTAATTCTTGGTAAAAACGGTGCCGAAAAAATACTAGATATTAAATTAAGTGATACTGAACAAGCTACATTTAACAAAAGTGCTGATGCTGTTCGTAACATGAATGACGTACTTTATGAAATGAAACTCGTTTAAACGAGGGTATACAGATCTGCTTAAATGAGACCAATCTCAATACCCTTAATATTAATAAGCTTACAAGACGACGGTTTCCACCTGCTGGTGGAAATTGTTGTTTTTGGACAAAAGTTATTTGCCGTTGTTGACACAGGAGCGTCCAGGTCAGTTTTTGACAAAACCTTTGTTAAAGAACACCTTAAGGAACTGGAACATAGCGAAGAGACACAGGCCACTACATTATTCTCTACCTCAAGTACATTGCAAGCGATAATACCGGCTATAAAAATTGGCAGCCTTGTATTAAAGGATTACGAAACAGTAGCACTGGATTTGGAAACCGTAAACCAGGCGTATGAGAATCTGGGCCACCCACCTATTATTGGAATTATAGGGAGCGATTTGCTCTTGAAATATCAGGCAGTAATTAACTATAAAAAGATGAAACTATTCCTTTATAAGTAAATATTTAAAATATTTCTTATAGGGATCAAACAGGGAGTTAATAGGGGGTTGATAGGGGCAATTCTCTATTAACTCCTTTTAGTATCCGTTTAAAAACCCTTGTTGTTTCTTATAATCTATTTTAAGGAAGAATCCAATTCCTCATAGATAAATGGCACCAAAAAATCGATTGGACAAAAAAAGAGGATGTATCATAATCATGACCATCCTCTTTTACATATTCTTGAAAGCTTAAAAATTAAGCATCAATTTTAGCATACTTAGCATTTCTTTCAATAAACTCTCTTCTTGGCGCAACATCATCGCCCATAAGCATAGAGAATGTATGATCGCACTCTGCAGCATTTTCAATTGTTGCCTGCATTAATGTACGCTTTGCCGGATCAAGAGTTGTGTCCCACAGTTGCTCCGCGTTCATCTCTCCCAAACCTTTGTAACGTTGAATATGTACGCTTTCTTCTTTACCAGCACCTTTTAAACGCTGTACGGCAGCATCACGTTGCTGGTCATTCCAGCAATATTCAAATTCTTTACCTTTTTTAACCTGATACAGCGGAGGAGCAGCGATATAAACATATCCGGCCTCTATTAAGGCTTTCATATACCTAAAGAAGAAGGTAAGAATCAAAGTGGTAATGTGAGATCCATCGATATCAGCATCCGTCATGATTACGATTTTATGATAGCGAAGTTTGGTAAGGTTTAAGGCTTTATCATCCTCTGGAGTACCAATACTTACGCCAAGAGCAGTAAACATATTTTTGATCTCATCATTTTCGTAGATCTTATGTTCCATTGCTTTTTCAACATTCAGGATCTTACCTTTTAGAGGCAGGATGGCCTGGAAGTTACGATCTCTACCTTGTTTGGCAGTTCCACCTGCGGAGTCTCCCTCCACCAGGTATAGTTCGCATTTTTCCGGATCGCTATCTGAACAATCGGCAAGTTTTCCAGGAAGGCCCGAACCTCCCATAACGCTCTTGCGCTGTACCATTTCACGAGCTTTACGCGCCGCAGCACGGGCAGTAGCGGCAAGAATTACTTTATTAACAATTGATTTAGCTTCTCTCGGATATTCTTCAAGGTAAATACCAAGGGCCTCACCTACTGCGATATCAACCGCACCCATAACCTCAGAGTTACCTAATTTAGTTTTAGTTTGCCCCTCAAACTGAGGCTCCTGAACCTTAACAGAAATTACTGCAGTTAAGCCTTCTCTAAAATCATCACCGGTGATTTCAAATTTAACTCCTTTAAGCAATCCTGATTTATCAGCATACGCTTTTAAAGTTCTGGTTAAACCTCTTCTAAAACCGGCAATGTGTGTACCACCCTCGTGTGTGTTAATATTGTTTACATAAGAGTGAACGTTTTCTGCATAGCTGTCGTTGTACTGCAAAGCAAGTTCAACAGGAATACCATTTTTGATTCCTTCAACATAAATTGGTTCAGCAATTAGCGACGGACGATTGCCATCAAGGAACTGAACAAATTCTTTCAGTCCACCTTCAGAATGGAAAAGTTCTGTACGGAAAGTTCCATCGTTATTTACTTCCCGCTCATCAGTAAGGGTTAATCTGATCCCCTTGTTCAAGAAAGATAGCTCTCTTAATCTTGAAGCCAGTGTATCATAACGATATTCTGTAGTTTGTGTAAATATAGTAGGGTCAGGCGTAAAGGTCACTATAGTGCCACGTTTATCGGTTTCGCCAATAGATTTTACTTCGTATAGTGGTTTACCAATATTGTATTCCTGTACCCAAATTTTTCCTTCTCTATGTACTTCTGCTCTTAAATGGGTTGACAATGCATTTACGCAACTTACCCCCACCCCGTGTAAACCCCCAGATACTTTGTAAGTATCCTTATCGAATTTACCACCGGCGTGTAGAACTGTCATTACAATTTCTAGTGCGGATTTCTGTTCTTTTGTGTTAATTCCTGTTGGAATACCACGTCCGTTATCTTCAACTCTTATCGAGTTATCTTCAAGAATATTTACATAAATGGTATCGGCGTGTCCTGCCAATGCCTCATCAATCGAGTTATCTACAACCTCATACACCAGGTGATGTAAACCTTTAACTCCTGTATCGCCTATATACATCGAAGGGCGCTTCCGCACCGCTTCTAAACCTTCTAAAACCTGTATATTATCTGCCGAATAATTTGAATTAGGATCCTTTTCTTCGCTCATATTTTTAAATAAAACAATTAGACTCAAATTTAACCATTTATGGCCAATTAACGGCAAATGTGGATAACTATTTGACTTAAAACAGCCAAAAAACATCCGAAAAAAAACAGTTCTTTAGGATACTAAATTTGAAATTTTATATTTGTTGAAATTTATCACTCAGAAATGGGCAAGAGGATAGGTTTATAACCCAGAAAAAACAAATTAAACACTAATGAAAACAAAATCAACATTAGGCAGTATAGCTACTGCTGTAGCCATAGTTTCTTTAATGGCATCTTGTCAGAACAAAGAAGAGAAGGCTGGCGCAGCTACTAAATCTGAGCCAACTACTGTTTCAAATAATGAGAAAATTGTTTACGTGAACTCTGATTCATTACTAACAAAATATCAGTATTTTAAAGACATTAAAGTAAAATTAGAAGCAAAATCTAAAACAGCACAAGCTGATCTTGGGTCAAAACAACAAGCGTTTCAACGTGAGGTTGCTGCTTACCAACAACAGGCAAATACTTTACCCGCTGATCAAAGAGCTAAAACTGAAGAAAGATTAGCACGTAAACAACAAGAATTACAGGCATATCAGCAAAATGCTGGTGCTGCACTTCAAACTGAACAAGCTACTGAAAACGAAAAACTTTACGATAAAGTTGCTGATTACTTGAAAGGTTATGCAAAAAAGAAAGGCTATAAAATGGTGTTGACTTACTCTAAAGGAAACAGTGCAATTTTATTTGCTGACGAAAGTTTAGATGTAACCAGTGAGGTTATTATTGGACTAAACGATACTTACAAACCAGCAACAAAATAATGCTGATTTATTAACATATATGTGCCCCGAATTATCGGGGCATTTTTTTTGCACCACGATTAATATGGACAAATTAAAAGAGCACGAGAAATTCATGAAGCTGGCGATTCAGCTTTCTGAAGAAAATGTTTTAGAAAAGATGGGTGGCCCTTTTGGTGCCGTTGTGGTAAAAAACGGGAAAGTTATTGCTAAAAGTGCCAATATGGTTACAGCAAGTAACGACCCTACAGCACATGCGGAGGTTGCTGCGATAAGACTGGCCTGTAAAAAACTTAAAACATTTGATTTAAGCGGATGTGTGATCTATACTAGTTGTGAACCATGCCCTATGTGCCTAAGCGCTGTTTACTGGGCAAGGATTGACACTATCTATTACGCAAATACAAAAATAGACGCAGCAGATATAGGCTTTAGCGACAAGTTCATTTATGATGAAATTCATAAATCTATGGCTGACCGTGTACTTCCTTTTAAGCAAATGCTTAGAGATGAGGCTCAAAGAGCCTTTAAGCTTTGGAGTAAAACTGCAGAGAAGACAGAATACTAATCTTTTCTGTAACTTGGAACTGCCTTGTCACGTCTTATACCAAACAGTGTAATGACAATGCCAAAAAACCCTGCAGAATGGACAATTACAAGCAAAAAGTAGAGATTGAACTGGAGTTTTGGAAAAGGGATATTCTTAAGAAACCATCTGCTTTGAGCAAGGTTACAGATGGTATTCAGAAAAAGATAAACACCTATATTCCCGACAAGGTTCATAATGCAATTACTGCTGCCATTAAGGGAATGACAAAGGCTGTTCTTTTTGGTTCTACTTATACTACTTCTTCCACCCCTCCAATGGGAATGAGTTTGATTCATAGGGAAGCGCTGGTGCGCGAAAAAATAGACGGTTACTGTAAAACCGGAGCTGCTGAAGGGGGGATAACCGGGGCCGGAGGTTTTTTAATGAGTATGGCCGACTTCCCAATTCTTGTTGGCATTAAAATGAAAATGCTTTTTGAAATTGCTGCTTTATATGGTTTCGATGTAAAGGATTTTCGGGAACGCTTATACATTCTTTACATTTTCCAATTGGCTTTTTCAAGTAAAGAAGGTGCCGCAAAGGTATTTCTGCATATGCAGGACTGGGATCAAAAATTAATTGTACTACCGGAAAGTTCTGACAATTTCGACTGGAAAACGTTTCAACAGGAATATCGCGATTATATTGATATTGCTAAGCTGGCTCAGTTGCTACCTGTAATAGGTGCCGCTGTTGGGGCGGTTGCCAATTATCAGCTGATTAAAAAATTAGGAAAAACGGCCACCCAGGCTTATCGGATGCGTCTGATAAAAAAGGAATAACTACTCTTCTTCTTCAAACATCCCCCCTATCAAATCGTCGGTTTCGCGCCTATCCTTTTTAGTTGGTCGGCCAGACCCTCTGTCTCTTTTTAATGCAGGAGCATGGAACATGGATTTGAATGCATGTGTTTCTTCGACCGGGGTGATGTCTTTGTATTTAGTTACGGCAATTTTAGATTCTACCCTGTTATACAAAAGTTCCACTACCTCTATTAATTTTTTTTCTATCCCTTTTGATACCTGGTAAACATCACCAGGTTTTACGATAGCAGATGGCTTAAGATTTTGACCATTAAATTTAACGCGACCTGCCTTACAGGCCTCTGTGGCTAAACTTCTGGTTTTAAATAATCTTATTGCCCACAAGTATTTATCAATACGTAATTTTTCCTTTTCAGTCATAAAAAATCAAAAATACATAAGAACCATCAGGAATTGATAAATACGAATAAAAAAAACAATAATTATATGGCAAAAAACAATGCGCTATACATAAAATTCATTTATTTTGTCAAAAAATAAACAAACAACATGATAGCAGAATTAAAAAAGTTAGTAGAAGCCGCTTGGGAAGACAGAACTTTATTAGAATATACGGAACATTGTGAAGCAATTGAAACCGTAGTTATGCAGTTAGATAAAGGTGAATTGCGCGTGGCTGAACCTATTCTAAATTCATGGGGTGTAAATGAATGGATCAAAAAAGCTGTTATTCTTTACTTCCCCATCAGACAGATGAAAGTAACTGAAACAGGACCTTTTGTGTTTCATGATAAAATGAAACTAAAAACCAATTATAAAGAACTTGGAGTAAGAGTAGTACCTGGTGCTAGTGCACGTTATGGCGCTTATCTGGCTAAAGGTGTAATTATGATGCCTTCTTATGTAAACATCGGTGCTTATGTAGATGAAGGTACTATGGTTGATACATGGGCTACTGTTGGTTCATGTGCTCAGATTGGAAAACATGTTCACTTAAGTGGTGGTGTTGGTATTGGTGGCGTTCTTGAACCGATCCAGGCTGCACCTGTTATTATTGAAGACAATTGCTTTTTAGGATCAAGAGCTATAGTTGTTGAAGGTGTTCGTGTTGAAAAGGAAGCTGTATTGGGAGCAAACGTAGTACTAACTGCATCTACAAAAATTATAGACGTTACCGGAAGCACTCCGGTTGAGTATAAAGGTATTGTGCCGGCTCGCTCTGTGGTTATCCCGGGAACTTATGCTAAACAATTCCCAGCTGGTGAATATCACGTTCCATGCGCTCTAATTATTGGCAAACGTAAAGAATCAACTGATAAAAAAACCTCACTTAATGATGCATTAAGAGAAAACAACGTTTCAGTATAAGAAGCTTAAATTTATATTAAGAGCCTGTATCATTATTTATGATCAGGCTCTTTCATTATAGCCTGATAGGTCTTTATGACTTGTTCTGCACAGTTTTTATTGCTGAACTTTTCGGCATGTACAAATCCTTTTTTGATCATGTTCTGCACTTCCTCTCCCCCCTTTAATATCTTTAACATACAATCTGCAATTTCAGCATAGCTATCAGGATTAACGTATAACGCGGCATCGCCACCTGCTTCTGGCAAACAACTAACTGAAGAGGTAATAACGGGCACGCCTACGCTTAAAGCCTCTAGTACCGGGATACCAAAACCTTCAAAATAGGAAGGATAAATCAATGCCTCCGACAGGCTATATATTGCTGGCAGATCCGCAGAGCTAATATCAGAAAGAAAGATTATTTTACTGTTCAGGTTATTTTTTTCAATGAAACTGTCAACCTCGTTTTTATATTTACCACTCCCCTTTCCAATCACAATTAAATTAACTGCTGTATCCTTTACTAACATTTGAACCGCTTTACAGACATTGAGCAGGTTCTTTCTTTCTATAATAGAGCCAACGGAAAGGAAAAACTTTTCTGGCAGGCTAAATTTATCAGCTACTAATCGCTTATGATTGTCCGAAATTGATGGGTTAAAGCTGTTATCGCAACTTTGGTAACAAACATCAATTTTATTTGGATCTGTTTGATAAAAGTCTACGATATCTCTCTTGGTTTGCTCACTAATTGCAATTACCCTGTCGGCATACTGGCAGGCATGTTTAAATTTTCTTCGATAGATTTTAACATCTAAAGGGTTATGCTGTTCAGGGAAGTGTTCATAAATCAGATCGTGTATGGTAACTACCGACTTAATAGGTGTTTTATTTATACCTACCGGAATTTCGTGACTTAGTCCATGATAAAGCTCGATACCAAGATCCAGTAAATCCTTTATCATCCATTTGCTCCTCCATAAGGATGAAAGTTTGCGGGAGAAAAATCCTTTAGGTAAAACCTGATGTATATTATTATTTTCTAGTGAATATTTTTTTGAAGGTTTAGGGTTTAACAAAAAATATTCATTATTAGGATAAAGCCGGGACAGGTCCTGGATCAATGTCCTGCTATAGTTCCCTAACCCTGTATTATTATGATAGGCTCTCTTTGCATCGAAGGCAATTTTCATATCACATTTAAAATTGAGGCGAAATATACAACAAATTAAAAACTGAGGTCAATAAAAAACGAAATTTGCCTACTTTTATAGACTAAAAGAAACTCATATATGTTAAATGATCAGATTAAACAGGCGCTGACTGTACTAAAGGATGGTGGTATAATCCTTTATCCTACCGATACAGTATGGGGTTTGGGCTGTGATGCTACCAATGAGCAGGCTGTAGAAAAAATAAATGCCATCAAAGGACGCAGCAATGATAAGAGTTTTATCATTTTATTAGATACTGATGCTAAACTGCAGAGCTATGTTACCGAAATCCCTGATGTTGCCTACGATTTGATTGAATATGCTGAAAGTCCGCTAACCATTATTTTTTCAGGAGCAAAAAACTTGGCAAAAAATGTAATTAATGTTGATGGAAGCGTAGGTGTAAGAGTTGTGAAACATGATTTCTGTGAACAGTTAATACAACGCTTCCGTAAGCCCATCACCTCCACTTCTGCCAATATATCCGGAGAACCTACTCCAAAGTTTTTCGATGAGATAAGTGATGAGATTAAGGATGCGGTCGACTATATTGTTGACTGGGAGCAAGACTTAAACGTTGATAGAAAACCATCAACTATAATGAAATTAGCTCCCGGAGGACAGTTTTCCTTTATTAGAAGGTAAGTTTTACTACTTTTGCAAACTCAGTAATGGAAAAACACCTACAACATCCTGTTTTTAAAGTTCTTGCAGGGATAGCTGCGAAACACAACATTGAAGCTTATGTTATTGGCGGGTATGTACGCGATATTTTTTTGCAAAGGCCATCAAAAGACATCGATATAGTTGTACTTGGAAATGGAATCAATTTTGCCGAATTAGTTGGTGCACAACTGAAAACCAAAGTAGCTATTTTCAAGAATTTCGGTACAGCAATGCTTAAATTTCAGGATCTGGAAATAGAATTTGTAGGTGCAAGAAAAGAATCTTACCGCGCAAACTCACGCAAGCCAATTGTCGAAAATGGTACAATTGAAGATGACCAGCTCAGACGCGATTTTACCATAAATGCGCTGGCAATTTCTTTAAATAAAGATAATTACGCAAGTCTCATAGATCCTTTTAGCGGTATAGAAGATCTTAAGAATAAATTAGTCAGAACTCCTCTGGATCCTGAACTTACTTTTTCTGATGATCCTTTGCGTATGATGCGTGCCATTCGCTTTGCCAGTCAGCTTGGTTTCACTATTGATGAAGCTGCAATAAACGCTATCAAAAAACAAAAAGAACGTATCAGTATCGTTTCAAAGGAACGTATTACTGATGAACTTAATAAAATTATTCTATCTCCCTTACCCTCAATAGGCTTTAAGTATTTATTTGATACCGGTTTATTGCACCTGATATTTCCTCAAATGGCCAACTTATATGGCGTTGAGATCATTAAAGGGAAAGGGCATAAAGATAACTTTTACCATACCTTGCAGGTTCTCGACAATATTTGCACCGTAACTGATGACCTGTGGTTGCGCTGGGCTGCAATTCTACACGATATTGCCAAACCGGCGACAAAACGTTTTGAAGAAGGTCATGGTTGGACTTTTCATGGCCATGAAGATAAAGGCGCACGCATGGTACCTCAAATCTTTGGTCAGCTTAAACTACCTCTTAATGAAAAGATGAAGTATGTTCAAAAGCTGGTCCAACTACACCTACGCCCTATCGTACTGGCACAGGAAGTAGTAACCGACTCAGCAGTTAGACGGTTATTGTTTGATGCTGGAGAGGATATTGAAAGTTTGATGTTGCTCTGCAATGCTGATGTAACGACCAAAAATGAGTACAAGGTAAAAAAGTATAGAAACAACTTTGAATTGGTTAAGCAAAAGCTCAAAGATGTTGAAGAGCGCGACAAGATCAGAAATTGGCAACCACCAATTTCAGGAAATGACATTATGAAGGTATTCGGCTTGGGAGCAGGAAAAGAAGTGGGAATCATCAAAAACGCCATTCGTGAGGCCATTTTGGAGGGAGAAATAACCAACTCTTACGAGGAAGCTTTACAGTTTATGCTTAAAAAAGCAAAGGAACTGGGGCTTTTACCAGTAACTCATTAATACAATTATATAAAGTATATTTTATTTTTTAATTTTATAGCTAGAAAATAAGCTCAAATGGCAATTTATAGATTTAGAATAAGTTTCGAAGATTTCKATGAAGTAGTAAGGGAAATAGATATTAAATCGACCCAAACATTTGAAGATTTACATAAAGCAGTTCACCGCTCAACCGGTTATTCTGCCGAAAAATCTTCTTCCTTTTTTGTGAGCACAGATAATTGGATAAAAGGCGATGAAATAGCCTATTTGCCTAATCAGCGTAAAACTGATCGGGGCGTAGCATTAATGGAAAATTCCAAATTAAGCAGCTTCATTGAAGACCCGCATCAAAAATTCTACTACATATATAATTTTGACCGCCCCTTTGATTTTCATGTTGAACTGATAAAGATCATCCTGGAAACAGATCCTAACATCGAATATCCATACCTTGTTAAAAGTACTGGAGAGGCCCCTAAAATTATCGACAAGAATAATTTTGGATCGGTTGCCGTATCTTCAAATCCGGTGTCTACAGATTTCGATTTCCTAAATGAAATGGATTTTGTCCCTGAAGACACGGATGAAATCGAAGCAATGGGTGGCAGAGGAATTAACACGGAAGAGAAGGATGAGGATGCTGAAGAGGAATCGGAAGACGGAGCAGATGAATTCTCTGATAATGACAACTACGAAGACGAAGAATACAATAGCAAAGAGGATTATTAGTGCCGGCTATGGCATCAGGTAAAACTTTAATTGTTATTGTAGGCCCAACTGCAATAGGTAAAACTGCCTTAGCTATCGAAATAGCTAAGCAGTTTTCTACCGAAATAATTTCTGCAGACTCCAGACAATTTTTTAAAGAGATGGAAATTGGTACTGCTAAACCTTCTGCCGAGGAATTAGCTGCCGCGCCACATCATTTCATTAATTCACATAGTGTAAATACATTATTTAGTACCGGTGACTTTGAAATACAAGCGCTTAAACTAATGGATGAATTGTTTAAAAAGCATGACCTTTTGGTTATGGTTGGAGGTTCAGGTCTTTATATAGATGCTGTATGTAAAGGTTTGGATGATCTTCCTGCCACTGATATCAACATTCGTGAACAACTTAATGAGCAGCTCGCAACAGAGGGGATTGAGGCAATAAAAGATCAGTTAAGCAGGGATGATCCTGAATATTATGCTAAAGTGGATCAATCTAATCCCCAACGAATGATAAGGGGTCTGGAGTTTTTTCTTTCAACCGGAATGAAATTATCTTCTTTTCTTACCAACAGTAAAAAAACAAGACCCTTTAATATCATTAAAATTGGTTTAAATACAGACCGTGCAATACTTTACAATAGAATCAATTTAAGGGTTGATCTGATGATGGATGCGGGTTTACTGGATGAAGTAAAGGCCTTAAAGGATTATAGAAGCTACAATGCTTTAAATACCGTAGGCTATTCTGAACTTTTTGCCTATCTGGATGGAGAAATTGACCTTGAACAAGCTGTAGATAAAATCAAACAAAATACACGTCGTTTTGCCAAAAGGCAATTAACATGGTTTAGAAGAGATGACCACACCACTTGGTTTGAGCCAAACCGCACTGATGAAGTCATCACTTTCATTAAACAGGCATTGGCTTAAGCCTGAGCTGTTGGCCCACCAAAGTTCATTGGAAAACCCGGAGGCTCTTCCTGAGTCTTAATACGTCCGTTTATAGCTTCATATTTTTCTATATTATCCTGCATTGCAGCTAACAATCTCTTTGCATGCTCCGGGGTAAGAATAATACGTGACTTTACCCTTGCTTTAGGAACACCTGGCATTACTCTTATAAAATCGAGCACAAACTCTGTATTAGAGTGAGTAATAATAGCCAGATTAGAAAATATACCCTCTGCTATTTCTTCAGAAAGTTCTATGTTTAGTTGGTTCTCGTTATTTTGTTCTTCCATATAACAAACTTAGATATTTTTTATAGTATAAAAAAAGTCCCCCAACTTTTAAAGAAGGGGGACTTGTAGAAAAATGTATTTAAAAATTAAGCCTCTATTTCTTCTTGTTTAGAAGCTAACAATTTATCGTATTCTTCCTGAGAACCAACAATGATACGCTCATATCCACGTACACCAGTACCTGAAGGGATTAAGTGTCCAACAATTACGTTTTCTTTTAGTCCAAGCATACTGTCACGTTTACCAGCAATAGCTGCTTCGTTCAATACTTTTGTTGTTTCCTGGAATGATGCTGCAGAGATAAATGATTTCGTACCTAATGATGCACGTGTTATACCTTGCAGCACTGAACTCGCAGTTGCAGGTCTTGCATCACGAACTTCAATTTRCTTCAAATCCTTACGTTTCAATTGAGAATTTTCGTCTCTTAATTTACGTAAAGAAAGAATCTGACCAGGTTTAACTGTGTTTGAATCACCAGCTTCTACTACAACTTTTTTGTCATAGATCTCATCATTCTCGATCATAAAGTCCCAACGATCTACAGAGTTATTCTCTAGGAAACTGGTATCACCCGGATCTTCGATATGTACTTTCTGCATCATTTGGTGTACAATAACCTCAAAGTGTTTATCATTGATTTTCACACCTTGTAAACGATAAACCTCTTGGATACCATTAACAAGATATTCTTGTACAGCCGCAGGGCCTTTAATTGCAAGGATATCAGCAGGCGAGATAGAACCATCAGATAATGGCATACCAGCTTTCACAAAGTCATTATCCTGTACAAGGATGTGTTTAGACAATGGAACAAGGTATTTTTTAATCTCACCGTCTTTAGATTCAATAGTCATCTCACGATTACCACGTTTCACACCACCTAAAGTTACCACACCATCAATTTCTGTTACTACAGCAGGGTTAGATGGATTACGTGCTTCGAATAACTCAGTTACACGCGGTAAACCACCCGTAATATCCCTTGTTTTTCCAGTAGCACGAGGTATTTTAACTAAGATCTGACCTGTTTTAACAGCATCACCTTCATCAATTGCAATGTGAGCACCTACAGGAATGTTATATCCTCTGATTAGTTCACCTTTTTTATCAACAACTCTTACAGAAGGGTTTTTAGTTTTGTCACGTGTGTCAATAATTACTTTTTCTCTGTGACCAGTTTGCTCATCTGACTCTTCACGGAAGGTTACACCTTCGATAATTGCATCAAATTCGATTTTACCGGCAAATTCCGAGATAATTACAGCATTATATGGATCCCACGAACAAATCCTGTCACCTTTAGTAATTTTAGCTCCATCCTCTACGTACAAGAATGCACCATAAGGAATGTTACTGGTCATGATAATCTTATTCGTTTCCGGTTCAACAATTTTGAACTCACCTGAACGGCCTAAAACAATTTGTTTTACTCCATCTTCAGTATCATTCTCAACTGTACGAACGTTTTCAAATTCGATAATACCATCAAACTTCGCCATAATCTGAGATTCAGCAGCAATGTTCGATGCAGTACCACCCACGTGGAATGTACGTAGTGTTAACTGCGTACCCGGCTCACCGATTGACTGTGCAGCAATTACACCCACAGCTTCACCTTTTTGAACACGTTTACCAGTTGCTAAGTTACGTCCATAACAAAGGGCACAAACACCTCTTTGATTTTCGCAGGTTAATACAGAACGTATTTCAATACCTTCAAGTGGAGACTCTTCGATTGTTTTAGCAATCTCTTCGTCAATATCCTCTCCGGCTCCCACTAATAGTGCTCCATCCAATGGATTGAATACATCATGCAGCGAGATACGTCCTAAAATTCTGTCATATAATGGCTCAACGATATCTTCATTGTCTTTCAATGCAGTGGTATACATACCTCTCAATGTACCGCAATCCTCAGAATTAACGATCATATCCTGTGCCACATCATGTAAACGACGTGTCAAGTAACCAGCATCGGCAGTTTTTAACGCCGTATCCGCCAAACCTTTACGAGCACCGTGAGTAGAGATAAAGTATTCTAGTACCGATAATCCTTCTTTAAAGTTAGATAAGATCGGGTTTTCGATAATCTCACCACCAGAACCTGATTTTTGAGGTTTTGCCATCAAACCACGCATACCGCACAACTGGCGAATCTGTTCTTTCGAACCACGGGCACCAGAATCCAACATCATGTATACAGAGTTAAATCCTTGGTTATCGTTCGATAACTGGTTCATCACGAATGATGTCAAACGGTTATTGATACGAGTCCAGATATCGATAATTTGATTGTAACGCTCGTTGTTGGTAATGAATCCCATGTTATAGTTATTCCTTACCTCTTCAACTTCTGCAGAAGCTTGCTCTAATAAAGTATGTTTTTCAACAGGAATGTTTACGTCTTGTAAGTTAAACGATAAACCTCCTCTGAATGCCATTTGGAAACCTAATTCTTTAATATCATCAAGGAATCTTGATGCACGAGCCATACCAGTGATTTTTACTACCTCACCAATAATGTCTCTTAAAGATTTTTTAGTTAACAATTCATTGATATAACCAACTTCTTCAGGAACCATTTGATTAAATAGTACGCGTCCAACCGTTGTTTCTGTCAATTTATTAACAATAGATCCGTCCTCAATTTTAACATTTACTTTAACTTTAATAAATGCGTGAAGATCAATTTGTTTCTCATTGTAAGCAATGATTACCTCTTCAGGAGAATAGAATATAGAATCTTGTCCTTTAACTACACGTCCTGCATCAGTTCTACGGCCTTTAGTAATATAATAAAGACCCAAAACCATATCCTGTGAAGGTACAGTAATAGGAGTACCGTTTGCAGGGTTTAGAATGTTGTGTGCAGCAAGCATTAATACTTGTGCTTCTAATATTGCGGCGTGCCCTAATGGTAAGTGTACTGCCATCTGGTCACCGTCAAAATCCGCGTTAAATGCGGTACAAACTAACGGGTGTAATTGAATTGCTTTACCTTCAACCAATTTAGGTTGGAAAGATTGTATACCCAATCTGTGCAATGTAGGCGCACGATTCAGTAATACAGGGTGTCCTTTTAAAACATTTTCAAGAATATCCCAAACTAGTGGATCTTTTCTGTCTACAATTTTCTTAGCAGATTTTACTGTTTTAACGATACCTCTTTCTATCATCTTACGGATGATAAATGGTTTGAATAGCTCGGCAGCCATATCTTTAGGTAAACCACATTCATGTAATTTAAGGTTAGGCCCTACAACAATTACAGAACGAGCAGAATAATCCACACGTTTACCTAATAAGTTCTGACGGAAACGACCTTGTTTACCTTTCAGGATATCTGAAAGAGATTTTAAAGCACGATTACCTTCAGTTTTTACAGCGTTTACCTTACGTGAGTTATCAAATAACGAATCAACAGCTTCCTGTAACATACGCTTTTCGTTACGTAAAATTACTTCCGGAGCTTTGATCTCGATCAAACGTTTCAAACGATTGTTACGGATAATAACACGACGATAAAGATCATTTAAATCAGAAGTCGCGAAACGACCGCCTTCAAGAGGTACTAATGGACGCAATTCTGGTGGAATAACCGGAACGATCTTAATGATCATCCACTCTGGATTATTCTCAATACGTGATCTTGAGCCACGGAATGCTTCAACAACCTGTAAACGTTTTAATGCTTCGTTTTTACGTTGTTGAGAAGTTTCATTAGCAGCCTGGTGACGTAAGTTATATGATAATGTATCTAAATCAATACGTTTTAATAAATCCTCTAATGCTTCAGCACCCATTTTGGCTACGAATTTATTAGGATCTTTATCATCCAGGTATTGGTTCTCTTTAGGTAATTTATCAAGAATATCTAAATATTCTTCCTCAGTAAGGAAATCCATATACTGAATACCTTCCTCAGCCATTAAACCTGGTTGAATTACTACATAACGCTCGTAGTAAATGATCAGATCTAATCTTTTAGTAGGCAAACCTAATAAGTAACCGATTTTATTTGGCAGTGAGCGGAAATACCAGATATGCGCAACAGGAACCACCAGGTTGATATGTCCCATACGCTCTCTACGTACTTTCTTTTCAGTTACCTCAACACCACAACGGTCACAAACAATACCTTTATAACGGATACGCTTGTATTTACCGCAATGACATTCGTAATCTTTCACAGGACCAAAAATACGCTCGCAAAACAAACCATCACGTTCAGGTTTGTAAGTACGATAATTGATGGTCTCAGGTTTCAACACCTCACCACTTGAGCGCTCTAAAATAGCCTCAGGCGATGCCAAACTAATGGTGATCGATGTGAAATTGCTTTTTAATTTATTATCCTTTTTGTAAGACATAGCTCTTTTGTTTTAGTAACTAGTACTTAGTAGTTAGTATTTAGAACCAGGCGCTTAGCCTATCTAATTACTAACTACTTAATACTATATACTTAGTCTAACGTAATATCTAAACCTAATCCACGTAACTCATGCACCAATACGTTGAACGATTCTGGTACACCCGGTGTAGGAAGGTTTTCGCCTTTTACAATCGCTTCGTAAGTTTTAGCTCTACCGATAACATCATCCGATTTAACGGTTAATATCTCTTGTAGAATGTTGGCAGCACCAAACGCTTCCAGTGCCCAAACCTCCATCTCACCAAAACGCTGACCACCAAATTGAGCTTTACCACCCAATGGTTGTTGTGTAATTAGTGAGTATGGTCCGATAGAACGAGCGTGCATCTTATCATCAACCATGTGTCCTAATTTCAACATGTAGATAATACCTACAGTTGTTGGTTGATCAAATTTCTCACCTGTTAAACCGTTATTTAAGTAGGTTCTTCCAGAAGCAGGTAATCCAGCCTTTGCGATCCAGTCTTCAACCTCATTGTGCTTAGCACCATCAAAAATTGGAGTAGCAAATTTAACACCCAATTCTTTACCGGCCCATGCCAATACAGTTTCATAGATCTGACCAAGGTTCATACGTGAAGGTACACCAAGTGGGTTCAACACGATATCAACAGGAGTTCCATCTTCTAAGAATGGCATATCTTCATCACGTACAATACGAGCTACAATACCCTTATTACCGTGACGACCAGCCATCTTATCACCTACTTTTAACTTACGCTTTTTAGCTACATAAACCTTAGCCATTTGAACAATACCTGATGGCAGCTCATCACCCACACTAATCGCAAATTTATCACGTTTGTAAGCACCAAGTTCTTCGTTTACACGAATACCATAGTTGTGCAATAACAATTTGATCTGCTCATTCTTGTCATCATYAGTAGTCCATTTGTATGGATTAATGTGCGCATATTCTAAATCGGCTAAACTCTTTTGAGTAAACTTAGCTCCTTTAGGGAATAACAATTCCTTATAAACATTGTACACACCTTGAGATGTCTTACCGTTTACAATCTGGAATAATTTATCTACAAGCTCATTTTTTAGATTTGTAGTGGCAAGTTCATATCTCTTGTCTAATTTTTCTATTGCTGATTTTTCCTCAGCTTTAGTAGTTTTCTTAGCTCTAGAGAATAACTTAGTATCAATTACAACACCTTTAATAGATGGAGGAGTTTTTAATGATGCATCTTTAACATCACCAGCTTTATCTCCAAATATCGCACGCAGTAATTTCTCTTCCGGTGAAGGATCAGATTCTCCTTTCGGAGTAATTTTACCGATAAGGATATCGCCTTCTTTAACTTCAGCACCGATACGGATAATACCGTTCTCATCTAAATCTTTAGTAGCTTCTTCAGAAACGTTAGGGATATCTGGTGTTAATTCCTCTTCCCCGCGTTTCGTATCACGTACTTCCAATTCAAATTCTTCGATGTGTAATGAAGTAAAGATATCTTCACGAACAATACGCTCGTTAATTACGATCGCATCCTCAAAGTTATATCCTTGCCAAGGCATGAAAGCAACTTTTAAGTTTCTTCCTAATGCCAACTCACCATTTTCAGTAGCATAACCTTCACAAAGCACTTGTCCTTTAACAACTTTCTGACCTTTCTTAACGATTGGTTTCAAGTTGATACAAGTATTCTGGTTGGTTTTCTTGAATTTGATTAATTTATAAGTTTTGCTATCACCTTCAAACGATACTAAACGATCTCCATCGTTTCTTACATATTTAATAGTGATCTCATTTGCATCAACATATTCAACAACACCATCACCTTCAGCATTGATCAAAGTTCTTGAATCGCGGGCTACGCGACCTTCTAAACCTGTACCGACAATTGGAGCCTCAGGACGTAACAAAGGTACAGCCTGACGTTGCATGTTTGATCCCATCAATGCCCTGTTCGCATCATCATGCTCAAGGAAAGGAATTAAAGAAGCAGCGATTGAAGTAATCTGATTAGGTGCCACGTCCATTAAGTCTAATTTCTCAGGCTCAATAATCGGGAAGTCACCCTCATAACGTGCTTTTACACGAGGAGTAGTGAAATTACCTTTATCGTCATACTCAGCATTTGCTTGTGCAATTGTTTTACCATCTTCATCCTCAGCAGAAAGGTAAATAACCGGTTCATCAACAGACACAACACCATTATCTACTTTTTTATAAGGGGTTTCAATAAAACCTAAGTTGTTTATTTTCGCATGCACACAAAGAGACGAGATCAAACCGATGTTTGGTCCCTCTGGAGTTTCAATTGTACATAAACGACCGTAGTGAGTATAGTGAACGTCACGCACCTCGAAACCAGCACGCTCACGTGAAAGACCACCTGGGCCTAAGGCTGACAAACGACGCTTGTGCGTAATCTCTGCCAAAGGATTTGTCTGGTCCATGAACTGAGACAACTGGTTAGTACCAAAGAAAGAGTTAATAACCGACGATAACGTACGGGCATTAATTAAGTCTGTTGGAGTAAATACCTCGTTATCACGAATGTTCATACGCTCACGAATAGTACGCGCCATACGTGCTAAACCAACACCAAATTGAGCGTATAATTGCTCACCTACTGTACGAACACGACGATTCGACAAGTGATCAATATCATCCACTTCTTCTTTAGAGTTGATCAACTTGATCAGATATTTAACAATAGCAATAATATCAGCTTTTGTCAAAACCTTTACGTGATCAGGAGTATCCATTTTCAACTTACGGTTGATACGGTACCTACCTACATCACCTAGATCATAACGTTTATCCGAGAAGAACAAACGCTCGATAATACCTCTTGCAGTTTCCTCATCAGGTGGTTCTGCATTACGCAAAGCACGATAGATGTTTTCAACAGCCTCTTTTTCAGAGTTAGAAGTATCCTTTTGTAATGTATTATATATAATGGTATAATCAGCCTGGCTTGCACCATCATCTTTAGATAAGATAATAGTTTTAACACCAGCATCAATGATCATATCAATATGGTCATCTTCTAAAACAGTATCCCTGTCTAAGATCACTTCATTACGATCTATAGAAACTACCTCACCAGTATCTTCATCAACAAAATCTTCAACCCATTTTCTTAATACTCTTGCAGCAAGCTTACGACCGATATATTTCTTCAATCCCGATTTGCTAACCTTAACCTCATCAGCTAAGTCAAACAATTCAAGGATATCTTTATCAGAATCGTAACCAATGGCACGCAATAAGGTGGTAACCGGGAACTTTTTCTTACGATCGATGTATGCATACATGACGTTATTTACGTCGGTAGCAAACTCAATCCAAGATCCTTTGAAAGGAATTACACGGGCAGAATAAAGCTTAGTTCCGTTAGTGTGACGGCTTTGACCGAAGAACACACCCGGAGACCTGTGTAACTGAGAAACAATTACACGCTCTGCGCCGTTAATCACAAAAGTACCTTTAGGAGTCATATAAGGTATGGTTCCTAAATATACATCTTGAATGATCGTTTCAAAATCTTCGTGTTCAGCATCATTACAAGAAAGCTTAAGCTTTGCCTTTAATGGAACACTATAAGTTAACCCACGGTCAATACACTCAGGTATATCATAACGTGGTGGGTCAATAAAATAATCAAGGAACTCAAGAACAAAGATGTTTCTTGAATCGGTGATTGGGAAGTTTTCAGCAAACACCTTAAATAAACCCTCAGTGTGACGGTTATCTGAAGTTGTCTCGATCTGAAAAAATTCTCTGAATGATTGCAACTGCACATCTAGAAAATCTGGGTAATCTATGATATGCTTACTACGTGCAAAATTTACTCTTTGGTCGACTTTATTTGCCAATGGACTAAAGTTAATTTACTTTAAGAATAAACTATTTGTTTGGTTAGCCGTTAAACAATTCCACCAACCAAACAAGATGAAATGTTTATAAACAGGTATAGACTCCGACTATACAGTCGGAGTCTATGGTTAAAGTTATATTAAAATTAAGTGATTACTTAATTTCAACTACAGCTCCAGCTTCTTCTAATTGTTTTTTCAAAGCTTCTGCTTCGTCTTTAGCAACACCAGCTTTTAATTCTTTAGGTGCACCATCAACTAAGTCTTTAGCTTCTTTCAAACCTAAACCAGTTAAATCTTTTACCAATTTAACAACTGCTAATTTCTGACCACCARCTTCTTTCAAGATTACATCGAAAGTTGATTTTTCTTCAGCCGCAGGAGCAGCATCACCAGCAGGGCCTGCAACAGCAACTGCAGCAGCAGCTGGTTCAATACCATACTCGTCTTTTAAGATTTGAGCTAATTCGTTAACTTCTTTAACTGTTAAGTTTACCAATTGCTCAGCAAACGCTTTTAAATCTGCCATTTTTATAGATTTTAAAAATTTACGTAAAAATAATTTGTTTAATATGAACTTTTAAGGTGTCCTTAACCTTCTCTTTCTTGAAGAGTTTTAACAATTCCTGCAATTTTGTTACCGCCAGACTGTAAAGCCGAAATAACGTTTTTAGCTGGTGACTGTAATAATCCAATGATATCTCCAATAAGCTCTTCTCTTGATTTCAAGCTTACTAAAGTATCTAATTGGTTGTCACCAATAAATACCGTTGAATCGATATATGCAGCTTTAAGCTGAGGTTTATCAGATCCTTTTCTCAAGGCTTTGATCAGCTTAGCTGGACCATTACCTACTGTTGAGAATAATAATGCTGATTGGCCTTTAAGCGCAACAAAGATCTCTGATGCATCGCCTTCTAATCCTTCAATCGCTTTTCTGATTAAAGTATTTTTAGCAACCTGCATTTCAATCCCACTTTCGAAACATTTGCGACGGATACTGTTTACTTTCTCAACAGATAAGCTTGATGTATCGGCAATATAAAAATTACCGAATTCMTGCATCTTCACTTGAAGAGCCGAAACGACTTCGTGTTTTTCTTCTCTGTTCATAATTAGATCCCCGCTACTGATTTAGTTTCGATTGCAATTCCAGGACTCATAGTTGAAGAAACATGTATGCTCTTAAAATAAGTTCCTTTTGCAGCAGATGGTTTTAGCTTAGAAATTACTTGAAGAACTTCTAAAGCATTTTCATATATTTTATCTGCTGGGAATGATACTTTTCCTACTGAAGCGTGTATAATACCACTTTTGTCAACTTTAAAATCAATCTTACCGCCTTTTACATCAGTTACTGCTTTACCAACTTCGTTAGTTACAGTACCTGATTTAGGGTTTGGCATAAGGTTACGTGGACCTAAAACGCGGCCCAGTTTACCTACTTTTGCCATACAAGCAGGAGTAGTGATAATAATGTCAACATCAGTCCATCCACCTTCAATCTTGGCTACATATTCGTCTAAACCTACAAAATCTGCGCCAGCCGCTTTAGCCTCTTCTTCCTTATCAGGAGTACAAAGAACTAAAACACGTACAGTTTTACCTGTACCATGTGGTAAAGTTGCAATACCACGTACCATTTGATTGGCTTTACGTGGATCTACACCTAAACTAACATCGATATCAACCGATGCATCAAATTTAGTAGTAGTTATTTCTTTAACCAAAGCAGCCGCATCCTTTAAAGAATACGTTTTACCAGATTCTAGTTTAGCATGTGCCTTTTTTTGATTTTTTGTTAATTTAGCCACTGTTGTAAACTGTTATTTGTTAATTAATTTGTCCAAGGCGCATCACCGCTAACGGTGATTCCCATACTGCGTGCTGTACCGGCAACCATACTCATTGCCGATTCGATAGTGAAAGCATTTAAATCAGTCATTTTATCTTCAGCAATTGACTTAACCTGATCCCAAGTCACCGAACCAACTTTTTTACGGTTGGGCTCAGCAGAACCACTCTGTAATTTAGTAGCATCCTTTAACTGGATAGCAACCGGAGGGGTTTTGATGATGAATTCGAAAGACTTGTCAGCATAAACAGTAATTACAACAGGTAATACTTTACCAGGCTTATCTTGGGTACGAGCATTGAATTGTTTGCAAAACTCCATTATGTTCACCCCCTTAGCACCTAAAGCAGGTCCTACTGGTGGCGATGGATTTGCAGCTCCACCCTTGATCTGTAATTTAACAAGTGCACTGACTTCTTTTGCCATTTTCTGTTTTTGTTAATTTGTAATACTCAATGTTAAAATGTTGGAAGCATGTAACAATTAAGATCTTTATTCTATTCCTTTTCTACTTGCATATAGTTAAGTTCTAACGGAGTTTTTCTTCCGAAGATCTTAACCATAACCTTTAATTTCTTTTTCTCTTCGTTAACCTCTTCAATAACGCCGGTAAAACCGTTAAACGGTCCATCCATTACTTTAACGTTCTCTCCAACATAATAAGCAACGTTCATGATCTCGCTTTGTTGGCTCATCTCATCAACTTTGCCTAAAATACGGTTAACTTCCGCTTGGCGCATAGGAACAGGATTTCCGCCCTTATCTCCTAAGAAACCAATAACGCTATTAACATTCTTAATAATATGTTCTAACTCACCATCTAAAATAGCTTCAATTAAAACATAGCCAGGATAAAAGTTGCGCTCTTTTGCAATTTTTTTCCCGTCTTTCATTTGGTAATATTTCTCCATCGGTATTAAAACCTGAGGAACCAAATGTGAAAACCCTAAACGGCTAATTTCAGAATCAATATACTGTTTTACTTTCTTCTCTTTTCCACTAACGGCCCTAACTACATACCATTTCAACTGATCGTTCATTTAGCTATATTAATTAGAAAGTGATTTATAAAAAGTATCCAAAACGAATGTAGAACCCTTATCCATTGCAAAAATAACACATGCAATAATAAGCGACGCTACCAAAACCAACACTGCAGAATTTTGCAATTCTCCCCATGTAGGCCAGGTAACCTTCTGGGTCATTTCTTCATATGATTCTTTAACAAATTGAACTACTTTAGCCATAATTAATTTTTTGCACGGGAACAAGGATTCGAACCCTGATCAAAGGTTTTGGAGACCTCTATTCTACCGTTGAACTATTCCCGTGTATAATTTTCGCTCTTCCAAGCGAATCGTTTTGCTATTAGAACAAAGTACTCAGGCTGTTAAAGCCCAAGTACTTTGCTTTATAAATTTGTCCGGTATCTTTTGGATACCTAAGAACTATTTTACAATTTCAGTTACCTGACCAGCACCTACTGTTCTACCACCCTCACGGATAGCGAAACGTAGACCTTTTTCCATTGCGATTGCGTTGATCAATTTAACATTGATAGTAACGTTGTCACCTGGCATAACCATTTCAGTTCCTTCAGCTAGTGTAATCTCACCAGTAACGTCTGTAGTACGGAAATAGAATTGTGGACGGTATTTGTTAAAGAATGGAGTGTGACGTCCACCTTCTGCTTTTGATAACACATAGATCTCAGCTTTGAAATCTGTGTGAGGAGTTACTGAACCTGGTTTGCAGATAACCATACCACGACGGATATCAGTTTTCTCAATACCACGTAACAATAAACCTACGTTATCACCTGCTTCACCATAATCAAGGATCTTACGGAACATCTCAACACCTGTTACAGTTGATTTAAGATTTTCTGCACCCATACCCAAGATCTCAACTGGATCTCCAGAGTTGATTACACCACGCTCAATACGACCAGTCGCAACAGTACCACGACCAGTGATCGAGAATACGTCCTCAACAGGCATTAAGAATGGAAGATCAGTTAAACGTGGAGGAATTGGAATGTAGCTATCAACAGCATCCATTAATTCCATGATTTTAGCTACCCATTTCGGATCTCCGTTCAAACCACCAAGAGCTGAACCTTGAATAACAGGAATATCATCACCAGGGAATTCATAGAATGATAACAATTCACGAACTTCCATTTCTACTAATTCTAATAACTCAGGATCGTCAACCATATCCACTTTATTCATGAATACTACCAACGAAGGAACACCTACCTGACGAGCCAATAGAATGTGCTCACGAGTTTGTGGCATCGGACCATCTGTAGCAGCTACAACAATGATAGCTCCATCCATTTGTGCAGCACCAGTAACCATGTTTTTCACATAATCCGCGTGACCTGGACAGTCAACGTGTGCATAGTGACGGTTAGCAGTTGAATACTCAACGTGTGCTGTATTAATGGTGATACCTCTTTCTTTTTCCTCAGGAGCTGAGTCAATTGAATCAAATGAACGCGCCTCAGATAAACCAGCATCAGATAACACTTTAGTGATAGCTGCTGTTAAGGTTGTTTTACCGTGGTCAACGTGACCGATTGTGCCGATGTTTAAGTGCGGCTTGCTGCGGTCAAACTTTTCTTTTGCCATGTTTTTATACTTATTAGTAGGTTATAACTTTTTATTTATTTATTGTTTTGATACAATTCAATACAAAAAACCTTGTTCACCCTGCGTTTAAACAGATTCAACAAAGCCTATTTTTATTTTTTTGAGCCAAAGATGGGACTTGAACCCACGACCTCTTCCTTACCAAGGAAGTGCTCTACCGCTGAGCTACTTCGGCTTTTAATCTCTAGCAGCTTATTATTTAATTCCTTTTAGAATCAATTTTCACAATCCCTGCCGACTGCCCACCTTTTTCCATTTAAGAGCGGAAGACGAGGTTCGAACTCGCGACCTATAGCTTGGAAGGCTATCGCTCTACCAACTGAGCTACTTCCGCTTCTTTATTGTGGGGGGAGAAGGATTCGAACCTTCGAAGTCTTGCGACAACAGAGTTACAGTCTGTCCCATTTGGCCACTCTGGTATCCCCCCAAAAAAAGAGCCTCCTATCGGGATCGAACCAATGACCTACTGATTACAAGTCAGTTGCTCTACCAGCTGAGCTAAGGAGGCTTATATCATGTGCTGCTTACAAACGAAGCAACAAATCTTATAATATTAATCTTTCATAGAACATTCCATTTTAGTTGTTGAGGTAACGCCCTCTCTGAAATGGAATGCAAATCTACAAGAATTTATGATAGACGCAAAATTTATTTCAAAAAAAAATTGGCGAAACTTACTCCGCCAATTCAATATTAAAATATCGCTAAAATATGTACCTAATAATCAGATACTTCATTCGCGTTTAAAATTGCCTTATGTTCACTTAATTTTATTCTCGTCTTGTCTTTATGTTTGGTAATTTGCTTCCTTAACGACTCAATTGCTAAATCTGTGGCCTCTTCAAATGATTTACACTGTTCCTTTGCGAACATTGTTCCGCCCGGTACGATCAATTTAATCTCACTTATTTTATTGGCTTCATCATCTACATTCTCTAATTTTAAATAAACTTCGCCACTGATAATCTGATCAAAAAACTGATCTAGCTTATCTACTTTCTTTTGAATGAAATCTAATAACTTCTGGTCTGCATTGAAATGGATCGATTGAACTGTAATTTTCATATTTTCCTCCTCTTTTTTATGCCTTTGGATGGGCTTGTTTATATATTGATTTTAATCTTTCTACTGAATTGTGGGTATAAACCTGAGTAGCGGCCAGGCTTGCATGCCCCAACAATTCTTTTATTGCATTTAAGTCTGCCCCCCTATTCAACAAACTGGTGGCGTAAGAATGGCGCAACACGTGTGGACTCTTCTTATCCTGCGTTGAAATGAAACTTAAATAACGCTGAACTATTCGGTATATTAATTTAGGATATGCATCCGCTCCTTTATCTGTAACGAATAAGCCTTCCGTTTTGTTATCAAATTTTTGTAATGTTTTTAATTCAATGTAGGTTCTTAGCTGATCCTCAAGTGGTTTGCTTATCGGAACTATCCGCTCTTTATTTCTTTTTCCCAAAACCCTGATATTTGAGTCGTAAAAGTTAATGTCAGATTCCTTCAAGGTCAGCAATTCTGCAAGCCGCATACCGGTTCCAAATAATGCTTCGATAACTAACCGGTCTCTTACTGATGAAAAGCTTCCATCAAAAAACTCTTCAGAATCAAGAAGCAGATCCAGCTTTTGGTCGTCCACAAATACAGGAAGGCGCTTAGGGGCTTTAGGAGCTTTTACGAGAGCCATAGGGCTCGATTGAACTATTTGCTCGCGAACAAGGTATTTATAAAAACTGCGCAGGGTAGATAGCTTCCTTCCTATAGAATTCTCGGTAACACCTTCCTCCATCAGCCAAACCATATAATTCCTTACATGGATATAGGCCACCTCATTAAGTGACAGTTCAAATGTTTGGAGCATAAAATCTCTAAACTGAATCAGGTCGGTTCTGTAGGACTGGACTGTGTGTGGAGAATATCGCTTCTCGTGCTGGAGATATGTTAGAAATTGTTCAACAGTCATAGAAACTATTTGTATTGCTCGATAGAGTGAATATACAAAACATTATCTTAACAATTCCTTTTTATTTGAACAAAAAAAGCCATCAAACAATTGATGGCTTTTAATATTATTATGTTAAACTACAAGAACTATATTGTTCCTTCTAGTTGCATATTTTGCTTATAAATAGCGTGTTTCACTAATGTACGACGTGCTACAGATTTTTTCTCGTAAGCTTGGCGGCTACGTAATTCTCTTAACACTCCTGTTTTTTCAAATTTCTTTTTGAAACGTTTTAACGCTTTATCTAGTGATTCACCGTCTTTAATATTAATAATGATCATAACGTAAAATACCTCCTCTCGTTGTTTTTAGGACTGCAAAGATAGGTATTTCATTTGATAATCAAAACACTATGTTTAATTTATTAATAATATTGGATTTGAAAATACGTGGTACACTTTTTATACTTATTTTTAATATAAAAACAAATCTATCATGAAATCTAAAAAGCCGCTGTTTATTACTCTTGCTATAATAATTGTTATCCTGTCAGGATTCATTTATTACCGTTATTATTTTGTGTTTGGCGATGGCGTTAAAGCTGGCGAGCTGAACTATGTTGTAAGAAAAGGTTATGTATTTAAAACCTACGAAGGCAAACTGATCCAAACAGGGCTCCGATCCAAACAAACCGGCACCATACAATCAAATGAATTTGAGTTCTCTGTTGATGACAAAGCCATCGCCGAAAAAATGATGATGAACAGTGGAAAAACATTTGAATTACACTATAAGGAATATGTCAGCACACTTCCCTGGAGAGGTTACAGCCCTTATGTAGTCGACCGTATCATATCCATAAAATAGAAGTAAGCTCTTTAAAAACAAAAATCCGGCATATTTAAATATGCCGGATTAATTGGTTTTATATTTGGTTAGAATATTCTCTTTTATTTTGTTACACTAATCTAATGTTTTAAAACTTCTCTTGCAATAACTATTTTCTGAATTTCTGAAGTTCCTTCTCCAATAGTACACAATTTACTGTCTCTATAGAATTTTTCTACTGGAAAATCCTTTGTATAACCA
>NZ_JBFTKO010000030.1:0-34917 GCF_056395985.1 Pedobacter sp. 05T44
GTTCTTGGTAAAACCATGCATAAAACCATTCTTTTGGTCGTCTTCAAAAAGCACTTCGCCAATTGAACCAATCTGAGATTGATAAAAGGCCCTTCTCTTTTTATCAGACAAAATATGAAGCATTTTGCTTCTATCCGCACGGGCACTTCCGGCAACAACGCCTTTCATTTCAGCCGCTGCTGTTTGCTCGCGTTCTGAATAGGTAAATACGTGCAGGTAAGAAATATCAAGCTCGTTTAAGAATTGATAAGTATCCAGAAAATCTTCATGAGTTTCACCAGGAAATCCAACGATTACATCAACTCCAATACAGCAATTAGGTATTAAAGCTTTAATTTTAGCAACTCGTTCGGTATAAAGTTCCCGTTGGTAACGTCTGCGCATTAAACCTAATATTTTATTAGATCCAGACTGCAGAGGGATATGAAAATGAGGTACAAATCTTTTGGAAGTAGCAACAAATTCAATGATTTCATTGCTTAACAAATTCGGTTCGATAGAAGAAATTCTTATCCTTTCTATACCCTCAACCTCATCCAGTGCTTTTACCAGGTCAAAGAATTTATCTTCTCTTTCTCCGTTTCTTATTCCGAAATCGCCAAGATTTACCCCCGTAAGTACAATTTCTTTAACGCCGCTTTCGGCTATTTGTTTAGCGCGGTTTACTACATTTTCGATGGTATCGCTTCTGCTGCCCCCACGCGCCAATGGTATTGTACAATAAGTACATGGATAATCACATCCATCTTGCACCTTTAAGAAAGTACGTGTTCTATCACCTATTGAATAGGCTGCAATAAAATTATGATTAACTTTTTCGATGTTTTGCTGATGAATAACGGCCTTAGGCTGTTTGGTAAGATCAGAGATGTATTCAACTATCCGGAATTTCTCTGCTGCACCAAGCACCATATCAACGCCTTCTATTTCGGCAATCTCAACAGGTTTTAACTGAGCATAACATCCTACTATGGTTACATACGCGTTGGGTGCGTACTTTAAAGCCTCTTTAACTACTTTACGGCACTTTTTATCAGCATGCTCTGTTACAGAACAGGTGTTTATTACATACACATCCGCTCCATCTGTAAAGTCTACAACAGCATATCCGGCATCGGTAAATAACCTGCCAATTGTTGAAGTTTCAGAGAAATTCAACTTACAACCCAGTGTATAAAATGCAACCTTCTTCATTCAGTGTTATCGCTATAATTATGCACGCGTCGTGCCGAATTTATTTCAGCATCCCGTTTAAGCATGTTTAGAATATCAAATTCGGGATGCTGAAATAAATTCAGCATGACGATTGTAAATTTTTAGATATCCCAATAAGCCTGCAAAGATAAGGTTTTAAATGAAATTATGATTCATTCCAGCGATAACTATCTTGCTCTAGTCCTGCAAGATCTATTACACGACTTACTACTGTTTGTGCAACCTCTTCAATAGTTTTGGGTAAGGAATAAAAAGATGGGCTGGCAGGGCATATAATCCCTCCTGCTTCCGTTACAGCTTTCATGTTATTAATATGAATAAGGCTAAAAGGCGTATCTCTTACTACGGCTATTAATTTCCTGCGTTCCTTCAATACAACATCTGCAGCCCTGGAAATTAAATCGTTAGAAATCCCATGTGCAATTCTGCCCAGAGTACCCATTGAGCATGGAATGATGATCATTGTATCAAACTTAGCCGATCCTGACGCAAATGGAGCATTAAAATCCATTTTTGGGTAAAAAGTAAAGGGGTAACGGTCGTAATCCTGATTCTGAAGTTCAAAACGCCAAACTTCTTTGGCATTGTCTGACATTACTACTCCTACTTTTTCAATCTGATCAGACAATTTCAACAAACTATCTAACAGTAATTTAGCATAAATTGATCCGCTGGCACCAGTAATTGCAACAATAATTTTCTTCTTCCTCATAGCGCAGATAAAGATACGGAACCTTAGATAACAAAAAAGGGCCGAAAATTAATTTTCGACCCTACATCTACCTATGAAAAACATACCCCCGAAAGGGTAAGCCCAAATGTAATTATCTTTTTGAATAAATGAAAGTTTAAACATACTTTTTTCTCATCTTAATTAGAATATTATTGCGAAGTCAGAAAATCCGGTTAACAAATTATCTAATAGCGTAAAAATCAGTTCCTTTTAGTGGTTTCCAATCACCATCTTTGTATCTCATTTTTAAAGAAAGTATACGCTCTTTACCTGCTTCTCTTAAATAATAAATCTTAACCGGATGATAGCCGGCTTTGAGATAAACACGCTCTGTTTCCTGGCTCACTGACTGATAACCAAAATCCGCGTCAATTAGTTCTGCTTCATGAATTCTCATATAAGCTTTCCCACTTGCCTGAAGTGAAAAGCTGTATTCTCCATCAGATTGCACCTTTATAAAACCTTCATATAGTGTCATTCCAGGTCTTGCTTTTGGCACTTCTTCTCCTAAATGTTTGCTAATACCATTTGAAACTTCAGTAAGACCCGTTTCTGAAACTACGTATGGAAAATTTCCTTTAAAGAATTTCCACGAAAGTCCGGGATATGTTTTATCTAAAATCTCAACAGCCGGAATTTCGGCCCTATCATACGGCMGTGGAGCTTCAAGATCTGCCTTTCGAGCCTGTAATGATTTGGCTTTCATTTGAACCTGTAATTCGTTGCAGGACGGTATTGAAGCAAGGTTAGTAGTTTCCTTAGGGTCGCTTACTATATCGTATATTTCAAAATCATCATCTGCAGATTTGATATCATAACGCACACCTACAAAATCCCCAAGACGGATCATTTGCATTTGCCCACGTTTCCGGCCCCTCCTGCTGGCCTCAAAAGCTTTAAAATCAGGCGTTTTACCCCCTTCAGAATATTCTGAATAAATTAAACTTTCGGCCTGGATGCCTTTTCCTGTTAGAGATGGAACCAATGAAACTCCATTTGTTCTGGCCGGAGCACTTATACCTGCAACATCAGCAAAGGTAGGCATCCAGTCTGACAGCATACTTGGCGATACCACAACTTTACCAGCAGGAATATGCTGAGCCCAGGTTACCAGAGTTGGCATTCTTAATCCACCCTCCCATACATCTCTTTTTATTCCATCAAAAGGTCCGAACCCTCCAAAAAACTCCGGGTTATTAGGTGGGTAACCTGCAGGAAGATAAGATTCAATAGATGGTCCGTTATCAGATGTAAAAACGACAATCGTATTTTCCGAAATTTTTAAGTCCTCTAAAAGCTGCAAAATGTCGCCTACTGCATCATCAATTCTTCTGGTGGCTGTAGCATATCGCTTAAAGGTATCAGGCCATGGCGCATTTTTTACCTTTCCATTATCATATGTAGAATTTTTATAATCCGGATGTACAAAAGAATCAACTTTACCAGATGCTGTATTTATCATGTTACCAGGATTGCCAAGCCACTGTATGCCGCCTTTTAGTCCTTTACCTTCGGGATAAGCTTGAGTAGGTAATTCCAACACAGCGTGTGGAGAATCATAGGCAAGAAACATGAAGAAAGGTTTTTCGGGTCCTTTGGCACTTTCATGATCTATGATCCATTTCTTGGCACGGGCAGTCCATAAGTCGGTAGTGTAACATTTGGCTAAATCCGCAGCTACGTTTTTATAATTGTCCCATACTTCCTTTTTACCTCTGTAAATTCCTTCAAAAGGATAATGCTCATGTCCATCGGCATGGCGCATATAGCCAAAAAAATCATCAAACCCCCTTTTTTGAGGATGTGCCGGCCAATTAGGTTCATCTTTAGTTTCGCCTTGCAAACCCCATTTTCCTATAACTGATGTAGCATAACCCGCTATTTTCAGTACCGTAGCAATAGTATGGTTATTTTCAATCTGCTTATCAAATTGATTGTCTCTTACCTTTGCATTGCCTTGATTAAGCCCTGTTAAAAGAGATGCCCTGGAAGGGGCGCATACCGGTGCGTTGCAATACTGATTAGTTAATTGCGCACCACTGGCAGCCATTTTGTCGAGGTTTGGAGTAAATTGATAAGGAAGTTTTTGATCTGCCTTCTCCTTTCTCTGATTTTGAAAAAACACACCTAAATCGCCGTATCCAAGGTCATCGGTTAAGATAAATATGATATTAGGCTTTGAAGCACTACTTTTTTTTGATTGTGCGTTAACAATTGAGGGCATCAAAACGATCAAAGCACAGCTTCCCAACAAAAACAATTTCGTGATTCCTTTTATCATTATCTAAAAATGAACATTAGTATTCACCAAATATAAACAACTTAAAAATTTCTTTACACATTCTTCGCACCAAACCCACAAGCAGGTGCCTTTTTGTGAATAATATGTGTGGAATGTGCGAACTAAGTGAGGAAGACTACAAAAACCAAACTTTAGTTCGTACTGGTTGTTGTATAAATTACAAAACTAAATTACAAAATTATGGAAGCATCCGAAGACATAAAGTTCACTGTTATGCTTCATGACAACGAACAAAAAAAGATTAAGGTAGAAGTTAAGCAAACTGAGACCACCGATGGAATACCGTATTATKTATGCACTCTGAATGATAAAGAGGCCCAGATTAGAAAAGATGAAAAATGGGAACAAATATGGGGCTCACTTACCCATAAACAGGTTGATGAGTTAGGTTCGGCAATTAGCAAACATTTAGGTGATTTATAACACAGCCACCAGCGTTACTCCGTATTCCCGTTTAAAATGATCTTGAATCTGATCTATCATTTTATTGAATCGTGTTATTTTTGCCGGCAGTAAGAACAGCAAAAAATCAACTCCACTGCGGTTATATCTTACGTATTCTTCCAGGGCGAGCCAGCTTTCGCGCTCCATATCTTCATTGTACTCACCGGTATCTTTAAAAACGATTAATAGGTTTAATCCTTTCTGATCGCAAAAAGTCTTAATTGCAGTTTCCTGAGCTATTACAGACTCCAGATATGGTGATACCCTGATGTAACCAATTGCATTCATGACTGAAACTCTCTTGGCAACTTAACTAAGATTACCTATTCATTAACACCCGCTGATGCGGAAGTTTTTTTATCAAACTCTTTTTCAGTAAATATTTTTGAAGGATTTTCTAAACATTTATTAATTTGATTTAACAATGAGCTTAGCTCAAAAGGCTTAGAGATAAATGCGTTACAGCCGTAACTACCAAGTGATAGCAATACTTGCGAATACGCAGAAAATATAACTACAGGAATATGTTTGGTAGACGGATCTCTTTTCAATTGGGCACATAATTCCCCTCCGTTAATTCCAGGGAGTAAATAATCCACTAATACAATATCTGGTTTAAAATCCTCCATCAATGAAAAAATATCATTAGTATCTTTATAACAACGTACCTGATAGCCTTCGTAACTAAATAACTCTTCTAATAACTCTACTAAATCATCATCATTTTCAATGATTAGTATATTTTGTGATTTACGCTCTTTTTTCTCAGATAATTCAGTCATTCCCGTTTTAATTAGCTAGCCTATTATAACAAACGAAAAAACGTCCTGTTTTATTTTTCTTTATTAATATTTATGCAATTAAAAAAGCGGTGTATTGCTTAATAATTAACGCGGTTTAAAGCCATTATCAAACGTTTGCGTAGTTTTATTCAAAGGGTAAAAACATCAAATATTCAGCGATTTTTACAAATTAGCATCATTTAATCATCAATACATGTAATTTTAAAAGATTTTTATACATTTAGAAATTATTACCTAACCAAATCAAATGAACCGGATCTTGACCTTATTCTTTTAAGTATAAGTTAGGTTAAGTGACTTACATCTGACAACTAAATTAGACTAAGATGAAACCTCAACTGCTTAAAGTAGCTAACAACTCTGTAAATTCATTTAGCGCGAGAAGAGACAAGGTGCCTTACATTAACAACCGCTGGCACTATCATGCCGAAGTTGAACTGATCTATTTTAAAAAAGGCAACGGAACTCAATTTATTGGCGATAGTATTAAACGTTTCAGATCTGGTGATGTAGTACTTGTTGGCGCTCACCTACCTCACTACTGGAGATTTGACGATAATTACTTTAATGACGAAAAAAGCAATGCAGATGTAGTTGTAGTACACTTTTGTGAGAATTTTTGGGGTAATTCATTTTTAAATCTTCCTGAAAACAAATCCCTTAAATTGTTGTTGGAACGTGCCCAGAGGGGCGTACAGGTTCAGGATAAAAGCAAAAGATTAATTGGAGAACTTATAGAGTCTATTTTATTATCTGAAGGGCCTAAACGAATTATTTTACTTGTAGAAGCCCTGCTGGCTATAGAAAACTACTCACAAAGCAGCTTATTGTCGTCTATCGGTTTCCGTCATGATTTTGAAGAGACTGAGAATGACAGGATTAATGCCATTTACAATTACTCTCTTGCTAATTTTAAAAGAAAGATTCAGATGGAGGAAATGGCTGCCGTGGCCAACATTAGCCCTAATTCATTTTGCAGATACTTTAAATCGAGAACAAGGAAAACTTATACTCAGTTTATAAGTGAGATAAGGGTTGGACATGCCTGCAAATTATTGATCGAGGACAGTATGAACGTTAAACAGATCTGTTACGAAAGTGGTTTCCATAATTTTGCCAGCTTCCATAAACATTTCAAAATTATAACAGGGAAAAGTCCGCTTTCTTATCAGAAATCATATTTACAAAAATAATTAATCATAAAAACAGTCCTTTTAATGAAAAAAAGAATAACCCCTTTGCTATTTGTAATAATGCTATGTGGCAAAGTAAATGCCCAGCAACCAGGTGCTAAGGATATTGACGACAAAAAACAAAAAATGGAGTGGTTTGCTAATGCAAAACTTGGAATTTTTATACACTGGGGTATTTATTCTGTAAATGGCATCTCCGAATCATGGTCGTTTTTTAACAACTACATCAATCATGATAACTATATGAAGCAGTTGGATGGTTTTACGGCAGCCAATTATCGTCCGGAAGAATGGGTTAAACTAATCAAGGAAAGTGGTGCAAAATATACTGTGATAACCACTAAACACCATGATGGTGTATCCCTTTGGAATACTAAAGCGATTGATGCGACAACCACCTTAAAGCAAAGTGCCGCTAAGAAAGATGTAATTACTCCCTTTATAAAAGCAGTTAAAAAGTCTGGCTTGAAAACAGGTATTTACTTTTCCTTACCAGACTGGAGCCATCCTGATTACGACGGTTTTACCAGAGACAGAAAAAGGTACAAACTTAGTGAAGAACCTAAGCGCTGGAATAAATTCCAAAAGTACTTACATACGCAAATGAATGAACTCTCTGTGAACTTTAAGCCTGATTTACTCTGGTTTGATGGCGATTGGGAGCACTCTGCTGAGGAATGGCAGGCCGGAAAGATTTCGGCAGACCTTAAAAAGTATAATCCAAATATTATAATCAATTCTCGTTTGAATCATCATGGCGACTATGAAACCCCTGAACAGGGTATCCCGGTTCTTAGGCCAAATAGCGAATATTGGGAACTGTGCTACACAATGAATGATTCGTGGGGTTATCAGCCTTATGATTTTAAATATAAATCACCAAATATGATTGTTCGCACGTTGGTTGATTGTATTAGCATGGGTGGTAATTTATTGCTTGACATTGGGCCAAAAGCCGATGGCACTATTGCAACAGAGCAGGGAAATATTTTGAAAGGCTTAGGCAGGTGGACCAAAAAGCATGCTGAAGCAATTTATGGGACTCATGCTGGCTTACCAGCAGGCCATTTTAATGGGAAAACCGCACTTTCTGCAGATAAAAAAACGCTTTATTTATATGCCGATTGGGTTCCGGACAATGGCGGATTGTTGTTAAGCGGAATCAGATCGGCTGTTCGCTCTGCTAAGATTGTAGGCTCTGATTTGAAGGCAACTTTTGTGACCAATGGTGAGAACATTTCGATCAAGATCCCTACATCCGCAGCTGATCAGGATGTAACAGTAATCGCTTTAAAATTTGATAATCCTGTTGAAGTAAATGATCAATCTTTGATTTCGTTAAGTTTCAATGACCTTACCAATAAAAGAGCGGACTATAAAACGCAGATTAACAATATTGCGAGTTCATTGCATAATGGAGTAAACCCGTTTAAGGATACAGATTTGCCGACCGATGGTTTAGACTTCGAGGCAGGCAAAAAGGGGTTAAATCCTGAACTGTACAAATGGGTCACCAAAAACGCGGAGAGCTTATACAAGACAGGAAAAGGACTGCCTGAGGGACATTACCAGGGGGCAAGTGCTTTATCTGCCGACAAGCAGACGGTGTATCTTTTTGTGGAAGGGAAACCTACGGGGCCAATTGCATTAAAAGGAATTAAAAATAAGGTGAGCCGGATTAGAATTGTTGGAGAGGGAACTATGATTGAACCAGAGATCTACAACAAACTCTATTGGAGTTCTGTACCTGGAATTGTTTACATCCCACTTCCAAAAGACCGACTTGATAAGGATCTTACAGTAGTAGCGGTATTGCTTGATGGCCCAATTGACCTTTACAGGGAAAAAGTTGGTGCTATTGAGAGTAATTTGTAAGATTTTGTTCTATAAAAAGGAGGGTGTATCACATGATTTTTAGTTACACCCTCCTTTTTATTTGAGACGGCTACTATTTAACACTTCTAACAGTAGTGTTACCACCACCATCTAGTGTTAGGTTTACAGGAGCATTGCTAGTCCATGCTCCTCTGGTAAAATCAGGCACATCAACACTTCCCGATTTTTTAGATACTGATTTTTTACTTAATGGTACTATGCAGCTCCATGATGCAGCATCGTAAACGTTTTGGTCAAGAGGTAATCCATTGCGCAGGCAATCAATTAAACGCCAGTCCATGATAAAGTCCATACCACCATGGCCACCAATCTTTTTACCGATTTCTCCAACATGTTTAATAATTGGAGGGCTGTAAGTATCATACAATTTCTTTAATCCATCTTCAGTTACCCATTCTTCGCCAAACGAGATACGTTCAGGTTCCGGCCATTTACTGGCAAATCCTTTAGTTCCGCTAAGCAGGTGAATTCTGGAATAGATTCTTGGTGAGGTTACATCATGTTGTAACATCATTGTTTTTCCCTTAGCTGTTCTGATGGTTGTAGTATTCATATTGCCACGATAGTTTTTACCTACAAATTGTTTGTAAAAATCATCTTTTTTGGCTCTTTCTTCAGCCTCATGAGCCATATGGAAATCATTGGTCGACATGGACACCAAATAATCCATTTTATCACCCCTGTTAATATTTAAACATTGTGCAATTGGGCCTAAACCATGAGTTGGATAAATGTTACCGTTAAAATTGATGTTTTCTTTTAACCTCCACATGTCTGCATAACCATTTTTATCGAAGTTTAACCCCAGCAGGTTATGGATATATGCACCTTCAGCATGAATTAATTCACCAAACATACCATTGCGGGCCATGTTTAATGTTAACATTTCGAAGAAATCATAACAGCAGTTCTCCAGCATCATACAATGCTTGCGCGTTTTCTCTGATGTTTCTACCAGTTTCCAGCAATCTTCAAGAGTAAGTGCTGCCGGAACCTCAGTTGCCGCGTGTTTTCCATGTTCCATAGCATACACAGCCATTGGAGTATGGTAATGCCAGGGTGTACAGATATAAACCAAATCAAGATCCTCTTTTTCAATCATTTCTTTCCAGCCATCTTCGCCAGAGTATTCTTTTGCTTTAGTAAGACCTTTATCAGTAAGGTATTTTTGTGCAGCTGAGGCTCTTGCAGGTAATTTGTCGCAAAGTGCTTTGATCTCTACTCCTTCTATATGTGACAATCTGGAAACCGCACCCGGCCCTCTCATTCCGAGACCTATAATCCCAACCCTTACTTTATCAATTTTTGGAGCGGCATATCCACTCATATTGAATCTCTGACTGCTATTACCCTGATTTAATGCTGCTGCCAGCTCATGATCGCTTGGCGCATTTTCATTGGCAAATGTAGGAAGGCCGATAGCTACAGCTCCGGAACCTATTGCCAGTTGTTGTAAAAATTTTCTACGGTTTGGTTTCATCTTGTGTTTTATATGGTTAAGAATGGTTGTTCGACCAGAAGTCAAATTAGTTTATACCACCAATATACACAGCTTATGGGCAGGCGTGAAAAGTTTTTTTCACACAAACGGTTGCGTAAATTTCATTTTACAGGCGTAATATTATTTCGCTTAATTATTGGTAATCTGTTTATTAATAAAAGCTCCCAGTTTTTCGTAGCCCTGTGCGTTAGGATGTAATCCATCGGTAAAAAGTGCTTCATTTACTTTTTTCTTTGTATTAAGCAAAAGACTTCCAGCATCAGCATATTGAACTTTTAAGTTCAGTGCTATTTTAGCGTACAACAGATTTAATTTAGCAACCCTGGCTTCCATTTCTCTGCGTGGAAGCAAACCGAGCACAAGAATTTTTGCCCCCGGTTGTCTCACTTTTATCGCTGTTATAAGAACCGTTAACCCTTCGGCTATCTCATCATCAGTATTAAACTGCAAATTGTTTGTACCAATCATCAATACAATTTGCTTAGCTGAAAATCCATCCAGTTCTCCGTGATAAACACGCCAAAGAACATTCTCTATCCTATCCCAGCCAAAGCCCATGTTTAGAGGGTTCCTATCTTTAAAATATTTATTCCATGATTCGGTCCCTCTTGCAACATGTGCCAAGGGTTCACCAGACCAGAAATGGGTGATGGAATTGCCTATAAAAATCAACTTGGGCGGATTGGTTTTATTATGATTTAGTACCTGATTATGTCTCTTTTCCCAATCATATCCAGGAAGCTCGCGATATTGTGTAGTCGGTTTGGTTGTACTGATATTTCCCTCTGGCTGGTTTAATATCTTTTTGATGATCTTCTCGTATGCATTTGCATAGTTCATCATTCCAATATCATTAGGATGAACGCCATCAACAGTACTCTCGATGTCGTGGCCTATCTCATTCTTTGAAAGCAGGTAGATGTTTTTTATTCCTTTTGTCTTTAATTGTTTAAATGCCTCGTTTAAGGTAATATTTGGATTATCATAATCAGTTTTCCTTTTAGGGCTTATCAGCTCATCTGTATAACCATCGTGCTCTGTTAACAGAATGGGAACTCCTGGTCTCTTTGCTTGCAATTGAAGTACAGAGGCTTCAATTCTTGATGTAAGATCTTCTTTCGATATAGAGATAAGATTAGGTAAACAATCTAACACATATAATTTAGCATCAATTTCTGTAAGTAAATCAACTACTTCTTTTTCTAAACGGCCATTGCCAGAAAAACCAAGGTTAATTACGGGCTGGTCTAACTTGCGTTGCAATATGGATGTCCATGCCAAACCAGGTCTGGTTGCACAAGCACCTTGCGCTATTGAAGTACCATAAACCACTATCGGTTTTTCCTGATGCAGGGGCACGGGCGTAAACGATTTTTCATTAGGCACATAGATTTCCAACCATTTCACAGCGTTGTACAGTGGTAGGTAAAGTGTGTATTCCCGATCTGGGTTATTAACCTGTTCTAAGTTATTAAAGCGATAAGTAATGGTATCGCCAAAAGAGAAAGCGCCAGCACTCCAAAGCCACCTGCCATCTCTGTCCTTTGCATATAGATCAACACCACTTACGCCTGTGGCCGGCATGTGCGAAAGCTGCAGATTGCCTTTGACAGCATACTTTACGATGATTTCATTCGAATTTGTGCGGAAACGCAGGTTTACACCAGCATTGTTCTTTGATAACTTCCATACCTCTGGGCGTACTATTCCTTCGGCTTTTGACGGTAAGCGATCATAATAATCTTTTAGATTTTTTGTCCAGCCCTGACCTTCCAAAACATTTATAGTATCATTTGAAGGATTCCAGACCTTATATTTTGCTTTATCCTGGGCGAAACTTAGCTGACTTAACAGTAGAAAAACAGATAGGTATATTAGCTTGTGGTTCATAATGTAAATATATTCTACAAAGAGATTAATTATGAAAAAAAAATATTCTCTTTGTTATTGGGATATACCTTATTATTGTTAAACAAATTACACTCTCATGAATGCGATAAAATCTGTTCTATTCGGATTGCTTTTAGTAGCAAACCTATGTGCTTACTCCCAGGAAAAAGAAGTAAAACCAAGAACCTTTAAGTATGGTAAAGTTGACCTTAATGAATTTGATACTAAGGTTAATGGCGCAGATTCGGCAGCCTCTGCGGTAGCATTATTTGATGTCGGAAGAGGTTGGTTTGAATTTAGTGCAAAAACGGGCAATTTCATTTATGTTTTTGAACGTCATACCCGATACAAGATCATTAACAAAACCGGTTACGATTATGCAAATCTTGAAATTCAATTGTATAAGCAAAATGGTAGCGAGCAAAATTTGGAGTACACGGATGGTGCTACCTATAACCTTGAAGCAGGTAAAATTGTTACCAGCAAATTAAGCAAAGAATCGAAGTTTTCTGAGAAGCAAGATAAGAACTATACCCTAAAAAAGTTTGCATTACCTAATGTTAAAGAAGGATCTATAGTGGAATTTAAATATAAGATTAAATCGGACTTTATATTTACCCTGAGATCATGGCGTTTCCAGAAGGAAATTCCAATGCTATATTCAGCATATGAGATCAAAATTCCAGAATATTTTAAATATAAAATTACTGCTGGCGGGTTTCTATTTATCAATCCAAAAGAGGAAAGGGTTAACGAATCCTTCATTTCAGCATCTGGCACTTTAAATACAACTTCATTAAAATTACATTATCAGGTTGAAAATGTTCCAGGTTTAAAAACAGAAAATTTCATTACAACAATGGAAGATTATGTTAGTAAAGTTGGATTTGAATTAAGTTCGGTAACTGTACCTGGTGAGGTTTACCGTGACGTTACTTCGACATGGCCAAAAATTGTGAAGGGGCTAAAAGAAGACGAAAACTTTGGCTTGTTTATAAATAAAAGGAGTTACAGCAAAACATTATTGAAAGATATAATTAAAATAAACACCAATCAGGATACTATAGTTCAACTAGTTTTTAACTATGTAAAAAATAACATCAAATTTAATCATGATGACGACTTCTCTACTTCAGAAACAAATCCTAAAACCGTATTTGAAAAGAAAAGTGGGAACTCTGCTGATGTAAACCTGTGTTTACTTACTTTATTATCAGAAGCAAAAGTTAATGCTTTTCCTATTTTATTGAGTACAAGATCTAATGGTGCCCATCCTGGTTTTCCAATGATCACAAAATTTAACAATGTAATTGTTGGAGTTCAAATTGGCGAAAAAACCATCCTTTTAGATGCTACTGATAAAAATCATATGCCAGATATGATTGCTTTTGATAATCTGTCCCATGAAGGATTAAAAGTAAATTTAGCTGATGAGACTGCTGAATGGATCTCGCTCGAGGACCCCACAATTAGCAGAAAGAATATTAATTACCTTTTAACTCTTGACGGAGAGAATAAGATTAGTGGTAAAATGTATTTATCCACTACAAATTATGAGGCCTTTAGTAGAAGAAACAGCTATCAATCTGCTTCAAATGAGGATGACTTTCTTAAAAGTTATAAAAATGGGAAACCCGGTTTAGGTATAAAAAACTATAAGATAGAGAACCTTACGAACCTTAATGAATCTCTTATTGAAAGTATGGACGTCAATATTGAAGACAATGTAGAAGAGGCTGGAAACTTAATTTATTTCACTCCGCTCCTTTACGAAAGGACTAAAGAGAATCCATTCAAGTTAGAGGAGAGAAACTTCCCGGTAGATTTTGGCCACCCGACTGAAGAAGTGGTTAGAATTACTATTGATTACCCTAAGGAATACCAGGTAGACAAAACACCAAAAAATGAAAAAATTATACTACCTGAAGAATCTGCATCATTTACTTTTCTGTTTGCCGGTGAACCCGGAAAAATGGTGATTAGCAGCAAAATAGTGCTTAAAAAATCACTTTATACCCCCGAAGAATACCATTACATTAAGGAACTGTTTAAAAATATTGTAAGAAAGCAGTCTGAACAAATTGTACTTAAAAAGAGCTAGAGATGAGAATAGTAATACTTTTTGTGATTGGCTTGTTTCTTATTAAAGAAACTAAGTCACAAGGTATATATGATGTAAATAAAATCCCCCCTGATTTACTTAAKGATGCTTCATTGGTGATTAGATACGAGAATCAAACTTATGATATAAAGAACCCAGGGAATGCCGTTTACGACTATAAAATTGCTGTAACCTTATTAAATAAGAGTGCAGAAGGCGCATCGAACATGTACGAATTCTACGATAAATTCTCTAATGTTTACAATTTAAAAGCCACACTATACGATAGTAAGGGTAGCAAAGTTAAGGAGTATAAGAGCAGCGATTTTAAGGACAGAAGTGCAGTCTCGAGCGGCTCTCTTTATGAAGACAGCAGAGTTAAATTTCTGGATTTCTTATATAACAACTATCCTTATACTATAGAATACAGTTATAGCACTGAGTATAGTGGAATACGTTTTTACCCGTCCTGGAAACCGGTGAGTTCCTGGGGGACAGCAGTAGAAAAATCGGAATACACTTTCAGAATTCCTGAAACCATGACTTTCAAATACCTTAAAAGTACCGGACTTAAAACTGATTCTTTAAAGGTAAAAGACAAAATACAATACAAATGGAGCTGTGAGAATGTGAAAGCACTTGAGTATGAGCCGATGAGCGCTGGCATAGCTGATGTAAGCCCGTGGGTAACTTTGGCACCAAATCAGTTTGAATATGATAACTCTAAGGCGAACATTGAAAACTGGGATAACCTGGGGACATGGCTTTCTGGCTTAAATAATGGAGCACAGGCGTTGCCTGAATCTGTAAAATTAAAAGTTCAAAACCTAATTAAAGGCGCTGCAACGCCGAAAGACAAAATAAAACTATTATACAACTATTTGCAATCGAATACCAGATATGTTGGTGTGCAATTGGGTATTGGTGGCTACAAGCCTATTGCAGCTGAAAAGGTTGCGGCCGTAAACTATGGTGACTGTAAAGCTTTGTCTAACTACATGAAAGCTCTATTACAAGAAGCAGGTATAAAATCTAACCTCGTTGTTATCGGGAATGATATGCCGTCACTGAATAAAAAATTTGCAAGTCTAAGCCAGGCAAATCACATGATACTTTGTGTACCTCTGGAAAAAGATACCACATGGCTGGAATGCACAAGCCAGTTTGTACCAATGGGTTATATAGGAAACGACAATTCAGACAGAACAGTTTTGCTGGTGACAGAAGCTGGAGGTAAATTAGCTCAAACACCTTATTATAGCCCGGCCAACAACTATCAGAAACGCATAACAAAGGTGAATTTTGATGAGGAGGGTTCTGCAAATATTAGCCTTGAAACCCAATATGGCTTTGCGCAGTATGAAGAAAATCTGAGAATGACATTGATTGAGCCGACTGAGCAAAGGAAAAGCTTAATGAACTCTCTTAGTATACCGAACATGCAGATCAGCTMATTTAGCTTTAATCAGCCAAATAAAGAGGCTGCTGTTCTGAATGAAAAAGTAGATCTAAAAGCCTCACAGATCTTAACTAAAGGAGGCGATAAGTTATTCCTTACTTTAAATATGACGAATCGGCAAGAGAGTGCGGTTACTCCTATTGAAAACCGGAAGACTTATTTCAATGTAAAATATGGCTACTCTGATGAAGATGAGATTATTTATAATATTCCTAAAGGTTACAAAGTAGAGTTTATGCCTAAAGATGTTGTGATTGAATCGGAGTTTGGCAAGTACACAGCCAAAGTGGTACAAAAAGATAACAGTCTTATTTATAGCCGGACAAAAACGATTAACAACAAAAAATATCCGCCAGAGAAATACAATGACTATGTAGCATTTTCTAAAAAAATCTATCAGGCAGATAAGCAAAAAGGTATTCTTGCCAAAATTGAATAAGGCTGTATCATTGATACAGCCCTATTTTTATTTCTTACCTACAATTACCTTGGTAAAGGTGTCTGTGTTTAAGTATTTACCAGCCAGATCTTTCAATTCTTGTGAGGTAATTGTTTTTACTGTTGTGATGTAGTTTTCGTAATAGTTATGATCAAGTCCTGAGAAATAAACATTCTTAAATTTATCTGCATGAGAAAATGCATTTTCTAAACTACCAAGCATAGAACCGAGCATATAATTACGTACTAGGTCTAACTCCTGATCAGCAATCAATTCGGTTTTCAACAAGTTAATTTCTTTTTCTATCTCAAGAAKGGCATTATTGCATACCTCTGCTCCTACTTCGGTTGCAATAAAGAAATATCCGGCATCTCTTAGAGAAACAACTGCCGAGCCTATTCCGTAAGTATAGCCTTTATCTTCGCGGATATTGGCCATTAGTCGTGATCCAAAATAACCTCCAAGTAAACAGTTTAGCACCTGAAATCCAGGAAAATCATGGTGATTTCTGCTAATACTTAAAGCTCCCATTCTGATCGCAGATTGGATGGCTTCTGGCCTTTCAATTAAAAGTTCGCCTGCAGGGCTTGTTTCAAATGTAAATTTATTGATTACAGAGAATTCAGTATTTTCCCACTGGTTTCCAAAAACGTTATTTAGTATCGCAAATTCGTTTTCTTCGAACTTTCCGGCAGCTATTACGGTACAATTCTCTGGTTTAAAAGCAGCTTTAAAATAGTTGATCAGGTCTTCCCTTTTTAGGGTATCGTAATCCTCAGCATCGATATTTGATCCATAAGGTGTATTGCCAAAAATTGAATTTGCAAATTGTCTTCTGGCAAGAAAATCATTTTTTTGAAGATTTACCTGTAGGGATTGTTTTTGATTCTGAACAAAAATAGCCAGTTCCTGCTCAGGGAAAATACTTTCATTTAAGATTGATCTTAAAATAGGCAGTACTGATTGCAGGTGTTTGTTAAGCGTATATAGTTTTACGCTAGACTGATCCGCTCCATATTCAGTTTGTAAAAATGCACCATAATAATCTACTTTATCAGCAATTTCCTTAGCGCTCAACTTAGCAGTACCATTGTTGATCAAATGACTAACTCCTACGGCTTGTAATGGCTTTGATGCATCCCAGTTTACATTTTCGAATATAAACTCTATCCTTACCAGCTCCTGTTTACCTGCATTAATGGTAAAAACAGGTATGCCATTGTCAAGATGTTGGGCTAAAGGCTCTAAAAATTTGATCTCATTAACCTGTAATGATTCCGGGGCTAGTGTACGATTAAGCATCTTTGGCGTTTAAATAATATAAAGTTGAACATTGCTCTTTTACAAAGGTATTTTTAGCGGCTTGAAGAATGCCCTGAGGGGTAACAGCTAAGTACTTATCTATTTCGGTATTGAGTCCATTGGCATCACCCAGCAATTCATAATAGGCAAGATTCATGGCTTTATCTAAAAGACTCATTTCAGCAAAGACCATAATAGATTCAGATTTATTCTTCACCTTGGTGATTTCTTCGTCTGTAACTTCATGCTGTGTTAGTTTTGTTAGTTCAGCCCATATCGAAGCCTCTGCAGCTTCAACGGTTACACCTTGAACAAGCTTTCCTTCAACTACAAATAGACCTTCATCTATACTGCTGGTAACATAAGCATGTATATCACTAAATAATTGTTGCTCTTTTAATAAACTATTGTACAATCTTGACGACTGTCCTTGTGAAAGAATATCAGACATCAGATCGAAACTTTGATACTCAGAATCTTGTCGGGCAGGCATTTTAAAAGCCATGTAAATGGCATTCAATGGAACATCAGCCTTAACTGTTTCCTTGCGTTCCTCGGTTTGTAATGGTTCCTGAGGAAGGTTTCTGTTATATTTATCTCCGGCAGGAATAGGTGCAAACCATTTCTCGGCAAGTGCCTTAACATCTTCAGTTTTAACATTACCACCAACAACCATTATGGCATTTTGGGGGTTATAGTGTTTTTTGAAAAATGCTTTAACATCTTCCATTTTTGCATCTTCAATCTGCTTTAGGTCCTGACCTATAGTTGCCCATTGGTAAGGGTGTTTTTTATAAGCCAGTGGTCTTAACTTTAACCAAACATCGCCATATGGCTGATTCAGATAACGTTGTTTAAACTCTTCGCAAACTACGTTACGCTGTGTTTCCAAACTTTTTTCTGAAAAGGCAAGGCTTAGCATCCTATCACTTTCTAACCAAAAGGCAGTTTCCAGATTTACAGCCGGAAGGGTAATGTAATAGTTAGTAATGTCGTTACTGGTAAAGGCATTATTCTCTCCGCCTACTCTTTGCAAAGGCTCATCATAACTGGGAATATTTACAGAACCACCAAACATCAGGTGTTCAAATAAGTGAGCAAACCCGGTCCTGTCTTGCTCCTCATCGCGAGCACCAACATCGTAAAGGATATTTAATACCGCCATTGGCGTTGTATCATCTTCGTGCACAAGCACTCGAAGTCCGTTGGGTAATGTGAAACGATTAAAGTCTACCATAGATTAAAAATAATTCCGGCAAACTTAGATAAAACTGCGTTAGCATTTGCACACTGATAAAAATATTGCACAGTATTGAAAATATAAGCATCAATTTTATCTAAGTTTGTACTATGAATACTGCCGAATTACTACAAAGGGCCTTACAATTCGACTTTTTAACGAAAGAAGAGGGTGTTTTCTTATACAATAATGCAGCTACAGCTGAGCTGGCTTATGTTGCCAATGAATTGAGAAAGAAACAAGTACCAAGTGGCAAGGTTACCTGGCAGATAGACAGAAATGTGAATACTACTAATGTGTGTATTGCAAACTGCAAATTCTGTAATTTTTTTAGAAGACCTGGACACGATGAAAGCTATATAACGGATATAGAAACCTATAAAGTAAAGATTGAAGAAACCTTCAGGTTAGGTGGAGATCAGTTGTTATTGCAAGGTGGACATCATCCGGATTTGGGTTTAAAATTTTATGCAGATCTGTTTAAACAATTAAAGGAACTATATCCTGATCTAAAACTTCATGCTTTGGGTCCGCCGGAAATTGCACACGTTGCAAAATTGGAGGGCATTTCTCATACCGAAGTTTTAAAAGCACTTAAAGAAGCTGGCATGGATTCCTTACCTGGTGCTGGTGCAGAAATATTAAATGATCGTGTTAGAAGATTAATTTCAAAAGGGAAGTGCGGTGGACAAGAATGGCTGGATGTTATGCGTGCAGCTCATCAACTTGACATCACTACTTCTGCGACTATGATGTTCGGGCATGTGGAAACCATTGAAGAACGCTTTGAACATTTAGTCTGGATTAGAGAAGTACAAAGCGAGAAACCTGCAGATGCCAAAGGATTTTTGGCATTTATTCCATGGCCATTTCAAGATGATGGTACTTTATTAAAACGCTTAAGAGGTATTAGCAATAATGTTTCTGGTGATGAGTATATAAGAATGCTGGCATTAAGCAGAATTATGTTGCCTAATGTTAAAAACATACAGGCATCTTGGTTGACCGTTGGAAAAAGTGTTGCTGAACTATGTTTACATGCCGGCGCAAATGATTTTGGTTCGATTATGATTGAAGAAAACGTGGTTTCGGCAGCGGGAGCTCCACATCGTTTTACTGCAAAGGGAATACAAGATGCGATTAGAGAAGCTGGCTTTGAACCCCAATTACGCGGTCAGCAATATAATTACCGTGATTTGCCAGAACATTTGGAAGAACAGGTGATTAACTACTAAGGCTCCTTATATAATTAAAAAAGGAAGAGGACTTTCGCCCCCTTCCCTATCTTAAACTTAAACAACTCTTGTATATAAAATAAGTGTGGTTTAAACTATTTAATGAATAAGCCTGCAATTGTTAAAACATCGGCTTTAGCCAGAGGCTCATCAAATGACTCAACTGCAGCGGCTTTAGTAACTCCAGTGGCAATACCAGTAATGGTTACACCTGCCTGAGTTTCAAGATCTTCACCTTTATAAACAGGATCTACCTGAGGAACACCAGAATCATTTGCACCACCGCCTGCACCAAGACTGATCCATGGTTTAATGGGAACACCACCGCCAGCTGGAGCGGCACGCATCTGACGGATATGAGAAGCATGACGTGCTTCAACAGAATGGATTTGTAATGCTGTTGTTAGCACCGGCATTCCTTTTAAAACTGTGGCCTGTCCTTTATAAGCCCTTACTCCAGTATCTTCAAATGCCTGGGCAACTGCTAAAAATGTTTTATAATCTGAGTAAACTGTTGGAAAAGTACCCTTTGCTGTAAAATCAAAATCAGAATAAGCCAAGGCTGGTCTTGCAGCACTTCCCAACGCACCTTTAAGCAAATTTACGTGAGCCAATTCGTGATCACGGATAGTAGTGATGGCCCCATGTGCAGGCGTACCTGCCGTTAGCAATCCTGGTGCGGCCAAAAGCGAATGGTTATAAAAATGATACTCCAAGTATTCCAGTGTCAACGCAAAATTTAAAACATCAACAACCGCAGTTGGTGTACTTTGTCCGTAAGCTTTTGTAAACATAGATCCTAACGCCAAAGGCATTGCTGCCAAAGCCACTTTCTTACCCATGTTATAAAAATCCTTCATTGCAGATCTTCTCGGGTTTAATCTCTCATAGATCTCACCATCTACTTTTTCTATTTCTTCTAATATATTTACGATATTCATGTTTTCTAAAGTTTTAGGTTATAGGTTAGTTACAGTAATTTTAGTTTTGATGTACTTTCCTGCAGCTGCAAGAACTACATCGGGCGTTAAGGCTTTATCCAAACCGTTAGCATCTACTTGTGGACTAGAAGCAAAAGTTCCGTTTGAAATCAGATCGCGAACATATGCTGCGTGACGTGCTTCAACAGAAACAATCTTTCCTGCGGCAACCAAATAAGCGTCTGTTGTTAAACGTACACCTGCACCATTATAAGCACCAACACCTAAATCTTCAAAAGCCATAGCTGCGCCTAAAACGCTGGTTCTATCTGTGAAATTTATGCTTGAAAAGTCAACTTCTAAACTTCCTATTGCTGCTGTGCCTAAAGCTTTCTTAAAAAACTCTCTGTGTGCAATTTCATGAAATTGAATATCTTGAAAATACTGCTTTTCAGCAGGAGAAAAACCTGATGGCGGATTTGATGCTACCTGAATATAAAAGGCTGCTTCTAATTGTTCTAAAGCATAAGCGTAATTCAATACACCGAAATCATCTTTAAAATTTAATGTTACTCCACCAGGAACCATAGGATCATTCCTGTCTTTTTTACATCCTGCGGCTACTAATGCTATAGTTGCTGCACCAGCTCCTGCAAATTGCAGGAAAGAACGGCGTTGCAATGGCGCAGTAAAAACACTCCTTTCCGCTGGGAGCAATTCTTGCTTTTCTTGTTCTTGTAAATTTTTCATAGTTTTTTAAGTTTGAGTTTTCTATAATTTATTAGTTCTATAAGGGCCAAAAGCCCTTAGTTGATTACGACTTTAGTTGCTGCTTATATGTGCACTTACGAAAGAAAAATGAATTCGGTTTTCGGTGTTTGAAAGAAATATTCTTCAATCGTTCATTTTTTTAATAAATTCACCATATATAAAATCTATTACTGTGCTGAATGCTATTATTGTAGACGATGAAGAGTTTGCCCGTTCCTCATTATATTTTTTATTGCAGGAAAACTGTGAGAATATCCATATATCTGGCATAGCAAAGTCTGTTTCGGAAGCCCGAAACTTACTGGCCCATAATGCCATTGATCTTATTTTTCTGGACATTGCCATGCCGGGAGAAAATGGATTCGATTTAATCCCTCAAATACAATCCACTAAAACGCATGTTATTTTTACTACTGCTTACGATCAGTATGCATTAAAAGCGATTAAAGCAAATGCATTGGACTATCTACTTAAGCCTATAGATATTGATGAGCTAAAAGAGGCTGTGAATAAAGCATCGAAATATATTGCCTTGAGTAAAACGGAGCATAATCGTAATGAAGGGTTGCAAAATTTAGCTGTCAATCTATCAGAGAGAAACGAAATCCGTAAAATCAGCTTACCTAACGGGCAGGGATATAGCTTGGTAAGTATTGATGATATTGTTCATATTGAAGCAGATAGTAATTATTCTGTTTTCCATCTGGCCAACAAAGATAAAATCACGGTATCGAAAGTCTTAAAGGAGTACGAAGAGATCCTTCCTGCTCATCAGTTTATCAGGGTTCATAAATCGAGTATAGTGAACCTGAATTATTTAAGAGAGTACAATTCTAAAAATGGGTTGGAGCTGATATTAAAAAATGGCGATAAAATTGCTGTTTCCAGAAGACGCGCGAGTGATTTTATGGAAAAGGTTAAATCATATACCAATTTTGACAGTGATAAATAAGATAAAGAATTGGACCATAAGCAGTACAATACTAATTGTTTTATTAATTCTTAGCTTGAATGGCTATTCTCAAAGCACATACCTTCAACATTTTAGCACTAAAGATGGGCTTCCAAGTAATAGCTGCTTTTATACCCTACAGGATTCTAAGGGTTACATTTGGGTAGCCACTGATGCGGGGGTAAGTAGATTTGATGGAAAAGTATTCGAAACCTTCTCTGTTGATGACGGTCTTCCTGACAATCAAATTCTACAGATTAAAGAAGATAGAAGTGGAAAAATATGGTTTCTGGCATTAAATGGGCAGTTAAGCTATTTTTTTAATGGCAAGTTCTTTAATGAAACAAATAACAAACTACTGAAGCTATTAAGATTCAATGCTGTTATTGTTTCTTTTTTTGAAGATAGTAAGGGCAGAATTTGGTTTGGCACAAACAAGAATGTTTTGGTGACCTGGGATGGTAAATCCATCATGAAATATATCTCGGCCAATGGTAACCGGCAATTTATCAATAGTTTTGTGCACGAAGATAAATCAGGAAAGATTTGGATATTCAGCAATCGGTCTGTCAGAACGTTTAATGGTTCAGAATTCACCGTAATTCCTCACAAAACACTCCTGATCAATTATAAGTCTGGATTAAATATGCCAGATAAGACACTGGCTTTTCTCGATAAAAATGGACTTAACATTCAAAATGGAAATGTCCAACATTTTCAATTAAAAATTGATCCATCTTTATTAAACAATGATCCGGGCTTTTTCCATTTAGATGACAACAAAGATGTGTGGATTAGCAATGCCTCTGGAATATATTTTATTGGTCGTTCCGGAAAAATGATTACTTACCTGAGTAACATATCATCAAGTCAGGTAATAAAGGATTCTAAAGGTAATATGTGGTTTACCACTAACAACGGGATTTACATGCTCCCAAAAAGTGAGGAACGGCTTTATATAGTAGATCAAAGTAACGGATTAAGCAGCAACGTTGTAAAAAGCGTTATTAAGGACAACAAAAATCACTTTTGGTTAGGATTAGATGAGGCCGACATTAATATTCTTGATCCTGTTAATCTTGCAGTCAATAAAATTTCAATACCGGATAAAAAGAAATATAACATCATCAAGCAGCTTACTTTAGATACGGCAAATGAAACCATATACTTTGCTTCGGAATATGGACTAGGCCGAATAGCAAATATTTATGAGGGCAATAAAAAAATAGATTATTTAAGGGAAGCTACTAACTCAATGTTTGTAATTAAGAGTTTTAGTGTAGCAAAAGATAAAAGTCTGGCCCTGGCCCTATCGTCTGGTGTGGTTATTTTACCCTACACTGAAGGTAAATTTGAATTTAGCTCTTTATACTTTAAGCAGGGAACAGATTTCTTTAACAATAGAGCTTATTGCGTATTTTTTGATAAAAGCCAAAACCTGTGGTTCTCAAATATCAACGGATTATCAGAATTTTCTAGCGGTTCATTATACAGTTATTATGAAAAGAGCAGCCTTTTAACCCGAAGAATTAATGACATAAAGGAATTGAGCGATGGTACTATAGTACTTGCTACTGATGGATATGGAATTATTTTTATCAAAAACAGAAAAGTGATAAAGATAATTACCCAAAGAGATGGACTTGCAGATAATATTTGTAAAAAGCTATTCATAAAGGGTAATGATGTATGGATAATTACCAATAATGGCATTAACAAGGTTTCATTAAATAATCAAAAGACGCTTGTAGAAACTTTTGAATTTACCAATGCTTTGCTTAAAGATGATGTTAACTCATTGTATATTGATAACAGTTATGCATATTTCGCAACTAACAGCGGCCTGGTCTATTTTTCAATCAATAAGGTTAAAACCATAAATGAKCCCCCTAAAGTATTTATATCATCTATAATTAATAATAAGATGAAGCTTGGGCTAAATGAGACTAGTCATACGCTTGACCCATCTGACAATAACATTTCATTTTATTATAGCGCCATTGATTTTCAAAATAGAAATATTGTTTACCGCTATCGTTTAAAATCTGATGCCAACTGGACCGAGACAAAAAACAGGAGACTTGAGTTTTCTTCGTTAGAACCAGGTGATTACGTTTTTGAAATAAGTGCCAAAACCAATAATAGTGATTGGAGCAGTCCAACCAAGATCAACTTCGTTCTAAGAAGTCATTTTTGGCAAACGCCGTGGTTTCTTATAATCACATTCTTACTTGCAGGCTTTATATTTTATAAAGTAGCGGTTTTTGTAACTAAAAGACGAAAAAACAAAGAACAAGAGCAGCTATTGTTAAAGAATAAAATTTTGATGTTGGAGCAACGGGCTTTACAGGCAATGATGAACCCGCACTTTGTTTTTAATGTAATGAACTCAATACAACATTATATAAACACAAAAGATACCACCTCGGCAAACAAAATATTAACTGGTTTTGCCAGACTGATCAGGAAGAATCTGGAAATTTGTACAAAAAGCTATATAACGCTTGAAGAAGAAATTGAATACCTGGAGCTTTACCTCAGTTTAGAAAAGAAGCGATTTGGAGGCAAATTGAATTATACCATTACGCTAAATAAGGCAATAGATAAAGAAGAAACCTTAATCCCTTCTATGCTGCTTCAACCATATATAGAAAATGCCATATGGCATGGAATAATGCCTAAGGAAGAGGGTGGTAAAATTGACATACATATAGATTTAATAGGGACTGAACATTTGTTGATCCAAATTATTGATGATGGTATAGGTATAGACAATTCTTTGAGAGATAAAAAGGGACATCACGTAAGTAAAGGCATGGATTTAACACGGGAACGTATTAATCTTTTAAATAGGGTTGAAGTAAATCCTATACAAATGGAGATAAAACAAAATGGTAATTCGGGCACATTCGTGTCAATTGCCATTCCCTTAAAGTAGTAAAATACCGTTTACTCAATTTTTCATACCACTTACTAATTAAAAATTAATCATCTTAAAATTTGCATTAAACTTGTTATAGATATTAAAACAAACAGAGTTTGTAAAAAGCGTTCTTATAGAATTGATCAAAGATATTTTACCTAACCTAAAACTATATCTCAATTCAGGTTTCATTTGTGTGTTAAAAAATGGTAAAGTTCATAGCTTTACCATTTTTTTTTGCCTTAATTTTTTTTAAAAAAAATTCGTTGTGGAATTTCTATTTATCTTACTTTTGAGATACAGAAAAACTTTAAAAAACATCGTTCTTTTGATTTAAAAAGATTTTCTGTAAATTTAACTCATAAATAAAAACCTTAGGGAATTATATTTTTTGTAATGAAAACTCCAAAGAAACCAATTAAGAAAAGTCCATTAGTGGATCCAGAAGCTGAGATGGAAGATTCGCAAGACGAAATTACTACGAAGAAAAAGTATGACGATGATGATGACGATTTTGATATGCCATTAGATGATCTGGATACTTTTGATAGTTTTGGTTCGGACGACGACGATGACGACTACTAGTAACTAAAAATATAATAGTTTATGAGCATCCCATTGGGATGCTTTTTATTTTATCCCAATCATCAAGCATGACAATTGTACCTGTATCTGATAAACAAACCAGTAAAGATTTTTTGGAAGTTGCCCGTTTTATTTATCAAAATGATAAAAACTGGATTTGTCCGCTAGACCAGGATATAAATACAATATTTAACCCTGATAAGAATCCTTTCTTTAAACACGGGAAGTGCCAAAGATGGTTGTTAAAAGATAATAAAGGCCAAACAATAGGAAGAGTGGCTGCATTTATAAATGAGAAAAAAGCTTTTCAATACGATCAACCCACCGGGGGCATGGGTTTCTTTGAATGCATAAATGATCAAACCGCAGCTTTTAAACTATTTGACACAGCCAAATTGTGGCTCGAGGAAAATGGCATGAAGGCTATGGATGGCCCAATAAACTTTGGTGAAAACGATTCATTCTGGGGATTACTGGTTGAGGGTTTTACTCCACCTTCTTTTGGCATGAATTATAACCACCCCTACTATCATGACTTCTTTAAGGAATACGGATTCACTACTGAATACGAGCAAATAACCAATCACCTTGCGGTAAGAAATCCATTTCCAGAGCGTTTCACAAAAATTGCTAATTGGGTTGCAAACAAACCCGGATATACATTTGAACATTTCTCTAAAAAGAATGCAGAAAAATATGTTCAGGATCTTATGGAGATCTATAATGACGGCTGGGAAGACTTCGAAAACTTTGTGCCAATAAAAAAGGAGACACTACAGGAAAGCTTCAAAATGATGGAAGCTATAATGGATGAAAAACTAATTTGGTTTGCCTACGTGAACGGAGAGCCTGCTTCTTTTGTAGTTATTATACCAGATGCCAACCAGATGATTAAAGGCTTTAATGGTAAGCTTGGAATAATTGAAAAGTTAAAGTTTGTTTATAAGCGCTGGCTAGGTGTAAACAGAATGCGGGCTATTGTAATGGGTACAAAAAAGTCCTATCAAAAACACGGGTTAGAGTCTGCACTTTTTATAAAACTAAAGGAATATGTTTTACCACTTAATCAGTATGATGAACTGGAATTGTCGTGGGTAGGTGATTTTAATGATAAGATGCTATCAATTCACCAAGCAACAGGTGCCACTTTTGGAAAGCGACACCTGACCATGCGTAAAATTTTCTTTTAGGGATTTATTTCTCGCGAATTTCTTCGTAAAGGTCAATAACCTTTTTTTGCAGCTTAATGATTTCTTCTTCTCTTTGAGAAAGTTTATCTTTTAAGCTGTTGATTTCTTCAAAATTAAGCGATTGAGGATTTTCACCCTCTTTTGAAATAATATCCATAGTAGAAACCTCGAACAGATTCGCTATTTGCGCTAATCTCGATATGTTTATATCAGTGATACCAGTTTCGATTTTTGAAAATGCAGGGATGGAAATATTTAGACGCTTTGCTACTTCACCTTGACTCCAGCCATTTTTTTGGCGTAGCTGTCTAATGTTTTTACCAATGATATTCATGTTTAAAATTTAGGTGTACTATTTGTTGTTTGTTCTTTTTAGGATACTGTATTCAACTCACGTGCCAATTTCGTAAGATCTAGTCCACCAAAATTTCCAGAACTCATTAATAACAAGTTAGTACGGTAAAAATTTATGCTTCGCAAGTAACTTTCCAATAAAGTAAAGTCATTAAAAAACTGCAGTTTATCGTCGTTAAACGCCATTTGTACCTCTTCTTTTGTAAATGGTTGCATTTTCTTATGCACAAATGTTTTTTCATCAATGTAAACAATTGCAACATCTGCATTACACATAGTGTTTGCATATTGAGCAAGAAAATTTTTATTCAAACTGCTAAACGTATGCAACTCTATACAGGCAATTAATTTTCGTGTAGCAAACTGAGTTTTCACCGCTTCGATCGTTGCTTTTAACTTTGACGGCGAATGAGCAAAGTCTTTATATACATTTGTTTCATTCGAGCTATTTAAAAGTTCTAATCTCTTTGCCGCACCAGTAAAGGAAGCTATTGCCTTGTTAAACTCGTCCTCAGAGATACCCAATTGCTTGCATACTAATTTTGCCGCATTAAGATTCATTAAATTATGATCTCCAAATACTTTTAATGCAGTTTCGTCAGGCAGCAGATAAGTTATACCATCTTTTACTTCATGATCTGGAATTCCATACCCAATCTTTTCAATCGGAGCATTTGAATTTTCGACTATAGTGTTAAGGTCATTGTCTTTATTACAGAAAATTAGTTTCCCATCAGGTTGAATTGTATCTATAAAAAGTTCAAACTGTCTGGTATAATCCTGATAAGTAGGAAATACATTAATATGATCCCACGCAATTCCGCTAATCACCGCAATATTTGCTTTATATAGATGAAACTTTGGCCGGCGATCAATTGGTGAGGCCAAATACTCGTCTCCCTCAATAACAATCAGAGGAGCTGAATCTGTGACCTTGACCATGGTATCAAATCCTGCCAATTGTGCTCCAACCAGATAGTCAAAATCCCTTTTGTAATGGTTCAGAACATGTAATATCATGGAGGTAATTGTTGTTTTACCATGACTTCCACCGATTACCGCACGAAGTTTATCTTTTGTTTGCTCATAAATATACTCCGGATAAGAATATATCTTTAAGCCTAATTTCTGCGCTTTTAATAACTCAGGATTATCCACAAGCGCATGCATACCCAGAATAACTGCGTCCAGGTCTTCTGTAATATTATCTTCGCTCCAACCCATAGATTTAGGTAGAATCCCATGCTTTTCCAACCTGCTGCTTGAAGGTTCAAAGATGACATCATCAGAGCCGGTAACCTGATAGCCTTTTTTATGTAAAGCAATGGCAAGATTGTGCATAGCACTGCCACCTATGGCGATAAAATGTATACGCATTTGTTTTATTTTTTAAAGTGGGCAGCTACCCATTCACCAATCTTTTTATGACTAACATAATTGATACCAAACTCTTTGCAAGTTTCGGTTATCATTTCAAGATCGGGAGATTCGTAAAATCCGCTGAAGAAAATGCTTCCGCCTTCTTTTAGTATTTCATCATATCTTGAAATCTGATCAAGAAGGATATTCCTGTTTATGTTTGCAAGAATAACATCAAATGAGGTGTTAGGAATCACTTCTTTCCCACCACACAGTGCTGTAATATTTGTGATGTTATTTAGGGCTGAGTTTTCCAGTGTACTTTCATAGCAAACATCATCGTTATCTATTGCAGTTAGCATTTTAGCTCCTCTTTTAGAAGCTAAAATGGCTAATATTCCAGTTCCACATCCCATGTCCAATATGATCTGATCTTCAACATCGGTAGATAAGATATATTGCATCATCATGGTTGTAGTTTGATGATGACCAGTACCAAAAGCCATTTTCGGATCAATCACTATCTCGTATTTATACTGAGGTTGTGGCTGATGAAAAGTAGCCCTGACATAACACTGATCATCAATAATTAATGGTTCAAAATTCTTTTCCCATTCTTCATTCCAGTTTTCTGCTGCGATCTCTGCTAATGTATAGGTATACTTAAGTTCACCTTCGAACTGAGCCATAACTTCTTTTAAAGCCTGCTCATTATAATGGTCAAGCCCTACAAAAGCATCGAACCCATCAGATGTATCCTCAAAAGTATTATAACCTATGTTTGCAAGTTCGTCAATCAATAAATCTTTTTGATATTCCTGAACCTCAGTGAAGCTGAAAGTAACCTGTATATATTGCATTAAGAATTGAAAGTTTTAACGATGTCTACAAAATCTCTTGATTTTAAAGAAGCACCACCAATTAAACCACCATCAATATCATTTTGAGCAAACAATTCTGCCGCATTTTTTGGATTACAGCTACCTCCATAAAGTATGCTGGTATTATCAGCAGTTGCCTGATCATATTTAGCAGCAATTTCTTTACGGATAAAAGCATGAACTTCCTGAGCCTGATCAGACGATGCAGTTAAGCCAGTTCCAATAGCCCATACAGGCTCATATGCGATCACAACTTTAGAGAAATCAGCAGCACTTAAGCCAAAGATTCCATTCTCTAATTGAGATTTTAAAACTTCAAAATAGCTTCCGTTATTTCTCTCTTCAAGCGTTTCACCAATACAGAAAATAGGAGTTAAATCATTTTGTAATACAGCGACTGTTTTTTGCGCTAACAATTGGTCACTTTCGCCAAAATACTGGCGTCTCTCCGAATGGCCAACGATTACATACCCACAGCCTACAGATTTTATCATTTTAGCTGAAATTTCGCCAGTATAGGCACCGCTTTCTTTTTCATGACAGTTTTCTGCACCGATACCTACCACGTCGCCACCAAGCTTGGCTAAGCTGTTTAAATGAATATATGGAGCACAGATAACAGCTAACTGGTCACCTTTTTTTTCATCTTTAACCATATTAACAATTTCTGAAAACAAGGATATGCCTTCAGCATAATCCAAATTCATTTTCCAATTTCCGGCTACTATTTTTTTTCTCATAATCTTTAATTAAAAATGTCTATAGGTCTTTGTATCTTCAAAAACCTGAGTTAAAATGTCTTGTTCTATTTTGTTAAATTCTAAATTCCTGCGCTCGTAAACCTTAGTGGCGGTTTCAAACATTTTGTTTAAGCTGTATACATCAAACCCCTGAGCTCCGCCCCATGCAAAATCTGGTATAAAATTCCTGGGAAAACCTGGGCCAAAAATATTAGCGCTTACACCAGCCACAGTACCTGTATTAAACATGGTATTGATACCGCATTTAGCATGGTCGGCCATAATTAAACCACAAAACTGTAATCCTGTTTCACGAAAGCTTTCTTTTTCATAATCCCATAACCTCACCTCTGCATAGTTATTTTTAAGGTTAGAGTTGTTACTGTCGGCACCAATATTACACCATTGCCCCATAACTGCGTTCCCTAAATATCCTTCATGGCCTTTTGATGAGTAACCCCAAATGACAGCATTATTAATTTCTCCGCCTACCCTGCTATAAGGTCCAATAGTGGTTTGCCCATAAATTTTTGCGCCCATCTTAATTTGAGAATCATTACATAAGGCAAAAGAACCTCTTATATGGCAACCTTCCCACACCTGGGCATTTTTTCCAAGATAAATAGGTCCGTTTAAACTATTGAAGGATGAACATTCCGCTTCGGCGCCCTCTTCTACAAAAATATTATCGCCAATAAATGTATTGGTTGAACTTAATTTTGCGGAAGTCCTCCCTTTGGTAAGTAATGCAAAATCTTTTCTTAGTTCAGTATCATTGTACTTAAAAATATCCTCTGGAACAGCAATCCTGATGAAATTATCAGAATAAGCTATAGTTTGCAGTTTATCCAGGGTATGAGTATCAAAATCGGCAGTATTAATTTTATATGCAATGACAACATCTTGTTTCTTTAAGCACTCGCCATGTTTCAGATTAGATATCGCATTTAACAAGCCTTCATCCGGACATATAGATCCATTGATAAATAATTCGGCACCAGATAATAAAGGATATTTTACTGCAAGGTAAGCTATTGTTAAAAATCCAGATTCGGCATTTAAGTACTTTTCCCATTTTTGGGCAATAGTTAAAATCCCGATACGGAGATCTGCAACTGGCCGTGTGAAAGATAGCGGTCGCAGAGACTTCCACGCACTATCATCAAATAAATTGATTATCATAAGCGACAAAAATAAAAAAAGTCCCGAAGCAACAGCACCGGGACTTTAAAATAATTTTTTATTTTGGTATAATTACTTCTTAGCGTAACGAGTTTTGAATTTATCGATACGACCAGCAGTATCAACCAATTTCATCTTACCAGTATAAAAAGGGTGAGAAGTATGAGAAATCTCCAATTTATATAGAGGATATTCATTACCATCTTCCCATTGAACAGTCTCTTTAGTATCTACACAAGATTTTGTTAAAAAAGAGTACTCGTTAGACATATCTTTAAATACTACAAATCTATAGTTTGATGGATGCAGATCTTTTTTCATATTGTTATATACTTATGTGTCGCTTATTTTTAAGGATGCAAATATCGTGATTTTATTTTTTAGAAACAAATAAGTGTGGAAAAATTATCTACTATACTTTTTACGGGTTTCGATTTTCTGCTTTTGTCTCGCAATATAAGCGTCAGCAATCACTTCTGCTGAGGGCAATTCAGAGTTACTAATCAATAAGGCCTTTAGTTTAACTTCATCAACATCAGTCCTATATAAAATATTCATCATTTTAGAGATATCATTATCCAACAAGTATGCAAATGCCTCAATCAGCCGTTCTCGCATTAAAGCTTCAGTGGCCAGGTTATCAATATCAAAATCCTTATTAATAATATTACTTAGGGAAGTTAACTCATCCATCATTTCACTTCCTGACATAATTCAACCAAAACCCCATTGATACCCTTTGGATGTACAAAACATACCAGTTTATTATCAGCTCCTGGCTTTGGTTGCTCGTTAAGCAATACAAAGCCTTCTAATTTTAATCTTTCCATCTCCAACACAATGTTATCTACTTCAAATGCAATATGATGTATCCCCTCTCCCTTCTTGTCAAGAAATCTGGCAATTGGGCTATTTTCAGAAGTAGCCGCAAGCAACTCAATCTTACTTTCTCCTGTTTTAAAGAAGGCTGTATTCACACTTTCGGAGGCTACTTCTTCCTTCTTATAACAAGAAGTTCCCAATAGCCTTTCGTACAAACCACAGGAAAAATCAAGATCTTTTACTGCGATGCCAATATGCTCAATCTTCTTCATAAATGAATTAATACGTTAAACAAATGTAAAAATGCAAGTTTTAACTATACCGTCATAGGTATTAATTATAATTGTTGGTAATCTTTTTTCGTATCTTTGTCTATTAATAAGAATAAACAAAAACGATGGAACTTCCTATTTACTTAGATAATAATGCCACTACCCCTCTAGATCCTAGGGTTTTAGAAGCAATGCTACCTTATTTTACAAACAAGTTTGGTAACGCTGCCAGCCGTAATCACGCCTTTGGATGGGTTGCTGAAGAAGCTGTTGATTACTCTCGTGAACAAGTAGCCAAATTAATTGGCTGTACAGAAAAAGAAATCATTTTTACTTCGGGTGCTACAGAAGCAGACAATCTGGGTATAAAAGGTGTTTTCGAGATGTATCAGGATAAAGGTAATCATATCATTACTGCAACAACAGAACACAAAGCTGTTTTAGATACTTGTAAACATCTGGAAAAAKCAGGTGCAAGAGTTACTTATCTTAAAGTTAAAGAAGACGGTCTTATCGATCTTCAGGAACTTGAAGCAGCAATGACCGATCAAACTATTCTTGTAACCATTATGTATGGAAACAATGAGATAGGTGTTGTTCAACCAATCAAAGAAATATCGGCAATTGCTCATAAACACGGTGCTTTATTCATGACAGATGCTACACAGGCGGTTGGTAAAATCCCAGTTGATGTAAACGCAGATGGTATTGATTTAATGGCATTTTCTGCCCATAAAATGTACGGTCCTAAAGGTGTAGGTGTGCTTTATGTACGTCGCAAAAACCCAAGAGTTAAGGTAACAGCACAAATGGACGGTGGTGGTCACGAACGCGGTATGCGTTCTGGAACATTAAACGTACCTGGTATTGTTGGCTTAGGTAAAGCTTGTGAACTTTGCCGTTTAGAGATGGATAGTGAAGCAAAACGCTTGTCTGGTTTAAGAGATAAACTTGAAACTGCGCTTACTCAACTCGAAGAAAGCTATGTAAATGGAAATGTAAACCACCGTTTACCGCATGTTGCAAATATTTCATTTAAATATGTTGAAGGGGAAGGCTTAATGATGGCAATGAAAGATCTTGCTGTATCATCAGGTTCAGCATGTACTTCAGCTTCTTTAGAACCTTCATACGTTTTAAAGAGCCTTGGACTATCTGATGATCTTGCACACTCTTCTATCCGTTTCGGTTTAGGTCGTTTTACAACTGAAGAAGAAATTGATTACGCAATCGAAAACACTAAAAAAGCAGTTAATCACCTTAGAGACCTTTCTCCACTTTGGGAAATGTTCAAAGAAGGTATAGACTTAAGTAAAATTGAGTGGGCTGAACATTAATAATAGCCCCTTAATTAATAAAAATATAAATCATCTCTATTAACAGAGATTTAAAGTAAAATAAAATGGCATATTCAGAAAAAGTAATGGAACATTATACCAACCCTAGAAATGTTGGTACTTTAGATAAAGATAGTAAATCAGTTGGCACAGGCCTAGTTGGTGCACCTGAGTGCGGCGACGTAATGCGTTTGCAAATTGAGGTTGATGAAAACAACGTAATTACAGATGCTAAATTCAAAACATTTGGATGTGGGTCTGCAATTGCATCGTCTTCACTTGCAACCGAATGGTTAAAAGGAAAAACAGTTGATGAAGCATTAACTATTGACAATATGGATATTGTGGAAGAACTGGCTTTACCTCCGGTAAAAATTCACTGTTCAGTATTGGCAGAGGATGCTATTAAATCAGCAATTAACGATTATCGTGTTAAAAACGGTATGGCGCCATTTGAATTGGCTAAATCTCATCACTAGGTAAATATTACAGATGTAGCCATATAAGCTACAATGTTTAACTAAAATGAGTGTAATTTGGTATACATTTTGAATACCATTATTAGAATTAATACTATTAAGACATGATCACGATAACAGATAAAGCAAAGAGCAAAATTGATCACCTTATGCAAGATGCGCATATGGATAGCAGCTATTTCTTACGCGTTTCAGTTAAAGGTGGTGGCTGTTCAGGTTTATCCTATAACCTAGATTTTGATAACGAAGAACAAAAGGGAGATCAGTTTTTTGAAGACAGAGGAATTAAAATAGCTCTGGATATGAAATCTTTTTTATACCTGGCAGGCACTGAACTTGATTTTTCTGATGGTTTAAATGGAAAAGGCTTTAATTTCAACAACCCAAATGCCAGCCG
>NZ_JBFTKO010000031.1:0-34148 GCF_056395985.1 Pedobacter sp. 05T44
GTAGTAGCAGTCAGTGCAGGGGTAGTAAAGGTCTCTCCGGTGGCAAGTACTGTTGTACTGCTGGCCGTAGCAAACCATCTTAAAGTAGTACCTCCGTTGGCAGTGGCTTTCAGTACAGCAGTGCTGCCCGAACAGATCGACTGATCACCTGAGGTGACTGTCGGATTAGGATAAATAACTTCCGCACCGTATATATTTAAACTGCTTAAAGCAGAAACCAATGCACCGAAACGAATTTCTACTCTGTCATAAACAGCACTTGCAGGAATAGTAACTTTTGCTCTATTTCCACTTAGCAATCGAAGGGTTAATAATGACGAATTTAGTGGATATGAAATTACATCTGTAGTTCCATTCATAACCTTTGCGGTTATTCCACCAAGCAGAGATAAATCTAATAAGCCATTTGGATTTTCTATATCTATACGGATACTATCAGTTGCAATACCAGGATTTGCAAAAATCAGACGCTGATAACCGGTTGCCCCTACACCTACCGCCAAATGGAGGCTGGTGAAATTGGTAGTATTCGCGTCAGTAGATGCTTCAGGATTGTCAACTCCGCATAATAAACAGATACCATCTATACCACTTTGCTGTGCTGTTGCTGCATTACAAGGTAAACCTGTTGATATCGGCGTCACGGTTACTTTCACCGCTACTCTTGAAGAACTCACACAACCTGATGCACTTTCAGTCTCTACATAATAAGTAGTAGTTGCTGCTAAAGCCGGAGTGGTAAAGCTTGGTCCGGTAGCTAATGATGCTCCGCCACTTGCTGCTGCATACCATTTAATGGTATTGCCCGGGTCGGCCGTTGCTTGAAGTGTGGCTGTTTGCCCTGCACTGATAACTTCATTATTAGTCGTTATTACGGCAAGCGCAACAACAGGACTTACCGATACATTTACAGCAACCCTTGGACTTACACAAGCTCCAATTACCGATTCAACATAATATATTTTATTAGCAGTTAATGCTGGTGAGTTAAAAGTTGTACTAGTGGCCAGAGCTGTGCCCCCTGTAGAAACATCATACCATTTGTATGTCTGTCCGGGGACAGGCGAATCCACCTGCAGGGTAACCGTACTACCATTACATATAGGCAATGGCGCTGTTACAACCGGCGGAATCGGATCATTAACAGTTATGCTTACTTCAGTGCGAGGTGATGTATTCGTACAATCGGTTCGCTTAGCCTCTACATAGAATTTATTTATACCCGTATTTAGATTTGTCGGTGTAAAAGTTGTCCCAGCAGTACCAGTACCCCCGGAAGCTTGGGTATACCATGTATAAGTTGCGCCCGCCTGTGGGCCATTTATTTTTAAAACGACAGGATCATTAATACAGACAACTGCAGATTTACTAACAACTCCATTTATTTCCGTAGTTGTAGGCATTACTCTGCTAACCTCATGTAGATTTATAGAAGCTAAAACACTTAACACTCCTCCTAACCTTAATTGTACTCTGTCAAATTGTGTTGTAGGTGCGAATGTAATCACTGCGGTATTCCCTCCACCGCTAAGTAATCTCAAATTCAAGAGCCCACCGGATCCCGCGACTACCGCACCTGGAACATTTCCGTTAAATGTTTGAATTGAAATAGAATTTAAAAGCTGTGCTTCAATTAATGCAGCAGGTGTCGATACTACCATGCGAACAGAATCTCCGATTACGGAATTTCCTAAAAACACAATGGTTTGCTGAGCATAACCCGCAACCCCTACTGATGCATTTAAAACAGACTTTGTTGCTTCACTTCCATCTATTGCATTTTTAGGATCCACTACTGCTCCAAGCGCAGCAATATTTCCAACGATGCCATGAAGTTCTTCAACTGGAGCATCACATGCTCCGTTTATCGCATCCTTTAAAAAGTATGCATGGTATACATTAATATTAGCAGCAACTGCAAGCAATCCACCATTTACCTTAACACGAACTCTATCATAAGCCACACCTGGGGCAGGGACAAAAATCTCTGCCTGATTACCGCTTGCAAGAAGGTTCAATAATGACGATCCCGCATCTACCGGATTTCCAACCGCAGTAGTGCCATCAAAAGCCTGAACTGTTATCGCCCCTAATGCACTTACACTTAATAGACCTCCAGTTGAAACTTTAACTACAGAACCGGTGGTTGCGGTAGGTAAGTTACCGTTAGGGAAAATAAGTTCCTGATACTGCTGTCCTGCGACACCAACACCAACTGAAATAGTTGATGCAGTATTTAAAAAGTCACCAGTTGCATCTATTGCATTTCCTCTATTGTCAACACCACAGATGAGGCAAAGGCCGAGAGTACCTGTTCTGTCGGCACTAGCATATACACGTTGTTTTGCTTGCGCATACGATTTTGTATTTAATAACGTTATTGCTATAATACTTATAAGAACAAGAATAGACTTTTTAAGATTTCCTGGTAGGGTAGATGTCCATTTCATAGGAGAGGGATTGAGATTATCTAATTTACTTGGTACAATTTTACTCATAGATTAGATCGTAAACCACGTTCGAATTGTTCATTTAAGGCCCCAAAACCCTTATTTGTCATTCATTTTGTTCATTTTTGAATAAAAAAAACAAGCAAACCCAAGGTCAAACAATTAACGCTCTGTAAAACAGATGATTACAAAATAAATTCATTGACGTTCATTTTTTATCCACGGAAGAAATATTCATTGTTCCTACATAAACCATTATATTCGTTTCGTTCAAGAATTTGACGCTCAATTATAATGTATGGATGAAACATTTATCTTAAACGAACTCAAAAGCTTAATTCTATCCAAAACAGGAATTCGAACCATCACACCTGCAGATTGTAAAAGAATTTCAATTGAGATCAGCAAGACATTGAACAAGAATGTTAGTGAAACAACCATTAAGAGGCTGTTCGGCTTTGCTATGGTTAAACACAACTTCTCCAAATTTACCTTAACTACACTATCAGAGTATGTTAATGAAGAATATGCTGAAATCGGAAATAGCTCATTAAACCTCAGCAAGCAAACTTCCCTTCGTACATGGAAAGAAATTCACGATAAGGCGACCAAAGTAACCGACTTCACACTCAAAAGTGTAAGGAATCGTTCTGGAATGCCATATGAATTGACAATAGGAAGAAAATTTGCCGAACACGATTTTGAAGATTTCTTTAAGAATAACTACAGCTTCACTTGTTTTATTTCCCAACCTGGCTATGGCAGAACTATTTTACTCAGCCACCTGGCCGAAAAATTTCTTACCAGTGATCTTCCGGAGTACAAAGACTCTACCCTGCTTTTCATTACAGCCTATAGTTTTTTTAACAAAGACCATATATCTCCAAATTTTGAAGATCAATTAAAGTTGCAATTGGGAATTCATCCTAAGGACAGTCTAGTTAGCTACATTAAGCAAAATTATAATGCCTCAGGGGGGAAATTCGTAATCTTTCTTGATGGCTTTTCGGAATTAGTGGTCAAGGCCGATCTTAAAAAACAGCTGTTCGAAAGCATCATTAATTTTATATGCAATATTGAAGATAATGAATGTATTAAATTGGTGATGAGTATGAGATCCACCACTTGGATCAAATTTTATGATCGCATAAGGCATTCCGCATACTTAAAAACGAAGTGGTTTCCTGGAAATTACTTTAATGTTAACGACGTTTCAAATGTACCTCCGCTTACAGAAAAAGAAGTTGATTCAATTCTAACAAAAATTAACAAAATCGATCCGAAAGGAATCAATTCAAAACTTAAGGCTCAATTAAAATTTCCATTTCATATTCAGCTCTATTACCAGTTAAAAGAGGAAGATCCTTACTTTAACTATTCTACAAATATCACTTTCTATGAGTTAATATCTCGTTTTATTCAAGACAAGATATACAGATCGAATTATTATACTGAAAAAATCCTTTTCCTAAAGAAAATAATTCAGTTAACAGATTATGGAAAAAAAGGCAATTCTGTACCAAAAGATGACCTTATAAGTGAATTGTCGGCATTCAAAAATGCATACATGGAACTCTTATCGGAGGGAATACTCATGGAAGAAAAAAGCCAGCAAGAATTCCACCCACGGGAATACGTTCGTTTTATTCATCCTCATATTTTTGAGTATTTTCTATTCATTGAACTTTTAGAAAAATTTCATCTAAAGGTAGACAGTTCTTTCTTTGATTACATTAAAGAGGAATATAAGCATACCAATGCCAGGTTCCAGCTCCTGCAGTGGACGATCAGATTTATTATAAGAATTGGCGATTTTAAGTCTTTAACTAACATTTTTAATCTTGAGCTCAATAACTACGAAAAGAATTATCTAATCTTTTTTATTGCCGAGAATTTAGAATACCGGAATAAATACAGTCCTGAAACTATCAAATTATTAAGAGAGCATCAGCTTCATGATATCATAATCAAAGAGCTCATCAACTTTGATTTTATAGACTCTTGCTATAAAGAAGCAATAACAGTCCTTATCAAAGTAGTTGATACAAATGAAAATCTATTAGTATATCATTCTTTATTGGCCTTCTTCGATATTTTAAGCTTAGATACGAAACTTATTAAGGAAAGAATCGAAATATTAGCTCAATTTAAGAGTGCCAAATGGCTAATAGCTCCTCATAATATTATTTCTATGATTCATGCAAAAATCATGGGTGTATCTTCTTCTCAGGAGGAACTTACTTTCAATGATATTGAAGCACTGATTTTAATGCAAGACCCTAATGATGTAAGTCCTCAACAAGCCATTTCTTATTTACTCATTATTATTTTAGATCAGCTTTTTGAAGAAAACGCGAGCACACAGCACCTTATTAATGCAATTTCCACTCAGCATGCTAAAGCCCTTTCGAAAAGAGCACCTATGGCAATTTTTTTAATGGCAATTTTTGCCCTTGTGAGCTCAAGAATAAATTCTGATAAAAATACGGATAGATTAGAATCGATTCTAGTTTCATTAGCAGATAATAAATCCAGATTTAGGATCACAAAATATACTGAATCAATCATCAAATTAACGCAAGCTTATCAAGCTAAAAACAGAAGAGAGTACACAATGGCTTTCAATTACTGTAATGAATGTTTGGAGCTATTTAAGAGAAATCAGCTGAACATGAATTCCTTAAGTGTATACAATCTTATTATTGAGATTTTTACTGCGCTTAAAGATCCTGTAAAAGTTAACGAATATAAATACGAACGTCTCTGCTTTATGGAAGATAATAGTATATCTCACCATTTATTCGTTTTGCCAAATGAAACAAAAAGATTTTAGAAATGCTACCAATCAGTAATTAAAGACTGGTAGCATCTTCTTATATTATTTTTTATATTCAGAGGCAAGTTTTAATGCATTATATGCATTCACTATCCCCCCTGTAACACAAAGGTCTGAGAACGGTACGGTTTTGGTCGTATCATCATTATCCTTAATCGTAACGTTTTGTTCTACCTTAACAACTGATTTCATGATGATATCTTTGACCTCAATTGCGGTTAATTTAGGATAGTACGAACGAATTAACCCAGCTAAACCAGCCACTACTGGAGAAGCCATACTTGTTCCATTTAGTTTTTCATATTTAGAACCAGGTACAGTAGAGTTTATATTTACTCCTGGAGCAAAAACATCAACCGTATTTTTTCCGTAATTCGAAAAACTAGCTTTTATGGTTTCATCATTTGCTGGTCCAGATGCTCCTACTGTAATCCATGAGGTGGCTGTTCCTCCATTTTCGTAATTTGGATTTGGATAATTTTTAGCTACTTCCAGATTTTCATTATCATTCCCTGCTGCATGTACAATTAGAACGTCCTTAGAAACGGCATACTTAACGGCTTCATCAACAATTGCCTTATCCCACGAATAAGATTTACCAAAGCTCATATTTATAACTTTCGCTCCATTGTCCGCCGCATAACGGATTGAATTTGCAACATCTTTATCGCGTTCGTCTCCATTTGGGGTACTACKAACAGCCATAATTGCTACATTATCAGCTATACCGTCAATACCTAAATCATTATTTCTAACCGCACCAATAATACCCGCAACGTGAGATCCATGTCTGGCGTCTGGTCCAGCTACGTCATTATTCCCATAGAACTTCTCCTTGCTATTATTAGGATCATCACCAACTATGGATCTTGGATCATAATCAAGATTTAAATTATAATCAACCTGCGATTTAAAATGTTCATAACCTGCCAATATCTGAGCATTATAAAACTCATCGAAGGTCGTATTTTTTAGTTGTTGCAATAATATTCTCTGAATGTTTGTTTCGATATCAGAAGAGGGTTTAAAGGCTTGAATATCTTCAACAGTAGGCTTATCTTTCCCTAACTTCTTTACTAAATCATCAATAGCAGATTTAATAGCCGAATAATTCTCTAATCCTTCCTTTGCTTCAGCTAACTCTTTGTCAAGTTCTGCTTTGTTCTTCTGATATGCCTCAAAAGCAGTTAGATCACTTGCGGGAACTGAAGTTGCATCTGCTTTACCAAATTTAGCACTATCTCTTCGCACCAATCTGGTCAACTCTAATGTTTCATAGTTGATTGATCCCTTGTTAGAGCCTAAAAAGTTCCAGCCATTTATATCATCAACGTAACCGTTCTTATCGTCATCCTTGCCATTACCGGCCTTTTCCTTTTTATTTATCCAGATTACTGATTTCAGATCCTCGTGATTAATATCAACCCCACCATCTAAAACAGCAACAATTACTTTTGTAGATTTCTTACCTTTCAATAATTCAGTATATGCCCTTTGCGTACTAATTCCAAATGTAGAATCTGCTTTAAGATCCAGGTTTTGCCAATTAGGCTTTTGAGCGAACGACATAAAAGGAATAATCATCAATAAAGACATTCCAAGCATCCGACTAGAAAAATTACTCATGTTCTTTTTAATCATATATATAAGTTTTAAAACAAAGTTAATTAAATAAAAGTTCAGGGTATTAATAACAAATGTGTGATTATCACCCGATATAACGAGAAAACCAGATATTTCATATCTGGTTTTCTAAAATAACAAAAGCAAAATGTATTCCAATCTTAAGAGAATACTATAATTGAATCGTCATTTCATAAAATTACTTAATCGACATGATTTAAGAAACAATGTTTTCGTCAGTCTCTCGAGCGATCACATCAGCTATGGAAGTCTGTGCCAATACGTTCAATGTGGCATTTCTTACATCTATAAATGTTTTTCTAATACCACAAGTTACTTCATCATGGCACTCATCACATTTGCGATAAAACTTCAAACTTGCACATGGCACCATTGCTATTGGTCCATCAGTAATGCGCAGGATATCAGCAAGAAATATATCTTGGGGGTCTTTATTTAAACTGTAGCCACCTCCGGCACCTTTTTTACTATAAAGGTATCCTGCATTACGCATATCTAACAGGATCTGTTCCAAAAATTTTCTCGGAATCATTTCCTGTTCAGCTAATCTGACTATTTGCATTGGAGGGTTACCGGTGTTCTTACCAAGAGCAACCAGTGCTTTTATCGCATATTTCGTTTTCTTAGACAGCATATAACAAAGCTAAGAAAAGATATAAGTATAGTAAAGCTTCATCAAAGATAATTTAACTAAATAGTTAACAAATTGTGTTTTTATAGTATAATCTATGGTTTTTGCCGAACATTATTTTAAGTCCTGCCTGCTGATTCCCTAAGGAATAATCATTTGTCATTCAGGTAAACTAACGGCAAAGCCAACAAAGGTCTATGGAAAGCAATAAATTCATTAAATCTAAAATCTGCACGCTGTTTTAATGACGCCTATTAAAACAAAACACATTTCTAAATTTTCAATCTATATTGAAAATTTAGAAAATCTATTTGAATATTTTAAAAATAGACCCCCAGAACCAACTCTCCTCCGCCTTTAACATTGTTTCCAGAGTCTTATTTACATTTTTTGCGAGTTTATTTATATCCTTTACTGAACTTCTAAATGTCTTATAATTTCGATCCTTATCATCGCCCTTCACTTCAGATAACTCGTTTAAAAGTTTAATTATAGGATCCAACTCACGCTTTTTTCTTTCTTTAGCCACTTGCCGGGCAATGTTCCATGTATCCTTGTCTGCATAAAAATATTCTTTACGTTCACCAGATTTATGCTGTTTCTCTACAAGCCCCCATCCAATTAAATCTCTTAAATTCATATTGGTATTTCCTCTGGAGATAGTAAGTTCTTCCATAATCTCTTCAGTGGTTAATGCTTCAGGTGAAATAAGAAGTAAAGCATGAATCTGAGCCATAGTCCTATTAATCCCCCATTCAGAGCCCAATTTACCCCAGGCTTCAATAAATTTCAATCTTCCTTCTGATAATTCCATACTCAAAAATAGATTTAAATATCAAAAGTTCAAAAATTACTGAAAGTTTAAATAACCACAAAAACAAACCACCTTTCTTCTTAAAATATCAACTTATAGATTAAAACGAGAGTTAGGTCGCAAAAAGTCAACTGTTAGCAATTTGTGTCGAATAAAAGCCAAATTTCGTCTGGCTTTTGTATTTTTGCTAATATTTACCTGCTTAATCCCTATGGCGAAAATACTCATTATTGAAGACGATTTAACTTTCTCTCAGATACTAGAGGGCTTTTTAACAAAGCATGGGCACGAGCCATTAGCTATAAACGAAGTAAAAAAAAGCTTCCAAATACTGGAAAAACAAACCTTCGATTTACTTTTAGTCGACTATCGTTTACCTGATGGAACAGGTCTGGATGTATTGGCCCATCTTCGGGAAAAGGGTTCGCTACAGCCAATTATCATCATGACGAGTTTTAATGATGTAAGAACTGCTGTGAAATCTATTCAGCTTAGCGCCTTCGATTACATTACTAAACCAGTCAATCCAGAGGAATTGTTAATGATTATCAATAATGCTTTGGGTAAAAAAGAGTCAGAAAGCACAACCGATTCGGTAGAGCACACAGATGCAATAAAAGGTAAAAGTGCGATTGCTGACAAGTTATATGAACATATAAACCTGGTTGCACCCACAGATATGTCTGTCATTATTCAAGGAGAAAGTGGAACCGGTAAAGAATATGCTGCAAGGGCCTTGCACATGCAAAGCAAGCGCAAAAACAAGCCTTTCATAGCAATAGATTGTGGCGCGCTTTCCAAAGATCTTGCAGCCAGTGAGCTCTTTGGTCATGCAAAAGGAGCATTTACCGGAGCATTAAATGATAAAAAGGGTCAATTTGAAATAGCCAGTGGAGGAACTCTCTTTCTAGATGAGGTTGGAAATCTAAGTTATGAGGTTCAGGTAAAACTACTCCGGGCGCTTCAGGAGAGAACAATACAGCCTGTTGGAAGCACTAAAACCATCAAAGTTGATGTCCGCATTATTACAGCTACAAACGACGATCTGAAAGCAAGTGTAAGCAATGGATCATTCAGAGAAGATTTATACCATCGTCTTAATGAATTTAAAATTCATCTCCCGGCATTAAGAGATCGCGGAAAAGACCTGGAGCTTTTTATCAATCATTTCATTAAGTTATCAAATGCTGAACTACAGCGGAATGTCTCAAATATATCTTCCCCTGCAAAGGAATTATTGCTTCAGTACGACTGGCCGGGAAACTTAAGAGAGCTTAAAAACGTAATTAAGCGAATGGTATTGTTAACTCCAAACGAGACTGCCGAAGTAGATTCCTTACCGGAAGAAATGATTGTTGCTATTAATCAAACCCCTAAACCTAGCGGGTCAGACCTTAAGGCAATTAATGAAGTCAATGAAAAGGCACTTATAATGGAAACACTGGTAAAGGTGAAGTACAATAAATCAAAGGCAGCCAAATTGCTTAATATCGATAGAAAAACGCTGTACAGCAAAATGGAACGTTACGAAATTGAATAATCGGGCTTTTTCAATTCTTCATCAATTTTGTCTAAAAGTCCACTCAGTTTTTCAAGCAATAACATTATTTCACCTTTTAAAGGCTCATCCAGCTGTGCACTAGTATTCAATTTCAATTCGCACTCCCTATATTCCTTTGCCAAATCCTTAGAGCCAATCTGAGCTATTCTCCCAGCCAATCTGTGTGTCAGCAAACGCAATACGACCAAATCATTTTCTGCTGTTGCCAGTCTAATTTCATCACCATCAGTCTGGCAATCTTCTTTAAATCTCAAAAGAATTTTATTCAACTGCTCCGTATCGCCATAAGTCATTTTTTTTAATGACGACAAGTCAAGTTCTAACTCATGCAATAAAGGCTCGATATGGCCAGGATGCTCAAGAAGTGCGGCTAAAAGTTCTGCCTCTCTAAACGGCTTCATTACAATACCATCAAAACCATTCTCTAATAAAAAGGCACGTTCATCAGGCAAAACCTGAGCAGTAATGGCATATATATTTACATCATTCCCCACCTTCTCTCTCAAAAGTTTACACAGCTTTATACCATCCATTTCGGGCATTCGCATATCCATTAAAACATAACTAACGGTCTTGTCCCATTCTGCATTTAATAACTGGGTTGGAGAGTTAAAACTCCTATAACTTATACCATTCTTTTTAAAGATAATCTTACATAAATCCAGGATTAACTGATCATCGTCAACAATCCATACTTTATGATGCGACAATGGTTCGTACACCGAGAGCTGAGTATTGTCAACCTCTGGTTCATTGGCATAAGTAAAAGTCAGGTACACAGTAAAAGCACTTCCTTCATTTACCTTACTTTTAACATAAATTCTCCCTCCCTGATTCTCAACAAGCGATTTTATAATCGTTAATCCCAGCCCTGTCCCGGTACTATTTACCACTTCACTTTCAATGGTGTTAATCTGCTCAAATTCGTTAAAAATTACCTTGCCATCTTCTTCAGAAAGTCCAATACCCGTATCTTTTACAATGAATGTAAAATGGACATTTTCATTTTGTCTTTTGTAAAATGCTGAAAGCACAATCTCTCCCGTTTGAGTAAATTTAACTGCATTTCCCAATAGGTTATAAAGGATTTGTTTTAATCTAAAAGGATCTCCATAAATATATTTAAGTCCCTTCAAATCAAAATCAGCAACCATTTTCAACGACTTAGCCTCAGCCTGTGGTCTCATTACAGAAATAACTTCAGCTAAAAGTTGCCCCACGTCAAACACTTTGTTAGAGAAAGTGAACTTACCTGATATAATTCTGTTATAATCCAGCACTTCGTTAACAATTTGCAACAAATGTTCCGACGAGTGATAAATAGCATCAATATCTTTAGACTGTGGATATTCTTGCTGCTTAATCAGCTCGGCATAACCAATTATTGATTGAAGCGGCGTTCTAATCTCATGACTCATATTCGAAAGAAAACGTTGTTTGGCCCTTCCATGATACTCTGCTTCATCCTTTGCCAATTCAAGCTCATTCCTATATCGCCCACTTCGGGTAATATCCGTTAAAATAAGATATAGCAGCACTCCTGTCAACACCAGAAAAACAAGCATAATTAATGAGATTGTATTGATTCCAGTGTTTACAACCTTTTTTGCTTGAATCCCGTTTACTTCTATTTGGCTTACCACTTCGCTTTCAACCTTTCTTAAAACGTCTAACATCTGACTAATTAGTACACTGTTGGCATTGGCAAGCACAGCTTCTCTATTTAAAAAACTAGCATTCTTTTGTTTTTGATCATCTTCAATAATCTTCAATGATTTCTTCAAATCACTAGCCATTTTCTCTTCAGCAGATAACGCTATCGTATCTCTTTTTACCTTTTCTTCACTTACAATTCTTATGGAGTTATCATTCTCACTTTTCTTTCTACCAAAAAGTTTCCCAAAAAAGCTTCTTGGCTTATCCTCATTAGGATAAATAGTTGTTGTAGATGTCTTTTCTTCAGTAGCAAGAATGGTACTGTCTGCCTGCTCAGCACTTTTAGAAACTATATCATTAATATTTTGAACCTGCGCTGAAAACGACTTGTTATTTACCAAACGCTCCCTGACTTTTAAATAGTTAATAAACTGTTTATCACGCTCGCTCAACAGCCTCTTTATAGTAGCTATTCGATCCAATTGAATAGAATCATTAGCATATAAAAACCCTAAACTATCTAAAATAGATCTTAGCTGTCGCGATTCTTTAAACAGCTTTCTATAGTTCCCCGGATCATTGAAGGCTTGTTTCTTTTGCAATTGATCAAGACTACTAATCTTCCTCGAAATAACATTCACAATCCTTAATCGCTCACTGGGAGCAGAGATATTCTCAACAGTATTTAGCATTTCCTTAAATGCTACTCTACTCACTCCCCACGCCATAAAAAGAGCAAAACACGCCAAGAGTAAAGCTATTATAACCTTACCCTTTATCGATTTCATGAAACTCTTTCTGGGGGAACTATTCATCTTAACTTTTTAATTATAACGCCAGTACTACGTAGGTATTTCCGCTTCGTATTCACATTTTACTAACTACAAGTATTATTCCATTTAAGCCAAGACAATATAACCGATCTAAAAAACAAAATAATTCATGCCAGTTTGGCTGAGTAATTGGCCAAAAAAATTCAACAATTAATATCGAATTTTAATTCTCCTATTCAAACCAAATATGAAAAAATTACTGGCATTCACGTTTGTGCCGCTACTATTAATACTTTCACAAGCAAAGGCTCTAAAAAGGACAGCTATTGAAATTACAATAGCTAAAGACGCCACTCATGTAGCTCTTATTAAAGCCGATACGGTTGTTGTTATTACCGGAAGCACATATTTATTCACAGTTGACACACCAGAGGATAAGGGATTAATTTCTACCAGCACAACCGTAAACCAACTGACACGGGAAATAAAATCTAAAGATGGATCTCTGCAAACATATAGAATTACGACAAAGGATGGCAGTTCAAAAACTGAAGGAGCATTAATTACCGGCGATAAACTTGTTGTTACGTCCGGTGATAAACAAACCGAAAAAAAGTATATCATCAAACTGCAGCCTATGGCCATTGGAGGAAACCTGCAACTAGATGAACAGCAGATAACCACCAATACAAGCACAAATCTTACTTTATATTTTACAGCTGGGCAAAGAAGTCCGGATGCTACAGTAAGTATTTCCCTACCTAAAGGCATTAATGCTACCCTTGAAAACACCACTGTAAATGTTATTGGGCGGGGTGATGTAAAATTAAAGGACCTTAGCAAACAGTCCATAGGGCGCACTGGCAATCACTACTCTTACTCAAAGGTTGGGAGCATTACAATAACATCAACTCTAAAAGGACAAATTCTTAACTTTAAGCATCTCGATTTAAGGCCAGCAAACGGAGCCGACCTCAAAATTGTCATTTCTAATGTGAACTTACCTGTAGCAGATAAATATCTTTTCAAAGCTAGCTATACGACGTCTAAACCTGAAATTCTTAAAAGTCCGGGCATAGGTTCCGAAATTGTAATACTAACTGCAACCAAAACCATTTCTGACTTCAAAAGAGTGCTTAAAAAGGACATTCGATATAAAGAATTACCCTCAACATATACCAATGCTACTTTTAAATGGGGATCCAATAAAAAACCCAGGAATATTCAAGTCATGCAGTCCCTCGACAAAGGAAAGAACTGGATTAAGGCATCGGCAAGTATAGATCAAAAAAAATCCACTGCGACGATATCAAATTTAGTCCCTAATAAATTATACACTTTCCGATTATTAATTACTACAGGCGCCAAAAAAGATACCTCCAACTCGGCTTACTTCTATTCGGGCAAAATGGACATAAAAGACTTCGGAGTAAATGCTGATGGAAAAGAAGATAACACTGAATCGATCAATAAAGCCATAGCATACCTAAATAAAATTGGTGGTGGCACACTTCTATTCTCTCAAGGAACCTATAATGTACGCACCGTTCATTTAAAAAGTAACGTTTATTTGTACATAGATAAAAATGCAACCATTAAGGCCATAAAAGGAGCTGATGCTCCTGAATCTACCTGGTTTAGTGACAAAAAATATAGATCTGGCCTATCTCCTACTGATCCTGGACCATATGCAGATCCGGAAAACTACATGACAAAACAGGATGTGGGACATCATTATTTCAGAAATGCTATGTTTTTTGGCGAAAGGCTAGACAATGTAAAAATTATTGGTAATGGCTTAATTACCGGAAATGGACATCTTGTAAATGGCGATAACGTAATGAAGAACGCGCCAGACAATAGAGCCGACAAAATGTTTACCCTAAAACTATGCACAAACCTTGAGATTGGAGGCATTCATCGAGAAGAAGATCTGTGGTATGATGCGGAGAAAGACGAACCATATTATATTGGAAACAATGGATCAAAAATATTTGATCACGACAATATGTTAAAAATTGATCGCGGCGGTCATTTCGTACTACTCGCTACGGGCACCGACAATATCAATGTACATAACACCTATTTTGCAAAGGACAGCCAATCTAATGCCCGAGACATCTATGATTTTATGGGCTGCAATAACGTTACGGCTACCAATATCTATTCAAAAGTGAGTTCCGATGACATCATAAAGCCAGGCTCAGATTGCTCACTCGGCTTCACCAGACCGGCTAGAAACTATAAAGTTCGTAATATCATTGGCGACACAAATTGTAATCTTTTCCAGGTAGGATCTGAAACAGCTGATGACATTAAAGACATTTGTGTTGATAACATTTATGTTCTTGGGGCCAACAAAGCGGGCTTTTCCATATCAACTAATGATGGCGCGCACATTAGTGATATTCATTTAAATTGCGGGCATACAGGCAAGCTACATTCCAGGTCAAAGATGTACAGAACCAGGGCTCCTTTCTTTATTTCTATATCAAATCGTGCACGTATTCTTGGGGCAACAATTGGCAGATACGTATTTACGGAAAATGGTGTTAAGCACGACGAATTACTTGTAAAAAATGTAAACATAGGAAAGGTAGAGAACATTATTCTTAATGGAATAGACGTATCAGAAGTATATGGTGGAAGTTCTTATGGCGGAAAAAATGGCCGTTGGAAAGCATACGATGGCTCCCAAAAAAAAGCAACTCCAATTATTGCGGGATATAAACTTCCGGATACAGATTCAGTTAAAGGGGGGCTCAATTTTAAACTTCCGAATGGTCAGCATACAGGCTACATTACCAACATTCAATTCAATGATGTTCATATATTAGTTAAAGGAGGTAATTTAGCATCCGACACCTCAAACCTTGCACCTGAGCTTGGCGTAGGGCAATACAATGTTGCAAACCTTAATGTACAGCCGTCATATGGCCTCTGGGCTCGCCATGTAAAAGGTCTAGAAGTAACCAAGAGTACTTTTAACTACGAAACCAGAGATAGCAGGTACGCCATTTTTCTGGATGATGTTTTGGACGCGAAAATATCATCTGTAAAAGTAGTCCGGGCAAAAGACAATAACCATATTATAAAACTCAAAAATTCATCAGATATAGCTATTACAGATATACTATACTACAAGGACGCATGGGAGAATTCACCGGCAAAACTCCCAAACATCCACTCAAAAAAATCCAATGAAAATGGCCAATATCCGTAAAAACATTAATTTTCAGTTTACACAGCCATTTCTCTGTTGTATTTACTACGATACTGAATTGGCGACAAACCCGTAATTCTTTTAAAAGTTGTACGGAAAGCCTTGTTGTCGGTATACCCTACTTTATACATCACCTCGTTAATATTTTCACGCGAAGATTCTAAACTAATTTTAGCAGCTTCCATTTTTACCCTTTGGATATATTCTACAATGGTATTAGAAGTTGCTTTTTTAAATCTCCGCTCCAGATTTCTTCTGCCAATTGCCTGCATCGAAGCCAATTGATCAATAGTTATTTTCTCCTGAAAATTATTCTCTATAAATTCCTGGATCTTCTTAACCGATTCATCTTCGTGCTCTTTTTGTCCTTGAAATATCGTAAACGACAGCTGGCTTTCACGATCAAGCTCTATAGCAAAAACTTTAGCAGAAAGAACGGCAATCTCACGACCTGCATATTTCTCAATCAGGTACAGGATAAGATTAAGGTAAGAAAAAGCCCCACCACTTGAATAAATTCCATGCTCGTCTGTAATGATTTTCTCAGTAACAAGGCTGACATCAGGGAACATTCTCCTAAAATCATTCTCGGCCAACCAGTGAGTAGCACACTTCTTTCCTTTCAATAAACCAGTAGAGGCCAATAAAAATGCACCAAGGCATAAACTTGCAATTTCTGCTCCCTCTTTATACTGTTTTACGATCCAAGGGATGAAATCTTTATTCTTTTCTATAGCTCCGCTTATTTCCCCATCAATAGCAGGTATTATGATAAGGTCTGTTTTTTCTATATCCCCAATCAAAAGATCTGTATTCACAGTAAACAATCCTCCGCTAACAGGTGTCTCCTTAGTTAAACCTACTAATTGCACTTTAAATAAAGGTGGCTGGCCTTTCGCTTTAAAAAACTCATTCACCTGACTAAACAATTGACGGGATCCTTCAAGGCTCCCCAAAATAGCCCCCTTGGGAACCAGGATAGATATATGTTTCATATTCTAAAATTAATGATATGTTTTGTCATAATCAACCCCCTAATATTGACGCATTTACACCCCCTAAGTACCTATTTTTATCATACCACACCATTTTTATTAATCAGGTTAAAAAATGGGCAATCTCGAAATTTCACATAATTAAAAATTCCTTTAAAAAAGTTCGGGAAAATCAGACAAATATGTACCTTAACAAAACCATTTATAAACACCAAAAAAACGTTTAGCAACAGAATGATAGGGATTTCTGAGCTAATGCAAATACCTGAATAAAAGAACTTCCTTAGGAAAAGGCCATGTTAAATAAATGTTAACCGGAATTAACTAAAATATAATAAAAGCAAATCAAGTAAGTAGCTAATTTTGTTGCGTAATGGCGAATAGAAGTTTACCAGATCATGAATTGTTACAAAGATGCCGGGAAGGAAATACCCGTGCATTTGACTTGCTATTTGAACGATATTTTAACAAGTTAAATCTTTTTGCCCTAAAATACATTCGCCAACAATCTATAACGGAAGAACTCATAATGGATCTGATGTTAAAGGTTTGGGAGAAAAAAGACAGCTTCCAGGAGGAGGGTTCTTTGGGCCCTTACCTCTTTAAAGCACTCAAAAATTCTATGATTGACTACTTCCGGAAAAAGGAGCTCTCCACAACCCCAATTTGTAAGTTAATAGAAGATTCTTTCACTCAGGATACAACTAATGAAGCGGTTTCTTATAATGAACTTCAAAAAATCTATCTTGACCATCTTAATCAGTTAAGTCCTCAAAGAAAGCTTGTTTTTGAAATGAGCAGACACGAGAACCTTAGCTACCGCCAAATTGCCACCAACTTAAACCTATCTGTAAAAACAGTAGAAAGTCACGTTTCTGCGGCCCTTCTTTTTCTCAGAAAAAAAATGAGAAGTCATGTAAACCTTATCCTTACAATCATCACTATTCATTTTTTATAGCTGAAAATCAGTTAATTATAAAAAATATCTATTTTACATTCAGGGTATTTTTCCTTTTTTACGTATTCACTGATGAAGGCCCAAATAGCAAACCAAATTGAACAAATTATTACTTAAAAAGTATTTAAATAATACCTGCACAGATCAAGAACTGGAGCAAGTAAAGCAATTCCTGAAACAACCGGAATCGGAAGAGCTATTTCGTGAAGTTCTTGATGAAGCCTGGCAGGAGATGGAAGAGCCTGAATTGAATATTCATGCAATGGCAACCTACCGCCAGCAATTGATGCAAAAGGTTCAAAACAATAATGAAAATATTCMTGAAACAAGCAAACTCTGGCCAACAACATGGATTAAATATGCAGCAATCCTAGTTCTTCCGCTTATGTTTGGCCTTTACCAACTTTCAAAAAATAAAAAAGAAATAAGTGCTAAGGTTGCTATTATAGAATCTTATAATCCAAAAGGTCAGCGTTCAATAGTATCCCTATCAGATGGAACAGTAATCTATCTTGGCTCAAATAGTAAAATATGCTACCCTAAAACATTCTCTAATGTCAGAGAAATCGAACTAATAGGCGAGGCATTTTTTAAAGTAAAAAGAGATCCGGCCAGACCGTTTATAATTCATACCAATAATATTCAAACTAAGGTTCTTGGCACATCTTTCAAAATAGAAGCATTCAGGGGAAATCCGGTTGAAGTAAGCGTGGCAACAGGAAAAGTTAGCGTGGATAGACAGGCCGACCCTACCAAAAAACAATTAACCTCAGTTGCCGTTCTTACCCCGGGCAACCTTGTAAATTGGGACGAAAAAACAAAAAAAGCAACCTTAGCTAAAATCTCGACTCAGGAACTTGAACAATGGAAAGATGGAAATCTTACATTCAACAATCAACGTTTAGCAGATGTTGTCGCGGTACTAGAACGTTGCTACAATGTAAAGATCCATATCTCCTCAGATGCGCTGTCTAATTATCGTATAAATACCACCTGCTCTTTAAACGAATCTATAACTAAAATTATGGACATTATGGGTAAAGCGGCAAGTTTTAAATATAAGCTGCAAGGCGATCAGATTATAATTTCTAACTAATTAAAAATCAAACTATGTAAACAGAAAAAGCTACCAAAAAAAACGCCCTGTTAAACAGGGCGAATTCACTAGAAATCCATTTAGTCATTGGTTTACGAGGCCTCAAGACTTAAAGGATTCGCATCTGAGTAAAACCTCAGAAGGCTAACAGATTTATTACCCCATTTTCTTTGGGAAAAAACCTACTAAACAAACAAAAATATGCAAAAAGGATTGTACCTCCACCCATGTATCAGATTTATTATGAAGATATCTGCAATCACACTAATTGTACAACTTACCCTAACAGGAATGTTGTTTGCAAACAGCGCTAATAGTCAGGATTTGAACAAGATACAGTTAAACCTAAAACTTAAAAATGCAGGTTTAAAAGAATGTTTTCAAACCCTTCAGAAACAAACTGGCATAAAGTTCTCCTTTGGAGAGGCGCTAATTAAAAGAAATGAAAAAAAAACCAGCATTAGTGCACGCCAGATCTCAATGGAGACAGCTTTAAAGCTGATTCTAGATGAAACCAATCTCCGCTGCATACAAATTGGCAATAACCTTATCATTGATGAAAAGCCCGCACCACCTAAACCAGCCACACCGCCTATTGAGCGTATTGTAACTGGTACAGTAACCGCAGATGATATTGTGGGCCCTTTACCTGGTGTAACCGTTCAGTTAAAAGGAACAAATAAAAGAACTGCGACAACTTTAGAAGGAAAGTATAGCATTGCTGTCGACAATGATCAGTCAATACTTGTCTTCAGCTACATGGGCTATGTAGCACAAGAGATCGCAGTAGGAAATTCAGCTAGTTTAAATGTAATTCTTAAAACTGACAGACAATCTTTAAATGAGATTGTGGTAATTGGTTATGGAACTTCCAGAAAACAAGATCTTTCCGCTGCTGTTGCAACAGTTCCTGATATGGATAAGATTAAAGATCGGCCTGTATTAAACGTTGCTTCGATGATTCAGGGTAAAGTTCCCGGAGTAACGGCAATTAACGACGGAGGCCACCCTAACAAGTCACCAAAAATAACAATTAGGGGTGTCGGTTCCAGAAAAAATGAGAATGTATTGTACGTAGTAGATGGTGTTCCAAACGCGCCATACAATCCAGCTGATGTTGAATCAATAACAATTTTGAAAGATGCTGCGTCTGCTGCAATTTATGGTGCATTTTCTGGCTCTGCCGGGGTAATCCTAATTACAACTCGTCAAGCTAAACAAGGAAGTCCAAGTGTAGAATATAGTGGCTTTACGGGACTAAAAAATGCATGGCGCCTACCTCATGCCTTAACTGCCGAAAACGAGGCAAAAGTAGCTAACCTTGCTTTAACAAATTCCGGATCTAATCCTTCAGAAGGTTGGGATATAACGAAAAATCCATATGCGCAAGTAACCCGAACTGATTGGATGAATGAAATTTTCAGGACTGGATTAATCCAACGACATAATGTTAGTATTAATGCTGGTACTGAAAAATTCTCCAACCTGATCCAAGGACGTTATGAAAGAGAAGAAGGAACTTTGCTAAACACTTATAATCAAAATCTCTCCCTTCGTTTTAACTCTAACTATCAATTCACCAAAAACATCAAGCTGCGACAAGAAGTATTTTGGAATAACAATGACAACAGGGGAACGGAAACAGAAAGCGGCTATTCAGGAACTATTCTTTCTGCCATTTATATGCCAAGTTCTGCAACGCCATATTATCCAGATGGGTCATTCGGAGGCGTTGGTCCAAGAGATTCTAATTATTTAGGTATTCACGGCGATGTAATTAACCCAGTTGCAACATTACTTAGAAACAAGCCTTACAATAAAACCAACGACTTACAGTCAGTTACGGAATTATCTGTATCAGACATTATACCTGGCTTAAGTGTTCTATCTCGCTTCTCTTATCGCAAAACCAATTCTTTATGGAAAAATTTTGAACCAAAAAGAACAGAGCCAGGAAAACCAAACTCGCAAAATACGCTAACTTACGAAACCAACAACAACTTCCATTGGATATGGGAAAACACTGCTAACTATAGCAGAACCTTTAACCGACACAGTATTGGCGCGATGGCTTCGATGACTGCACAAGATCAGGGAGTCCGCAGACTAAAAGTAATAGGCAAAGGGTTCGAGACTGAAGAAGAGTGGGCTCAATATTTTATCAACGCGACTATATTTGATCAGAACAAACCTGAGGACAAATACGAATATGATAGAAATGCATCTTATGTAGGGAGACTTTCCTACAGCTGGGCAGACCGTTATTTTGTAACAGGAAGCTATCGTTACGATATGGCCGGTCGTATAGCTAAAGATTATCGCGGTAAAGGACTTCCAGGAGTGACTGCTGCCTGGAAATTAAGTTCAGAGCCCTTCTTTCATATTGATGGAGTTGATTTAATAAAATTCCGTGCCAGCTGGGGAAGAATTGGCAATATGGCCTCAATAGAGGATCTTGGATATGGCTATCCTCGACTAAGTGCTAACTACACAAATCAGATCGGGGATGGAGCCCCAAGAAGCAACTCTCTTTCTTTAGGAAGTCTGTTTAATCCTCAATTAACCTGGGAAACCTCTGAGCAGAAAGACATTGGTTTTGATTTTAGCTTTCTGAACCAGAGATTATCAATAACAGGGGATTATTTTAACAAATTAACATATGACCTGATTAAAGAAAAGGATACTGAATGGACCAATACATTCGGTTTGGGGGCGCCTTTAATTAATCAGGGTAAAATAAGGAATACAGGCTATGAGTTAGCAGCAACATGGAAAGATAATGCCGGAGCATTGAGTTATGATTTTGGTGCAAACATTGCCACTCTAAAAAACAGAGTTGAATACATTGATGAAAATCCCCAATCTTTCTGGCTGCATACTGATAATTGGAGAACGGTATTAAGACCATTTCGTTCAATAGTTGGACAACCATACTATTCATATTGGCTGATAAAAAATGAGGGGATATTTCAATCAGATGCAGAAGCAAATGCATATGTAAAGGATGGAAAGAAAATTCAACCTGATGCAAAAGCGGGCGATTTTAAATTCAGAGACTTAAATAATGATGGAAAAATTGATGATGCCGACCGTTCATATATGGGAAGTGCAGCTCCAAAACTAACCTATGGCTTTACAACCAATTTAGCTTGGAAAAACTTCGACTTCAGTATGTTCTTACAAGGTGTTAGCGGTGTAAAACTTTTCCATGCATTTAAACAATCTACGCTTAATGGATCAGAGCAAGGTTACAACAGATGGGATAAAATTCTTGATGCATGGTCACCTGAAAATACGGGTTCAAACATTCCAAGAATCTCTGCAAGTGATAAAAACCAAAACTTCCAAACTGCATCAGATTGGTACCTTGAAGACGGAGATTACCTACGTATCAAGAGTGTTATTTTGGGATATACCTTTAAAAACATGCCGTTTAAATCAAGCTTAAGAATATTCGTAGGCGCAGACAACCTTGTTACCTTCACAAAATACACAGGAATGGATCCTGAGGTTGGTGGCATAGGGTTAGATGGAGGGCAATTTCCCCTATCTCGCATATATACATTTGGACTAAAACTTAAACTCTGATCAAAGCAATTCAATCATGAAAAAGAATTTTAAATATATACTTACAGCCTTACTGTTGTTATCATTAGGTGCCTGTAAAAAAAGTTGGGTTGACAATAAACCCACAGGAGAGCCATCAACCGCATTTTTTTGGCGTACAGATGCTGAGTTGGTAAAAGGTGTAGCAGCTTTATATGTTCCAATGCGCTATGAATCAACCTGGGGAAGAGACTTGTTCTGGGTACAAAATGCAAGTGATGATCTTATTGTAGGAAGAACAAAAGCTGATGGAGAAAACATCAAAAACTTTATCCCTAGTGGTCGAGAAGGTTATTTAACAGGCGGCTGGAATGACTTATATTGGATGTTGAGTAAAGCAAATGATGCAATTAAAGAAATCCCAAAAGCAAGCCAGGCAAGCGAAGCCATTCGTAATAGGTCTTTAGGAGAAGCATATTTTGTTCGGGGATTCGCACATTTTTGGATCGCCTACATCTGGGGGCACAAAGATCAGGGCGTTCCATTTGATGCTGTAGAAAATCCTGAATATGGCAAAAGAATACCACCTCAGCTAAAATCAGTAACCGACAACTATGCGCAGATTATATCTGATCTGGAAAAGGCAGCAGATTTATTACCATTGTTTGAAAGTTATGGTGCCGGAGACCGTGGAAGAGCACATAAAGCAGCTGCTTGGGCATATATGGTAAAAGCCTATGCATATTGGGCACAATTCGATAAAGCTAAATGGCAATTAGTTCCACCCCTTTGCGATAAAATAAAGAATGAAGGGCACCGTGCTTTAATTACCGGAAAGGCAAACGGCAAAGAGAACTACCAAAGCGTGTTTACAATTGCCAATAACTGGAGTTCTGAATATATATGGTCGGTTACTTCTGGAGTAGATGGAGGGTCAGAATTCCCAGGTGTAAGTCTTGAAAATAAGGGCTGGGGAATCTATAATGGCTGGGGATACTTCCAACCAACACTTGAGCTGTACAACGAATATGAAGCAAATGACCCTAGACGTGAAGTTACTATTTTGAAATTTGGAGATAAGTTCAAATTCTTTGGGCAGGAAAGATCATATTTTTCTACCAATAGTCTTTCTGGCTTCCAAATCAATAAATACATGGAGCCTTTTGGTTATGGGTCTGATGGGGATGCATCTTCAAATGATAAGATTAACCCTAGTGGTGATTATCCAACCACCATGCTTAACTTATCTTTAATACGTTATGCTGAAATACTTTTGTTTAAAGCTGAGGCATTAATAGAACAAGGTAAAAATGGAGAGGCCGCGGCTCCTCTAAATGAACTTAGAACAAGAGTTGGCCTACCCTCAATAAACACACCCACTTTAGATGATTTGAAACACGAACGTCGTGTTGAATTGGCTTGTGAGTGGACTGATAGATTACAGGATCTAAAGAGATGGGGAGATTTCGCTAAAATTAATGCTCCCCTTCATGGTCGTAATCATTCAGATAAAACTAATCCAAACTCTCCATTCGTAGTAAAGGAAGTATGGCCCGCACGCAACTTTAATGCTTCAAAAATGGCGTGGCCAATAAGTCCGGATGAAATCACCAGAAGTAACGGTGCTTACAAACAAACCCCAGGCTGGTAAACAAGGTAATACTGAAAAGGGTGCACGATAATATCGTGCACCCTTTTGCTTTTGTTAAAATCATCAGCTACCTAACCAAACCATTTGTTAGATTTACATTACTGATCTGCAAGTAGAGCCAACAAATAGATCACATCAATGCTAAACGTACATAAATGCAATACCAACCATATTGCAAACAAGAACAGATTAGAATGAAAACAGAAAAACCGATCAAAAAAATTATTAAAGCGGGCCTTTTTGCGCTTTTATTAATCGCTAGTGCTAATTATTCTCAGGCTCAGGAGGCATCTGACAAAGAGCCCTCATACTCTTTATTAAACGCTCATTCTCATAACGACTATGAAAATGACATTCCTTTTCAAAGAGCTTTTCAAAAAGGATTTGGCTCTATTGAGGCCGATATTTTTCCGATAAACAATGAATTGCTCGTTGCACATAGTAAAGAGCATGTTAATCCCTCAGTTACACTATATAGCACCTATATTAAACCAGCTATAGCAGCCCTACAGAAAGATCCGAAACGCAAGCTTCATTTACTGATCGACATTAAAGAAAATTATCMAAGCGCTTTAGCTATATTAATCAAGCAACTGGAACCTCATAAAGACCTCCTTAAAACCAGCACCCATCCTGGCCAGTTAACCATTACAATAAGTGGTTCCAGACCAAAACCAAACGACTACAAAAACTATCCTGATTATATCTATTTTGATGGAGAATGGCCATTACAACATACGCCTGAAGAATCAAAACACGTAGAATTAGTAAGCTTTCCATTCACTGCATATAGTAAATGGAATGGGAAAGGAAGACTAGAGCATGCCGACTACACAAGGGTAAAAGGCCTTATAGATAGTGTTCATGCTGAAGGAAAAAAAATCCGGTTTTGGGCTACTCCGGATACAAAAAGCTCTTGGCTGGCATTAATGAATCTTCATGTAGATTTAATAGGCACTGATGCTGTCGAATCACTTGGAAATTTCATAAAAGACCTGGCCAAAAACATTTATATCAATAAGGAAATCCACAAAACCTACCAGCCAACCTATCAATCTGATGGCAAGAATGGAAAAATAAAAAATGTCATCCTTTTAATTGGTGACGGAATGGGGCTTACCCAAATATACTCTGCATTTACAGCAAATCAAGGTCAGCTCAATTTATTTAAGATGCGCAACATTGGTGTTTCTGTTACAAATGCCGCAGATACTTACATCACCGATTCAGCCGCAGGTGGAACTGCAATGGCGGGCGGACAAAAAACAAATAACCGTGCAATTGGAGTAGATTCAACAGAAAAGCCATTAAAATCATTAGCTGTGTACGCCGCAGAAGAAGGTAAAAAAACAGCAGTTATTTCTGTGGGTGATCTTGCCGATGCAACTCCTGCAGCATTCTATGCGCATCAGCCCGACCGTTCAATGGAGCCTCAAATAGCACAAGATATGCATGCTTCGGGGATCAATATGTTCCTTGGCTCTGGCATCTCCAATTTTAAGAAAACCTTAAACGGTACAACGGCTGTTGAATTATTAGAAAAGAAAGGTTATACCGTGACCTATACTTTTGAAGATTTCAAAAAAAGCAATGCAGACAAGTTGGTTGGACTTGTTCCCGATAATGAAACAAGACCAAAAATTGAGGGCCGCGGAGAATTCTTAACCGAAGCCTTCTTAAAAGCTACTCAACAGTTAGCCAAAGATCCAAAAGGTCTTTTCATGATGCTTGAGGGCGCTCAAATAGACTACGGTGGCCATAGAAACAATGTCTCGCAAGTGATCACCGAAAACCTTGATTTTGACAAAGTAATTGGCAAAGCACTTGAATTTGCAGACAGTAATGGCGAAACACTTATTGTGGTTACTGCTGATCATGAAACCGGAGGCTTAACACTTCTCGATGGCGACATCCAATCAGGCTATGTATTGGGCGAATTCTCTACAAATGACCATACAGCTGTTCCAGTCCCGGTGTTTGCTTATGGCCCTCATTCAGATGATTTCAGAGGCGTATATGCTAACACCGAGATATTCAAAAGACTATTAAAATACATTAAAAAATAGTTACACACTGAAGCAACAAATAAGAGTTTTTCTAATCGTCAGAAAGGCTCTTAYTTGTTGTCTTCTTTATAACATAGGCAAACATATCAGCCCTTATATCAAACCCTAGCTTCTTGTACAGCATAATAGCACCATAGTTATCATTTCTAACGTGTAAAAAAGGAATCTCCGACTTCTTCAATATCCTTTTGATCTGCTCGCGAAGCAGCTGATAGGCATAACCTTTACCAAGATGATCCGGGTGAGTGCACACTGCACTAATCTCAGTATATGGTGTAGGATTGAGCCGGTGCCCTGCCATGGCAATCAAATTATCACCACTAAATACACCTGTATAATTTCCAAACTCAATTGTTCTTGCTCTAAATGGCCCTGGTTGGGTCAACTCCACAAGAGCCGTCATCTGATTAACGTGTGATTTATCCAAATCTACAAAATCAATGTCGGTTCCTGTCGGAATCTCTTTAGATTCATAGATCATCTGAAACATATCAATTTGTGCAATAACTTTCCACTGATCAGGAATATCGACAGCAGCGGGTGTAAAAACAATAAACAGGCTTTCCAAGGCACTGTTTTCATAAAGCGCTTCAAAATCAAGCTTAGAATTATCCTTCAGACCTGCAAATGAAGCAATATCTTCCAGGTAATATTTTACCTGATCTGTACCGCTCGAAAAAGCACTATGAGCCGAATTTAAAGCATTGTAGATGGGATTATCTAAAGTATGGGTCATTTTGTAAATTAATTATTTATTATTGTTAAAACCAAGTAAACCATATGCACCCTTTAAGCAATCTGTTCCTCGCTATAGTTTTATTAATCTCCTCCTTAAAAACAAATGCACAATCGCTTAATCCTCCTTCAGATTTGAGGGTCGATTTGCTTCTGAATGCTGATAAAGTATGGAAAAACGGAGTGCCGGCAGCGCTATCACTTCAGGAAGCAAAGCAATCCGACTCCACCTATCAAGTGGCACTTATAGCCAATCAAAACCCATATTTCTCCTGGGTAGTAAATGATAATTCAGATGGCAGTTCCCAAACCGCATATAGGATTCTTGTGGCATCGTCTCCAGACAATCTTAAAGCGAATAAAGGAGATTTTTGGGACTCACAAAAAGTTATTCAAAACCAACAGACGGGAATCATTTACCGTGGTCAGAAGCTTAAACCAAATACTGTTTATTACTGGAAAGTAAAGGTCTGGAATAATAAACAAACCCCAAGTGATTACTCAAAACCCATCTCCTTTATTACCGACAGTATAATAAAGCCCTATCAGACTGCTCATCAACCCCTTGTAAAATCATTGGAAAAACCGGTTCTAAGTAAGCAATTAAACAATCTTAACACTTTATATGATTTTGGGAATGATGCCTTTGCTCAATTAAAAATGCGCATCAAATCAGCAGCTGATGGAGATACCTTGCAAATCCACGTGGGTGAAGCAATAGATGCCACAGGTCGCGTCGAAAGAAAGCCCAGAGGTACCATCCGCTACCGTTTATTAAAGCTAGCCTTGCAAAAGGGAGAACATAATTATGATCTTAAATTTTTAGCCGACGAACGTAACACCGGATCTAAGGCCATACTAATGCCAGATTACATCGGGGAGGTGCTTCCCTTCCGATATGTGGAACTTGAAAAGAATGATAAAGCAATAATTGAGGTACAACGTTATGTTGTAAACTATCCTTTTAATGATCAAGCCTCATCATTTAAAAGTTCCGACACCCTTTTAAACCAAATATGGGATCTTTCTAAGCACACCATTAAAGCCACCTCATTTACAGGCTTGTACGTTGATGGCGACCGTGAGCGGATTCCCTACGAAGCTGATGCGTTAATTAATCAGCTGTCGCACTATGCTTCCGATGCTGAATTTAACATGGCTAAAAGATCTTTGGATTATCTGATTTATCATGCTACCTGGCCAACTGAATGGTCATTACAAAACCTGCTGATTGCCTGGAATGACTACCTGTATTCTGGCGACATCAGGACCGTAAAGCTTCTTTACCCTCAATTAAAACCAAAACTGTTGCTTGCCCTTGCCAGGCCTGATGGCCTAATCAGTACAAGAACTGGCAAGCAAGATAGTAGCTTTACCAAATCCATCCATTTTTCTACCTTTAATGGCGAAAAGGTACTTAAAGACATTGTAGATTGGCCGCAAAAAGGAGGTTTTGGATTGCCACCCTCCTATCCTGGCGAAACGGATGGTTTTGTTTTTACAGACTATAATGCCGTAGTAAATGCCTTTCATTATCAAGCATTGATTTGCATGAGGGATCTGGCCCTGGCATTAGGAGAAAAAGCAGATGCTACATTTTACAGGCAGCAAGCCAACAAAGTAAAACAGGCCTTTCAACATAATTTTATAAACCCGGACACAGGAACGATAAAAGATGGTGAGGATACCATGCACAGCTCCTTACATGCTAATATGCTTGCCCTTGCTTTTAACCTGGTACCAATTGAGAACAAGGCAAAAGTAATAGCCCACATCCGCTCAAGAGGAATGGCCTGCAGCGTTTATGGAACACAGTTTCTGTTGGATGCACTTTATAATGCAAATGAAGCAGAATACGGGTTACAGTTGTTAACCTCAACCGACAAACGTAGCTGGCATAATATGCTCCGTTCTGGTTCAACCATGACAACAGAAGCCTGGGACACGGATTACAAAAACAATCAGGACTGGAATCATGCCTGGGGTGCTGCTCCTGCTAATATTATTGTCAGGAAACTTATGGGAGTCGAACCGTTAACGCCTGCTTTCGGAACCATACAAATAAAACCCCAGCCCGGCACACTTCACTCCGCCGAGCTCCAGTTATCCACCTTACATGGAAAAATCAATGTTGCTTTTACTAAAACCACAGCACAGTTTCAATTAAAAACCCTTATTCCACCCAATACCACAGGAGTAGTTTATTTGCCAAAAGAAACAGAAAATGACAAGATAATCAAAGACGGAAGATCATTAAAAGCAATATCAGACGGCAAGTTTTGGGTAGTCAGAGATGTTAAATCTGGTACACATGTCTGGGAAGTAAGGTATTAGTTCAACTTTACTAAAAAGGTAATTATACCTCATTCGCAACCTTTGCAAACTTATTTCTGTACTCTATTGGAGTGAGGCCTGTTATCTTCCTGAAAATATCCCTGAATGCTTTGGTATCGGTATAACCTACACCATACATTACTTCTGTCACATTCTTTCTTGAAGCTTCAAAAAACTTCTTGGCAGCTTCTATTCTTACCCGTTGTATGTACTCCATTGGTGTGTTAGTTGTTGCATCCTTAAACCTTCGTTCAAAAGTTCTTCGTCCAACATTTGTAAGGTTCACCAAATCTTCAATACTTATTTTGTCTTCATAATTTATCTCAATATAACTCTGTACCTTTTGAATGTCTGCATCACCATGGTTTTTCTGTCCTTTGAAAATGGCAAACTGCGACTGGCTGTCTCTACCTATATCTAAAGCAAAATATTTGGAGATCATCACAGCCGTTTCTCTGTCCGAAAACTTTTCTACCAGGTACAAGATCAAATTCCACAAACTACTTGCGCCACCGCTACTATAGATGTTATTGTGTTCGGTAATGATCGCACCATCTTCTACTTCTACTTGTGGATATTTCTCTCTAAACTCGCTTATATGTGCCCAATGGGTAGAGCATTTTTTTCCATCTAGCAAGCCTGTTTCTGCAAGCAAAAAAGCACMTATACATAAACTTGCAAGGCTGGAGCCGCTTTGATGAAGCTTTTTGAAGTACGGTATTGCTTCCGCATTAGCTTGGATGCCTGCGTTAGTGTCTCCAAAAGTGGGTGGTATAATGAGCAGGTCGGTATGGGCAACATCTTTGAGCAGCCTGTCTGTTTTTACGGTGTATTCGCCGTTGTTGGCAGGCACATATTCATTTAAGCCTACATACTCTACTTTGAAAATGGGCTTTTTACCAAATGTCGTTAAAAATTCATTGGCCGTGTTAAAGGTCCTGAATGCTGGGGTAATAGCTTCTATTACTCCATACTGTGGAACGAAAACTGAAACTTGCATATAATTTTGACTTAACTAAAGGTATATACTTTTGTCGTAATTCACCTCTAATTTGTCGTTTTTACAATAGACCAGGTTTCGGAGTCTGTAGCATCTTTGTAATGTAATCAATTACTAAAAATAAAAATGATGGCAGAACAAACAAAAATTACGGTAGAAGCAACAGTGAATGCTCCCGTAGAAAAAGTATGGAAGGCTTGGAATACACCAGCCGACATTATCCAATGGAACACCCCTGACCCAAGCTGGCATACGCCAAGCAGCGAAAACGATCTCCGCATAAACGGAAAGTTTAAAAATAGAATGGAAGCTAAAGATGGCAGTTTCGGTTTTGATTTTGAAGGCACTTATGACAAGGTTGAATTGTATAAAGAAATAGCTTATACCATGGCTGACGGCAGAACTGCGACAACATTATTTACAGAGAAAAACGGTAAAACCACACTTGCAACAACTTTTGATCCGGAAACTGAGAACGACCCTGAATTTCAGAAACAAGGTTGGCAGGCTATTTTAAACAATTTTGTGAAATACGTAGAGAGCAAATAATTAGTAATAATAAAATTAAACAAAATGAAAAAGAATAAAATAATCTTTTGGGTGGCTACATCAATCCTCATACTTTGGGAAGGTGTAATGCCACTGGGTACAGTGCTATTTGCACCGGAATATGTAAATGCAGGTACAAAACCTTTAGGCTATCCCGATTACTTTGCTTATACGCTTATATATTGCAAGGTACTTGGAATTATAGCAATCTCTTTGCCTAAAATCCAGGGGAAGTTAAAGGAATGGGCATATGCTGGGCTTGCCTTTAGTTTAATCTATGCTTTCATCAGTCATGCCTGTGTAGATCAAAATATCGCGTTTATGCTACTGCCACTAATAGTACTGGGCATCCTCGCGGTTTCTTACATCTATAATAATAAAATTCAGAACAATGGCTAAAACAAATTATCAGTCGATTGATGAGTACCATCTCGCATTTAGTGGCGAAGCGCTCGAAAGAATGCAAAAGATCAGGAAAACTATTCATGAAGTAGTACCAGATGCAGAGGAAACTATCAGTTATCAAATACCTTGTATTAAATACAATGGTTACCTGATATACTATTGTGCATTTCCTAATCACATCTCATTATCGAACCCCTTTAGTGAAGCCTTTTGGGCACATTTTAAGACTGATCTGGAAGGGTACAAAACAAGCAAGGCTGTTATCCAATTTCCAATAGATAAACCGCTTCCTGAAAAGCTAATTAAAAGAATTGTGGCATTCAGGAAAAAGGAGAATGAGGAGAAAGCAATTACAAAAAAGAAATAATTGATTGATCAATTATGCTTTAAAAAAATGAAAGATAATATGGTTTCATTACATCGGGTAATTATGGCAAGCCTGGAGAAGGTATTCCAGGCTTTTTCCCTCCCAATAAAAATTCCCGACGCATAATTCAGTATAGGATGTTAGTTAAGAATAGCAATAAATTAATAAGTGGAATCTTTATCACATTTTCCGGGAATTGTAAAAGGGCACTCACATTTTACCAAACCTGCTTTGGCGGAACCCTGCATTTTGAAACATTTGATAGGGAATTACAGGGTTTTACAGAAAAACCGGTCATTAGTGGCTCGTTAGTTTCTGATAGTATAGTTATTCACGGTTCGGATCTGGTCCACAACGAAGGAAGAAAAATAGGGAATTATCTTTCTATCTTTTTACGTTGTAAAAATACAGATGATAGGAAAATACTTATTGAGAAAATAAAATCTGGCCACAGGGGCCTATCGTACAGGAATTATGAAGAACAGGTGCTAATTGAAGTAACTGATGCTTTTGATGTGACCTGGATATTAGGTATTTAAAACGAGAATCAGAAAATCGGTCATAAAAAAAAGCAGTAACCATAAGATTACTGCTAGTCTTTATACTCTTAATTAATCTTTATACTTTTAATTGCTCTATCCAAAGCATAATCTTTAATTCCTGGCACTTTTAGTCCTTCCGCACGGAATACGGTAAGATCTGTCATACCTAAAAACCCAAGAAAAGCCTTCAGATAGGGGGCAACAAAGTCGTTGGCTTTCCCTGGTCCCTCTGAATAAACGCCACCGGATGACATAGCTACATAAACTTTTTTCCCTGTAACCTTTCCGATAGGGCCGTTTTCACCATATCCAAAAGTTATTCCTGCCCTGGTAATATGATCAATCCATGCCTTTAGTGCTGAATGAATAGTAAAGTTAATCAGTGGTGCCCCAATTACAATGATGTCTGCAGCGAATAATTGTTTAACTAAATGATCAGAAAGCAGGATAGATTCCTTTTCTTCTTTGGTCAGCTCATCGCTGGGAATAAAGAATGCACGGAGGACTTCAGGTTTGAGATGTGGTATTTCAATATCGACCAGATTTAACTCTTCAACAATGCTACCCGGATACTTTTCCTGAATTTCTTCAACAATGGCATGACCTAATTTAATACTGTACGACGTCGCACCTTGTATACTTGATTTTAAATGAAGGATATGTTTCATAAAATTGATTAATTATCAAGGGCAAAGCTAGGGCTAGGAGGTGATAAAAAGTTAGTCGTTACCCAAAGGTAAGCGCTTACATCGGGGTAAGTGATTATCTTTGCGATTATGAAAGTCATTAAAAATCAGCCGATACCAAGCAAGACAGAATGCGCGGGCTCACTTAGAAATGTTCTTGACGCCCTCTATGTGCTAAATGGGAAATGGAAGTTGGCTTTGATCCTTTCACTTGTACAATCATCCAAGCGTTTCAATGAAATTCAGAATGAAGTCTCCGGAATCTCCTCCAAGGTCCTAGCTAAAGAATTAAAAGATTTGGAATTGAATGACTTCATCAAGCGGAATGTGTATCCTACCCAACCGGTAAGTATTGTTTACGAGGCGACCAGTTATAGCCTGACCTTAAAAAATGTGTTGGCTGAACTAAGTAGCTGGGGGGAGCAGCACAGGGAAAAAGTTAAACAAAGCATGCGGAAGGAGTCTTGAATGGGAAAAGCCTCGATGTTGATTAAACACCGAGACTTGTCGTCCAAGCGTTACATTTGTTGAACACCGTTCAGGACGATTTAATGCATTTGGCGAACATCGAAGATGATCTAGCTATTGCAACTACCTCTTAGCAACGGTCACTTTTACTGAAATCACGTTTAAAAAGTACCTTACCATTTTGCTCAATATAATCCCCTGATACAATCAAATAGGGATGACTTGGCGAATTCCCTGCGCTGCGGCTTTTTACAGTTATTTTGTCATTCACTTTCAGGCTAGTTAACGGCTGAAACTCTTTAGGAGTAAATTGCATCATGTATTGTTCACCATCAATCTTCACGATAAGCCATTTTGGCCCTCCTGATTTTGCATTTTCACGATGAAAAGTAACAGAGGTGACCACGGCCTCCATATTCGCGAAAGACTCGATGTAGCCCTTTATTTTATCATGACTGCCCCTCACCTTTTTGCCTTCAGGAGATGCCTCCCATACCTTATATTTTATACCGTCAGGAGTTCCCTCCCATTGTTTCCTGGGATCCAGTGCGACTTTCTTGTTTGCAATGGACAACGGTTCTGAAGACCGACCGGTTTCAGTTTTAATGTTACGATTGGCAAATACTAGCCCGCTTACTACAACCAATACGAAGATCATCGCATAGGTGACATTTTTTTTATTTTTCATATTTTTTCAAATTGATTCAGCGAATCTACTTTGATATTTTGCGGGTCGAGTGGTTCGGATTGTAAATAAAAATGTAAACTTTGTAAATAAATCGTAAATAGTAGGATAATCGTCCGTCTTGAAGGATCCAGAATGAAATTCTTGCAGTTCTTATCCGAAAACACGACCAAATCTGATCGCTTTCCGAAGCCCGTAGGAGTTCCGTCCGATAGTTATCGGCACGATCCCCCTGTTCCATGAAATGGATGAAAACGACAAAAGCGATCGTTTCTGATCGCTTTTAGTAGCCCGTAGGGGAATCGAACCCCTGTTTCCAGAATGAAAATCTGGCGTCCTCACCCCTAGACGAACGGGCCATTTGGTTGCCTCAGCTTTATTAAAGCTGCGAACCTTTTGGTAGCGGGGACCAGACTCGAACTGATGACCTTCGGGTTATGAGCCCGACGAGCTACCAACTGCTCCACCCCGCACTAT
>NZ_JBFTKO010000032.1:0-50434 GCF_056395985.1 Pedobacter sp. 05T44
GGCCAGGCGAACAAAGCCATAAATAGCATAAATGTGTCTCCTTAGTTTTTTACTTAAAAAATAAATACCAAGTGAAAAACTTGTACTATATCTCTGAGTAGTTATTTTACTGCACTCTGCTGATAGTTTATCAAATATCTCTTTCATAATCAGTGATTAAAGTACTTAACAAGTTGTTGGGCGGCTACATTACCAGAAATAATTGACGGTGGAACACCAGGACCGGGAACGGTTAGCTGTCCAGCATAAAAAAGGTTGTCTATTTTATTATTTTTAAGTGAGGGTTTTAAATTAGCAGTCTGCATTAAGGTATTTGCCAATCCGTATGCATTCCCTCTATAGGAATTGTAATCGGCTATAAAATCAGAAACACAATAACTTTTTTTGTAATCAAGATGCTTCCTTATGGGATTACCGGTATATTTTTCAAGACGGCCGAGGATCAATTCAAAGTATTTCTCCCTTAAAATTTCTCCATCTTCCAATCCGGGCGCAAGGGGCATCAGTATGAACAAATTTTCATGTCCCTCTGGCGCCAGTCCGGTTTCTGTTTTTGAAGGGCAACAAACATAAAAAAGAGGTTTTGAAGGCCATGCAGGTTGTTTATAGATTTCTAAAGCATGCTGTTTCAGGTCCTGATCAAAAAATAAAGTATGGTGCTTTAATTTATCTATCCGGCGATTTACACCTATATAAAATATCAGGCATGAGGGGGCTAGAACACGTTTATCCCAATATGCGTTACTGTAATTCCGGTATTGGTTACCAAGGAGCTTTTCTTCGATATGATGATAATCGGCTGCGGCAATAATACCGTCATACGGCTTTCTTTCATTTTTAAGACCTATTTCACTAACCAATCTGTTGTGAATAGTGAAATCGATTATTGGTTTATCGAAATAAAAATTAACACCCTGCCTTTCAGCCACAGTTTTCATCGCCTTTATAACACTGGAAAAACCTCCCTTAGGGTACCATGTCCCCAATTTTAGACCTGCATAGTTCATCAGGCTATACAGCGCCGGGGTATCCTGCGGCATTGCACCTAAAAAAAGTACGGGAAACTCCATCAAGGCAACCAGTTTAGGGTGCTTAAAAAACTTTTTTACATGTTTACTGAAGGAAGTAAACACCTGAAGCTTAAACACTCCTTTCATCAGGTCAACATCCGCAAATTCGGTTAAGGATAAACCTGGTTTATATACTAGTTTTTCCATTCCTACCTTGTATTTAAATTCTGCTTCTTTTAAAAACTGATCCAGCCTTAGGGCACTACCAGACTCAATTGACTCAAACAAATTCCTTATACCTTGGTAATCCGAAGGAACATCTAGCACCTCATTTTCGCTATAAACGATAGAAAAACCAGGGTCAAGGGCTTCGAGCTCATAAAAATCGCCGGATGTATAGCCAAAATCATTAAAAAACCGTTCAAATACATCGGGCATCCAATACCAGCTTGGCCCCATATCAAATAAATAACCATTCTCAGTAATCAACTGCCTGGCGCGCCCTCCTAACTGTTGGTTCTTTTCATAAACATCGACATGATATCCAGCCTTGCCCATATAAGCCGCGGCACTTAAACCTGCAAAGCCTGAGCCTATAACAGCAATTCTGGAAATATGACCATTCGGTTTAGCTGCCATGTTTTATAGTTTTAATTGTTTCCTCGAATGCTTCTATTGATTGAAGAGCGCTAACATTCCCCTTCAGCGCTAATTCAGGAATAAGCTTATTGTTTCCAGCGATATATATTTTGGTTTGTTGAAAGTGTTCGGCCAGCTGATTTAGGTACTGGTTTGCGTTAGCAACGGGTCTCGATCGTACCAAAAAAAGCAGCATATGATCAATCCTATTGTGAAGCATTGCATCTATAAGAGATTCAAACGGAACTCTTCCACCAAGAAAGATCACCTTTTGACCGTAACTTCTAAGCATATAATTCGCAAACAGCAAACCAATGTCATGGTCTTCATCCTCAGGTAAAAATAATAGCCAGGTAGATTTTGTTTTAGACTTTAATGGAATCTGATTAATAGCAGCAAATATTTTCTGCCTGATAATATTGGATAAAAAATGTTCCTGAGCCGGACAAATGTTGTCCCTGCGCCACATCAGTCCGAGTCTGACCAATAATGGATAGATAACATTCTTGTAAGCAAATGGTAAACCGAAATCGGCAATACATTTTGAGATTAACTCATCAAATTCCCTTTCGTTGTATGCAAGTCCAAACCCAAGCAACTGTGATATATAGAATTCGCAATTTGCATCTGGGGAAACAGTGCTGTCGATTTCCTTTTTTAACAAGTTGTCGATTTCCTGCTCGGAAAGTGCACATACCTGAGATATTTTTAAACCAGACTGGCTAAGACTCACGATGTTTAATAATTTACGAAGTTGATGATCATCATAAAACCGTGTATTTCCAGCCGAACGCATCGGGGTAAGTGCCTTGTATCTACGTTCCCATATTCTAATGGTATGGGTCTGTACACCAGAAAGTTGTTCGAGCTCAGATATAGAATACATTTTACGTTGTCTAAATAAATTTTAAATTATCTAGACAAACATACTAAAAGTTATGATAGTTTTAACACAGTTTATTTTATGATTTTGATATGAATAAAAGAACATGCATTTTTATTTATATGAAACCTAAACCATTAATTCTTCTTTTCTGCTTGATATTGTCCTTCTTCCCGTTTTTAACATCTGCCAGGGATGTTCTGCAGCCAAATTCATTAACCTGTGAATACGCGAGTAATCCGCTGGGTATTACATCCCAAACGCCTAAATTAAGCTGGTTCATCGCCTCATCACTCAGAAATACACAGCAAGCCGCATGGCAGGTACTCGTTGCAGATAACCTGACTGATTTGAGTAAAAATATTGGTAACATCTGGAATTCTAAAAAGATAAACTCCAATCAGTCCATACAGGTCCCTTACAAGGGAAGGCATTTACTGTCTGCAAAAACCTATTATTGGAAAGTTAAGATATGGGACAATCATGGAAATATATCGTCATGGAGCAAGACAGCGATGTGGCGAATGGGCTTATTGAACAGCGGCGACTGGCTTGGGGCAAAATGGATTGCTTATGAAGAATTACCCGCCGCTGAACGTATTGTACCGGCAATACACTTACGGGGTGATTTTGCTCCACAAAATGACATCCTCCCACTCTTTAGAAGAGATTTTTCAATAAAAAGAAAACTTAAAAACGCAACAGCATTTATCTCAGGATTGGGTCATTTCGATCTTAGCATTAATGGTTCAAAAGTAGGTGACCATATTTTGGATGCCGGGTGGACGCAATATGATAAACATGCTTTATATGTAACGTTTGACATAACAGATCAGCTCAAAAAAGGCGATAATACTATAGGTGTTATACTTGGTAATGGTTTTTATTTTATACCAAGAGATGATCGATACAGAAAACTAACGGGCGCTTATGGATTCCCAAAATTAATTTGCAGGGTTTTATTGGAGTATAGTGATGGCAGTACCGAAAATATTATCAGTGATGAGCAATGGAAAACTTCTCCATCACCAATAACCACTACCAGTATTTATGGTGGCGAGGATTACAATGCAACGCTTGAACAGAATAACTGGGATAAGCCAGGATTTGATGATTCGAAATGGAGAAAGGCCGTTATTGTAACTGGCTCTCCTGTTTTAAACTCGCAAACGGCAGAACCTGTAAGGCTATTTGAAACCTTTACTCCTGTTAAAATATCGAGCCCTAAGCCAGGCATATGGGTTTACGACATGGGTCAGAATGCTTCCGCAATCCCGGCAATAGAGACAAATGGCAAAAAGGGTGCGGTAGTACGGATTACTCCTGCAGAACTGTTAAATCCAGATGGAACTGTTAACCAATCTGCATCCGGTGTGCCGCATTATTACGATTATACTTTGAAAGGAGAAGGTAACGAGAAATGGCAGCCACGCTTTACTTACTATGGCTTTAGATATTTGCAGGTTGAAGGGGCCGTTCCTGAAAAAGAAGAAAACCCAAACAATTTACCTGTATTAACCTCTTTAAAAAGCCTACACCTTAGAAATGCTGCAGAAAATATTGGCAGTTTCAATTCATCAAATGAATTGTTTAACAAGACTTTTAAGTTAATAGACTGGGCAATTAAAAGTAATATGGTGAGCGTTTTTACCGATTGTCCGCACCGGGAAAAACTAGGCTGGTTGGAAGAGGCTCACCTTATGGGTGGATCGGTACAGTACAACTATAACGTAGCATCTCTGTGCAGAAAGATAATCAGAGATATGATGGCGGCACAAACAGCTGACGGATTGATTCCGGATATTGCACCTGAGTACACACATTTTGATGGTGGCTTCCGTGACTCTCCTGAATGGGGAAGCAGCGGGGTGATCTTACCCTGGTATGTTTACAAATGGTATGGCGATAAGGATGCGCTTGAAGAAAGCTATCCGATGATGCAGAAATACATTGCTTATCTGGGTACCAAAGCGACTAACCATATGCTTGATCATGGTTTGGGCGACTGGTTTGATATTGGGCCTAATTCGCCGGGTGAGGCGCAGCTTACTCCAAAGAAATTTACGGCTACCGCTATTTATTATTACGACATTGAAATTATTAGTAAAGTTGCCGCGCTGCTCGGTAAAACAGAAGATTCCAGGAAATATAGCGATTTGGCTTTAGCGGTTAAAAATGCCTTTAACACTACTTTCTTTAACAAAGAAACCAAACAATATTCAACCGGCAGTCAGACTGCCTATGCGATGGCAGCTTATATGAATTTAGTTGAACCTGAATATAAGGAAGCAATTATAGCTAATCTGGTGAAGGAGATTAAAGGAAGAAAAAACAGCCTTACTGCCGGCGATATTGGCTACCGCTATGTACTTAAGGTGTTGGACGATGCCGGTCGTTCGGATGTAATTTACGATATGAACAGCAAATCTGACGTACCAGGCTATGGCTGGCAGCTGGAACATGGTGCAACGGCGCTAACCGAATCTTGGCAGGCTTATGGTTTTGTATCTAACAATCATTTTATGCTGGGTCATTTGATGGAATGGTTGTACAGTGGCCTGGGTGGGATAAAAGCTTCTGCTGATGCAATAGCTTATAATAAACTGGAAATAAAACCTGAACAGGTTGGTAATATTACCCATGCAAGAGCCAGCTATAAAACCCCTTACGGAAACATTGTTTCTGATTGGAATAAAACTGAGAACAACTTTGAACTGAAGGTTGAGGTGCCTGTAAACTCCAAAGCCACAATCTATATACCTGCATCAGAAAATACAAAGATCTACGAAGGAGAAATGCTTATAAAAAACAATAAGGAAGTTGTATTTAAGGGCATTAAAAAGGGTTTCGCTTTACTAGAAATTGGTTCTGGTAATTATGTTTTTAAGGCTGCAGATTAGCTTTGACATTATCTAAGATCTACCCCATGGTCGTTTGGAAAATCTTCGCCACTCCAAATCTTTTGAGCACTCCATTTTTCTGGTAGATTTGCCCAGAAGGGATCTGTTGAAGGTAAGCCAAGCGGCAGGAATATACTGGTGCTCAAATAAGGACTTCCCTGATTGTTGTAAGTGTCTGCTATAGCCGGTTGCTGACCATAAACGCCAAGAGAAAGCCATCCATTTTTATAAGTGGATGGGCTTTCTAATGTTTTTTTAATTACAGCAGTAAGTGCACAACGTACCTGAGCAGCCGTTAGTTGCTTTGGCAGTGCTTTACGCCATGCCATATCGGCCAGGTGATGAAATGCTGCTCCACGATAAATGAGAGATCGACCGGTTGCGGGATAGGTTCCATCCGTATTAATCATCCTTTCCTGAATTACCGCAAAGCGTTCATTACGTTTCTTTATTTTTTCGGATAATGCGTTATACCCATTGGTCTTTTTATTGACAGTTTCAGTTATTGCTGCCAGATAAGGGTGAATTACAAAGCTATTATAGTAGTCGAATGCAAAGACGGGTCCATCAGAATAAAGCCCATCTCCAACATACCATTGTTCTAGCTGTTGCATGGCATAATCGACCCTCATTGGATCCCACTGGAACCCGTACTTACACAAAAATGCCTCGTTCATTGCCGAAAAAAGCAACCAGTTTGAAAAACCAGGTTTAAATTTCCTGGTGGTTTTTATAGAGMTCACCAGTCGGTCTTTTTCCTGTTTACCAAGATTTTCCCAAAGCCAGGGAGCCCTTATAAAAGCAAAAGACAAAAATGAGGCATCTACCAATTGCTGACCTGCCAAATCAAAGCGCATAAAGTCCTTTTTATTCGAATCTAGCGCATTAGCAAGTCCTTTCAACACCATATTACGGTACTGCTGGCGCAAATCCTTTTCCGCAGCATCACCATCCTCTAATTGCAACCAAGGCKCGATGCCACTCAAAACCCTGCCTAAAACTTCAAGATATTGCACTTGTATTCGTTGTGCCTTATTATCGGTGGTATTAGAGGTTACCTGTGGCATTTTTATCCTCAGACTATCGTTAGAGAGGTCGTATAGCACGGGTCTTACCATCTTATCCATTTGTTGCAGCCAAAAGGCCCTATCGCTGACCATCTGCTTTTTAACCTTTTTCTGAGCAAAACATACGCTAGTAGCCAGCAACAAAAAACACAATGTAAAACCTTTTCTGTTTAACGCAACCTTCATTTAATGATTTGATTAATTATCCATGGAAAATTAGGAAAATTATTTTTGCTTTGGCGGCAAAGGAACATCTTCTGTGAAAGGAACTTGTTTTCTAAGCATTTTACCGGCGTATCCTGAAAGATATAAGTAGTAATCAGAAGGAATATCTTCTTCAAATTTCACAAAAGTGCTTGCGCCAACGGGTGGGTTTTTAGATATTTTAAAAATAGCGGTTCCCTCGTCTACCTCATCAAACATGGCTACATAAAGCATCTCTGCGCCGTTTTTTACGGCCGTAGAGAGCTGTTTCCAAAAGAACTTGCCCCTGTTTCTTGGAATTTGGTTAGACGGCGATTTTGGATTCATATTGTGCCAGCTAAAGCCCGGAAAAACAACTCCAACATAATCGAGCTTATTTCGCTTACACCAGGCGATGTCTCCTTTTTGAACCTCTGCGTATTTATTATATGCAGTTTCATTGCCATATCTGCCAATGGTCCATGGATGAATGATATCTGCTTTTTTTATGATCTCATGAAGCAATGGGTTCTTTTCTGTATCGTTTCCAAATTCACGCCAGTAAGTGGGTACGCCTAACATTACTGAACAGCCGCCATAAACCGGATCATTCTTTAAAAAATCGACCATTTTAGCAACATCCTTTAGGGTATACTTCCGGTTATCTCCAAATCCAACTCCCCACAAAACCACAAGAGGTTTTCCGTTGTGGTATAAATAGGTTTGATTGTTTCCCTGGCTGGTTATTTTCATACTGTCGACCAGGTTTTTCCAATCGTTAATGAGCACCGGCACGTCAACTCTGTCTGTGGTACCCGACAGATCGTACATAACAGAGATTGCCCTTCCATATTTTTGTGAGGACTTTAGTGCATTTCCAAGCACTGTATTGAAATGATTGCGACCAGACTTTCCCTTGATCTCTGCTACAAAGCGCTGCATAAATACGCCGTCTAGTCCGTAATCTTTCATCCATTTAAAATGAATTTCGACAGTTGATGCATCGTGGGCGCTTGGCAGATAAGCTGCACTGCCATCAGCATGTACAAAAGATGTTTGATATACCTTTTTTAGCTCACTTGTTTCGGGCCATAAATCGACATTTGTACTTCCAGGTTCGAATTTTCCTTTAGATTGGTAGTGATACCAGCCTCGGCCAGCACCATCTTCGGCTGCGTTATGCCAGCCCTGATAGCCAGCCATAATTAAACCCTTATAGCTTTTAAACCGCGATGTTTTACTGTGTTTACTTTGTGCAAATACACTGTTTGCACAAAGTAACACAATCAGTAAAACTGTATGTTTTATATTCATAAAATTTAAAAATCAGAGTATTCAGTTGGAACGATGAATTGAGTATCGTTTCTTGAAACATTATTCTGATATTCAGGTAAAGCTGATACGCGTTTCCATTTCGGATCGGCACCAAAAACTTTCCAATGTTCGTCTCTCGATTTTTTATCACTGTAAGTGGTTAAATACATTAGGTTTGGCATACGGCTACCAGCTAATACTTCACCGTAGAATACGGCCTGGCTACCTATACGATCAAATATTTCAACTTCTTCATTGTTAAACATTTGAACTTTATTGACATGCTGCTTTTCGGAAGCACTTTCGTAGCTACGTAATTCATATATACGCTCGCTTTTGGCATTACTGAATACGGGTTTCTTTAATGTTGGCATTCCTGTAAATGCCTCTAAAATGATGTTTTCCTTTCTTACAAAAGCGGCATCATTGTAAGCTGCGTTTACATAATCAGCTCCCTTAATTGCCAGTTCTTTATCCTTTAAAAGCAATTGGGATACCTCGCTAAACTGTTTTAGTGATTGAAAAGCAAGAAATACATAGATCTTTTTATCGCTAGCCGTGTCTATATCCGCAGCTTTAAATACGCCTACTGTTTTAACACCTAGTCGGTGTGCAGCTGGCACATAAGCTTCTGAAAGGTATTTATCAACCCTTTCTTCCTGAGCTTTGCTTTTAAGGTGATATACCGTTATTTGATAAAATTGTTTTGGAGGGGCAGCGGCAATCGATTGCAATGTGCTGCCAATGATAAAGATAATAACGGCCATACAGCAGTTAAACAAAGTTTTTGATTTCATGTGTTTAGTTTATTTTAAGTACTAAAACTAGATAATTTCCTGCGACTTAAAGAAATAACAACAAATTCGTTGCGTAAAACTGTTCTTTTCTAATCTATCTCCAGAATGGTTTTAGCCAGATTGATCATGCGTTCGGTTCCTGTGTACTTTCCATGTTCGTCAGAAAGCTTTACAACCTCAGTCCACTCTCCATCCTTTGGCTGTGCCTCAGTCATTTTAATCACAATATTCATTGCTGTAGGCCCGGCATCGTTGGTAAGGTTTGTACCTATTCCAAATGACATTCCGATTTTATCACGGCAATGATCAGCAATGCGTGCGACTTTTTCATAGTTCAATCCATCAGAAAAAATTATGGTTTTGGTTCTGGGATCGATACCCATGCTGTTGTAATGCGAAATTACTTTATCGGCAAAAAGCAGTGCATCACCGCTATCGTGCCTAACGCCATCGAACAGCTTCGAAAACATTTTATCGAACTGTTTAAAGAACACTTCGGTAGTATAAGTATCAGATAATGCAATGCCCAAATCGCCACGATAAACGGCTACCCAATGCTCCAATCCTGTTGCATTGGCCATTTTAAAGCCATAACGTGCGGCATGAAACATAAACCATTCATGGGCATGGGTTCCAATAGGTTTTGTTTTGTGGATCATGGCCATATGTACATTGCTGGTGCCTATAAACGAACCATCTCCGTATTGGCTAAGTGCCTGGAGTACCAATCTATGGACCTGATAAGAGTACCGACGACGGGTACCAAATTCTGCTACTGTAACGCCTAAACGACGGTAGTTTTCGATCTTTTCTTTAGTATGGTTAATTACCTCGTCGTTAGAGATTCTTTGGGAATCATTAAGGACATAGAAGAGCTCACAAATGAGCGACATTAATGGTACTTCCCATAAAATGGTTCGGTACCACAGGCCTTCTACATGTACCTCAAGCTGATCTCCGTTTTGTGCAATGTGTACTTCTTCAGGATTGTAACGGTATCCTTCCAGAAAATCAAGATATACAGGATCAAGATACGGGCAATTTACCTGCAAAAAGTGTTTTTCTTCTCTGCTTATTTGTAATGTGGCCATTTCATTTACTGCCTCTCTTAATGCTTTTGCAAAACCATCAGGAAATGAATGTTTGCCCCGATTTATAAATGCATACCGTGCTTTTGCAGAAGGAAATAAACGGGTTACCCCCTGCTGCATGGTAATTTTATAAAAGTCGTTATCTAATATTGATGATAGTATTGGCAACGCATGTAATGACATATTAAGAGATATTTTTATGAACAAATAATTGGTTTAACAGAGCTTAATAACATTTCGTGCTCTTTGCCTTTTAATTTTATTGACCCAAGGGTCTCTACTATATAACTGCTGGTTAACTGAAGCTTATTTATGAGTTCTGAAGATGCAATTACCTCCTCGTCATACTGTTTACACATTCCCTGTATCCTGGAAGTTGTATTTAATACATCACCAGAATAGGTTATATCCCGCTTAATTATTCCTACTTCGCCTGCAACAACTTTACCGCAGTGGATTCCGGCTTTAAAGGTAGGCACCACACCGTAACGCTTCAGGTATTTATTTTTTATATTGTTAATGTAGGTCTTAATATCGAAAAAACACCGTACACACATGCTGTTTTCAATCCCGTCCTCATACTTCCAGGCCACAATAACTTCGTCGCCTGCATACTGGTATATCTCTCCCTTGTTGTCCAGTATGGGGTTGGTAATATCTGTAAAGAAGTCCTTAAGAAATTCATGGTACTTTTGATCACCCAATTGTTCGGCTATTGTTGTGGATGAATTGATATCGAGAAACATAAAAATGCGCTGTTCCTCTCTAGGAGTATTGTATTTTCCGCGTACAATGTTCCAGAACGTGCCATGGCCAAATTTGCTATTGATTTGCAGAAGCAATTGGGTAACAGCCACTACTATACCCCAGGCAAGACCATTTTTAAAAAGCCGGTGCGTATCCTGAACAGAAAAAATACGGAACAAGACGTTGATGAACAAAATAATAAGTACAAAAGATATCATTACCGCAAGTACGGTATAGCCGTAAGACTTGTCCTGGTACTTTACGTTTACAAAGAATACGAGCAAACTTCCGCCTAAAAGAGCGCCGACCAGCGCAGCAAACATGTTTCTAATAACCGATGAAAGAAAAGTATAGTCGGAAGATGGCCCCAATGAATTATTGGTATATAATATCATATGATCGTAAACGGCCATTATAAAGCCAATAATGAGCCATGCAATTATAATTATTCCAAGCTGCCTTAACTTATATTGTGTTCTGCGGTTCATGCTCTAATTTATTCATTTTTCCTGATGAAATTATTAGCATACTCTGACGGTGTTACCCCAAACTGCTTTGTAAATGCCCTACCTAATTGAGATTGAGAGGTAAAACCCGTTAAATCAGCTATTTGCTGGATTTTATAATTTGTTTCTACAAGTAGTTCTGCCGCTTTTTTAAGTCGTGTGATATTGATGAGCTCGTTTGGCGACAGGTTAGAGATGGACTTTATTTTGCGATAAAACGTGGCCCGACTCATGTTTAATGTTTCGGCAAGCTTATCTACATCCAGATCACGGTTTGCAATGTTTTTAAGGATAAAATCGTTCAGTTTCTCTAAAAGAATCTCATCAGGCTTAGTATGGGCAATGCTTTTTATATGAATTAAAGGCGACCTTACGAAGTAGTCTTTTAACTGATTTCTGTTGAATAACAGGTTTTGAATTTGCACTTGTAAATGCTGTGGTGAGAAGGGTTTCTCTATATATGCGTCGGCGCCTATTTCCAAGCCTTCTATCTTTGATTGAAATGCACTTTTTGCTGTAAGCAAAATAAGGGGAATATGGCTATAATCAAGATTGGTTTTTATCTGCCTGCAGAGTTCATAGCCATCCATAACCGGCATCATTACATCGCTAACGATCAGTTGCACAGAGTGCTCTTTTATCATGTCAAGCGCTATCTGACCATTAGCCGCAGTAATGCAATTGTACGTAGAGCTGAGTTCTTTAGCAATGAACTGGAGAATATCAGCATTATCATCAACCAGCAAAATCAGTGGTTTAGCTTCTTGAATTGTATTTTCAATTTCCGGGCTTACTTCCTGATAAACCGGGACGGTAATAATTTCCTGTTGAACTGACTTTTCTTCAATGGGTTCGTTAGTTGGGTAATAGGGCAATTTTACTTCAAACACATTCATTTCATTTTCATCGGCATGAAATGTTAAAGTGCCACCATGTAACCTGGATAAAGAGCGTGCAAGTGCCAAGCCTATACCTGTACCGATTTGATTGGATGTTTCCTTTAACCTGACAAAAGAATCAAAGATTCTTTCCCTCATTTCTTCCGGGATTAAAAAACCATCATTTTTAACCACTATAGCGTACTGGTTAGAGTCAGGATCAGTACTAAGCAGCAATATATCTACTCTTTTATCGGAATACTTAATGGCATTGCTTAGTAAATTGCTTAAAATTTTATTAAGTGCTTCGGCATCTGCTTTGCTATAAAACTCTGTGTGTGGTAAATTGAGTTGAAAGTGGATCTGCTTTTCTTCAGCTGCATTTTTGAACCTTAGGTAATGCTCTCTTAAGATTTCGCTGATGTTGCTTTTCATGAGGTTAAGGCTATATTCCTTAGACTCTATCTTTCTGAAATCGAGCAGTTGGTTAGTTAGATGTAATAGCCTGTCTGCATTTTTTTCCATCGTAAGCAGATAGTTAAGCACCTCTGGAACCGGGGCATATTTTTTTATGACTGTTTCTAATGGTCCTTTTATTAAGGTAAGTGGTGTTCTTATCTCATGTGTGATTTGCGTAAAGAATTCAATTTTAGCCTCATAAATTTCCCTTTCTTTTTGGTTCTCCAGCTGCTCTATCCGCCTCTTGTTTCTAAATTTAATTTTATTGGTGGTGTACACCACCAAAGCATAAACTGCAGCAATAAATAACAATAGATAAAACAAATAAGCCCAACCACTTAACCAGAATGGAGGAGATATTTCTATGATCAGTTCCCTTGGGGTTTCATTCCATACGCCACTGCTGTTAGCACCCTTAACAAGAAAGGTATATTTACCCGGGCTAAGCTTAGTATAGAACACCCTTCTGTTCTTTTTTAGATAGGTAAAATCTTTATCAACCCCTTCTAGCTTATATGCATATTCTGCAGTTTCATGATCGGTATACGCAAGTGCTGCAAAATCAATACTAAAGGTAGACTGATCATAATTAAGGTTGATTTGATCTGTATAGGATATTGATTTTTTAAGCGGAGAGCCTTCTGCATTGATCAACAATTCCTGATTAAATACCTGGAAGCCTGTAATGTAAACCTGAGGTACAATAGTGTTCTGTTTGAATTGTGAAGGGTTAAAGCTTACCAAACCATTTACACTACCAAAATAGATCTGGCCGCTGGCATCCTGAAATGACGAGTTATAATTGAACTGATCGCTCAACAATCCGTTGGCTGTGGTGTATACCCTTATTTTCTTTGTTTTGGGATTATAGCAGATTAGTCCTTTAGAGGAACTGATCCATAAATTACCTACCTTATCCTCTTCTGTTTTATAGAAAACATCGCTTGGGAAGCCATCCTTAGTGCCGTATCGTTTAAATGTTTTATCTACAGGATTGAATTGGTTTAAACCATTTTCCGTGGTCACCCACAGTGTTTTATCAGCAGAGATGAATACCCCGTTTACAAAGTTATCACTTAAGCTGTTTTCGTTTTGCGCAACATTTCTATAAAAACCATGTTTATTCGTTTTAGGGTTAAAATACAAAAGGCCACCGCTTATTGTTGCTGTCCAGATCGTGCCATCAGCATCTTCTGTAATCGCTGTATAATGGAAATTTTGCGGAACCTCTTTAATTAGGGTAAAATCCCGTGTGGTTTTATTATAACGATGCAACCCATCGGCAGTACCAACCAGAATATTTCCGGAACGGGTTTGATAAAAGCAATCAACAAAGTTACTTTTAAGCGCATTTGGGGCATCTCCTTTGTCGTAATGCCTGATTACTTTGCCCGATTTTATATCTAATATGTCCAAGCCCTGTTCGTAGGTCCCTATCCATAATTCGTCGCCGATGGCTTTTAAACCATGGATATTCGTATGAGCAATACTGGTTTTAGATCCATCAGGAATAAAGGCTGTGAAATCTCCATTGGGCGAAATCTTGTTTACTCCGGCATCTTCTGTACCCACCCATAAGTTCCCGAATTTATCGTTACAGATCTCGCGTATGGCACTTCCACTAAGTGACCGCTTATTGTTTTGTGGGAAAAACTTATCAAAGAAGGTAAATGGTTTTGGATAATAATTAACCCCGCCAAAATAAGTACCTATCCAAATACCACCTTCTTTATCCTTAGCAAAGGTATAAACCGCATTATCTGATATGGCATATCGGTCGTTTGGATTTTTACGCAGGTTGGTATATTTCCCTGTTTTTAAATTGTAAACAAATACACCTGACTCTGTTGCTACCCAATATTCATCTCCACTATTGTGAATAAAGTTCTTGGCATAAATACTTGTCTTATCCTTATTAAAGGTTAAAATATCTTTATAGCTCAAAGTAGCAAGATCAAACAATTTTACGCCCTGATGTGAAGTTCCTATTAAAATAGAATTAGAGGCAGTAGCATATATTTTATCTATCCAATGGGAGATAACGGGTGGTGAATCTTTAAAAAGGTTAAATGATGTAAAGCTATCCTCTGCCTTATTATACTTTCTGATTAACCCCTCGGGTGATGATACCCATAGTGTTCCATCACTTGAAAATGTAGTTGCCGTAGCTTCAAAATCCTGATGTTTACTAAACTCTTCGAAGGTGCGCCTACTCCTGTTATACTTGTAGAGTTTACGATCGGCAATAAAGCATATATCGCCATTACCGTGGCTTTTCATATCCCAAACGCCTTTGTTAAGTGTTATTGGTACTAGCTTAAATTGTTGTGTGGTATCGTTATAACAATACAAGCCATTTGAGGTGCCTACCCAAAGTTGCTTTCTTGCATCTTCAAAAATTGCCCTGATCACATTATTTCTGAGGCTGGTAGTATCGCCTGGTTTGCTACGGAATACTTTAAAACTATATCCATCAAACCTGTTTAAGCCATCTTTTGTTCCAAACCACAAAAAGCCTTTTGAATCTTGTACAATGCTAAATACGGAGTTGTAGGACAAACCTTGTTCTACCTGATAATGCCTGAAATAATACGGCTGTGCCTTTAAAAGGTTTAAAAAAACAAATAGGAAAAGAGCAGTTGTGGTTAGCTTTTTCAAGTTTAGTTTGTAAATGGTTAACGTTACAATTACCAGGGGGTTCTTGAATGGGCCAAATTAATTAATTTCAAATCAAATTGCGACGATTTGAATAAATTTTGAGCCGATTTGTCAAAACATAATTGCTTTATTTGAATATTCGTTCGGCCTGTTAAGCAGGGAGGAACACACAAATCATTAAACCAAGTATTCATTTATGAAATTATTTTCTTACTTAATCGGGCTATGCCTTTCCCAGTCGCTGATCGCATCAGCACAAGCACAAAACTGGAAACCGGTGCCCGGAAAGATCTCTACTCCATGGGCGGAAAAATTAAATCCTGCAAACCCCCTTCCTGAGTACCCGCGACCACAATTGGTACGCAGTAATAACTGGAAAAATTTAAATGGTTTATGGAACTACGCTATCAACCACAAAAACGAAAGCGAGCCTAAAGCCTATCAAGGTAAAATATTAGTTCCTTTTGCAGTTGAATCATCTTTATCTGGTGTAGGTAAAACTGTTGGTAAAGATAGCTTGCTATGGTACCAAACCAGCTTTGCGGTGCCTTCTAACATGAAAAATACCATTTTATTGCATTTTGGTGCGGTGGACTGGAAATCGGAAATCTACTTAAACGGGAAAAAAGTTGGTACACATGAAGGTGGATTTGATCCATTTTCTTTTGACATCACCCCTTTCTTAAAAAAAGGCGGCAAACAAGAACTAACTGTTAGTGTTTGGGATCCAACGGATAATGGGCCACAACCTAGAGGAAAACAACAAATAAAACCAGAAGGTATTTGGTATACACCAGTTACCGGAATATGGCAAACAGTATGGTTAGAAAGTGTTGCTAACAGCTATATCGCTTCGACCAAACAAACGCCGGATATTGATGCTAAATCTTTAACTGTTTCTGCAGATGTGCAAGCTGCACAAGCTGGTGATAAATTAAGGATTACTGCCTTTGATGGTGCATCGAAGGTTTCTGAGCAAGAGGTAGATGCCACGGAGGCAGCTACATTAGTTATTGCGAATCCGAAACTATGGTCGCCAGCAAGCCCATTCTTATACGACTTAAAAGTTGCGTTGGTGCGTAATGGAAAACCAGTTGATGAGGTTAAGAGTTACTTCGCTATGCGTAAATCATCAATGGGTCCGGATGCTAACGGCATCCAAAGAATGTTGCTGAATGACAAGTTTGTATTTMAATATGGACCATTAGATCAGGGATGGTGGCCAGATGGTTTATATACTGCCCCTACCGACGAGGCTTTGAAATTCGATATTATTAAAACCAAAGAAATGGGCTTTAATATGATCCGTAAGCACATTAAAGTGGAGCCTGCACGCTGGTATTATGAATGTGATAAACAAGGTATTTTAGTATGGCAGGATATGCCAAGTGGAGATTTGGGTAACCAATGGGAACCTAATTTAGGTACAATGGGTGGTACAGATAAAGACCGCTCTGCAGAATCTGAAGCGATATACCGCAAGGAATGGAACAAGATCATGGATGACTTGCATAACTTCCCTAGTATTGTTGTATGGACTCCGTTTAATGAAGCCTGGGGTCAGTTTAAGACCAAAGAGATTGCGGAATGGACTAAAGAAAAAGATCCTTCTCGTCTGGTAAACAGCGCAAGTGGTGGTAACCATGTTGTAACTGGCGATATTGTTGATTTACACCATTATCCTAATCCTAGAATGCCTAGACCTGACCTTTTTGGCCCAACTCATGCCATTGTTTTAGGTGAATATGGTGGGTTAGGTTTACCTGTACCGGGGCATACCTGGAAAGAAAAAGATAACTGGGGATATCAGACATTTAAGACCGCAGATGAATTATTTGATAAATATGCTTCATTTATGACTGAAATGGAAGGATTAATTAAAAAAGGACTTTCGGMAGCTGTATATACCCAAACTACTGATGTTGAGCAAGAAACTAATGGGTTAATGACTTACGACAGAAAAGTGATTAAAGTGCCTGCAGCCAAATTAAAAGGGGTTACAGACAAACTTTACAATGCTGATCTTGTTAAGATGAATCCATAAAAAAACGATTTGTACGGAGAGGTGATTATTTCACCTAACCCCGGTAAGAATCTTGGCTTTACGGCTAATTTTCTTCCGGGGTTTTTTCGTTATAGATTATTCATACATTTGCCGCAATATTTTTTAAAAAGCCATGGGCCATCATAAACACATTCAAAAGCTAAGTGCTGCAGGATTACTAATCAGTTTAGGTATTATCTATGGAGATATTGGTACTTCTCCCCTATATGTATTTAAAGCAATTATTGGAGATCGACTGATTACACAAGATCTTATTTTAGGAGGTTTATCCTGTATAGTTTGGACACTTACCTTACAAACCACCATCAAATACGTTATTATTACTTTACAGGCTGATAATAAAGGTGAAGGTGGGATTTTCTCTCTTTTTTCTTTAGTTAAGCGAAAAGCCAAATGGCTGATCATACCGGCTATGGTTGGTGGGGCAGCCTTGCTTGCCGATGGCATAATGACCCCTGCGGTTACCGTTTCGGCCGCCATTGAAGGGTTGGGACTTATCTATCATGACTTGCCTACTGTTCCCATTGTGCTGGCCATCATTATTTTTCTGTTTGGTTTGCAGCAATTCGGAACCTCGCTTGTTGGTAAGGCTTTTGGTCCTATTATGTGGCTTTGGTTTACCATGATCGCTGTTTTAGGTTTTGTACATATTATGGAGTTGCCTGTGATATTAAAGGCAATTAATCCTTATTATGCGTATCATATTCTTACTACCAATCCTGAGGCCTTTTTAATCATTGGAGCGGTATTTTTATGTACTACGGGAGCTGAGGCCCTGTATTCAGATTTAGGTCACTGTGGGCGCTCAAACATCAGGATCAGCTGGATCTATGTGAAAATATGTTTGATATTAAATTATATGGGACAAGGCGTTTGGTTATGGAATTTACAAGGCCAACATCTGGGTGACGTAAATCCGTTCTACCATTTAATGCCGGATTGGTTCCTGATATACGGTATTGCGATTGCAACTGTTGCGGCGGCTATTGCCAGTCAGGCCCTTATTTCAGGCTCATTTACACTGATTGCTGAGGCTGTTAGGCTTAACCTTTGGCCAAAGGTTAAAATTAATTATCCGAGTGAGCAGAAAGGCCAGTTGTATGTTCCTTCTATGAACTGGATATTAATGGTTGGTTGTATAATTGTTGTACTGATTTTCCAGAAATCTGTTAATATGGAAGCAGCTTATGGTTTATCTATTACAGTTGCCATGCTAATGACTACTATTTTGGTTTCTGTATTCCTTTTAAGGAAAAAGGTTCCAAGGTATTTAATAGGAATATTTTTGTTGATCTATGGTGTTATTGAATTGACATTTTTGGCAGGTAATGCAGCAAAAATTCTGCATGGCGGATGGTTTACATTAATTCTGGGTATAACATTGTTCTCGGTTATGTGGACTTGGCACAACGGGCGTAGAATTAGAAACAGATACATGAAGTTTGTTGACATTCAGGATTTCTATCAGCTGATTAAAAACATAAGTGCTGATGCTTCTATTGCCAAATACTCGTCTAACCTGGTATATCTTACCAGCGCTAATTTTAACAGCGAGATTGAATCGTCAGTTATTTACTCTATTATCCAGAAACATCCTAAAAGAGCAGATGTTTACTGGTTGTTGCACGTAGACGTTACTGACGAACCATACACCTTGGAGTATGAAGTAGACCAAATGATACCGGGAAAATTAATTAGAATCGATTTTAGGCTAGGTTTTAGGGTTGAGCAAAGGGTTAATGCATTGTTCAGAAAAGTGGTGGAAGAATTAGTGCAGAGCGGAGAAATTGACATTACCAGTAAATACGAATCGTTAAAAGCCCAAAAGATTCCAGGCGACTTTAGATTTGTTGTGTTAGAGAAGATCATTTCAAACTCAAACAGCTTGAAGTTTATTGAGCGTGTTACAATGTCGTACCATAGAATATTGAAACTCTTGAGCATCTCTGAGAAGCGAGGCTTTGGATTAGACTCTAGCTTTGTTACCGTAGAAAAGGTGCCTTTGATAGTAGATATCCCCGATCCTATTGTAATGAAAAGGATTAAATAAAGTTATTTCCAGAAAGCAGGAAAACGCACTGTAATGAGAATTAAAGAGTTAGCTAAATACTTCAAAATAATTAAAAATATTTCTCAATTTATTTAGCAGAATAATTTTATAATCCTATCTTTGCACCCTCATCAAACAAAAGGAGCATGATTCCGTAGCTCAGCTGGTARAGCATTACACTTTTAATGTAGTGGTCCTGGAGGTTTTTTTTTGCCTTTTTCATTCTATTTAGTCAGTCTTTTTTTATACATACCAGACCTATTAAATCTGTATTTCAGGTTACATGAGCAAAAAAACCTAAAACACCAGATTTTACGTAATTTTAGTGCCAAGCTAAAGCACTTTCAGGAATGAGATTTTACATCAATAAAGCCCATTTGATTAATAATATTGATTATCCAACCAGATATCAATCTGAAAATTTGCTTAAAAGTGCAGGTATTGTTTTTGCTATTATTCTGATATTCCTTTTATTATTTAAACCTTTTGGAGTCTATGATCCGGAATTGAGAATGCATTATTTTTTTATTTGTTTTCTCCACGCATTATCACCTGCATTAATCCTATTGGTTTATTTTGGAGGGCTCAATTATATTAGAAAAAGAAAATATCAATCCGAAAACTGGACTTTGTTTGAGGAATATTTACAGATTGGAGTCATCCTTCTTTTAGCAGGGTTATCAAGTTTCTTTATGCGTGACCTGATATACAACAATACAAACAACTGGTCGTGGCATTATCTATGGGAAGAAATCAGAAACTGTTTTGTTGCGGGTATTTTTTTCTATTTCTTCCTAAGATTATCCAGCTTCTATTTTGAATCGAAAAAAGGCTCACCGTTTGTGTTGCAATTTATTCAGCTAAATATTAAATCAAAAACAACAGATGCTGCGTCAAAACTGTATGTGAACACTCAGGTTAAACAAGATAACTTTAGCCTGGATATAGACCAATTGCTATTTGTGAAAGCAGATGGCAATTATATTGAATTGACGAAAACAAACGGCAATCAAATTACTACAGAAGTAAAGCGGATTTCTTTAACTCAATTTGAAGCTCAAATAACAGATTATCCGAACTTTTTCAGGTGTCACAGAACCTATTTAGTAAACATGTTTAAGGTTGAAAAAGTATCCGGAAACTCACAGGGTTACCTATTGTCTTTTCATGAAACTACTATAAAGGTTCCTGTTTCCAGAAAACAGATCGAAAGTTTCAATAACTATTATCAGCAGCTTCGCAACAAATATATCGCTTAAGCTTGTTGTTCATCACAAAAGCTAGTTACTTGTAACATAACCACATGTAACTGTTTCTTCTTGTTGTACGTTTGTCATCAATAACATTAAGCCAATTTATTATGTCAACTGTACCTGTCACCTTGAATCAGGATTCTGGTTCATCAAACAAATTATTATACATAGAGAATATTAAAGTTCTATTAACAATATTAGTTGTGCTTCATCACACTTTTATTGCTTATAGTTCTTCTGATGGCTGGTATTATAATGAACAAACTACTGTTATAGGAGCACGTATTCCTATGATAATGTTCGTAAGCTTAAATCAGTCCTTTTTTATGGGTTATTTCTTCATGTTGGCAGCCTATTTTACCTACTMTTCTTATTCTAAAAAAGGGACAGCAAAATTTATTAAAGACCGTCTGGTCAGGTTAGGAATCCCTATATTATTCTATTCCTTTATTCTTTCACCATTCGTCAGCTATCTTGTCTACTATTTTGCAAACGAGCATCATATTAACTATTTTGAATATCTGAGCGGATATGATCACTGGATCGAATTAGGCGTTACATGGTTTGTGGCAGCATTACTCCTTTTTACCCTAATTTATGTGGCGACAAAAAAAGCATTTATAATTAGTTTCAAAAAAAACCTGGCAGCGCCAAACTCACGTAGCATATTATTGTTTGCTGCAACATTAGGAATAATTAGTTTTTTGGTCAGAATCATATTTCCTGTTGGATGGGTTCTTGAACCAATCGGATTTCAATTAGGGCACTTTTCGCAATATATTGCATTATTTATTATTGGATTGTTAGCGGCCAAAAACAACTGGCTTGATGGAYTTTCTGATAAAACAGGCAAACAACTCAAAACATCTGCCTGGCTATGTTTATTGTTTTATCCAGTGTTTTTTATTATTAAATTTAAACTAGATACACCTTCTCCCTGGTTTTCCGGGGGTCTTCATTGGCAGGCATTATTATACGCTGTGTGGGAACAATGGATTGGTGTTTCTATCCTAACTGCATTATTAATTAAAGGGAAAAGGAGTTGGAACACTTCTTCTGCAATGCTCGCTAAACTATCACGGAGTAGTTTTGCTGTGTATATTTTTCATCCGCTAGTAGTAGTTGGTTTTACGCTGGCGGCAAGAAATTGGGCCATTGAACCTGCAATAAAACTGCTGGTTGTAGCACCATTAGTAGTTTTAGGCAGCTTTGTACTTGGATCATTTATTTTACTGATTCCAGGGGTTAAGAAAATCATTTAATGGTTATCAGGAAAATATTTCTGTTGCCATTCCTTTTCATCCTCAATATCTTTTACTGCCTTAAGTGCATATGATGCAGCATATTTAGCATGAGCAGGCACATGAGCGGTAGCGGCTGCATGCCCAGCAGATCTGGCAGCAGCGATAGCCTGGATATCAATCACCTCTCGCGCTGCCGCATGTGCAGCAAAAGCGAATTTTCTTGCTTCAGTCATTTTGAGTTCTCCGCGAATCCATGAACGGGCAGCAGCGACTGCCTCACGTGGTCTTTTGTCAAAAGGACTGGCCTCTTCAAAAACAAATAGCACACGTTCAGCACAAGCAGCGGCCCAAGCGGTCAAAGCCTGATGTTTATTCATTATTCCCTGTTTTTTATAGATTTAAAGTTTCAAAGACCTCACCTCGTGTTAGCTTACCATCTATTTTTGCTATTGCCTCTACTCTAGCCTTAAGACAAAGCGCATTGTCTGACAGCCGGTAGATATCTTCAAAAAACACCATTTTTACCCCTTGTCTTTCAATCCACAGCTTCACAGAAAAAACATCTCCTGAAGTCAATGAATTCTTAAAATCCATTTCTATTCTGGACACCATTAGCAAAATGCCTTGTTCTGTAAGCTCCTTAAACGAAATTGCCTTCGAATGAAGATACTCATGCCTTGCATGCTCCAAATAATTCTGGTAAACTGCGTTATTTACTACGCCTTGTATATCACATTCATAGTCCCTTACTTTCAGTTGAATTTCAAAAATATAGTCTTTCATATCTCTATTAAATTACCTTTTTTGTTTGCTTAGCAGCAAATCGATGGTTTGAGCAATGCGCCGTACCCGTACTTCGTCCTGGTTTGCCTCCCCAATCCAATCCAGAAAAGCTTTGCGTTCAGTTTCAGTGTAGCTCTGGTAAGTTTGATAAGCTTCAGGTTCATCCTGTAAGCATACTAAAAGATCTTCAGGCATTGCCATAGGTATATCTTCAGCATCTGCGTATAATAGCACGGATACTTTATCACCTTCTTTTTTTCCTGTCTTTTTCCTGATCTCTGCTTTTATTGGAAGGAACAGTCCGCCATCTCTGATGGGCATCAATCCATAATTGATCAATTCATAATCATCAATAGTGCCACTCACCTTCACAGTTCCGAATTTACCTCTATAATCTGAGCTAACTCCAGGCAGCCTCAAATAAGTCCAGCCACCTTTGCCCGGTATTTTCTCCAGTAGAAATGTTCCTTCAATGAGCGGTGCTTTTGACATTTTATAAAAAAAATCTAATGATCATGGTTTTGATTTGTTGTAAAAATAACTAAACTTGATTTAGAATTTTACCTTTATTTTAAAACTGATGCGCATAGAAAAATCTGTCCTGATCAACACTACTCCTGATAAAGTATGGAAGGTATTTACCAATCCATTAATTACCCGAAAGCTGGGCGGGATATATAAAACTGACTGGAATCCGGGCTCTTTTTTTGGATGGCAAAATCTTTCCGGAACCCAGATCACTTACGGCAGGCTGCTAGACTACAGGCCAGGTGAATATCTTAAACATGAATTATTTACGGGTAAGGATATGCAGGAACTGTCCTCTGTGATCAGCTATACCACTATGTTTAAACATGACCATACTATACTCCATGCTACCGAGGAATTATTAGAGGAATTGACAGATGCGGAGTTTGGTGATGCAGTTAGTGGCTGGGAGGCTGCTCTGCAGGAACTTAAAAAAGTGGCAGAGTCTCCCAGCGATCTAAAGATTAAATAGAAACTTCAGTACTGCCATCCTTCCTCTTAGATTATAATGGTTATACCCAAACTGATTAGCTGATAAACTAAAGGTATCATATGCCTTAATATTTGCAAGATTTGTGATATCCAATTCAATATCTGTCCGCCATTTTAGAATCCTATGCCGAATGTTAGCATCGGCAAAGAAGTAGCGAATATCCTCCGTTTGCTGCTGACTGGTATACTGATGTCTGCCGCTGAAGCGCAAAAATGTATTTTTAACAGGAGAATAACCCAAGCTAAATGTTTGATCAGATTGACGTATCCGCTGGCTATATTGATTACCCTCAGAAGTACTGTTTAAGGGGTTGCTTGTAATCCACGACCCTGAACCTTCATATTTCAAGCTGATCTGATCCCATAAGCGAGCCTCTATACTTGGCTGAATGGTAAAGGAAATATTCTTGTAAGGTAACAAGGTTTCATTAAGAAACTGATTAAAACGTGTGGTACCCCATGATGCTTTAACGCCTGTTGTTGCCCCTAGTGCAAAGACATATTTACTAAACCCCGCACTTGCACTAAATGCGCTTACATCGTTTGTATAAGGTAGCAATACTGTACTTGATATATTATTGGTTATCTCTCTTGAGGCAATGGTGTTTGAGGTAGCTTTGGTATAAGAGATACCTGCATTAATATAAAGCATACTAATAGTTCGCTGAAAATTGTAGTTCATACCAAAATTATGCGCGTGCTGCTCTTGTAAAATAGCATTGTTGGCTTCCAAACTGCGATAGTTTGTTAAAATGGTTCCATGATAAATTCCATTTATATTACCTGTCTGGTTAGTGTAAGCATAATTTGCTGACAAATAATCTTCAGCCTGAATATAATATTTTGTTCTGAAGCTGGGATTAAACAAAAAGCGGTTCTTTTTTTCACTAAGGCCGAAGGCCGAATCCCGATAGGCAATGTACTGCAGAGAAAGTGGCAATGATAATATGGTTTCCCATTTCCCCTTTTTCAATTCATAATTGCTATTCAGATATGTTTGATGACGAGTCCATTCTACATGATTGTCCGGATTTCCAATATATGGCGTTTTCTGCCCATCTATTTGATTAAATCTGAGTTCAGAGTTAAGTTCCTGCCATTCATTTTGGACAGCAAACTGATAATTTTGCTTAATTAATCCTTTTGAAAACCGAACACCTATCGATGCATTACTGAACCATGTAGGTGTCTCTACATATTGATTGATTCCTTTGTAAGCCAATCCGCCATTGAAAACATCGGCATTAATTCCAGGGTTTATATTTAATGTTTGTGGATTGTTAAAGTAATTCAAATACCAGTTCAAACTAATTACATTGTTTTTACTAATGGCTGGTATATACTGCAAGCGGTTAGAAAAATCGGCAACCTGGCTTTTAAAATATTGCCCCATGTTCAAATTATTATTTAACAGGGCTCCCCTTCCCATCTGTTTATTGTATCCAAGCTTTAGTGAATTATTGAAATAATACTTATCCTTATTCGCTTCAAGTCGCACGGAAAGATCAGCAATAAAGGGGCTTTTTTCAATATACTGTTGTTCTGTATAGTTAATCGTATCTTGACCTATATAGGTTTCATTGACACTTAAATAGTCCATTTTATTTTTGTCGACTAGTAAGCTCGCATTTGTTTTCAATTGCCAGCCATTCCAGATATTAAATAGATTATTAGCATTTAAAGACCCTGAATTGTTGAAATAATAGCGATTTGTAGGAAGTTCCGGCACCCCGACTGTTCCGGTGGACAGCAGAGGTGATGGACGGGAGTTCCCCAGATTTGATCGCATACCCGGCTGATTAAATGCGGTAAGTTCAGGAGCCAGATCAGTTCCGGTGTTATTTCCCTTAAGCACATTTAGCATCTTGTATTTCTTGTTAAATAAAATCGAGTTGATTTCCTCGTCGTATTGCCCAGGTAATCCGGCTCCTACCTTTATTTGTCCGGCCAGCTTTAGTCTGGCAGTATCTTTAATTTTAAGATTAAGGGCAACATCCTCGCTCAGCGCCTTACCCTTAAGCACTTTGTTAGGTTGGTGGTTTTGCATTACCTCTACATCCTGAACCATTCCATTCGGAATGGTTTTGGTACCCACTCCATAACGATCATCCAGAAGGTCATCTCCATCAACATATAAGTTAGATATGTCCTTACCATTAAACTTTATCTGGCCGCTTTCGTTTACCTCCATACCGGGCATTCGCTTTATCACGTCACCAATAGTACGGTCTTCTCCTTTGGCAAAAGATCCAACATCATAACTCAATGTATCTCCACTGGAACGGGTTCTGGGCCTGCTTTTTATTTCAATCTCTGATAGGTCTATTACTTGTTCCTCCATCAATATTTCATAGCTTACTTTTCCCTGTGCTATTGGCGTGACGGACTTTTTATAACCAAGATAATTGACTTCAATAAACAACTCCGTTATTTTAACTGTATCAGGTAGCAGCAGTGAAAAGTTCCCTTCAACATCGCTAGCTTTAAAGGTTAAAATACTTTGATTCTGCGACTTAACTGTCACCGTTGCATAAGCCACAGGTTTGCCTGTATTTGTTTTTAATATACCTTTTATTTGGCGCTGCTGTGAATATGCGGAAAAGGTCAGGCAACACAACAAAACACTAATTAGCAATCTGATACTATTCATTATTTATTGGATAATTCTAATGGATTATTAAATACAGGCTTTCCATTCATTTTATTTGACATGCTCATTTTAGCATCCATCTCTTCTTTGGTCATCTCCTTGCCTGTTTCATCTTTAAAAACCATTTTTGTTTGCACATTTGCACCAGCCGGAATTGGCATATTCCTTAACATATTACCACCTGGATTCTTCTCAAAAACTTTTTTTGCTCTCGCAAGATCAGCTGAAGTTGTTTCAGTTATCCCTTTCTGAAGTTCAATATTTACCAATCCTTCTTCTTTTTTATCAAATCCGGCGTAATTAAATACCACTTCTTTCTTATCATCTTCTGCTTGCAGAATTAACCCGGGCAAACCATTCAATTTCCAGGGACCATATGGAAATGGAAGTTCTGCCGTAAACCATGCAGTATAATTTCGTCCCCGAAATGCGGCTATCGCTTTTTGACATTTATAACCTCCAATTTCTTTTGTTTCATTGCTGATCTGCCAATCAATTGAGGGATATTGCTGAGGTATACTATATGCAGTAAGTCCAACCTTATCTATCAGCAGCATTTTCTTGTCCTGATGAAAATTATAAATCTCTTCGTTTGTAAGATTTGGTGAACTAAAAGCAAGCATCTGATGCCCTCCTTCATTTCCACTGCTAAACTCCTTCATTTGTTTTAAAGCTTCTTCGGTTTTAGTAGCCAGACTCTGGCTTTTATATAAGCTTGAGTTTTTGGCGATATAAAGAACCATTTCTTCTTTTTTGGGTTTATCCCGATGATTAGTGTCTGTTACATGAGCAAAGTCATATCTGATTTCGGCCAGAACAGGATCTTTGACTTGGGCAAAGGCACTCGAATTTGTAAAGATTATTGGCGTAAGCAGCGCAAATGCAATTAACATTTCTTTTGTTTTCATTGTCTTCTTTTTTAAGGTCTGTATATCAAAACTATGGCGAGACAACAGCTTTAGCAGGAAAATGAGTGTTAAATAACGTTAACTAAAGACGGTAGTGTTAAATAGTGTTAACCAGTGTTAATGAGTGTTATCAGATCGCTTATAAAAGCATGATTATCATATCTTTGCTACTACCTTATAGATTTCGAAATGTTATCAAAAAGAATTCGGTTTATTGTACTCATTGTTGCCTGCTCGCTTGCCGGAATCTTTCTATTCCAATGTTACTGGTTATACAACTCCTACCTTCTTTCGACAAAGCAATTTGAAAATGATGTTCAGGAGGTATTACAAAAACTGCAGACCGCACATGTAGTATCAGAATTAAAAGCAGAGGGAAACATTACAGGATCAAATACCGAATCAAGCAAAGCAAAAATTTCTATGCTTACCAGGGTCCTTCAATACATGCCCGATCAATTTCCAACTGATAGCGCTACTTCCAGGTCTCGTTCAATCTTTTATTCTTTTGTAGATACACTACCAGAAAAACCAAATGCTGGCCTAAGAAATAAAATTCAATTTAAAGGAAAGAAGCTAACCATAAGTACCGGCTACAATTATAAGAAAAATGAATTTGCAGCTCTGGAGCAGCATTTAAGAACTGAATTAGATGCCCTTTTAAAGAATCAGGGAATCTACTCGACCTTTGCCTTTAAATTATCAAACGCCAGTGCTAAAGGCGATAATTTTATTAGCGACAGCACTTTATTTGCAAACAGCACTAAAAAGAAATTTCAAGTATTTATAGGCTTATCAAAACCGTATTTGTTGCAAATTACCGTGAGCAACCATTTTCAGTATGTGTTTAAACAAATGCAATGGGTTTTGTTGGCTTCTGTATTGATGATTGGCATAACTATATTGGCGTTTGTATATATGCTACGCACCATTTTTCAGCAGAAGAAACTATCGGAAATAAAAACTGATTTCATCAACAACATGACTCATGAATTTAAAACTCCGATATCAACGGTATCGCTTGCGGTAGAAGCAATGAAAAGTTTTGATGTGATGAAAAAGCCCGAACAAGCGAAAGAGTATCTGGACATATGCGAACACGAACTTAAGCGAATTTCGGTTATGATAGAAAAAGTGTTGAGGATGGCAGCATTTGAACGAAGTGAGATTAAACTTTCCCTGCAAAAAAAGAACATAGGTAAACTCATAAATGATGTAGCAACCAATATGCGGCCCCAGCTTGAGCAAAGAAATGCAAGCTTATCGATTAAACCCATTACAGGAAAAACTGAGGCCATGATAGATGCTGATCATTTTTCAAACGTAATMTATAACCTAATCGACAATAGTCTAAAATATACGGATGAACCTCCTGAGATCGAGATCACATATGGAATAAATGCTGGCGAAAACCTACTGGAGATAGTTATCGGCGATAATGGTATCGGCATACCTGAGGCTTATCATGATAAGGTATTTGATAGCTTTTTCCGCGTTCCTACAGGCAATCTCCATAAAGTAAAGGGATTTGGTCTTGGATTAAATTACGTTGCTGGCATTGTAAAAAAACATAATGGCACCATTGAATTAAAAAGTAGTATAGGCAAAGGAACTTTTTTCATCATTACAGTACCTGTATAACAATGAAACATCAAAATGGTTAAATTGAAGATATTATTAGCAGAAGATGAACCCTTTTTAGGAAAGATCATAAAAGAAAGTTTCGAAACAAGAGATTTTGAGGTATCATGGGTTCAAAACGGAATTAAGGCCTATTCAGTATTTAGAAGTTTTCAGCCTGACATCTGCATTCTGGATGTGATGATGCCCGAAAAAGATGGTTTTTCAGTAACGGAAGATATCCGAAAGATTGATACCGCTGTGCCAATTCTTTTTCTTACGGCGAGGTCGTTAACCGAGGATGTAATCAAAGGATTTGAAATGGGGTGCAATGATTATTTGAAAAAGCCTTTTAGCATGGAAGAACTTATAGTAAGGGTTAAGTCGCTATTAGGTCGTTCAGAGAAACACAAAACAAACCTGTCAATTGAAAACTTTAGTATTGGCAATTATGAATTTAACAACACCATACAGGAATTAACATTAGGTAACGAAAGTGTAAAGCTGTCTTTTCGCGAAGCATCCTTATTAAAGATGCTGATTGAGAATAAGAATCAGGTGCTAGCCAGAAAATTAGCTTTAGATTATCTTTGGGGAGAGGACAATTTTTTTGCTGCCAGAAGTATGGATGTATTTATTACCAAATTACGTAAACATTTAAAGCACGATACAAATATTGAAATTGTAAATATTCGTGGAGTGGGTTATAAATTAATCATCAACGATTAATGGGAGAAGTTTGCACTTGCAGCCACGGCTTTCTTTTCGGGGAGTAATACTAAAAACAAACCTACTAAAACAAGCAAGAACATATTAACGGACATGGCGGTCTGGTAAGCTTTTAAATAAGTAATAGTTGAAGGATTTTCGCCAGCCAGAGAAAAGAACAGGCCGCCAATAATTCCAATACCAAGAGCAATGGCAGTTTGCTGAAACGTAGCGTAAGTGCCAGAAGCCGCGCCGGCAAACTTTGTTGGTATGCTTTTTAATGCCATTGTCATCAATGATGGAAGCACCGAACCACAACCAAATCCATATATAAACAGAACAGGATAAGCAATAAACCGGTTAATGTCGACTGAATTGAATACAACGATATGCAATGCGCTGGCAATAATCATGATCAGTATTCCACCCTGCAATACTTTTTTCCCATACCGGGGTACCAAACGGATTGAGACCAGCGATGCGACCACAAAACCAAGTCCCTGCAATACAAAGAACAAACCTGCCTCTGTAGAACTAATTCCAAATCCTATTTGTAACAGGATCACATTGAGCAGAAAATAAGAATCCTGTACCATAAAATAAAACAATACAGCCCAAAGTGCTATGTTAAAATCTTTGAAGGCGAACAGTTTCATGTCGATGAGGGGGTATCCTCCTCGGTTGAGTTTTTGTTTCTGATCATAGACAAACCAAAGTAGCAACGGCACAGATCCTCCGACACAAATCAGGCTCCAAAGTGGCCACCCTAACTCCCTGCCGCGGATCAAGGGATAAATTAAAGCCATTAAAGTTAATGTAAGAAGTAGCACACCTGAGTAATCGAATTTCTCTTTGGCCTGACTGCTCTGGCTGGGCAGGAATTTTACTGCAAGGAAAACTGAAGCTAGCCCCAAAGGAACATTGATTAGGAAAATAAGGCGCCAGCCTGCCACAATGAAATGCAGATCGGGCAATAGACCACCTAAAAATTGTCCGATAACAGACGCTGAGCCGGCAATACTTCCATAAATACTAATAGCTTTTATACGTTCCACAGGATTTGGAAAAAGCACCTGGATATAGGAAATACCTTGGGGAATCATAAAACCTGCACTGATGCCCTGTAGCAAACGGGCTAGATTTAACTGAAAAGCAGTTTGAGAAATGCCACAAAAGGCAGAGGCAACGGTAAAAGCAATCATTCCAATCAGAAAAACCCTTTTCTTCCCGAACTGGTCACCAGCCCTCCCTCCGGTAATCAGAAAGGCTGCATAACCAAGCAGGTATAAAGCAATAACGAGTTGGATATCACCATCAGAACCATTAATGCCTTTACGTATTGAGGGTAAGGCTACGTTAACAATAAAAATATCAATAACTGCTAAAAAAATAGAAGATGAGATAATTGTCAATAGAAACCATTTTGAAATTTGTCTGCTCATTTTTGGTTAAATTAGCCAGCAAAATTGAAGTCTTTGAGACAGGTGCACAAGTAGTTTTAAAAAAGATACCAGGTATGAAAAAAGATACGAATATTGATTTACAGCCATTTGTAAAAGAGGAAACCGGAGAATATAACTGCCCGATGACAAAAGTGCTTCGTATTATTGGTGGCAAATGGAAGCTGCTGATCCTGAATGCTATTTTATTGGAATGTCCGAAGCGTTTTGGGGCACTTAAAAAGAAGATGCCTGATATTACCCAGGCTACGCTTACTACACAATTGCGCGAGCTTGAGCGTGATGGTATTATTTTACGAACGGTTTATGCAGAATCACCACCAAGAGTAGAATATAAGTTAACTGAATTGGGCTTAACCCTGGTTCCGATTATTGAATTGCTAAACGAATGGGGCAATACCTATTGCATCCACAATAAAGAGGGTGTCCTCTAAAAGGTAAGGTCATCCTCTCGAGGTAAAGAGAGGATGACCAGGTGAGGCTACAAACGTCCCCTCGCTTCATTTCCTGCAGCGTCCACGTTTTCCTTATTGTCTTGCTTTTTCCCACTTGAGAAATTATAGGTGAAGAAAACGCCAATATACCTCACAAAATCAAGTCTGTTCCTTAAAACGTTTCTGGTAAATTCCGCAGTATTGATTTCATATCGAGGTTTGTATAAATGAAAAGGGTCCTGCAATTCAAAACTCGAAGTTAGTCGATCATTAAGAAAGCTCTTCTTTATGTTTATGTCCAGTTTGYCAACTCTTTGTTGGTCATAAATACCATAGAAATCACTGGTTTTATAAAATCCTGAAACCTCAACAAAGTACTTTCTCCGCAAATTAAACTTACTGGCAGTCCTAAGGTATTGTGTAAATTTAGACCTGTTTAAGGCTTCAGTGCCATGAATATCTATCGTCCGATATCTCAGTGTGGCACTCGTATTAATTTCCCACCAATTGGTTAACTTTATTGGAATGTACAAAGAGGTGAAAACATTATTATTGTCAGTGATATTTTCGTCCCTTGAAATAATGACATCCCCAATATTAGTGAGATTCTCAGTAATGGCATTATTGGTATTTTGATACCCAACAGTAAAACTGTATTTCCTTTTTAACAAATATTCCAATTGCAAATTATTGCTGAAGTAAGATCGTAAGTTAGGATTTCCTTCCTGGATGCTATTAAGACTTACATAGGTAACAAAAGGATTCAATTGTCTGAATCCAGGGCGATCTATTGTTCTGTTATATGAGAGCGTAAGTGAATGATTTTCTCCAAATTTCCTATTTAAAAAAGCAGATGGAAAAAAGTTCCACTGGTTACGTCCGATAGTTTGTTCTGTAGTAACTGATTTACCATGGTAATTAGTTTGTTCAGCCCTTATTCCAACTTTGAAATCCCATTGTTTAAAAGACTTGGCGACCGTGCCGTAGAAGGCCAGAATATATTCACTATACAAAAACCTGTTGGACTTTAAGGGATCTAATGGAGACTGCTCATTCAGGCCATTTCGATAATCCATTGAATAATCCGTATTGGATGCAGTAAATTTACTTCCTGTATTAAATACAAGTGATTTAAAAAGATGTTTTTCTAAATCTATATTGGCTACATGCACCATAGATTTGCCGATCGTCTTGGTGAATAAGCTATCACGAGAATGGGATTCTGCCCCATTTCCGTTTAAAAATTCAGTTTCTAAAGCAGAAGGGTCTCTCAAGCCATAGGAAATATAGCTATACCCAATATCCAGTTTACTACCAATTGTATCAAGTTTATTMCGGTAAAATGCGTTAGCCATTTGGTTAACATAACGAAATGTAGTGCTTTTTTTTGTGTGCAAAGAAGAGTCGACAGTACTTGCCTTTATATTGGCCAGATAATCAATATCTGTTTTATATGTACTACTGACACTACCAGGATTGGTAAACATATTGTAACTGACGCCAACCGTTTGTTGAGAATTCAGTTTATAATCCACACTAGCATTATAGCCTATGCTGTGGTAACGTTCGTCGTACTTTTCAGTTTGCTTGCTAATAATGCCTGTTGATTTGAACTGCTGACTAATGTTATCTTCATAAAAAGCCGGTGTCCAGAAATAATTAAAACTTCCCTGAAAATTAAATTTACCTGCACGGTAATTCAAAAACGTTGTAGCTTTTGTGTTGTCGTATTTATTATACCAGTATCCGCTGCTTACATTACCGCTAAGCCCGTATTTGTACTCAGATTTTAAAACAATATTTATAATTACCCCGCCATTTTGCGCATCATTTTCGGCCCCAGGAACTGCTTTCAGCTCGTAAGATTTGATGGATTCAGAAGGAATAGACCGCAGATAAGATAACAACTGATCTCCCGACAGCAAGACTTTCCTGTTGTCAATATATACAGTCACACCTTGAGAGCCCCTGAACACAATTTCTTTTCCACTCACATAAACACCAGGTATTACGTTAAATAATTTTAGGGCATCTTCACCTTTTTCATAGATACTACCCTCTATATTTAGGATCAATTTATCGAGAGAGCGACTGATTAGCTGCCTTGTAGTAGTAATAGTAACATCTTTTAATTGTATAGCTGATTTATTAAGAACAATATCAGGCACTTCAAGTACCTCTGCATTCCCTACGATAACTTTCTGTATTAAGCTGTCTGTTTCCACTGACGATACCTTAAGCAAGTAGTCGCCCTGCTCATAAACCTTTAGGCTAAATCGGCCACCGGTGTCTGCTAGTGCCGTAGAAACAATACTTTGATTAGTAACCTTCATAATTTGGATAGTAGCCAATTCAACTGGTTTGTGGTCAGAACCTATTACCCTCCCCCTTACAGTATACCCGGTTTCTTGTCTGCGCCTTTCCAGTAGAATATTATTGTTGACCTGTCGGAAAGAAAAATCCGTGTTTTTTAACAGTTCATATAATGTGTTTTCTACCGTTCTTGTACTAAATGCGATATTGAGGTCTGTAATTTCCTTTATTTCCGATTTCCTATAATAGAATCGGAAATTCGTTTGTGCCTCAATTTTTTTTAAACCAGCTAGTAAACTTTCATCTTCCAGTTTAATAGTAACTTTGCAATCGCTCATTTTCTGACCGTTTACCGGTACAGCCATGAGGAACTGCAATGAAGTTAAGAGGAAAAGAAATATGATAGTACTTACACGCATCAACCAGACTATAAATTGTTTATTTAATATTATTATACCAATGAGATAAGCACATGCCATCCCCATATTCCACATTGTTGCAGAATTTTTCATAATTTTAAAATGTTTTAAGTGATTCCAATTATTTAAAGCCCCGGATACTCCGGGATTCCTGTAGACCGATGGCCGTCGGTTTACAGGTTATTTTGCTGACACTACTTCCTTGAGGCATATTCAGCGTATATAAAGCTTAGTCGTTATTCATCTAAATAAATTTTGCAGATAATATTAATTACAACCTTCGCCATAGATGACGATGTGTCCACTTGATTTGGTTTCCCAGGTTGCGTTATTAAAGTCAGTGATCACGTCTAAAATTTTGTTCAGTTGATCTCCTTTCAGTGTTGCGCCGCTAAATCGACATCTTTTTAATTTGTCATTATTAAAAGTAATCTTCACATGAAAATGCTGTTCAAGCTGTATTGCTGCATCTGCAAGCGTAATATCATCAAAAAGTATATTCTCATCCCTCCAGGCTATAACCGTTTGAGCATCTATTGTTTTTTCGATTGGTTTTCTGCTTATCATATCAAGGCTTACCTGCTGATTGCTGGTAAGAATGCTTAAAACCTTACCGTCGTCTGCTACACTCACTTTACCCCTGGTTACCGTAACTTCCAGCGTATGCTTGTTTTGATCTTCTTTAATATTAAAGGCAGTTCCCAGTACTGTGGTAAGTACTTTTCCTGTGTGAATGAGAAAAGGTTTCGCGGCATCATGTTTAACATCAAAATAGGCTTCACCCGAAAGATAAATCTCTCTTGTTTTTCCATTAAATTCTTTAGGATATTTTAATTCAGAACCGGCATTTAACCAAACCTGGGTACCATCAGCAAGGGTAATCTGTTTTTTTTCATGATCAGGAATGGACAGTGAGGTTAAATCTTGCGACAGCATGCGCTTTTCTAATAGTGGCCAGCTTAAGTAGAGGCCAAAAACCATAATTAACACGGCCGCCACACCTGCAATTTTGTACCATAAGTATCTTCTTGATTCTATTAGCACTACTTTAGGCTCATTTGCCTTAATAGTATCCTTAATCTCCATAAACACATCAGAAAGCCATTGATCTTTACCAGAACGATCTAATTGTTGCCACTCGGGATCAGCATTTCCATTTTCTGCCAGCCATTTTTCAATCAGGTGATCTTCTTCAATAGAAGTCTCTCTTTTTTGGTAACGGTCTAATAAAGCTTCGATATTATCGCGGTTCATTTTATCGGATTTTGACAATAGTCGTATGAACCCCCGTTTGGTACTATGAGAAAATAAAATTTTTTTTTTTAGCGTATTATAGAACCGCTAATATAGATACCAAAATACTAGTGCAGAAACAGAACTAATTGTTAATGACCGGCGCAAATGCTTCAAAGCAGACGTTAGTTGATTTTTTACGGTTTGCTCAGAAAGCTGTAATTTATTTGCTATTTCAGGAATGCTTAAGTTTTCCTCTCGGCTTAAATGGTAGATCTCTTGAACTCTTGGAGATAATTTTTCCAAAGATTTACCAATAGTCTGTTTTAATTCTTTTAACGCTATTTGCTGTTCAGTTTCTGATCCTAAACTTGTCTGTAAAGTTAGCACCATTCCCATGTAATCTTCATGAGTAATGTTCTTTCTGATCTTATCAATGATGCGATAACGAACCATTGTAAATAAATAAGCCTCTAAATTCCGATCTATTTTTAGGGATTTCCTTTCCTCCCAAAATTTCACGAATAGGTCGTGAATGATGTCGCGTGAATCTTCAAGGCTATATAATTTAGAACTGGCAAACCCGGCTAACTTGTCCGCATAACGGTAATAAATTTCGGTAAAAGCGGCTTCATCATCCTTTTTTAAAAGATCGACCAGCTGAAGATCGCTCGATGAATTGTATACCGACATTTATTTTAGAGTAAATTATAATTGGCGAAGCTACAGGAAATAGTGATTCCTTGCAACCACATTTATCAATGTACCAGCTAGGAGTCAATTATGTTCTATTTTACCAAGATTGAGACGCATACGCGAAAACTTGATACAGATGCGCGGTCTTAACAAACTTCAATCACTTAATTTTACAATCCAAACTAATAATACAAATCAACTATATACACAAAAATGAACAAATCCAACAAATTAAAGGTCCTGGGCTTGCTGGCTTGCTTTTTCGCAATATGCCAAACCCAAGCTCAGGATAGGAAGGCACCTTCCTACCCGTTAATCACGCACAATCCCAATTTCAGTATCTGGTCAAATACCGATCAACTCAATGCATCTACTACAACTCACTGGACAGGCGCAGATCACTCACTACTGGGTCTGATCAATGTAGACGGTAATATCTACCGCTTTCTTGGTAAGGAAGAGACAAACTATAAAACAATACTCGGTACTTCTGACGAAACTCCTTATACAGTAAAGTATACGGAAACGGCACCGCAAGGCGACTGGAAGTCGGCTGCATACGCTGCTGCTGATTGGAAAACCGGTTCGGCTCCTATTGGAGATGACGCCAAACAAGTAAAAACACTTTGGAAATCTAATGACATCTGGGTAAGAAGGTCGTTTAATATTGCCAATCCTGCCAGCATCAATGAGCTGTTGTTAAAAATGAACCATGATGACAACATTGAAGTATATCTAAACGGTAAAAAGGTTTATCAAAAAGAAGGATGGACCAATACGTTCCAATATTTCCCACTAGATAAAAGCGACCTAAAGGCCGGCCAGAATGTGATCGCCATCCACCTGGCCAACTCGGCCGGAGGCAGATATCTGGACTTTGGTTTGGCTGATAAACTGAAGGACAATGCGGCCAAGATTCAACTGGCGAAACAGAAAAATGTAGAGGTTACTGCTACGCAAACGATCTATGATTTTACTTGTGGCAAAGTTGATCTTAAAGTTACCTTTACTTCGCCCCTACTTATGAATGATTTGGGATTACTGGCGCGTCCGGTTTCTTACATCACATACAATGTACAGGCCAACGACAAAAAAACTCACACGGTAAAGGTTTTGCTAAGTGCTTCTTCAAACATAGCGGTATATAGACCTTCACAGGAAGTAACTGCTAAAAAATACTCAACAGCTAAATTATCAATCCTAAAAGTGGGTACGGTAGAACAACCAGTTCTGCAAAAGGGTGCTGATGATATGCGCATCGACTGGGGTTATTTCTACGTGGCTGCTCCTAAGTCCAGCAATGCGGTACAGTTTATCACCAACAGTAGTTCTGCAGCTGATGCATTCAGAAACGGATCCTCAGCTTCTACTGCATCCCGTGGCAAATCTCTTGCCCTAAACACTGTCGTTCCTTTTGGAACTGTTGGCCAAACAGAGGTAGAGCGCTTTGTTGAGCTGGGTTACGACGAGGTTTATGCAATTCAGTATTTCAAGAGAAACCTGAGACCTTGGTGGAACACTTCTGGAAAGGAAACGATGGAAGGTCAACTGACCGATGCAGCTAATCAGTACAAAGAGGTAATGCAAAAATGTAAGACTTTTAACAAAGAAGTATATGCTGATGCACTTAAATCTGGTGGTAAGGAATATGCACACTTGTGCATTCTTGGCTATCGTCAGAGTATTGCAGCGCATACCTTGGTAAAAAGTCCTGAGGGCGAAATCTTATGGTTATCTAAAGAAAATAATAGTGGTGGATTCATCAATACTGTTGATGTAACTTACCCTTCTGCCCCGCTCTACCTGATTTACAATCCTGCTTTGTTGCAAGGTATGTTAAACGGTATATTTTATTTCAGCGAAAGCGGAAAATATCCCCACCCATGGGCCGCACACGATTTGGGTACATACCCATTGGCTAACGGCCAGACTTATGGAGAACCGATGCCAGTTGAAGAATCGGGCAATATGATTATCCTTACAGCAGCGATTGCGAAGGCACAGGGCAATGCAAATTATGCAAAAAAGCATTGGAAAACCCTGACCACTTGGGCAGATTACCTGACCAAGGAAGGATTGGACCCCAAAACACAGTTGTGCACTGATGATTTTGCAGGCCACCTGGCAAGAAATGCAAACTTATCAGTAAAAGCAATTGTAGGTATTGCCAGCTATGCACAAATGGCTGAAACACTAGGCTATACAGAAACGGCTACCAAATACAGAGCCATTGCCGAAAGCATGGTTCCTAAATGGATAGAAATGGCTGATGCAGGCGATCATTATGCGCTGACTTTTGACAACAAAAATACCTGGAGCCAGAAGTATAACCTGGTTTGGGATAAAGTTTTGGATCTGAGCTTATTTCCTCAGAAGATTTATGATACCGAAATTAAGTATTACCTGACGAAGCAAAACAAATTCGGTTTACCTTTGGACAGCAGAAAGGCATATACTAAAAATGACTGGATCTTGTGGACGGCGACTTTTGCTCCAACCGAAAAGGAATTTGAAGCGCTGGTAAAACCTGTTTACAGACATGCCATCGAAACGGAATCACGCGTTCCTTTGAACGATTTTTATGATTCCAATACCGGTATCCGCGACAACTTTAAAGCAAGAAGTGTAGTTGGTGGATTCTATATGAAACTTTTTTCAGACAAACTGAAAGGAAAATAAATCGGCTTTTGTTGAAATCCTGTGTCATTACTGGCACAGGATTTTCTATGATTTTTACTTATTAAAATCCGGATACGGAATCCCTTTGCCTGTTTCACAAAGCAATTTCAAGCTCCTTAAAAAGAGCGCCCAGTCAAAACTACAGCCTGCAAATTCTGATGTATATGCTGCCCATCCATCATGATGAAAAGATAGCGTAGATCCTTTGCGATGTGGCTCCAATTCAAAAGTAATCGTAGTGCCTACCCACTCTTCATATGCTTTAAGGCAAAGCCATTTTACGCTACTGTATGGTTTAAGTTCGGTTATCTCCATTTCTTTAAAGTAGCTCGGTCCAAAAGCAAACCTGGCAATACTCCCTACTTCAGGTTTTGCAACTGTATCAGGAGTCCACCAGCCCCCTAAGCCTTTTTGGGTGGTTAGGGCACTATAAACCTTTTCTACCGGTGCTTCAATAAGTAGTTTGTGATAAATACTTTTTGTTTGTTCTCTTGAAAGCTCATTCTCTGGCAACTGCGTTTTAAGAGTCCCTTCTTCTACATCCTTAGGTGTTGCATCACCTTTACCTGTTAAAATAAGATCTTTCAAACTATCTTGTATATAATGTGTCCATGCATCGTGGCAGACATTAAAACACTCATAATCTGGCACCAACCCCTGGTGTGTAAATTTCAATTGCGTTTTACCATCTTTTTCAGAGATCTCAAAGACTACATTAGTATCTTTCCACTCAGACTCATCTTTAGTAAATTTGAAATAGTTATCAAGCACATGCCAAGCCACTTTTTTGTTTGGCACAAGCTCAGTAATCCGCATTTTGGCGCGATGGACATCCTGGTAATGATATAAAAACTCACTATTAAGTTTGTCTGTGTCTCCGTCAATATTTTCAGACCACCAGCCACGTACATTATTAATAGCACTAAAAACATCCGATGCTGTGGCATCAACTAAAATCGTTGTTGTGAAATCTTCATTTTTCATAGTCGTAAGAATTATTATTTAAAAAATATATTCCTGCATCCATTTGCCAGATGCTTTCTAATTCAAAATTACAGACAAACACAGATCGATAAGAGGTGTATAATAGACTTTCTTAGGGGTTGATTTAGACAATGTTGTTAATAGTTTTTGAAGTTACCGATTATATCAATCGACTTTAACACTATTTAACACCTGGCGCTCAATGGATTCGAAAAGTAAACCATCATAATTACATAACTTTAGATATGCGTTTAACAGCTCTTCTTTTAGTTTTACAATTCTTTCTGGTCCTACAGGTTTCATCTCAAGTTGTTACTGGTACAGTGGTTGACAGAGATTCACGCCTCAAGTTAGAAAACGTAGAAGTAACGAATGGTACTTCCAAAGAAAAGGCAATCACTAATGCCAAAGGCGAGTTTAATATTAGGGCTATTCCTAATCAAATATTAATTTTTAATCAGCCTGGTTACTTTTCCGACACCCTGTTTTTGATAAATGCAAAGCCTATACGCAAGTATATGACACTAAACAATAGATTTCTTAATACTGTAGAAATCAAAGCTGAGGCATTTAATCCTGAAATACAATATGCAGATGTATATCGAAAAGCACAGGCAATTAAACTGGCAAAGAACCAACCATTCATTTTCTCTCCTTCCAGGTATTTTAGTCGGGAGGGAAAGTTTGCCAGACGGTTTAAAAGGAAACTGGAACGTGAGAAAACCGAGCGCAAGATCGATCAGCGATTTAATGAAAAGGTAGTTAAAACATACACTCCGCTCACTGGAGCTGAACTGGATTATTTTATGGTATTGTACAGGCCAACAATAAAAAAACTAGACAGGATGAATGAGGAGGATATGAAGTTTTACCTAATGGCCGCATATAAAGAATTTAAGGCTTTACCACCAGAAAAAAAGGTTTCGCCTTCCTTGAAAAGTAACAAATAAGAAAATCGTATTATTATTTAAATGTAGACCTTTTATCCAAAGGCTGCCAATAAATATTTCCTTTAAGTTTTCCTGTATGGACTCGAACCACAATCTTCTGAACCAAAATCAGACGTGCTACCATTGCACCACAGGAAAATAAGTGGAAATAAAAGGACTCGAACCTTTAACCGGTACCGTATAAGAGTACTGCTCTAACCATTGAGCTATATTTCCATTTTATGTAGAGTAACCCGGATTCGAACCGGGAACCTCCTGCTCCCAAAGCAGGTAATCTGACCAATTGATATATTACTCTAAAAATTCTTGTTAAAACAAAAGAGTCCCCTTAGGTTATCTAAGAGGACTCTTTTGTTTTAAATATTTCATTCAATACATAGCTATCCCCTTCGATAAATCGGTTGTGGTATAAAGTTTTGTATTGATGTAGTTTTCATATTAAATGGTATAAAATTTCTTGCTAAAACAAAGAGTCCTCTCAGGCTTACCTAAGAGGACTCTTTGTTTTAAATATTTTTATTCAATACATAGCTATCCCCTCCGATAAATCGGCTGCGGTATAAAGCTTTGTATTGATGTTGTTTTCATGCTGCAATAATACACAAATTTTCAGCTATCCAAAAAATATTTTTTTTATTGATTACCATTTTTCCTCAACAACTATAAGAAAAGCACCACTTATAACAGTAATCTTGTTATAAGTGGTGCCCATCAAAATCTTATCTAGAAAGAGTGATCTAATTACAATAAATCAAACCTATCTAAATTCATTACTTTACTCCAGGCCGCTACAAAGTCTTTCACAAACTTACTTTGGGCATCGGCGCTTCCATATACTTCCGCAATAGCTCTCAATTCTGAGTTAGAGCCAAACACAAGATCTGCACGAGTTGCGGTCCACTTTATCTCACCAGTAGTACGATCACTGCCTTCATATAGTTCTCTATCTTGAGATACGGCTTTCCATGAGGTTCTCATATCCAGCAGATTTACAAAGAAATCGTTAGTAAGCTGTCCCGAACGAGAAGTGAAAATACCATGTTTTGAACCATCAAAATTTGTATTCAATGCACGCAGCCCTCCTACTAAGACTGTTAACTCAGGCGCAGAAAGAGTCAGCAAATGCGCTTTATCTATCAATAACTCTTCAGTAGATACAGGAATTTTTGATTTACGATAATTGCGGAAACCATCAGCAATTGGCTCCAGATAACCCACAGATTCCACATCGGTTTGTTCCTGCGAAGCATCTGCACGGCCAGATGCAAAAGGCACCGTAACGGTATGTCCTGCATCCTTCGCTGCTTTTTCAATACCTGCACCACCTGCCAGTACGATCAAATCTGCTAAAGAAACTTTTTTACCGTCAGACTGTACACTATTAAAATCTTTCTGAATACTTTCTAACTTATCGAGCACCTTTTGTAACTGCGATGGATTATTCACCTGCCAGTATTTTTGAGGGGCCAGGCGAATACGAGCACCATTAGCCCCACCCCTTTTGTCTGAACCACGGAAAGTGGAAGCTGATGCCCATGCTGTAGAAACCAGTTCTGATACACTCAATCCCGATTCCAATACTTTTGCCTTCAATGCGGTAATATCATTCTCGTCTATTAGCTTATGGTCAACTGCAGGAATCGGATCTTGCCAAATCAATTCTTCTGTAGGCACATCCGGCCCAAGGTACCGCGCACGTGGTCCCATATCACGGTGTGTTAATTTGAACCAAGCACGGGCAAAAGCATCTGCAAATTCATCCGGGTTTTCCAGAAAACGTCTCGATATTTTTTCGTAGGCAGGATCAAACCTCAAGGCAAGATCAGTTGTAAGCATACTAGGTGCATGTTTTTTTGAACTATCAAATGCATCCGGAATAATATCTCCTGCATCTTTAGCTACCCACTGGTGTGCACCAGCCGGACTTTTAGTAAGTTGCCATTCAAAACCAAGCAGGTTTTCAAAGAAATTATTGCTCCATTGGGTTGGTGTTGTTGTCCAGATTACTTCAAGCCCACTTGTAATAGCATCAGCACCTTTACCTGAGCCATAACTGTTGCTCCAGCCAAGACCCTGCATATCCAGGTCAACGGCTTCAGGCTCTTTGCCTACATTAGTAGCTGGTGCAGCTCCATGAGTCTTACCAAAACTATGACCTCCTGCAATTAAAGCAACCGTTTCTTCATCGTTCATTGCCATACGACCAAAAGTATCGCGGATGTCTTTAGCTGCGGCAATAGGATCTGGATTACCATCAGGTCMTTCAGGATTTACATAAATAAGTCCCATCTGTACGGCAGCCAATGGTTTCTCCAGATTGCGCGAGTGGATTTTACCGTCTGCATTGTCGTCAGACACCACTACTCCGTGGTTCTCTTCAACACCTTCTGATCCGTGCGTATAACGCAGGTCACCACCAAGCCATGTGGTCTCAGAACCCCAATACACATCCTCATCCGGTTCCCAAACGTCTGGACGCCCACCGGCAAAACCAAAAGTTTTAAAGCCCATTGATTCGAGTGCGATATTTCCGGTAAGAATCATCAAATCGGCCCATGAAATCTTATTACCGTATTTTTGTTTAATAGGCCAAAGTAGCCTGCGGGCTTTATCAAGGCTCACATTATCTGGCCAACTATTAAGCGGGGCAAAACGTTGCTGCCCTGCGCCTGCTCCACCTCGGCCATCACCCACACGATACGTACCGGCACTATGCCATGCCATGCGGATAAACAAACCACCATAATGTCCAAAGTCTGCCGGCCACCAGTCCTGGGAGTCAGTCATAAGTGCATGAAGATCTTTTTTTACGGCTTCCAGATCAAGGCTTTTAAAAGCCTCTGTATAGTTAAAATCTTCGCCCAGTGGGTTCGACAACGAGGAATGCTGACGCAGGATGCTTAACTTTAATTGGTTGGGCCACCAGTCACGGTTTCTGGTGCCGCCACCGCCAACATTGTGTTTCATGCTACCATTATGAAATGGGCATTTACTGATATCGTTTGATTCTTTTTCCATTTTTATCAATTTATGGTATTGAACTGTTTGCAAGTCGTGTTCTGACTATTTATAAATTTATGATATTAGGACTAATAATCACAATCATTTAATTCTATAATTCAATAGGTAAAATCTATTACGGCAAGTATAAATCTATAATTCCTTAAGGACTAAGCCACTCTAAAACTGTTTAAAATGTAACACATTCAATGTTGCTAATATTAAAACTCTTCTTATATTTGGCTATTATTTTTAATTAATCTAAATAAGCCTTACATGAAGATACTTTACGCTGCGCTCTCTTTTATTTGTTTGTCTCTAGTTGCTCAGGTAGCATCAGCCCAGCTAAGCATAAATGGCAAAATAACAGACAAATCCAACAAACCCATTCCTGGAGCCACCGTCAAATTGGTAGAAAAGAATTTGATTCAGATCACTGATCAGGATGGTCTTTTCGAGTTTTCCGATCTTACGCCCAGCTCTTATAGCTTTATTGCTTCTTATATTGGTTATGAAACACAGAGCACAAAGTTTAACGTTCAAAATGGGAAAACACAATTAACCATCCAATTGGAGAATAAAGACAACGAATTGCAAGGTGTAGAGATAACCGGAAGGAAAGAACAGGCATATAAGAATACCAAATCCTTTTCCGGAACAAAAACGGAAACTCCCCTGCGGTATGTACCACAGGCAATCAGTTATGTAACCAAAGAGGTTATAGACGATCAGCAGGCTTTTAAAGCAAGTGATGTAATTAAAAACATCAGCGGTGCTACTCACTTTTCTTACTACAATAATGACATCTCTCTGAGAGGATTCAGATCCAGCAATGCATTAATTAACGGTCTGAGAACCCCTACTAGCAGCTGGAGCCAACCCTTGCTTCCAAACGTAGAGCGTATAGAGGTAATAAAAGGCCCGGCATCTGCCTTATTCGCAAACACAGACCCGGGAGGTACAGTGAACACCGTGACGAAGAAACCGCTAGACGAGGCCAGGAAATCAATCAATTTCTCTACAGGAAGTTACAATACCAACAGGCTGATGGCAGATTTCACGGGCCCTATGAACGATACCAAGACTTTACTTTACCGCCTGAACCTTGCTTACCAAAATGCAGAGTCATTCCGGGTACTACAAGGTGGTGAGGATATTGTTATTGCACCGTCCATTTCATTCATCCCTGATGACAAAACACAAGTGAACTTTGACTTTGTATATTCTAAAACCAAAAGTCGCTTAGACCGCGGTCAGCCAATATTTGGCGCTACTGCCGGAACTGACCTTAACTCCACCCCTATTTCTTTTGCTCTTGGAAAAAGAAATGATTTCGAGAATGAAACAAATTTGTACGTTACCACATCACTACAAAGAAAAATCACCAAAAATGTGACTTTCAATGCCTCTTATATGAAGTTTATGTATGATGAGGACTTACTTGAGCACCGTACTTCAAACAGGTACGCAGTAGATGCTGCCGGAGTTTCAATTCCTACAAAGATGGAAATGCAGACCATCCGCAGACAAGGAAAAAATTATAGCGATAACATTACCGCATATTTTGTTACAGACTTCGAAACAGGGCCTTTAAAACATAAAGTAGTTACAGGATACGATTATATCCAAAATGAATCACCTATAGGTAATTCCAATTATAATGCAACAGGATATCGTAAACTGGATGGTACAGTGGGTAATTATAACAAAAACACACCTGGACTTTTTGTGATGAAAGACGGCAATCCGGTGCCAAATGTTCCTCATTTTGACCTCGTAAATCCTGATTATTCCATTTCTGAAATTTCCGGCTACATCAATACCTCTTCACAAACTGATCCTGCCAAATATTATGTTCATGGGATTTACATCCAGGATCAGATCAGCTTTGGCAAATTTCAGGCTTTACTGGCCCTAAGACAAGAATACTATACAGATATCAACAGATATAAAAAACCGGATGAGAAAAAGGTAGAACAAAAAGCACTCATACCTAGACTTGGTTTGGTTTATACGCCTTTAGATCAGGTAAGCTTCTATGGTACTTATGCTGAAGGTTATCAGCCACAAAGTGTTGCTCAGATTGGAGATCCAGTCCGATTCGGCGGTCCATTTGATCCCCTAATCAGTAACATGTATGAAGTGGGTGCAAAAACTGAATTCTTTGAAAAACGACTTTCTGCCAACCTTTCGTTTTATCGAATAGAGCAGAAAAATGTATTAATCAACGCTGGCAACCCTGGAAATACCGAAGAACTCAGACAAGAAGGCCAGCAACGCGCTAAGGGTATTGAGATCGACATCAATGGTGCCATTATGCCAAATTTCAGTGTTACAGCAAACTTTGCAATCAGCAGGGCTGAAACCACAAAAAGCGACAAACCTGAAAATGTAGGCCTGTTGAATGCCAATGCTCCAAAAGCGCAAGGCGGTTTATGGGCAAAATACACATTCCTGAACCCTGACCTAAAAGGTCTTGGTATAGGTGCTGGTGTAAATTACACCGGCAAAAGAAACACTCTGAATACGATATTGGAACTTCCTGAATATACACTATTCAGTGCAGCGCTATATTATAGTATTGATAAGTTCAAAATTTCGGGTAACCTGAACAACGTATTCAACAAAACCCATTGGGTTGGTGGATATGATTTTAATAGATTGTATCCGGGTGCACCAAGAAATTTCATGATTGGAATTGGTTATACATTCTAATGAAACCGAATAATAACGATAAAAAGGGGCATAATTTGCTCTGGAAAATTCATCATTGGGCGGGCTTGTACACAGGCATTGTGATTGGTATTCTTTGCCTAACTGGCGCAATCGCTGTTTTCATCCCTGAGATCGACGGCTGGATCCAACGGCGTTATTATTCGGTTTATACTACCCCTCTTTCGGCGCCTGCACTACCCAAAATTGATAATGCGTTTACCGAAGCTAAAAAGCAGTATCCCAAGATGGCTAGTTTACTGATCGATATGCCCGACAGGCCGGAAGGCATAGCCACCTTCAGTTTTGTTGTAAAAGGCAAAGACAAAGCGTCAAATCAGTCCTATTCTCTGTTTGTTGATCCGGTGCATGATAAAATCCTGGGCAATCGCGACCGACAAAACTCGCTGGCTAATTACCTAAGGCAAATGCACGTACGTTTGTACGAAGGTTTTTGGGGTCGACAGCTTGTAGGTTTAGCTGGAGTGGCCTTTGTAGTAGTAACCATTACCGGTTTTCTGATCTATGGGAACTTTATGAAAAAACAGCCTTATCCAAAAATCCGCAAGAAGAATGTGCGCATTTTAATGGCTGATTGGCATAAAATATTGGGTATAAGCGCGCTGGCTTTCAATTTTGTAATCGCGTGTTCCGGTGCCTGGTTAGGCTTGCAACCTAAACTGATGCAATGGTTTGACATTAAAGCCCCTAATGATTTTAAGGCTGAGGTAATCATAGATAAGAAAGAGGATGCAAACATTGCGGTACATTGGAATAAAGTATTTAAAGTAGCAAAACAAGAATTTCCCGGTCTTAAGCCAGGTTATATGCGTGCCTCTGAGGACGGAACAGCTACTATCGAAATTCATGGCAGCATAGACGGCCAGATATACGAAAGAAACATAAACTCGCTTGTTATTTCCAAGACTACTTACAAACCCTTATTCAAATGCGACATCAGCAAAGCATCATTCAGAGATAAATTTTATTCGGTACAAGAGGCTCTTCATTTTGGTGATTTTGGCGGTTTAGGTTTAAAAATATTATATGCCGTTCTTGGCCTTACAAGTGCCTTTTTGTCGATCAGTGGTTTTGTAGTGTATTTACACCGCACGGATAAGATGAAAAAAAGAGCCATTAGTCCTTTAAAAACTACTTTCATTTATTCTATCCTGATTTTGTTAATTCTTATTATCATTGCTATGATCAGCATGTTTATCGGTTACCGTCAGGCTTCCTTTATTGCTGCAATCATTGTAAATGGTACACTGGCCATATTCATCATTTATGCCATTACAAATTATATCCTTAAAAAAATGAAACCAAAAGCCAGCATCATATGAACATGAAAGCTTTTTCTTTAATCCAGCACAAACTGATCCCCACAGCGTTAATAGCTGGAAATATAGCCCTTGTCCACCTCATTTATTTACTGGCAAAAGGAGATTACAGCCACACCTTATCGGCAACAGCTCTTTGCATTATCAGCTTAATAATTGGAATTTTACGCGCCAACAAGTATTTCTTGCTGGCAGGAATAATTTCATACACTATACTTATGTTAAGTGCCTTAATCTTTCTGCCTGCGTAATTTTAAACATCCACACATGAACCTCGCTCTACATATGATATAGCAATAAAGGATAATTGAAGTCGTTACAATTTATGTATATTACACATATACAATTTAATATACTACGATTATCCCCATATGAAAAATAAAATATCTCCGTTAACCCTATTCCAGCCTAACAAACTAAAGGTATTATTGTCCCTGGGTTTCAAAGGCTATCTTGCTGATAGAGGATGGTTTGATGCATATAAAACAAAATCTGCTATCGACGAGACCGGAAAACCTATTGCCTGGGTAACCTATTCTTTCATCGATTTTATTAAAGAACGCCTGAATAAACAGCAACGCGTATTTGAATTTGGTTCTGGTAATTCGACATTCTTTTACGCCAATTTAGCCGGAGAGGTTTATTCTGTTGAACATGATAAAATATGGTTTAAAACAAATAAAGCCTCCAACCTAAATAATGTCCATCTGATTTTTTGTGAGCTTGTTCCCAACGGAGATTACTGCAGGAGTGCAGCTAATACCGGAAAGAAATTTGACGTAATCATTGTGGATGGAAGAGATAGGGTAAACTGCTGTAAACAGGCTCTCGAATCTTTAACAGAAGAAGGCGTGGTGGTATTAGATGATTCAGAAAGAGATCAATATGCAGAGGGGGTTTCCTTTTTAATTGAAAATGGATTTAAGCATATTCCGTTTTCGGGAATTGCACCCGGAGTAATCATATCTAAGTGTACTTCTGTTTTTTACAGACAAAATAATTGCCTTAATATCTGATACTTAAAATAAATTCTTAAGCCATAACAGAAAGCATTGTCAGCGCAATTAGCCCAAGCTCCTGATTACCACTAATTTTCACTTTGTCTTTTACTTGTTCTGGTCGCAAGCTTTTTGAAAATAGCTTCCATGAGGTTTCAGGATCAATAATAATTTCAGTTGTTGGTGTTTCTGTTTGTTTTTTTGTCAATATCCATTTATTCTCAGTACGAAGCAAATACCACGAACCACCAACGTCCGTTGTAACAGTAACCTTTACAATTGACCCGTCATCTGCGGTTATTGATCTGTATGTGTGTGGAAGAGCAAGCATAAAAATATCAATAAAGGGATAATAAAGCTCAGGCGTCATTAGATCTGGTTTATTTACAGCAGCTCTTATTTGCTGTTGATGTAGCCACTTTTCTGTATACTGACGCGATATTTCTGTCCAGTTTTTACTTTCTGATTCACCAGTCCAGCCAACTGCTAAGACAGATTTATCCAAAGGATTCAAAGATTTAAGATAGTCACAAAATTGCTGACCGGTTATTTCAAGAAGAAAAATAAGCATTTCCGGACTTACTCTTTTCATAGCCTTTACCCAGTCAGCATTAAGTCTGTTCAGGAAATCAACCAAGTCCTGATAAGAATTTCCTTCTGGATGTTCACCGAAGTGATGATCACGAAGAATGGAAAGCACGCGAATATTACCGTCTAGCAAATGTGCAGCTACATCCTTAACTGTCCAAAGTTTTGCAATAGTCTGTTTTTGCCAATCTCCGGGTTTAAGTGATTTCAGTAAATCAAGCAGTTTCTTATCAAGAACAGGTAGCAAATGAACTACATCAATAGGGATTTTCGTCTGGGTTGTCATAAAATAACAAACGTTTTAATTATTATTTTCTTTCGGGAGTGATATAAAAATAATGAATTCCAGAAATTTATTGTTCAACTGACCTTACTTTATTGCTCCAAATGCTGCGAAATAAGAATTCTTATGCAGTATTTCAATCTCTTTGAACCCAACTTTACTTAACAAAGCGAGCTGATAGCTTAAGGAACGCGGTGTATCCTCGTAAGCAATATAATCAAATACTTTTTGTGCATATTCAGGTCCGCCCAAAGTTTCAAGGTATGCCCTGTACTTATCCTGAAAAAGCTTATTTATCAATTCACAGTCATGGGTAATTAAGTCAGAAATCCAAATACTACCACCTGGTTTCAATGCAATGTATAATTTAGTAAAAACAAGTTCCCAGTCGGCATCAGTACGTAAATGATGGAATGTGGCGGCAGCCAACACCACATCAAAGTGATTATCTGGTAAATCAAGATTACGCATATCATCTTGTATCACATTTACCTTACCATTAGTTTTTGCAGATACCCTTTCTTTTGCCCGTTCTAACATTGGCATGCTCAAATCATTCAGTGTACAATTCAATTCAGGAATTTTGCTTAGCATTTTTAAGGTATAATTACCCGCACCGCAACCTATATCCAGTAATTCTTTTGCATGTGGATTAATGTATTTTGCTGCCTCTGTACATAACTCCATGGTAAGTGGGGCGTCAATGGTTGTTTGCTGACCCACTTCAAGATTTGAAAAGCGTTCAACATCATTATCGAACCTTGCCTTAATTTCGTCGTTAGTGGCCTTTTTTAAATATTCTGTTTTCATATTTTAAATTTTTCATTTGTCAAACCTAACTCCTTTTATCATATTTGAAAAATATCAATTTTATCAATTCACGATACCCAATAGGTATTATAAATATGGAAC
>NZ_JBFTKO010000033.1:0-26760 GCF_056395985.1 Pedobacter sp. 05T44
GCTTGGACAAAGGCCGTACCTGGACTAAATATGAAAAAAATCCAGTTATAGACTCTAAGGAGAAATGGAATAGTAGAGATACACGCGATCCTAAGGTTTTCTGGTATAAACCAGGTAAACATTGGGTAATGGCTTTAAATGAGCGCGATGGTCATTCTATTTATACTTCTAAAAACTTAAAGGAGTGGAATTTTGAAAGTCATGTTACCGGATTTTGGGAATGTCCGGACCTTTTTGAATTGCCAGTTGATGGAGATAAAAATAAGACCAAATGGGTGATGTATGGTGCATCGGGTACTTATATGATTGGTTCATTTGATGGAAAAGCTTTTACTCCTGAAACAGGTAAGCTTTTATATACAACAGGGTCTATTTATGCGGCTCAAACCTATTCTAATATCCCTGAAAGTGACGGCAGACGTATTCAGATAGGCTGGGGAAGAGTAGCGCAACCGGGTATGGCTTTTAACAACATGATGTTATTGCCTACAGAACTGAAACTTCACTCAACAAAAAATGGAATTAGGTTGTATAATTTGCCTGTAAGTGAGACTGAACAATTGTTTGAACGTACAAACCAATGGGCTGGTTTAAAATCTGATGATGCAAATCAGAAACTTAAGGAATTCAATAGCGCTGATAAAATACGCATTAAAACTACCTTTAAGCTTTCGCATGCGACTAGTGCCGGGTTTAATTTATTTGGTCAGCGTATTATTGATTATGATATGAACAATAATACAATTAATGGGGTTTTCTATTCACCTGCAGATATGACCAGCATGGAGCTAACAGCTGATATTTATGTTGACAGAACATCTATAGAGGTGTTTATTGATGGTGGTGCTTACTCTTATTCAATGGAAAGAAAACCGGTTGATGATAATAAAGAGGGTTTCCATTTCTGGGGGAACAATATTGATGTTAAAAACCTGGAAGTGTATTCAGCTAAGTCTATCTGGAAATAGTTCTATTTAGAAATGGTGTATCAATCGTCATTCTGAAATAAATTCAGAATGACGATTGCATAATTTTACAGCCTCCTTTTACTTACAGTTTTTTAAATCTTCTGCTATTTGCTCTGGAGTATACATTCCTTGTTTATTACCGTATGTGTTGGTTATGTAAACAACTATTTGAGCAATATCTATGTTGGCCAGGGTAGCAAAATCAGGCATTTTTCCATCGTATTTTTTGCCGTTTACAGTAATCGGGCCTGATGCGCCATTTTTTATAAAACAAGCTATTTTTTGTTTGTTCTCCCTTAGAAAAACGGTATCTGTAAGGGGCGGAGCCAAAGCATTTAATCCTTCTCCTTTTGAACCATGGCAATTTTGGCAATGTTTAATGTAAAGATCACGGCCGTTTGCATAATAGATGTCTTGCTTTAGCTGTTCTGAGCTTTGACAAGAATAGATCATTGTAGCAATTGTGATCAGAAATAATGTGCTTATTATTAATTTACGCATAACTACTTCTTATCTTCTGCTAGTAAAACCGGGATATCTTTGGTAAGCTGTGCAACCTGCTCGGGGTTAGTTCCGTCATAAGCTCCACGTATACGTTTTTGCTTATCAATTAAGATTAGCCAACCCTGGTGTACATATCCCTCCTTAGCTGTGCTATCTTCAATTACTGCAACCAGATAATCCTTTTCCGCGATCTTGTAGATGCTGTCTTTTGAGCCATAAGCAAATTGCCATTTTGGGCCATCTACGCCTAGTTTTTGCGCATACTTCTTTAAAACTGATGGATGATCGTATTTAAAATCGATGGTGTGTGAAAGGAACATCACATCAGGATTGTCTTTGTATTTGTCGAATATGGTTTTCATGCTGCGGTGCATGGTAGGGCATATAGTTGTACACGAAGTGAAAAAGAAATCAGCTATATAAATTTTATCTTTAAAAGTATCGTTGTTAATAAGGGTGCTGTCCTGATTTAAGAAGCTAAATGCAGGTATAGTTTTATATACCGTATCAACGCTGGTTGATCCATCTGCATTTTTAACTGTTGCTGCTTCTCTGGGGCCTAAAATAGGAAGCTTTTTTTGATCCTGACAAGAGGCCAGAAACACTATGCTACCAAATAAAAATGCGGATAAAATGGATCGGTTAAATTTCATAATAATGCTTTTAGAATGTTGCAAAGGTACACTACTCAAAAATTAATATGTAATGTGTGGGTAATAAAATGTAAGTTTGCAGCTTATAAGTTCTTTACTTTAATTCTTCATCAACCGGAGAGGTTTTACTTAATTGTAGATTAATAGGGAATCGTGTGTAAATCACGAACTGTCGCGCAACTGTAAGTAACACAAAGGTTTTTACCCTTAGAGTATCCACTRTTCCAGTTATGGAATGGGAAGGATGGTAAAAATGTTACAAGTCAGGAGACCTGCCTTCACCGAATTGACAATGCTTTCGCGATTTGAAGCACAAGTCAGGTATGATGTATTGACGTCCGTCATATCGACGGTAGGAGATATCCCTTGTTTATGTCAGGAGGTCTCTCTCTGCGTGCGAGATGACGGCATCTTGAGTACATCTTTTCCTTTCTTAATCTTCTTTATTTCTATTGCATTGCGAAGTTCAGCAAAGGGCTTTTAACTGATTTTTTCAATTAAATGCAAGAAAAATGCTAACAAACAATCTAGGCTATCCGCGAATTGGTAGCAACAGAGAACTCAAAAAAGCCTGCGAGCAGTATTGGTCGGGCAAAACAACAATTCAAAACCTGGTGCAGGTTGGAAGAAACATCCGTCAGCAAAATTGGGAATTACAAAAGCAAGCGGGTATTGATTTAGTTCCCAGTAACGACTTTTCATTCTATGACCAGGTATTAGATCTTTCGTTAACAGTTGGGGCAATCCCTAAGCGTTATCACGAGGTTATTTTAAATAAAGGCAATTCAGAATTAGACCTTTATTTTGCAATGGCCAGAGGCTATCAGAAAGACAACTTGGATATTACGGCCATGGAAATGACCAAATGGTTTGACACTAACTATCATTATATTGTTCCCGAATTTGTAAAGGATCAGCAGTTTAAACTGTTTTCGACCAAGATATTAGATGAATATAATGAGAGTAAAAGACTAGGCATTAAAACCAAACCTGTAATTATTGGTCCGGTTACCTACCTTTTGCTTGGTAAAGAAAAGGAAGCCGGGTTTGAAAGGATAGACCTTATTAAAAATCTGCTTCCGGTATATATCGATATTTTAAAGAAACTGGAAGAGCAACATGTTGAATGGGTACAGTTTGATGAGCCTTTTCTCTCTTTAGATTTAACAGATAAAGATAAAGCAGCTTATAAATATGTGTATKCGGAAATAAAAAAGCAATTTCCTAATCTTAAAACGTTGCTTACTACCTATTTTGAAGCTTTAAAAGACAATAAGGAATTAGCAACATCGTTACCGGTTACTGCATTGCATATTGATCTTGTGCGAAATCCGGAGCAATTACAACCTGTTTTGGATGTTATTCCTTCTAATTTAATTTTATCAGTTGGCGTTGTTGATGGTAGAAACATTTGGAAAAATGATTTTAAAACCTCATTGGCTTTAATTGAAACTGCACAAGCTAATATTGGTATTAAAAGATTGATTATTAGCCCATCGTGCTCGCTTATACACTCACCATGTGATCTTGAACTGGAAACAAATGAATCTGTTTTAACCCCAGAGATTAAGCAATGGCTTTCGTTTGCTAAGCAAAAGGTAGATGAAATTGTCACTTTAAAACAATTAGTTAATGGAGAAGAGGCGGCAGCCGAAAAACTGGCGGAGAATATTAATGCGAATGAAAACCGCAAAACTTCTTCCTTAATCCATAATCAGGCGGTAAAACAAAGAGTTGCTGGTATAACTACTAAAGATGAAAATCGGGAAAATGCTTTCGCAATTCGTAAAGAAGCACAGCATAAGGCATTAAAACTTCCTTTGTTCCCAACAACAACTATAGGGTCATTTCCGCAAACACCTGAGGTAAGAAGTTGGAGAGCTAAATATAAAAAGGGCGATTTAACTCTTGCAGAATACGACGCGTTAATTGAAAAGGAAACTGAAGAAACGATTCGTTTTCAGGAAGAATCGGGTATTGATGTTTTAGTACACGGCGAGTTTGAACGCAATGATATGGTTGAATACTTTGGTGAGCAACTTGCAGGTTTTACATTTACTAAAAATGGATGGGTGCAGAGTTATGGTAGCAGATGTGTAAAACCACCAGTAATCTATGGTGATGTGCATCGACCGAAACCGATGACTGTTAGGTGGTCAGCATATGCGCAATCACTTAGTGATAAGTGGGTTAAGGGAATGCTTACTGGTCCGGTAACTATTTTGCAATGGTCATTTGTTAGAAATGATCAGCCCAGATCAGAAACCTGTACACAGATTGCGCTTGCAATTAGAGATGAGGTTGTGGATCTTGAAAAGGCAGGGATTAAGATCATACAGATCGATGAACCCGCTATCCGCGAAGGTTTACCATTGCGTAAGGCCGATTGGCAAAATTATTTGCATTGGGCAGTTAGGGCGTTCCGTATCTCAGCAAGTGGGGTCGAAGATGAAACTCAGATTCATACCCATATGTGCTATTCTGAATTTAATGACATCATTCAGAACATCGCCGATATGGATGCTGATGTAATTACGATAGAGTGTTCAAGATCACAGATGGAATTATTAGATGCCTTTGCTGATTTTAAATATCCAAATGAAATTGGTCCGGGTGTTTACGACATCCATTCGCCAAGGGTTCCGAGCAAAGAAGAGATGGTTTTACTACTTGAAAAGGCCAAATCTGTTATTCCGGCAGCCCAACTTTGGGTGAATCCTGACTGCGGTTTAAAGACCCGCCACTGGGATGAAACAAAAAAAGCTTTAATAGAAATGGTCGCAGCTGCAAAAGTACTGCGGGAATATGTGGAAGAAGCCGTAACTTTGTAAAAAAAAGGGGCAGGTTTTATGCCTGCCCCTTTTTACAGAATTACATAAACATAAATGAGAATAAGGAAAAATGCGGTGATTACCGCGGTTGGGGGTTATGTTCCGGACACTATTTTAAGTAACCATGACCTTGAAAAGATGGTAGATACCAATAACGAATGGATTGTTGCCAGGACCGGGATAAAGGAGAGAAGAATAGTAAATGATCCAAATATTGCTACATCCGACATGGCTACTTATGCCTTGAATAGATTGATGGAAGAAGGAAATGTAGATCCAGATGAAATTGATTGTGTAATTGTCTCTACTTCAACACCAGATTACGTAATGGTATCAACCGGGAGTATGGTTTGTGAAAAGGCAGGTTTAAAAAATGCATGGGGTATTGATACTAACGCAGCTTGTAGTGGTTTTTTATATGCACTAACACTAGGGGCAAGTATGATAGAAAGTGGTCGTTGTAAAAAAGTAGTTGTTATTGGTGCTGATAAAAATAGTTCGATAATAAACTATGCCGATCGTAACACCTGTATTCTTTTTGGAGATGGTGCCGGAGCCGTTTTATTAGAGCAAACTGAAGAACCTGTAGGTTTAATGGATAGCTATTTTAGAACTGATGGTAGTGGAAAGGAAAATCTGATTGTTACCGCAGGAGGATCTAAATTCCCTGCATCTCAGCAAACACTTGATGATAAGTTACATTACGTGCGTCAGGATGGTCGTGTTGTATTTAAAGCGGCAATTCAGGGTATGACAGATACTTGTAACAAGGTTCTAAAATCCAACGATCTTGAGAGTTCACAGATCAATTATCTTATCCCTCATCAGGCTAATTTGAGAATTATTCAGTCTGTTGGTGATTATCTTGGATTATCTGAAGATCAGGTAAAGGTTAATATAGATAGATACGGTAACACAACCGCTGCAACTATTCCTTTGTGTTTATGGGACTTTAAAGATGATTTCAAGTATGGCGACAAGTTGATGTTAACTGCATTTGGTGCTGGTTTTTCATGGGGCGCTACTTATTTGAAATGGGGTAACCTAAGAAATAAACAATCAATTTAATGACATTAGAAGATAAAATTACGGCTTCGGAGACTAGAATTTTCAAAGCCGTTTTTCCAAATACAACCAATCATTACGATACATTATTTGGTGGTACTGCTATGCATATGATGGATGAGGTAGCTTTTATTACTGCTACCCGTTTTAGCAGACAAATTATGGTAACAGTAAGTAGTGACAGGATAGATTTTAAGAAACCAATTCCTGCAGGCACAATTGTGGAACTGGTGGGCAGGGTAAGTCATATCGGGAATACGAGCCTTAAAGTTAGTGTTGAGATTTTTATTGAACAGATGTATTCTGAACATAGAGAAAGAGCAGTAACCGGGGAGTTTTCGTTTGTAGCTATCGACGAGAATAAAAAACCAACGTCAATATTAAAGTAGGTAAATGAATCGTCATTTATGATGCTTACATTTGTCGCGTAATGCTATTAAAACCCATAACCATATTACTTTTGTTTAGTTTGCTTAGTGCAAATTGTTCGAATCTATTTGTGTTTATGGGTTTTGAAGTAAATCAGAAATATATTGCTGCTGAACTCTGTGAAAATAGAGACAAACCTCAAATGCATTGTAATGGTAAGTGCTATTTAATGAAAAAATTAAAACAGGCACAAGACAAAGAGCAAAAGCAAGAGAGACAATCGCAGAAAACACAAATCCAAGACGCGTTAATTGTAAAGCCTCTGGTTTTTAAGCAGTATTCATTAGCGGAAATCAAATTCCATATTCCTTTTTCTACTGGGATACCGCAAAGTATTAAAAATTCTATATTTCATCCGCCACAAGGAAAGGGTTAAATCAACCATTCTCTTCAAAGACCGGAATAAATGCGCTGAAGGAGTGCAATGATTCCGAGGTCTTTTCTGAGAAGGTAAATTTATAGACAAATAGTTCAGGTATGTGTGCTATTGGGAGGTCTTTAGGGTAGTTATGAATTTTAATATTTAAAAATGAAGRAAATAATTTTTGTCGCTTTTATAGCGCTAATAGCTGCTGCATGTACGCAGCAAAAGGACGGTAAAACAGATTACAAAGCTGTTCGTGATGAAGTAATGAAGTTCCATGATGTGGTAATGGGCGATCACAGTGCACTTGTGAATAACCAGATGAAACTGGATACTTTGTTGAAGAACCTTAGTGGGTTAAAAATTAAGTTTCCTGATGTTGATACGGTAAAGGAAAAACAAGCCATGTTGGCTATGGTAAATGATTTAAGTAAAGCTGAAGATCAGATGAATGATTGGATGCACAAATTTGAGCCTGATGTAACTGGCAAATCAAATGAAGCAGCAGTTAAGTATTTTAAAGATGAGCGGAAGAAAATTGAGATTATTGACAGCTTGTATAAGCAGGAAATTAAATTGTCTGATGATTACCTGAGTAAATTTAAGAAGTAATGAAGAGTTTGCTTTTTGGGGCCTTAATGATAGTCCTTTTTGTTTCAGGCTGTAAGACTGAAACGAAGCGATTACCTTTTTTACAAATGGAAATTTCTGAAAAGGTGGTTGATGGAAAAACAATTGCTGATACAGCGTTTCGAACTATACCATCATTCAAGTTATTGAATCAGGATAGTGTTGTTGTAACTCAAAAGGATTTTGATGGAACAATTTATGTTGCCGATTTCTTTTTCACCTCTTGCCCTACAATCTGTCCAATTATGCATCGTAATTTGCTTAAGATTTACAAGAAATATGAAGCAAATCCAGAAGTAAAACTTGCTTCTCATACTATCGATGTAAAGTATGATACTCCTTCCAGGATGAAAGCATATGCTGATAAGCTCGGAGTTAAGGGAACACAGTGGGAATATTTATGGGGATCGAGAGACGAAATCTATACCCTTGCTGAACGCAATTATCTGGCCGCTGCTCAAGAAGATAAATCGGCCCCTGGTGGTTTTGTTCATGGCGGATATTTAACACTTGTAGACAAAGAGAAACGTATAAGAGGTGTTTACGACGGAACTGATGATGCCGATGTAAAGAAACTAATGGGAGATATGGATATCTTATTGGCCGAATATAAAAAGTAGCCTATTTTTTAAGGCTATTTTATTTGATTAAGGCTGGCTATATGCTGGCCTTAACTGAATTATATGATTTATAGGATAATTTAGTGGAATATATTGACATTTTTTTATCTTTATGTCATGATGATTTGCTCATTAAAATAAATATTTTTGCTTTCTCTAAACTAATCTCTAACTCTTATGGTAAAGGTAGAACTAGAAAATGATTTAATTGAGTTTAAAGCCCGTCTTGAGTTTAGGCAAGAAGAAATTTTAAAGCTAGTTCACGAAATCAACTTGCTTCATATCAGTGAKGCCGTTCTTGCATTGGCAACAGCAGATTTACTTCATGAGTCAGTAGCAGAATTAGAACAGATTTTTGAGATGCATAAATAGGATTAAGGTTAAAAGGTGGCGCTGCGAACCAATTCGAATCTAAATTGTTATTTATACAAGTTTGTTTATTAACTAAATAAAATGTTTCAAACATGGGATTAATGGGATATTACCTGATAGCAGGAATTATGTTTGTTGTAGGTCTTATTGTTAGCAACAGGCTCAAAAGTAAATTTAAGGAATATAGTGAGATTGGACTTGCTAATGGCATGAGTGGTAGGGAGATCGCCGAAAAAATGCTGTCTGATAATGGGATTCATGATGTGCGGGTTATATCTACGCCTGGGCATTTAAGCGATCATTATAATCCGGAAGATAAGACTGTAAACCTGAGTCCTGATGTTTTTGAGGGCAGAAGTATATCAGCTGCAGCGGTAGCGACCCACGAATGTGGCCATGCTGTTCAACATGCCACTGCATATAGTATGCTTACATTTAGAAGTGCTATTGTTCCCCTTGTCAATATCAGCACTCAACTCTCGCAATGGGTAATACTTGCGGGCCTAGGCTTTTTAATAGGACGCGCCAACCCTACCATATTATTAGTGGGAATTATCCTGTTTGCTATCACCACAGTCTTTACAATTATTACACTTCCGGTTGAATATGATGCGAGTAACCGCGCATTGAAATGGCTCGAAAATAGTCATATTACTACACCTTATGAGCACGATAAAGCAGCTGATGCACTGAAATGGGCGGCCMGAACATACGTTGTTGCTGCAATAAGTTCAATAGCTACATTATTGTATTATATTTTACTTTTTGTAAACAGTAGGGATAGAAACTAGGACATATTCATTGCCCCTAATGTATTTGCCATCAACGTAGCCATCTAATTGTTCTGCCAGGTTATCCTTCCAGAACAGTTCAATACCATATTCATGAGTAACTTCCTTCATTTAAGAAGATAAATATAGCTTAATTGAACCTTTAAAAAAAAGCTAATTTGTGTACCTTTAGCATATATACTAATTTAACTGGTACACCTTATTACTTAATCTAAATTATACGGCAATGAAAAAAATCCTTGTGTTGTGTTCTCTCTCTATTTTTTTATTGTCATGTTCTAGCGTAAAGCAACAGAAATCAGACGGCTGGATTAGTTTGTTCGATGGCAAAACTTTTAACGGCTGGAAAAAAAATCAAAATCCCGAKACCTTTACAATAGAAAATGGTGCGATAAAGGTGGCCGGGCCTGTTTCTCATTTATTTTATGATGGTTCAGTAAGTAATCATAATTTTAAAAACTTTGAATTTAAAGCACAAGTAATGACTAAGCCTGGTGCAAATTCAGGGATTTATTTCCATACCGCTTTCCAGCAGGAGGGATTCCCGGGTAAAGGTCACGAAGTTCAGGTAAACAACTCTCACAGTGATTGGCGAAGAACAGGAAGCTTATATGCAGTTCAGGATGTGAAAGAAACTTACGTAAAAGACAATGAATGGTATGAAGAATATATCATGGTTAAAGATAAAAACGTTACCATTAAAATAAACGGGAAAACGGTTGTCGAATATACTGAGCCGGATAATGTTGCAAAGGAAAATATTGGAGGCAAAGCTATTTCTGACGGTACCTTTGCTTTACAGGGGCATGATCCGGGTAGTGTAATCTATTATAAAGATATTATGGTTAGGCCGTTGCCCAACTAATTAAATAAAATATGAATAATTTGAAGATTGGCTGGGCTGGGCTTGGCAATATGGGCAGTGCTATGGCTGCAAACTTGCTGAGGGCAGGATACGAAGTACGAGTTTACAACAGGAATAAGGATAAAGAAAAGGAATTGACAAGTGCAGGCGCGCAATCTGCTAAAGATCTGCGTGAATTGGTTGATTCTTGTGATGTTGTTTTTACCATGTTATCTGATGATCATGCTGTAAAGGAAGTTTATAATGAAACCAATGGCCTTTTATCTGGAGAAAACTCAGGTAAATTGTTAATTGATATGAGTACTGTCGCTCCGGAAACATCAAGATATTTATCTGCTCTTTCTGAAAAACATAAGATGAAATTTATTGAGGCTCCGGTTTCCGGAAGTGTAAAGCCAGCCCAGGATGGAACCTTGATTATTCTGGTTGGCGGAAGTGCTGAGAACTATAATAAGGCAAAACCTCTTTTTGATGTATTGGGAAAACTTTCTTTATACTTAGGTGGAGCCGGAGCGGGTAGTTCGGCAAAGCTAGCAATCAATTACCTGCTTGGTATCAATATACAAGCTCTTGCTGAGACTGTTCTTTTTGCAGAACAAAATGGAATAAGCAAAGAAAATATGTTAACCATTATTAATGAGGGCGCGTGTGGAAATGGAATTATTAAAATTAAAACGCCATCAGTTTTAAATAACAATTATCCGGCAGCCTTTGCGCTTAAGTATATTGTTAAAGATTTAAAGTTGGCAAAAGAAGCCGGCCTTTCCTCGCCATTATCAATACCACTTTTGAATACCTTTAGTGCAGCAATGAATGAAGGAGGTCTTGGCGATCAGGATCTTATGTCTGTTATTAAATACCTGGAAAAGACTTAATCTGTAACGCTTTGTAGAAACGTTAGAGCGCTATTTTATTCTTATCTTTAGCACATTGCTATTACATTGTTGAATGACGGAAAAAGAAGGATACAACTCGGAAAATTTTGACTTCTCTACGCTGAAGCCGATTTTAAATGCCAAGCAAAATGTTAAGCTACCTGTATCCGAAACAAAGGGAAATACAAAAATGATATTGATATTTAGTCAACATCGTTTTTACAGACATTTGGTAGTAGAACTTGCAGAAGCTGAAATTACTTTAAACGGAAAACCTAAAAACCCACTTACTTTTATTGATCCGACTGACATGATCTGGAAAACAGATAGTCAGGAGGAGCTGAAATTTTATACCGGTATTTCAAAGTTCAGAAATAACTACGATGCAGGTAAATCAGAATCTGATCTGGAAGGACTTAAAGCAATGGCTAAAAATCCATTGGGATTTGAAGTATACCTTCATGACGAGAAGGTTTCAACGAATATTACCGCATCATCTATTATACCGGGACAGCTAAAGGTTTTAAAGGTTGATCTTACTTTAACAGTAGATGAAAAAGGAGATTTTTTTGAAATTTCGGCAAAACTGTTGCTGGAAAATAAGCCTTTCTCTTTGGATATGCTTAAGGTAAAGTATCATTATTTTATTCAATGGAGCAACACACTTTATCTGATAAACAATCCCCACTTCCTGAGCGTGCTGGCATTTTTTAAACAGCATAATGATATTATTGTAGTACACAGATCAGAATTTGAACTGTTTCAGGAAAACATACTTTCTAAATTAGAAGATAAGGTTAAGATCAATTATTCTTATTTAAAAACAGCCACCAAAAAACAAATAGAAGAAAAGGGATTTGATCTCGATAATGAACAGATCATCTATTTATCTGAATCAGAAGATTTTGTATTGGTTACACCTGTTATCAGATATGGCAGTCTGGAAATTCCGATACTTTCTAAAAAGCAAATTAGAGCCAAAGATAAAAGAGGAAACATATTTACATTAAATAGAGATGAGGATACAGAGTTCCAGTTTATATCCAATATTTCAAGAGAGCACCCGTTCTTTTATGAACAGGTACAGGAATTACCGGAACAAGCACATGCTGACTGCTTTTACCTCCATAAAAAGAGATTTACAGAAGATAACTGGTTCCTAAATGCTTTTGAGGCATGGCGAAATAAAGGGATAACAATTCTTGGTTTTAATGAATTAAAGAACAATAACTTAAACCCGTACAAAGCTGATATTTCTATTAACGTGATCAGTGGTATAGATTGGTTTGAGACTTCAGTAAAAGTTAAATTTGATAAGCAGGCGGTTTCATTAAAACATCTGCATCGTTCAATCCGCAACAAAAGTAAGTTTGTTCAATTGGATGACGGCACGTTAGGGATATTGCCTGATGAATGGATTGAGAAGTTTACAGGCTACTTTAGTGCAGGAGAGGTAGTGGAAGAAACTATTCGTACTTCAAAAATTAATTATGCTTCGGTTGACGAATTGTATGAACTGGAGCAACTAGATGAAGTTGTTAAAGATGAAATGAAACTTTATCGCTCTAAGTTGTCTGATTTTGAATCTATTAAAGAAGTAGAAGTTCCTTCAGGACTTAATGCCACGCTACGTGGATATCAGAGAGAAGGCTTAAACTGGTTGAATTTTTTAGATGGTTTTAATTTTGGAGCTTGTTTGGCAGATGATATGGGATTGGGTAAAACCATACAGGTACTTGCATTCATCCTTTCACAGCGAGAGAAAGGTCATCATAATACCAATTTAGTGGTAGTTCCTGCTTCACTTATTTTTAACTGGCAACAGGAGGTAGAGAAGTTTGCGCCGTCCATAAAAATACGGATTGTATATGGTTCAGACCGGGCCAAGGTAGTTCATGATTTCGATAATTACGAGATCATTTTAACGTCGTATGGAACGCTATTGGCTGATATCAGGTTCCTTAAAGAATATAGGTTCAACTATATTTTTCTTGATGAATCACAAACAATTAAGAATCCGGAATCGCAACGTTATAAGGCCGTTCGCTTATTGAGATCGAGAAATAAAGTTGTGCTTACCGGAACGCCGATAGAGAACAATACTTTCGATTTATATGGGCAGCTGTCCTTTGCCTGCCCTGGTTTGCTTGGAACCAAGCAGCAGTTTAAGAGACTTTATTCAGTGCCGATAGATCAGTTTAAAAATACAAGAAGTGCTCTGGAACTACAAAAAAAGATCAATCCATTTATACTTAGGCGCACAAAAGAGCAGGTAGCCAAAGAACTTCCTGATAAAACCGAAATGGTGATATATTGTGAAATGGGGGCAGAGCAGCGCGATATTTATGAAGCCAATAAGGAAGAAATTCGTGACTATCTGATAGGTAAATCTGAAGATGAGCTTGCCAAGAGTAGTATGCATGTTTTACAGGGAATTACAAAATTAAGGCAAATCTGTAACTCGCCGGCAATTTTAAAAGAAGGCAAACATGAAAATACATCCTCTAAATTGGATGTATTAATTGAACAGATAGAAAATAAGTCTCCTCATCATAAGATTCTTGTATTTTCTCAGTTTGTAACTATGCTTGATCTGGTAAAGCGAGAGCTTGTTGATAGAAATATTGGTTTTGAATATTTAACAGGTCAAACCAGAAACAGATCTGCAGTGGTTGGGTCTTTTCAGGATAACCCGAATATTCGTGTTTTTTTAATTAGTTTAAAGGCAGGGGGCACGGGTTTGAATCTAACTCAGGCCGATTATGTTTACCTCATTGATCCATGGTGGAACCCGGCAGTTGAAAATCAGGCGATAGACAGAAGCTATCGCATCGGGCAGCAAAAAAATGTTGTGGCGGTAAGATTAATTTGCCCTGATACAATTGAAGAGAAGATTATGAAGATGCAGGACAGCAAGAAAGATTTGGCTACAGATTTGATAAAAACAGAAGAGTCGATATTCAAGACACTGACTAAAAAGGATTTATTGGGATTATTAGGTTAATAGATATATGTTAAAAAATAAATACATCGGAAACGGGATACTTGTGCTGACAGGAAGTTTGTTGTCAGTATCATTTTATGCATTTAGAGCGGCAAAAAGAGATATTGTTCCAATTAGTTTGGAGCGAGTGGCTCGTGTAACAGGTAAAACCATTTCAGGTGAAACCTTGCCCAATCCAAATAAGACAAATGAACTTTACGATGTAGGAGGTACAGATTTAGGTATAGCCTGGAAAATGGGGAATGGAAAAGTAGGTTTCTTTTTTGGTGATACTTATGGTAACGATTTTAAAGTGGTAAATGAGGGTGGACCAGGGAAAGCGGGCAATTGGCGGTCAAACGTATTGGGGTTATCGAGCGATAAAAATCTTGGGGACGGGCTTACTTTTGATGGTATGGTAGCGCACCAGATTGTTCCAAGTCCGCATATTATTGATGGTACTGGCAGCCATACAACCATTCCAACTGCGGCAATACATGCTGCGGGTACAGATTACGTTCATTATATGGATGTAAGAAAGTGGGGTAACATTGGAAGTTGGACTACAAACTATTCTGGCTTATATAAATCTACAAACAATGGTCAGAATTGGGTTAAATGTAATGAGATACGCTTTGGGGCTTTAAGTAATTTTGCTCAGGTAACTTACGCTAAAAAAGATGGTTTTGTGTATATGATAGGAACCGTTCCGGGCCGGTGGGGATCAGCTCACCTTGCCCGTTTTAAGGAAAGTGACATTTTAAAGCAAACCGCTTACGAATACTGGAGCACAACAAAGGGCTGGGTTAAAAATGATGAGAGTAGTGCCGATGCGGTAATTGAAGCACCTTTAGGCGAGCTTTCGCTAGCATACAATAAAAAGTTTAAACGCTGGATAATCACTTATTTAAATGAAAAGAAAGCCGAAATTGTATTGAGAGATGCTGAAAACATTACAGGACCCTGGAGCTCCGAGAAAACACTAGTAAAGGCAACGGAATATCCGGGATTGTATGGCGCCTTTATGCATCCGGTAAATGAGAATAGCGATGAATTCTATTTTCTGATGTCTATGTGGAAACCTTATAATGTTTTTCTGATGAAGGCTAAACTAAAATTTGCAGATTAGCTATACTTACACCATATTTATACAATTAATAAAGTACCTATTAACTACTGAAAAATGCAATACCGGGAATTATTAGATCTGCTCAGAGCGCATGTTGCAAGCTTGTTTCAGTCTCACGAAGACGAACGTTTTATTTATCATAATTTACATCACACGGAACAGGTTGTTGAAAACGTAGTTAGAATTGCTAACCATTACCAGCTATCTGACCAGGATTTCTTTATTGTTGTTGCCGCAAGTTGGTTTCATGATATGGGATATTTTTTTGATTGCACTCAGCATGAAATAAAAGGAGCGGATTTAGCCAACGATTTTTTATCTGATAAAGATGTTTCTCCAGAAGTAATTGATCAGGTAAAAGGTTGTATTATGGCTACCAAGATGCCTCAAAACCCAGAGGGACTGTTGCAGCAAATTGTTTGTGATGCAGATCTTTTTCATCTGGGAAGTGATAGGTTTAAAGAACGCAATAGGTTAATGCGTAAAGAAGCCGAGGCATTTGTTAAGCATAAAATTGACAAGACTAACTGGAGAATTAAAACAATAGCGCTATTTAAAGCACACCATTACCATACCGAATTTTGCCAGCAGCTGCTTAATGCTAAGAAAGCAGAAAATCTTGCTGAACTGGAAAATAAACTCATAAAAGAACAAAACGTGGATATAACGGGAGTTTCTAAAATTGAAGATTCTAAAGAAAAAGAAACAAAAGGAGATAAAAAGAATAAAAGTGATAAGCCCGGGCGTGGCATTGAAACTATGTTCAGAATCACCTCCACAAACCATCAGCGTTTAAGCGATATGGCCGATAATAAGGCTCATATAATGATATCTACCAATTCAATTATCCTCTCGGTTATTTTAAGTGTACTCTTGCGTAAACTCGAAGATAACCCTCATCTGATTATTCCAACACTACTTCTGCTAATCATTTGCGTGGTTACTATGGTGTTTTCTATACTTGCCACCAGACCCTCAATTCCGACGGGTGTATTTACACCAGACGACATTAAGGAAAAACGTGTGAACCTACTGTTCTTCGGTAATTTCTACCGGATGAGTTTGCCGGACTATGAAAGCGGGATGATTAAAATGATGGATGATCGTGATTTCTTATACGGTAGTCTGATAAAAGACGTATACGCCCAGGGTGTAGTTTTAGGTCGTAAATACAGGTTGTTAAGAATTGCCTACAATGTTTTTATGTTTGGTATTGTTGCAGCCGTATTAGCCTTTATTATTGCGTCTGCTCTGGTAACAATGTAATAACTTTATGGGAGAAGCGGTGTTTTATAACAGAGATCTAAGCTGGCTTGGGTTTAATGAAAGGGTGCTTCTGGAAGCAGCAAAGGATACCGTTCCAATTTTAGAAAGGATTAAATTTCTCTCTATTTATTCATCTAATCTGGATGAATTTTATCGGGTAAGGATGCCGGTGTTGATGGCTGTTGATGAGTACCGGCACAATATCGATGGTCAGGGAAACTATGAGCTTGCCAAAACAGAAATTAACAGGCAGCAAAGAAAATTTGGAGCAATCGTTGCAGACCAAATACTTCCGCAACTGACCAATAACGATATACATTGGATTTATAACAAACCCATCCCTCCACAAATAGCAGATCAGATCGTAAACCTGTTCTTTAACGAAGTACTGGCTTACATTTATTCAATTTGTATTGATAAAGACCTTACCGATTTTTTTGCCGAAAACAATAAACTCTATCAGTTAGTTATTCTGAAAGATGCACTTGGTGCTGAAAGATTGGAACTGATCAATGTTCCATCAGAGAGTTTACAACGCTTGTATGCATTAGAGAATGATGGGCATAAATACGTTGTTTTTTTGGAAGACATCATTAAGCATAACTTATCATACCTCTTTCCAAATGATACTATAGAGGGTGTATTCAATCTTAAAATTACCCGTGATGCAGAACTAAAGATTGGTAATGCCACAGAGGAAAATATTACAACTGTCTTGGAACGTCAGCTGGAAACCCGTGATTTCGGTTTTGCAACGCGTTTTCTAATTGAACCAGGAATTCCTTTAAGGAGTTTGTATCGCTTGATATATGCATTAAAGCTAGGCAATGCCTCGGTTGTTGAAGGAGGAGGGTACCACAATTTAAAAGACCTGAATAGTTTTCCATTGAATGGAGCAGAGTTCAGCTATCCAAAATGGCCTTCAATATCTTCTGTACTTATTCCGGAGACTGATACATTGTTTAATCTGATTTTAAAGGGAGATACACTTGTAAATGTCCCTTATCAGAGTTACAACCCAATACTCAGGTTTTTTAATGAGGCCGCAAATGATGTATTTGTCGAAGAAATCTATACTACACTTTACCGGGTTGCAAATAATTCCAGAATTGTAAGCGCCTTGATGACAGCGGCAAAAAATGGCAAAAAAGTAGTAGCGCTGGTCGAGCTAAAAGCCAGATTTGATGAGGCCAATAACATCAAATGGGCCAAACAAATGAAAGCTGCGGGAGTAAAGATTGTTTATAGTAGTATTGATTTAAAAGTACATGCCAAAGTTGCTCTTGTAAAGCGGGTTATAAGTGGAAAAGAAGAGTTTGTAGGTTTGCTGGCTACCGGAAATTTAAATGAATCAACCGCAAGGTTTTATACAGATCAAATTCTGCTTACTTCCCATCAGCCGATGCTTAAAGAGCTCGAATCCCTATTCGGTTTTTTGCGTAAGAATAAAAAGGCGCCAGGACCAGAAGATCTGATAGATTTTAAGCATTTGCTGGTAGCCCAATTTAATTTACAGCAAAAATTCCTTGATCTTATACAAAGAGAAATAGAAAATGCAAAAGCGGGATTAATCAATGGTATTACTATAAAATTAAATAATCTGGAAGAGAAGATCCTGATCTCTAAACTTTATGAAGCATCGCAAGCAGGAGTGAAAGTACAACTTATTGTAAGAGGAATCTGTTGTTTAATACCAGGACAAGCCGGATTAAGTGAAAATATTACCGTAACCCGGATTGTAGACCGCTACCTTGAACACGGACGTATTTTTATTTTTGAAAATAATGGTAATAAAGAAATATTTATGGGATCTGCAGATTGGATGAACCGTAATATTTATAGCCGAATTGAAGTATGTTTCCCATTATATGATGCTAAGTTGAAGGAAATTATAATGAAAATAGTTAACTTACAGTTACATGATAACGCTCAGGAATCTATTTATAAATTTCTAAAAGATACTGATACAATATAAATCCCGATTATTTATGAAACGAATCTACTCTAAGTGTTTATGTATTGTTATTTTGTTAGCTCTTTTTGGAACCTACGCATGTAAAAGCCCACTAGGGAAATATACAAGCCCAAAGGGTTATGACTTAACTAAACCTGATAAGTTCAATATGCCATCGAGTTTGCTTGAAATATCAGGTATTGCCTTTCACGACAGTAATAGCGATACGATCTATAGCATTCAGGATGAAGAAGGTAAATTGTTCAGGCAAAAATGGGATGTGAAAGAACAAAAGAATATGAAATTTGGCTCCAGAGGAGATTATGAAGATGTCAGTATATTTCATGATAGGGTTTTTGTACTCAAAAGTAGTGGAGCCCTTTATTCTTTTCCTTTTTCTGAGGCAATCAAAGAAAAATCTGACCTTGTAAAGGAATCTAAGCACCTGGTGCCAAAAGCTGAATACGAAAGCTTGTATGCCGATGCTGCTACCAGCAAGTTATATATCTTATGTAAAAACTGCCCAGAGGATAAAAAAGCCAAAAAAGCAACAGGGTATATATTAGATTATCAACCAGCTCAGGATACATTAATTGCCTCAGGTAGTTTTAAGATTGATTTAAAACAACTTAAGGCTGTTTATCCTAAATTTAAAAACGACTTGCGGGCTTCAGCAATGGCCAAAAACCCTAAAACAAATGAATGGTATATTATTTCATCGGTAAGTAAACTATTGGTTATTACTGATGATAAATGGAAAGTAAAAGCCGCCCATCATTTAAGCTCATCGATATTTAACCAGCCTGAAGGAATTGCATTTGATAAAGATCTAAATCTGTATATCTCTAACGAAGGAGATGAGTTAACAGACGGCAACATTATAAAATTCAAGTATACTCCTTAGAGGCAAACAGAATCGGATTAAATAATTACCTAGGTTTTACCTATTATGCAAATACAGGTGCTACCTTTGACAAGTTATTTTTATTTATATTAAAGAATTTATTTCAGCGCTTTAATGTTGTTATTAAGGTTCTGTAACGAATAGATCAATGCAATCAATAACATTAAATCTAAATCAAACAATAAAGGAACCCGGAAAACATCCGATAGGTGCGGATATTAAATTGTCCCTAAATCCGTTTATTGAATATATTCAAAAAAGAGCGAACAAGGAAAAAACAGCCAAGATTAACTTTTACAGATATATCCTTGAGCAATTTAATCATTATCCGGAGCTCAGAAGTCCGATACCCCCAGAGAACGCTAAAAATTATGCTACGCTTTTTGAATTAATTTATACCTCATTATCGCCTATTATTAATGATGAAAGTCAACAATTCTGGGCAATAGGTACACCTATTTCTCCATGTTTTCATTATGGTACTGATGCATTTTATAGTGTATTCATGGAACCGTCAATGTGTAGTTTAAAGTCAGACCTGAGTTTACCATCCAAAAAGGAAATGGATAAAAATCTTCTGGCCACCTTTTATAATCTTATTCTTGAGAAATTTTACAACTTCTCTTTAAGCAATAACAAGTTCACCATTAAATCAATTATAGATCCTAAAACTCATTTATTGAAGTACTACCGCTTAAATGTGGATACCAGGTTTTTGGATATCAGGGCAAAAACAAAACTGCCTGAATATAACTTAAAAGATGTTAAAGATTATATTAAAGATGAACGGAACTCACTAAAGATATTAACAAAACTAATACCACCTGATATCTTTAGTATTGAGGGGATATCAATTGTAACCTTAACTGATGTTACGGATGAGTATGCCCTGGAAACAGTCAAAAACCTCGTTATTGAACATAATGAGTCTCAGAATGGACAACATAGCAGGGATATAGCTACTGCGCTGAAAACCCTTGTAGGATCTGATGAAGTAAACTTTGGGATGCTACCTTATCTTAAATTAAACAAAAAACTGCTGATCAATGATCAATCAGGTTTTCAAAGTAAGGTAGTTCAGTTGGCAAAAGAAAAGGGTATGGATGATACTGAATATTCTAGCCTTATAGAAGACTATCTTGACCATCCGCGAACATTAATTTTTCCGGATATAGCAGACGAAGAACCGGAAGTTTACCCTATGCTTAGTCTGCTAGATGAGGTAGGTATTAAGTCGTATGCCTTGTTTCCGTTGTTTTATAATGGAAAACTTGTTGGAGCTCTTGAGTTATATACAAAAGATTCTACCAAATTTAATGGAAACACTCTTACAAAAATAGAGGCAGCGTTTCCTTTATTGGCTCAGCTCTTCCATAACATAATTATAGATTTTAATAACGAAATTCAGGATGTAATAACAGATAAGTTCACTGCTTTGCAGCCTTCTGTTCAGTGGCGTTTCCACGAAGCAGCCCTTAATTACATACAATCGGGTGCCAGAGACAGAAATCTGCCTATTGAACCTATTTTCTTTAGAAATGTATATCCGTTTTATGGAGCTGTAGACATTAGAAACTCAAGCATTCAACGTAATGCAGCAATTAGGAGGGATCTGTATGTACATTTCGAGATTCTTGAAGAAACACTTAATGCTGTGAGGAATACTGTTTCGGCTTGTAAGGAAAGCGATATACCCCTTGAAGCAGCAATTTGGAAATATAAAGATCTTGATGAGCTTTCAGATCGGGAAATCTTAAAAACGGAAGACTATTTGCAGAGACAAATACCAACCTCACTAAATCATCTGCGAGATACACATCCTGAAATAAAAAGCATAATAGATAGATATTTCATGCTTACAAGTGTTAACGGAAAAGTATTTGAAAACAGAGAACGCTACGAAAAAAGCATGCAAATGATAAATGTTGCGGTAACACGCCATCTTGATGAATTTAATACAGAAATTCAGAATATTTATCCAAGCTATTTTGAGAAGTTTAGAACGGATGGTGTTGAATTTGATATTTATCTTGGACAATCTATTGCGCCTAGAATTCCGATGTCTGAAGATTTACTTGGTACATTCCGATTGAAACAGTTGAGGGTATTAGCTGAAATTGCTCAAACAACCAGTAATTTAGGTCCATATTTTTCTTTACCTCTTGAAACAACACAGCTTATTTTCGTTTACGATAAGCCTATTGATGTGAGCTTTAGGATTGATGAACAAAGATTTGATGTGGAGGGTAGTTACAATATTCGTTATCAGATGGTAAAAAAACGGATTGATAAAGCCCATATCAAAGACACATCAGAGCGGTTAACACAGCCTGGTAAAATATCAATTGTGTATTTTAACAGTTCAGAAGCCAGAGAATATCTGGGCTATATAAAAAAGCTGCAGAACGTGGGTTTACTGAACAATGATCTTGAATATTTAGAAATAGAAGAATTACAAGGTGTAGAGGGATTAAAGGCGCTGAGGATAGGAGTAACCTTAAAAAGAATAATTAACTAATATGCGCCCTCTAAAGAAGCTCTTAAGTGCTGTTTTTATTACCTTGTCTATCCCTGCTTTAGGGCAGGCACAGAAACAGGCAGATTCCATTACAGTTGCTATAGCACCCGAGTATAATAGCGTGAGCGGTTTTCACCGGTTTTGGCTGGGCGAAAGTTATCGCAAAATATGGGCAACGCCAGTAAAAGTTCGCATTATAGATCTTCAGAAAGAAAAAGGAGGACTAAAGATCGTTAAACTTGGGGGGGGGATGCAAACCCGCTCTTTACGGTTAGTAGATCCGACGGGCAGAGAGTACGCTTTAAGAACAATACAGAAGTATCCGGAACAGGGCTTGCCTGAAAGTTTAAGGCCAACTATCGCAAAAGACGTTGCTCAGGACCAGGTTTCAACTAATCACCCTTTTGCGGCGTTAATTGTTCCTCCTTTGGCAGAAGCGCTTGAGCTTGCMCATTCTAAACCAGAGATCGTATACGTAGCAGATGATCCGGGACTTGGAGAGTATAGAGAAAAATTTGCAAACGCCGCTTATTTATTGGAACCAAGGTCGCCTTTTGAAGAAGAAACCGACAACACAGCTAAAGTACAGCGTAAAATACAGGAAGACAATGATCATACATCAGACCAGAAGCTAACACTTAGGGCCAGATTACTGGATTTTGTTTTGGGAGACTGGGACAGGCATGAAGATAACTGGCGCTGGCTGGCTCAGAAAGAAAAGGGTGAAACCACCTATATTCCTGTTCCCAGAGATAGGGATAAGGTGTTTTATAAAACTTCAGGTGTATTTCCATGGGTTCTTAACCATCAATGGCTCAAATCTCATTTGCAGCCTTATAGTGACAATATCAGAGATGTAAATCATTGGAACTTTAATGAGCGGTACTTTGACAGGTATTTTTTAAACGAGCTTAGCGAACAGGACTGGAAGGATGCTGTTAAGTTTGTTCAGGGAAAACTAACTACTGAACTTATTAATACGTCTTTCAGGCAAATGCCAGATACAATATTTAAGCTTAGTGGTAGTCAGTTAATTGGTCACTTTATATCAAGAAGAGATAAACTGGATACGCTTGCTTTACAGTACTATAAGTTTTTATCCATAAATGTTGACGTACCTACCTCTGATAAAAAAGAGTTTTTTGATGTTAATTACACCGATAACGGAAATGTTGAAGTTACGGTATATAATATCAATAAGGAGGGCAAGAATGGAAGATTGGTATATAAAAGAACATTTGACCCTAATATAACCAAAGAGGTTAGGTTGTTTGGAATGGCAGGTGAAGATGTATTTTCCGTAAGGGGAAAAGAAAACACTAAGATAAAAGTTAGGATGATTGGAGGGAGCGATGCAGATAAGTTCCAGGTTGCACAAGATGTTTCAAATAAGCCCTTCATTTATGATCGTTCTGACGAATCAAATGAATTACCGGATAAAACAAAGACAAAGATGCGCCTTGCAAATGATACCCTGGTAAACAGGTTTGATAAGAATGCGTTCTTATACGATAGGTCCGGGCCGCTTTTTAATTTTAATTATAACATTGATCAGGGTGTACAGATTGGTTTGGGTTACATCATAGAAAAACAAGGCTTTAGAAAGGAGCCATATGCTTCAAAACATGAGTTTTGGGCCAATTACTCTACTGGTAGGAAATCGTTTATTCTAGACTATCTTGGTGATTTTAAAAAGGCCGTAGGTAATAATGATCTTGTAGTACATGCAAATTTGCTGGGACCTAACAACTTAAGTAACTTCTTTGGCATTGGAAACAATTCACAATATCTCGATTTGGATAACGATGATGATGAGGGACCAGATAGAGAAGATGGGATTTCTTATTACAGAAATCGTTACGACTATTTAAATGTAGATGTAAGGCTCAGTAGAAAACTCACCAGGTATTTAAAAATTGAAGGCGGAGTATTGGGATCATTTTATACAAGTACAGCATCTGGAAATGAGGAACGTTTCTTTAATGATTATAATGCCGCCCATCCGGAAGAAGAGATATTTTCAGATAAGTACTACGCCGGTTTTGTAGCGGGATGGACTTACGACAGTCGTGATAATATTGCAAATCCTAAAAAAGGGTTGTACTGGAAAACGTCTTTAACCGCTCAGCAACGGGTTGATAAAACCAACGATCGTTATGGATCTGTAACTACAGAATTCCGTTTCTACATTAATCCTGGGAAATCAGGTTTAGTGTTTGCAAATAGAATAGGAGCAGGGACTGTTGTGGGCGATCCGGCTTTCTTCCAGCACATGCAAATTGGCGGTGTTAATAGTTTAAGAGGTTTTAACAGCAAAAGATTTACGGGGACCACTATGGCTTACCATAACCTTGATATGAGATTAAAGCTGTTTAATTTTACTTCCTATCTGGTTCCCGGAACTGTTGGGATGATTGGTTTTAACGATGTAGGTAGGGTATGGGAAAAAGGAGAGTCATCTGCAAGATGGCACCATGGTTATGGCGGTGGCTTGTATGTGCTCCCTGGCGAAGTACTTTTGATACAGGCAACACTCGGATTCTCGAGAGAGGCAACAATGCCATATTTTTCAATAGGATTTAACTTTTAAAATAAAAAAAGGCCATTTGAATTTAATGGCCTTTTTTTATTTTACTCTGCCTCGTGATCAATCAGTATCTTTATTTCATGATCTGAAATGGTAATCAAGCGGTCCTTATATAGCCCACCAATTACCTTCTTAAATGCATTTTTACTGATTTTAAATCGCGCATATATTTCTTCTGGAGTACTTTTGTCGCCTAAAGCAATTACGCCGCCACTTTCTTTTAATTCTTCCAGAACGCTATCCTTTGTATCAAGAATATGACCATAGCCCATTGGTTGCAGACTTAAATCAATCTTGCCTTCAACACGGATCTTCTTGATCCAACCTTTTCTTAGTTCACCTGGATTAAGCACATCAAACAATTCGTTAGTGTACAACAACCCAATATACTTATTATCAACAATTGCATTATATCCAAGATCAGAACGGTCCACAATAAGTAAGCTTACTTCATCACCCTCTTCTAAATCTATATCTTCTTCCTCAACAAAGTTGGTTAACCTGGAAGATGCAACCATACGGTCATTGCTTTCATCAAGAAAAATATAAACTACATGGCGGTCTCCTTTAAACATTGGACGTTTCTGCTCTCTTTTAGGAACGTATATATCCTTATCAAGACCCAAATCCATAAAAGCACCATCTTCACTGTCATCAACAACAGTTAAATAAGCAAAATCACCCACACAAGCCAATGGCTTTTTGGTAGTACCCATTAACCTGCCATCTTTATGAACATAAACGAATACGGTTATGTTGTCGCCTATTTCGGCATTCTTTGGAACATCATTATAAGGAAGTAATACTTCTTTATCTCCTTCGGTTAAAATAAGGCCGGCTTCTGTTTTGTTTATTATTCTTAAATCGTTGTATTGTCCTATTGCTATCATGGTCACTATGTTGAATCATTTCCGATAAACCAGAAATGATTGTATTTACTTATGAACTGCAAAGGTAGCATTACTGAATGGGTAAATTGCTAAGTGAGCCCGGCTGTATGCAAAAATACTTTTCAATTTCGAGTGCAACATGATAAGGGATGTCTTCCTTTGAGTCTGTGGATATATAACTGTAATTGTCTAATGTATTAATACACTTGCCAATTCTCTTCGGAAGCTCTTTTCTCATAGCCTTATATGCACTATGAGTCAAACTGTTCGTTAACTCAAGAATTTTGAATTTCTTTGGTCCTGTTTTGTCGTGAATCTTTTTAACTGGTATCTGATTTTTACTTGTACTGTTTTTATTTGCAATCTGTTTTTTCATTTTGAACTTTTTGAGTTTTTTTATGAGTTATTTAAGATTGTAGATCTACACTGAAAGTCTATATAGAAAAGAATATATAGTGGTTGAAATATTGAAAAAAAATATTTTATTTATTAAGACTCAGAATATAGATTTGAGCATCTGTTCTTGTTTTTAGCAAGTTATAAGCAATTTTACTTCTTAAGCCACTGGTGCAGCAAAGCACAATTTTTTTATCTTCAGGGATCGAATGCAAATGATCATTAAGCTCATATAATGGGAAATTATATCCACCGATATTGTATTCATCAAATTCAAAATCCTMTCGTACATCAATTAAAAACAGAGAAGAATCTTTTTCTTTTAGATATTCAAATGCTTCCAGGTTTATTTCTTCATAGCCATTTTTAGCAGCAGTCGAGGCAACTGATTCATAAACCGACTCAAATTTCTTATCAGAAGTTGAATTAGAGTCAATGGCGTTTACACTTTTTCCTATATTAAGGATCAATGAAGAATTGTCGAGCACATTAAGAATGAGTAATTTACCTGATAGCACTTCGCCAAAACCACAAATTAGTTTGATGGTTTCATTAGCCATATAGCTGCCTATTATCCCCGGTAAGCTGCCAATTACGCCACCTTCATCACAATTTGGGACTTCATCAGCAGCCGGTGGTTCAGGAAATAACGCCCTGTAATCCACACCTCCGTTATAATTAAATACAGATACCTGACCTTCAAATTTAAAGATAGAACCAAATACCAATGGTTTGTTTAAAGCAACGCAGGTATCATTAACCAGATAACGGGTAGGGAAGTTATCAGACCCATCCACTACGAGATCATAATCCTGAATTAACGAATTGGCATTATCCAGTTCAATTTTAAAAGGGTAGGAAACGAGATTAACATGCGGATTAAGTAGCTGCAGCTTATTTACTGAGGTATCTGCTTTACTTTTTCCAATATCAGTAGTATTAAAGAGTATCTGTCTGTGTAAGTTACTTTCATCTACAGTATCATGATCAACAACACCAATTGTGCCTATGCCGGCTGCGGCAAGATAAAGCAACACCGGAGAACCCAGGCCACCGGCTCCAATAACCAATACTTTGGCAGCTTTTAGCTTTTGCTGACCCTCTATACCCAGTTCTGGTAATAGAATCTGTCTGTTATATCTCTTTAATTCAGCGCTATCCATGGT
>NZ_JBFTKO010000034.1:0-23451 GCF_056395985.1 Pedobacter sp. 05T44
GTTATATCTCTTTAATTCAGCGCTATCCATGGTTAATTAGTTTTTTGTTAAACTGACATCCCAATCTTTCCATACCGGTTCATAACCTTGGGAACTAATCATTTGGGCTATCTCTTTTGCGTTGCGCTCATCAGAAATCTCAAATTGTTCTAACGACTGTGGCTCAACGGCATACCCACCAGGGTTAGTTTTAGAACCTGCACTTATAGATGTGATCCCTAATTTCACAATATTATTCCTAAAAACGATGGATTCACGTGTAGAAATTGATAATTCTACTTCCTCATTATATATTCTATAAGCGCAGATAAGTTGTACCAGCTCTTTGTCGTTCATCACAACTTTAGGCTCCAAGCCGCCGCTAAATGGACGTAAACGCGGAAATGAGATGCTGTATTTACTCTGCCAGTACCTTTTTTCAAGATAAGTTAAGTGCATTGCTGTAAAAAAGGAATCTGTTCGCCAATCTTCCAAACCTATAAGCACGCCTAATCCCATTTTATGAATTCCGGCCTGTCCCAATCTATCCGGCGTTTCCAATCTATACTGAAAATTGGATTTTTTCCCCTTTGGGTGATGTTTTTTATAATCATCCTGATGATAAGTTTCCTGATAAACAAGAACCGTATTTAACCCATAGGGTGTAAGTTCTTTATAATCTTCAGTATCCAATGGCTGAACTTCCATCGATATATGAGAAAAGTGAGGCTTAATAAGTTCCAATACTTTTTTAAAATATTCGGTATGCACGGTTTGGTTCGCCTCGCCGGTAACCAGCAACACGTGGTCATATCCCATGTCTTTAATTACGGCGATTTCCTGCATAATTTCCATCGAAGACAGCGTTTTCCTTCTTACCTTATTGTCGTAACTAAATCCGCAATAAGTGCAAATGTTATTGCATTCGTTAGAAAGATAAAGCGGCACATACATTTGAATCGCCTTACCAAAACGCTTAAGGGTTAACTGCTGACTCATCTGTGCCATTTGTTCCAGATATGGAGCCGCTGCGGGCGAAATAAGCGCTTTGAAGTCTTCTAATGTTCTTTGAGAAGAATTTAAGGCACGCTCCACATCAACACTAGTTTTGGCATAAATGCTTTTACTGGTCTCGTCCCAGTTGCAGGATTGGAAGAGGTTGGTGAAGTTAGTCATCTAAAAATGAGGTTAATGGGCTGCTGGCCACAGCATGTAAATTAACAGAACCAAGTTTAGCCTCAAAAGCCATTCTTCCGGCCTCTACGGCGATCTTAAAAGCTCTGGCCATCTGTTCAGGATGTTGTGAAACTGCAATGGCAGTGTTCACCAAAACCGCGTCAGCACCAATTTCCATAGCCTTTGCAGCATCAGAAGGAGCACCAATTCCGGCGTCAATAATTACAGGAACATTACTTTGGCTGATAATGATTTCTAAAAAGTCTATTGTCTTTAAGCCCTTATTACTGCCAATAGGAGAGCCCAAAGGCATTACAGCCGATGTCCCAGCATCTTCCAATCGCTTACACAAAACCGGGTCGGCATGTATGTAGGGAAGTACAATAAAGCCCAGTTTTGCCAGTTCCTCTGTGGCTATTAGTGTTTCGATTGGGTCGGGCATTAAATATTTAGGATCTGGATGAATCTCAAGCTTAATCCAGTTGGTTTCTAACGATTCTCTGGCCATTTGAGCCGCAAAAACTGCCTCTTTTGCATTGCGGACACCAGAAGTGTTAGGTAAAAGGTTAATATGAGGATGATTTAGATGTATTAAAATATCATCGTCATTATCTTTCAGATCAACTCTTTTTAAAGCCACAGTTACTAGCTCCGATTCCGAAGCAAGCAATGCTTTTTCCATTTCAGTAGCTGAACTGAACTTTCCGGTTCCCGTAAACAAACGGGATTTAAATGTTTTGTCTGCTATTTTTAACATAATAGTTAGTTATTAATGGGGTTTAAAACCTTTAGCGCACTGTACATTTGTGCAAGCTCAGCGGCAGGATCATTTGCATTGGTTAGTGCACCAGATAATGCCACACCATGAACCCCAGTTGTCATAATCAAAGAAATATCATTCAATTCTATACCTCCAATTGCAATAATAGGAGTGGTGATGCCAGCTATAGAAACCTGTTTCATAATCGCTTCATATCCTTCTAAACCAATTATAGGGCTTAAATTTTGTTTGGTATTGGTAAACCGATAAGGGCCTAATCCTATATAGTCAGCTCCCTCGGCAACCCTTTGTTTAACATGCTCAAAAGTGTTTGCCGTACCACCAATAATCATTTGCCCGCCTACAATACTTCTTGCTTCTGCAATTGGCATGTCGGTTAAACCTAAATGCAACCCATAAGCGCCAGCTTTTAGGGCAATTAACGGATGATCATTTACAATTAACCTTGCTCCATAAGCTTTGCAAAGTGCATTGGCCTTAATAGCCAGTTCGAGAATTACATTCTCAGGCTTGTTTTTAACCCTCAGTTGTATCCACTTTGCACCCGCAATAAGTGTTTTATTAATAGCATCTAAGTGACTGATGTTTTCAGTTTCCTGTGATATGTAGTGTAGTTTATCAATCATAATGAATGGTACCCAAGTAGGGTATTGTTACTGTTTAAGAATTTTTCGATATATAATTTAGCATTGCCGCAAGCTTGTTTTAAAGGATAACCAAGTGCAACATTTGCAGCAATCGCTGCCGATAAAACACAGCCAGAGCCGTGTTTTTGATGAATTTGATCAACCCCCGAGCTAAACTCATAAGTATCATCCTGCTCATATAGATAATCAGTGCCGGGTGCAGCAATGCTATGTCCTCCTTTTAATAAAACCGCGCAGTATTGTGCCCAAAGCTTAGCGGTATGGCTTACATCCATTGCCTCAGCACCTAAACTTAGCATTTCATTGTAGTTCGGAGTAATCAAGTCTATCTGTTCAAGTACAGGCGATAATATTTCCATCCCATTCGCCCAGTCGTGAAATTCATAACCGGAGCTTGCCTTTAATACCGGGTCTACAATGATCTTTAAATCAGAATCTTTAGCTCTTAGGAAACTGACCACCTCTCGCAAAACAGAGACATCTTTTATCAGTCCTATTTTACAAGCCGACACCTTAAACCGAGCCATTAAAGGCTCCAGCTGTGCAATGATTTGAAGTGAATCCAACCAGTTGTTCTTTAAAAATTCGCTATCGGTTTGCACTGTCAGTGCACTGCAGATGCCAAAGCCATAAACATGGTGTTGCTCAAAACACTTTACATCGGCCAAAACACCGGCACCTGCACTGGGGTCAAATCCCGCAATACTAATTGCATATGGTCTGTTTGCTATCATCTTTCCTGTATACGTTTAAAATTACTGATCGCTTTAGAAGGGTCATTCCAAATAAATCCAAGTACGGCCACTCCATCAAAACCCATTAAACTGAGCGCTTCGGCATTTTTATCATCAATTCCACCCAGCGCAATCAGTTTTGTGTTGTTTAAACGCTGTGGTAAAATAAAGTCCCGATTAAGCACACCAGCATACCCTGGTTTGGATATGCTGTTAAACACCGGCCCAAAAAAAGCATAGTCAAATTCTTGCAAATTATTAATATCCTCAAGCTGATGGATAGATGTACTCAATACAGTGTCATTAAAGTTAAGCATCGTTTTAGCCTCCTGTAATTGTTTCCTATGCGCCTCCTTGTAATGCAGCCTGTTAATCCCAAAGTCGCCTGCAAGCTCATGATAATCATGTAATGCAATCCTGCTATGATATGCCTCATCTATTTCAGAAATCAGCTGATTATAGTGCGCTCTTGTATATGAATCTTTTCTTAAGTGAAATATATCTAATCCACTTTCAAATAGTTGATTAATTATATTTGATTCATTGTCAACCATACAAGGATTTGCAATAACAATTACGTTCATCTACAAATAGATTTCGCTGCCTTTCTCTGTAAATTCTTTCGATTTTTCTGCCATCCCTTTTGCCAGTGCATCTTGTTCATCAACTCCCTGCTTTGCGGCATACTCCCTAACATCCTGAGTGATCTTCATCGAGCAGAAGTTAGGCCCGCACATCGAGCAGAAGTGGGCGATCTTTGCTCCGTCAGCAGGTAAAGTTTCATCATGAAATTCCTTTGCCGTATCCGGATCAAGAGAAAGATTAAACTGATCTTCCCATCTAAATTCAAATCTTGCCTTACTTAAAGCGTTATCTCTGTACTGCGCACCAGGATGGCCTTTTGCTAAATCGGCAGCATGAGCGGCAATTTTATAGGTAATCACACCATCTTTAACGTCCTTCTTATTTGGTAATCCGAGATGCTCTTTTGGGGTAACATAACACAACATTGCAGTCCCAAACCAACCTATCATGGCAGCACCGATGGCTGATGTGATGTGATCATAACCCGGAGCAATATCAGTAGTTAGGGGGCCTAATGTATAGAACGGAGCTTCAGAACAATGTTCCAGTTGCTTCTCCATGTTTTCTTTAATCAGGTGCATCGGTACATGACCAGGACCTTCAATTATAGTTTGTACATCGTGCTTCCAGGCAATTTTGGTTAGTTCACCAAGCGTTTCCAATTCAGCAAACTGAGCTTCATCGTTAGCATCGGCTATACAACCGGGCCTTAAACCATCKCCTAAAGAAAAGGACACATCGTATGCCTTCATGATCTCGCAGATTTCCTCAAAATGAGTATAAAGAAAGCTTTCTTTATGATGTGCAAGGCACCATTTAGCCATAATGGATCCGCCCCTTGATACAATTCCGGTTACCCTTTTTGCCGTAAGCGGGATGTAGCGCAATAACACACCAGCATGTATAGTAAAGTAATCTACACCTTGTTCGGCCTGTTCAATTAAAGTATCCCTAAACAGCTCCCAGGTCAAATCTTCGGCTTTTCCATTAACTTTTTCTAAGGCCTGATATATTGGAACTGTTCCAATTGGAACCGGAGAATTACGAATAATCCATTCGCGTGTTTCGTGGATGTTTTTTCCGGTTGATAAGTCCATTATCGTATCTGCACCCCATCGGCATGCCCATACTGCCTTTTCAACTTCTTCTTCAATAGAAGAGGTTACGGCCGAATTACCGATGTTGGCGTTGATTTTAACCAGGAAATTACGGCCAATAATCATTGGCTCTAATTCAGGATGGTTAATGTTACAAGGAATTACCGCCCTGCCCGAAGCCACTTCCTGACGAACAAACTCTGGGGTAATGTATCCCTTTGGGGTATTTGCGCCAAAGCTATGACCTTTATGCTGATGACTCATTACAGCGTATTGTGCACCCAGTTGCTCATTTAAAAGATCTATTCTTTGGTTTTCTCTAATAGCAATGTATTCCATTTCGGCAGTAATGATGCCTTTTTTTGCGTAATGCATTTGAGAAACATTAGCGCCATTTTTTGCCTTGTAAGGTTTGTTGATATAAGCAAAACGCAACGAATCCAATTTGCTGTCGGCCAGGCGCTGCTGACCATAATCAGAAGAAATGTGATCTAACTGCTCAACATCTTGTCTGTTGGTTATCCATTTTTCTCTTAATCTAGGCAGACCTTCTCTTACATCAATATGTGCATTTGGATCGGTATAGGGGCCGCTGGTGTCATAAATTGTTACCGGAGGGTTTGGTTCTGTTAAACCGAAGCCATTGTGGATTTTGGTATCGCTTAAGCTGATCTCGCGCATGGCAACTTCAATATCGTGCAATTGTCCTTTTACAAAAATCTTACGTGAGGCAGGGAAGGGACTACGGCTGATCACTTCTTCGGTTGGAGTTTTTTCACTTTTCATAAATACTTTAATTTATAATGAAGGATTGATTTAATACATGATTGGGGCATTAACCACCCTGGGTGGCTTTAATTAGGATTACCTGATCGCCATGTTTTAGCTCATGTTCGGCCCAGGCAGACTTAGAAATAATGGTTTGATTGATGGCTACAGCGATACCTTTAGCCTGAACGTTAATAACAGACAGCATTTGTTCTACAGAACAAGGGTTGTTAAATTGGTGATTTTGTTGATTTACAGTTATTTCCATCTTTAGCTAATTTGGAAAAACTATAGAGATTGCCCATAACGGGACGAAAAGATAGCAATAGATTTGCTTCTACTTTTCCCTTCGGCAGTACTAACTGCATCAGGTTCAAAGGGTATATCTCAGCGCAAGGCACCCCTAAAGTTTTTTGTAAAGCTATGTTATTTTTTGGAAAAACAAATAGGAGAATCCTAAGTAAATTATCTATGCTAATTCTATCTGTATGCTTCAGTTATGGTTGAACCCTTCTTCTGCCGTGCTTCGAGGATGCATCTGAGGTATTTCAAATCATCCTCGAAGAATCCTCGAAGCAGCGTAAAGGAAGCACCAGGGAACGGGTGTGTTTAATTTTCAATATTGCACATATAGAAATAATCTGATCAACTTGCTAAATAGTTTTTTCAGCTCCAATTTGAATTGTTTACATTTGTAGCCTATTAATTACGACTAGCTGCATTTTAGGGTGATTAATTTTATTTTTTTTCATCTCAAATTAATGATTTCAAATAGTAAACATCGGTTTTTCTTAAGCCTTTTCTTTTTCATTTCAGGATTTAGCTTTGCTACCTGGGCCTCAAGAATTCCCACGATTAAAACCGCTTTTGGATTTAATGAAGCAGAATTAGGAAGTATTCTATTGGCAATGCCGGTCGGTTCTTTAATCGGGCTACCTATTTCAGGGTGGTTAGTTTCCAAATACAATAGTCGTGTACCGTTAACAGTTGGCTATGCATTAAATGCGCTTTCACTGGCGCTGATAGGAATTGCACACAATACATTTAGTCTTGTTTTTGCAATTTGTGTATTCGCTTTTACTACCAGAATATTTAATATTTCAGTAAATACGCAAACACTAACACTACAAAAGAGATTTGAGAAAAAGATAATAGGATCATTCCATGGATTTTGGAGTATAGGAGGGATAGCAGGAATTGCCTTGTCTACACTTTTACTGACCTTAAATGTTACGCTGGCAGTACACTTTTCTATAGTTGCCGTGTTGATGTTATTGGTAACCTTATACTCATACCAGTTTTTATTAAAAGGAGATAAGTCCGAAACGGGTAACAAGTTGATTTTGAGTAAGCCAGACCCGTATATCTTTTACCTTGGTATAGTTGTGTTTTTATGCGCAATATGCGAAGGAGGGATGTTCGACTGGAGTGGGATTTACTTTCAGGAAGTATTAAATGCGCCGATATTTACTTATGGATACCTGATCTTTATGACATTTATGGCAACATCCAGATTCTTGTCTGATATTATCATCGTAAGATTTGGTATGCCAAAAACATATATCATGAGTGCTGTTTTTATTGTATCAGGAATTTCCCTCGCCATTATCTTTCCAACATTCTGGACAGCTATGATTGGTTTTTCATTAGTAGGCTTTGGAACAGCGTCAATAATACCAATGTCGTATGCGCTGGCAGGTGCTTCAAAGAAGTACTCACCGGGGATGGCCATATCCATTATAGCTACTTATTCGATAACCGGAATGCTGTTAGGACCTCCATTAATTGGATATCTGGCTCATGCGTTTAATTTAAGAGTATCCTTTGTAATCTTCGGATTATGTGGACTATTATTAGTTCCCATTACCAAAATGTTTTTTAAACACCAAAGGATAGCTCTAGATATTAAACCATAAATTAAGCCTTTTGAATGGCGTCATTTGCATCATCAGCAGTGTTTTTGATTGCTGATTTCGCTTTTTCTAATTCAGTATCTCTAAATTCTTTAAACTCTTGAGATACTGAGTTCACCTTAGTCTTAACGTTGTCTACAACCTGATTTTTTAGTCCTCCAAGACTTTGTTTTCCATTATTGATATTATCCTTAATGGAATGGAAACCATCTTTTACATTATCTGCAAGGTCTAGCGCTTTATCAGATATTCTTTCTCTTGTTCTTTTTCCACTGTCAGGAGCAAATAGTACTCCTATAACAGCACCTACCGCTAAACCAGCTAATAATCCAACTATTGCTCCAGATTTGTCAGTTGGCATAGTCGGGAAATTGGACAAACGGCTAGATATTAATTTTTTATAATTCATAATAGATGTTTTTTACTTAATCACTAACACATTTCGTACCAGATTGTTTTAAGCTTTTTGCCTTAAAGCTTCCGTCATGCTGAATTTATTTCAGCATCTCGCGCCAGCAAGGTTTCCTTTCTCTTGAGAGATCCTGAAACAAGTTCAGGATGACGATTCGCATTATATTACCACAGTCGCTTTAAAAGCACCCTATCTAGTAATTTATTATATTTAGGATAAATATGAAAAGATTCTGTTTCTCCCTGATTTTATTCCTTGTCATTAATATAGGTGCAATCAGGTCTCAGTCTATTAATCCCGATAGTACAGAACAAGTTTTTACGGAGTTGATAAAACTTAAGAAGCAACTTGTTTTGCAGGCGAAAACTGCTACGGATGCGGTGCCTGTAATTAGTCGTATGCTTGAGCTTGGAATGTGGGAAACAGCTGATAGTTTGATTAAATATTCAAGTCATAATAGCATAGATTACCAGTTACTTAAATGTAATTACTTAATCTTAAATAATAAATACAAAGAGGCTGAAATTATAATGTTTCAGGTACTAAAACAAGAACGGAAAAATGAAAAAGCGCTCCTCATAAAAGGCTTTTTGGAGATACAGGCATGGCGCTTATTAAAGGCTGAAAATACAGCAAAGCAAGTGCTTCAAAGTAATCCGGATAGCGAAGATGCAGCACTTTTACTTGGCAGGGTTAAGCTGCTTAAAAAGGAATACGAAACGGCTTTGCAGATTGCAAAAGAGATACAGCAGAGAAATCCAAAAAGTGCTAAAGCCTATCTGTTGGAAGCCGATGTTTATTTTTGGGATCAACATCCTGAAAAGGCCGAACAACCATTAATTAAATCACTTGAATTGGATCCTTTCAATGCAGATGCAAGATTCAGTTACGGTTATGCAATATGGAGAAGGGTAGATGCAACACAGTTAAATGCCATGGCTGCCCAGTGGGAACTGGCACTGGCAATTAATCCCCTTCATTATCAAACTCACTGGCATTGGGGCAATGGGCATACCAATTTAACCTATGCAGATTATGCAGAAGCCAATGATGAAGAGGTGAGAAAAGCACTTTTAAGGGCCGATCAGCGAATAAAAAGCAATGATGTGCAAGGCGCAATAGAGATTACCAGGGCGGTAGAAAATCAATACAGCAATTCTGTTTTGCCGTTAATGCACAGGGCATCGATTTATTATAGCGCATTTGATCTGGATAGAGGCATGCGGCTCGACTCTGCCGAGCATATTTTTAAATCTATTTTGCTTAGAAAAAAGCACTATGGTCCGGCCCACAATGGCTTGTCGGCAGTTATTAAATCGAAAAGGATTCCATATCTTGATGCCTTCGACGCCATCACTAAAGCGCTGGATAATACCAAAATCAGGGATATGAAGAATTTTACCAAAGTGTTTTCTGATGTAAGCTATTATCCGGGAGAAACTGCAAAAGCAATGGTTTGGAACCAGCTATATTCATCAGTAGTTTACTTTCCTTTTTTATCTAAACAAGGCAATACTTTTAAAATACCTCCATTGCATCAGGATTTAGCGGTTACTATGGACGCTCCGGCTTTTAGGTACATGACTACATTTGATAACAGGCAGTGGATGGATATAAGAGGCGTAGGGAGTGGAGCCGCAGGGATAGAATATGTAGAGCGTGGGGCTTTTATGGAGCGAAATGTGGTGTTGCATGAGTATGTGCATTTGTTTCATGGGGCCGTATTAACCGATGCTGAAAACAGGAAAATAAGAGCGCTATACTACGATGCGATGAAACAAAAGCGTACGCTCGATTATTACTCCCAAAACAATGAAAGCGAGTATTTTGCGCAGACTTATCCGGCGTATTTTGAGCCAGTAAAAGTACACCCACTTGATTTTAAATCTATGAATACAAGCGCCGATTTAAAATCAAAGGATCCTGATATGTATAGTTTTCTGGATAAATTGGTTTCAAAGGAAAAGGCCTATTTGGCTGGCGATAAAAAAGCTATGGCCAGCAATTGGGCTGAGGTTTATGTKAACCTGGCAAGTCGGGCAGGTAATTCAAAACTTGCAGTGGCCTATCTGGATACAGCTTTGACTTATGATGCTAAGTATCTTCCGGCATTTCTTAGTATTGCCCACCTCAAAATCTATAACAAAGATTTTAGCGGAGCTGAGCAATGGCTGGTAAAAGCTAAAAGTATTGATATCGTTTATGCACCTATTTATGCAATGTATGCAGATCTGGTTGCAGCTAAATATGCTGCACGACAAATCAATCAGGAAGAATCTGTTAAACAGCAGGCAGGTTATTTGCAGCAATCTATTACTCTTGAAGACGATTATCAGGAGCTGRCAAAGGATAATTTGTTGCTTAGGGAGATGTACAGGAAAAACGCTAAGTTAAAAGAAGCGATTGAGGCGGCCGATCTGTATATTAAAACAGGAGCCACGGTGTCTACCTATTTAAGAGATAGAATAGATGATGCTATTGCATTTTCTGCATTTTTAAGGGCAACGTTGGGTGATACACAGCAAGTTGCTGTTTTGAAAAAGCTGGTTGAGCAGAAACCTCAGAATTTTGAACTTAGAAATATGTACGCCGATGCTTTGGCCGAAAACAAGCAATACAAACCAGCTATTGCTACATTAAAAGAAGCCCAAAGGATTTTGACCGCTTCAGGAAATGGAAGACCAGATTATAATTTAAGGATAGCAGAATTCTACAATGAATTGAAATACAAGGATAGTACTGATTTTTATTTGCAACCATTTTTATCGGGTAAGTTATATGTAAAAGGGCCTGATCAGTTAAGGTACATAAGGCTGTTGGTTCAAAAAGGCTATAAAATAAAGGCATCAGAGCTATTAAAAAAGGCTAACAGATCTGGTGACAATATTTATGCTTCAGATTATTTATACACTTCTGCAAAATTGCTGCAAGCTAATCGCCGCAAAACGGAAAGTATGGCGTTGTATGAAAAGGCAATTCAATTAAACCCATATCATTTTGCTGCCTATCAAGAATTAATTGATTACGCTAAAGCTAAAAAACAAGTTAAGAGGATCAGTGAGTTACAGTTAAAAATGAAAAAAAATAACCTTAGGTAAGTCAAAATTAAAGGTGAAATTTTTTTACTAAAAATAGACTAATTAACCTATTTTATTATCTACTTTTGTAGTGTGTATTTTTTACACTAACCTATAGTAGATTATGAAGAAAAGTTTGCTTGCTTTAACCCTTGGAGGCCTTGGAATCGGGATCACAGAATTTGTGATGATGGGCCTATTGCCAGACATCGCGAAAGATTTACATATTACCATCCCTCAGGCCGGGCATCTTATTTCTGCTTATGCTTTAGGAGTTGTAATTGGCGCACCTTTATTAGTAGTTATTGCGGGGAGCTATCCTCCCAAAAAAATACTAATGGTTTTAATGCTCATGTTTACAGGTTTTAATGCCTTTTCGGCATTTGCACCAGACTATAATACCATGTTTGCCGCTCGTTTGCTGGCAGGTTTACCACACGGAGCATTCTTTGGAGTAGGTTCTGTGGTAGCAAGCAGAATAGCAGAAAAGGGTAAGGAAGCGCAATCTGTGTCGTTAATGTTTGCCGGATTAACTATAGCAAACGTAATAGGGGTGCCTCTGGGTACTTATATTGGCCATAACTACTCATGGAGGTACACTTTTGTAATCATTGTTATTGTAGGTATAGTTACTTTATTGAGTTTAAAATCATGGATGCCAGCACTTCCAGCTACTAAAAATCGTGATTTGGGTAAAGAGCTTAACTTCTTTAAACTTCCTGAATCATGGTTAATCATTTTAATGATTGCAATTGGTACAGGTGGGTTATTTTCGTGGTATAGCTACATTGCTCCATTGCTTACCGAAGTTTCAGGATTCTCTGCCAATTCAATCACGTATATCTTGGTTGTAGCAGGATTAGGGATGTTGGTAGGTAACTTTATTGGAGGTAAACTGGCTGATAAAATATCGCCTGCAAAGGCAACTATAACCTTACTGATTGCAATGTCAATTAGCCTTTTAATTGTACATTATGTATCAGGAAACCAGGTGTTAGCTGTAATAATGACATTTGTGACTGGTGCAATTGCTTTTGCAGCGGCATCACCAATTCAGATGCTGATGATCAATACTGCCAAAGGTTCAGAAATGCTCGCTGCTTCTGTTAGTCAGGCCAGCTTTAACATAGGTAATGCGCTTGGTGCATTTTTAGGCGGTTTGCCACTTGCCGCAGGTTATGATTATACTTCTCCGGTTTCTGTGGGTTCAATAATGGCTTTAACAGGTGCTGCGTTTGCATGGGTACTTATTGCAAGAAGCAGAAGAGTTGCTAAACTGAATTACGCATAAAAGTTCTAGCTTAGTGTCGTGAAAGACATTATCCCAGTCCATAAACTCTATGAGCGCTCTTCGGCGGGAATGGAGGTTATTTATTTTGACAACGTTCAAGAACGTGCTTCGATTTTAAGCGCACACCGCGACGATCATTATATTTTTTTATATCAGGAAAAGGGAGAAAGCAATTTCATGCTTGATTTTAAGTCTCTTTTGGTTAATGACCGTGCCATACTATATGTACTACCAGGGCAGGTGCATCACAGCATAAATAGTAAAAATGTTTCGGGTTGGTTTTTGGCAATTGATACCCTATTGGTTAATGAAGAGTACAGAACTGTTTTTGAACAGTACATTATAAGCAATGGACCCATATCACTGGATGATGCTAAAGCAGAAAAATTTAAGCAATGCCTGAAATTGCTTCATGAAAGGTTTTTGCTTATTGAAGAGCCGTTGAGCAGGGCAATAGCCCATTCTCTTGCACAATCTTATATCGGTATGGTTGCCGAAGCTTATCTTTCACAAACTCAATTTGGGCAAAAGCAAAATACCAGACCGGTGCAAATCAATAGTCAATTCAGGAGTTTGCTGCTGGCAAATTTTAAAACGATTAAAGGCCCTTCTGAATACGCAGAGAAATTAAATATTTCCCTTACTTATTTAAATGAAGTGGTTAAAGGGCTCACAGGCTTTCCGGTTAGTTACTGGATTCATAATGAGATTGTACTCGAAGCAAAGCGGTTGCTATATTATACCGATCTAACGGTAAAAGAAATCTCATTTGAATTGGGATTCTCAGATCATACTTATTTTTCCAGATTGTTTACTAAGTTTGCCGGCACTTCTGCCGGAGCCTTTAGGGCTATATACCGCAAATAGTCCAATACTTACCTTTCTTTCTTCATTGCAAAGTGAACGTTTTTAATGTTGTTTTGTAACATCAAAACAAGGAATTATGAATTTAATRAAAAGAAAGGCGCTTGTAATATTTGAAAAACAATTTGGCAAAACAGGACATGTTCTGGATGTTCGTGCATGGAATCCTTCAACGTTTTATGAAATAGATCTGCACTTGCCAGGGGTAGATATGAGCAAGTGGCAAAGCGTACAGCACATGAAATGTAAGGTTTCCGATGGGGTTTACAGAGACTATACACCTGCGCATTGGGATGAGGATACACAAACCTGTACATTGTATGTTGATGCAGCACACGACGGTAGCGGAAGTAAATGGGCTGCCAGCTTAAAACCAAAGGACGAGATAATGTATCTTGGAATTTCAAGTACTTTTACAAAGCCAGTTCCTTCTGCTTCGTTAACCTGCCTTGGCGATAGTTCTGCAATAGGGCATTTTTTGGCTTTAGAGCAATTGGCTGGTAAGGGAAATGTATCTGGAGCTGTAGTAATCAAGGAAGAAGAACACCGTAAAGCATTTATGTCGTACTTCGATTCTACATTGGAGGCTATCCCTCAAAAAGTGAGTAGCAATATCAATAATTTGCAGGAATGGTTACAGGAACAAAATCTTGATGGTGGCGCGGTATACTTAGCCGGCAATGTTCCTATGGTTGTTGAGCTCAGAAAAATAATTAAAGCATTACCAGGTTTTAATGGACGTGTTAAAGTTCAGGGTTTTTGGTGGTAAAATTTTATCTTTGCCATCAGGAATAAAGAAGGAATAATGAGTAGTGCACCGCTGGAAAGAATCCAAAACGAAATAGAGCCATTAAGGCAGCAGATAATCAATCATAAAGTTTATTCAGTTATCAATGATCTTGAAGATCTGAGGATCTTTATGCAATACCATGTGTACGCAGTTTGGGATTTCATGTCGCTGTTAAAATCGCTTCAAATTAACCTTACCTGTACCACTATTCCCTGGTTTCCGGTTGGATCGGCAAACAACAGGTATTTAATTAATGAGATCGTTGCCGGAGAAGAATCTGATGTGGATAGTAAAGGTGAAAGGAAAAGTCACTTTGAAATGTACCTTGAGGCAATGCAGCAATGCGGAGCAGATATCAATCAGATTGATCAGTTTGTAAACGCATTGAAAACAACAGGTGATTTGAATAAGGCTTATGAGTTGTCTGATACTCCAGATGAGGCACGAAGCTTTGTGAACTTTACTTTTAAAATTATCAACAGCAATCAGCCGCATTTGCAGGCAAGCACGTTTACGTTTGGCAGAGAAGATTTGATACCTAATATGTTCCTGACTATAGTAAACGACCTGAACAAGAAATTCCCTGATCAGATCTCTTTATTTAAGTACTATCTGGATAGGCACATCGAGGTGGATGGAGATCATCATAGTCACCTTGCGCTAGAAATGACTTCAGATCTATGCGGTAATAGCGATGAATACTGGAAGGCCGCAGAACAAGCTACAATAGAATCGCTTAAAAAGCGGATTGAACTATGGGATGGCGCTTACAACAAAATTGTATTCGCCACTACAACAGCATAAATTATTTCATCAGATCAAAGAATTTTGGTAAATCCTTTTCATTGCTTGAATAAAACGTCAGTTTTTTAGCTGTATCGTAAAGGTATAGCGATGGATATTGTTTAGGGTGAAACAAGGGAATAAACACATGATCGCGATCTTGTAGTATCGTAACATTCTTTAGTGCCTGTAATGGCTTACCATAATTGGTAAAAAAGTAATCTATAGAACGTTGCTCATCCTGCGTAATCATATAAATATTAACGTTCTTTAGCTCTTTAGTTCTTTTAGACATGTTTGCAGCCGTTCTTTGGCAGTGTTCGCAAGTAGCGTCAAAGAACATCAATAAAGCTTTTTTCCCTTTTGCTATCTGACTTGTAGAATAAGCATTGCCATCAGTTTTATAGAAAACCGCAGTAGGCAACACACTACCCGGCAAAAGCGCCTGGCTAAAAGCAATTGTAGAAAATGCACAAAGGATTAAAGAGAATATTATTTTTTTCATAGAATGTTCTTAATAAAAGAAAGCGCTAATATCATATTCTTTATAATAATTATCGTCATTTAAAACCTAATTTTTACAATAGAACATTGGGCTGTGGATAAGGACTGTTGCCCTAAGTACTTGCAAATGGTTGGTTTGTGCAACAATAAGATGATAAAAGGTTAGCCTTAATTGTATATAAAAACTTTTCTCTAAGTTTGTTTACATACAAATGAGCAAGGAATGAAAGTTGAAAGTTTAGAGCCGGCATCGCTTTGGAATAATTTTATCAGTTTAAATGCAATACCCCGTGCATCAAAGAAGGAGCAAAGGGTAATACAGTTTATGGTTGACTTTGGTAAAAACCTTGGACTACAAACAATTCAGGATCGTACTGGAAATGTAATTATAAAGAAGCCGGCAACCACTGGTATGGAAAGCAGACAAACTGTAATTCTGCAGTCGCATCTTGATATGGTTCATCAAAAGAATGGCGATACAATCTTTAATTTTGATACTCAGGGGATAGAAATGTATGTAGATGGCGATTGGGTTAAAGCTAAGGGTACTACCCTGGGCGCCGATAACGGTATTGGCGTTGCCACCATTATGAGCATTTTAGCTTCATCAGATATTGCTCATCCTTCTATTGAAGCTTTATTTACAATAGATGAAGAAACCGGGATGACGGGGGCAAAGGAGCTTGATCCGTCTAATCTCTCAGGAACTATTTTGCTGAACCTTGATACAGAAGAAGATGATGAGCTTACCATCGGCTGTGCCGGCGGTATAGATACAAATACGATATATACTTATAAACAAAAACAGGTTGCAGACAGCAGCATTGCTTTTGAGATCTCTATAAAAGGTTTACTAGGCGGCMACTCCGGTATGGATATCCATAAAGGCAGGGCCAACGCGAATAAATTGATGAACCGGTTACTTTATGAGGCAAATAAGGAACTTGGTATTCAGTTGAGTTCGGTAGATGGCGGAAGCCTAAGAAATGCCATTCCAAGAGAATCTAAAGCTGTGGTTGTGGTAACACCTGCTCAAAAAGAAAAGTTTAATTCCTTTATAAAAAGTTTTACAGCTATTGTTGAGGCAGAATTTCATGCCATAGAACCTTCTTTATTGATTTCTGCCGTTGAAACCCAATTGCCTAAGTTTGCAATGGACGAAGCAGATTTTACCAAGATCGTGAATGCAGTTTACTCTCTTCCAAACGGTGTTTTTAGGATGAGCCCTGATATTGCTGACCTGGTGGAAGCCTCTTCTAACCTGGCCAGAGTGATTATTGGAAACGGAGAGTTTGTGACCCAATCATTGCAACGCAGTAGTGTTGAAAGCACTAAACGAGATGTTGCAATTGCCGTTGGTGCATCTCTGGAAATTATTGGATGCGATGTTTCACGCAGTGGCGATTATCCGGGTTGGAAACCTAATCCCGATTCCAGTATTTTAGAATTGATGGCTGATCTATATAGATCCAGTTTTAATTCCGAACCTAATGTTAATGCCTGCCACGCTGGTTTAGAGTGCGGTATTTTGGGTGGCCACCTGCCGGGAATGGATATGATCTCCTTTGGACCAACAATTCATGGTGCACATTCGCCCGATGAAAAGGTACAGGTATCTTCAGTACAAAAATTCTGGGGCTATTTGCTAAAAGTACTTCAACAAATTCCACTTAAAAATAACTAAATACTATTCTACGTTTGTTCCTATTATGAAAGTTTACATATACGCATTTTTAATCCTTATTGTATTTTCTTTATACCAATGTCAGAGTTATAAAAAGGTTTCTACAACAAAAGCTACTTCCGATAAACCCATCGACTTTAACACATCACCGGTGGTTCCTGCTGATGAATCCATAAGTAAAATGGTTATAGAAGATGGTTTTGAGGTAGAACTTATTGCAGCCGAGCCAATAGTAACAACACCTGTGGCAATGAGCTTTGATCAGAAAGGGCGTATGTGGGTAGTAGAAATGAATGGATATATGCCTGATACATTGGGTACCGGAGAAGATAAGCCATCGGGTAAGATCATTATTCTGGAAGATAAAAATAAAGATGGTGTTGCAGACGAGCGTAAACTAGTAATCGACTCATTGGTGCTGCCAAGGGCAATTTGTTTAATTGAAGATGGTATTCTGGTGGCTGAACCGCCAAACTTATGGTACTATGAACTTAAAAATGATAAGCCAGTAAAAAGGACGCTTGTCGATAGTAAATACGCGGTAGATGGTAATGTGGAGCATCAGCCAAATGGCTTGTTAAGAGCCCTTGACAATTGGATTTACAATGCAAAATCAAGTAAACGATATAGAAAACAAGGCGATAAATGGTTGATTGAGGATACTCATTTTAGAGGTCAGTGGGGAGTAAGTCAGGATAATTATGGCAGGTTATACTATAATGATAATTCGACGAACTTGTTGGGCGATTATTTTAGTCCCGGTTTTGGTGCCTCAAATAAAAATCAAAGAGGAGTGGATGGCTTTTCTGAAAGAACAGTACCAAACAACCGTGTATATCCAATTAGACCAACCCCGGGCGTAAACAGAGGTTATTCTCCAGGAACATTAGATGACAGCTTAAGATTAAGAAACTTTACAGCAGCTTGCGGTCCGTTGATTTACCGGGGAGATCTGTTTGGCAGTGCTTATGATTTTAATGCTTTTGTAGCAGAACCCTCGGCTAACTTAATTAAGAGGAATATTTTAAAAGAAACCGGATATGTAGTAAAAGGGGAGCAGGCATATAAAGATAAGGAGTTCCTGGCCAGTGTTGATGAAAGATTCAGACCGGTTAGCTTATACAATGGCCCTGATGGGGCATTATATGTTGTAGACATGTATAGAGGCATTATTCAGCATAAAACCTATGTTACGCCATATTTATCAGGTCAGATTAAAGCGAGAAACCTCACATTGCCATTGGCATGTGGCCGAATCTATAAAATTGTTCCAAAAGGTAAAAAGGCCGTTGCTACAAGCATTCCTAATGATCCTGAAAAATTGATAGCATTATTGGGAAGTACTAACGGTTATTTACGGGATATGGCTCAGCAAACGCTGATAGATGGAAAATACAAGCAAGCAATCCCTCATTTAAAAGCAGTTTTAAAACAAACGACAAATCCATTACAGGTGATTCATGCGTTATGGACGTTGGAAGGGCTTAATGCATTAGAAACAAATGAAGTGCTGGCCTTATTGAAAAGTACAGAATGGCCAATCCGTATGCAGGCGTTAACAGTGCTGCCGTCGGTAATTAACTCATCGTCTTATGCTAGCTATGTGAAAGCATTAGATGAATTAGTTGATAGTAACGACGAATTGGCTGCTCCTTATGTGGCATTTGTATCAAAATATATTAAACCATTTAATGAACAAGCCGCTGATAACATGTTGGTAAATCTGACTAAAAAGTATCCGAATAACAGTTTTGTTTCTGATGCTGTGATCAGCAATTTAGCTTATCGCGAAGAGTCGTTTAAAGAAACAATAGCCAAGTTTGAACCCGATACCAATTTGAAAATAAATAAACAGTTACAGAAAGTAATTACCGCTTATAATAACACTAAAAAGAACCGTGATCCGGATGMGCTTGCCAAAGAATATCCAAAAGGATCGGCACTGTTCTTATCTACCTGTCAAACTTGCCATTCGCACGATGGTAATGGTATTGCCTCTTTAGCACCACCATTAAATAAGTCGCAATGGGTAAATGGCGATAAAAACACTTTAATTTCAATTGTTTTATTTGGATTAACCGGCCCGGTAAATGTTAATGGCCACGTATATGAAGCGCCAGAAATTGCTGGTGATATGCCTGGAATTGGTCATAGCGATGAAATTTCTGATGAAGATATTGCTCAGTTGTTAAGTTTTATTAGAAACTCGTGGCAAAACAATGCAGGTAAAATTGATGTTAAAGACGTAGTGAGTGTTCGTGAGAAACTTAAAAGCAGACAAAAAGCATTTACAGTTGCCKAATTAGAATCAAAAAACTGAAATTAGATTTATGAAAGTTATAATTGGATCAGATCATGCAGGTTTTGCATATAAAACCATATTAGTAAAAATGTTGCTTGATGATGGATATGAAGTGATAGATAAGGGTACTCATACAAGTGCACCCAGCGATTATCCCGATCATGCTGCGCATGTAGCCCATGCTTTGTTAAATAAAGAAGGCGATAGAGGAATTTTAGTGTGCGGCAGTTCGGTAGGAGTTAGTGTAGCTGCAAATAAATTTAAGGGTATAAGAGCTGGTGTATGTCATGATACCTATTCAGCACACCAGTCTGTTGAGCACGACGATGTGAATGTTTTATGTATTGGAGAACGTGTTATTGGAATTGAGTTAGCTAAAGATATTGTTAGAGCGTTTCTCAAGGCTATCTTTTCTAATGAAGAACGACATGTTCAACGATTAGAAAAAATAGCCGCCATTGAGAGAGGAGAGATGTAGGGGTTATTGATTTGTAATGACTTGTCCGTCAAAAGCATGTTCTGTTCCAGATGGAGTAAGCATGCCTCTTGATATGATGGTATAAGTTTTGCCTTTCTTGATATCGATGTCTTTCAGTTCTTTTTTTACAGCACCGGATGCTTTATCCTTAATTTCGAAGGTGTAAATTTTAGCAGGAATCTCTACAAAATCACTTGCAGCTTTGTATGCTTTGTCGGTAGCTACTGCAACGCTATCTTTAAATGCAAGATTAAGCGCAGAAGCATCAGGCGATAAATTAATAAATCTTACAAATGCTTTTTCAGCGGCAGGAGCTTTAATGTTATCGTTAATAAGCAGATAATCAAGACTTGCTTGTTTGCCGATAAAGAATAAAGAATAGATTTTGCCGTTTTCGAACTTTAAACTCTCTGAAAGCAAGCTTTCTGTACTGCTTTCGGTTGTAAGTTTACCCGTATAGTCGCCTGGACTTAAGCGAAAATAAGATACCACGCCTCCAAAAGAAAGGGCTCCTGAATTTACTTTACTCTGGTTCAGATAGAAATTATAAGTGGCTAATGTTGGCGAGGCGTTAGTAACACTTAACAGAGAAAGTTCTGGATCAGGTGCAGGATCATTGTTTTTGCAAGATTGCATTAGTAGGGTTAAAAGCAAGATGATTATAGCTACAATGCAGATTATAAATGAGTTTGAGTAAGCGCTTTTAGTAAAGGATTTAGTGGCCATAAGAATTGGTTTAGGGTTTATAGTTAACAATAGAGCATTGATGGTAAAAAACAGAGCCGGCTCATATTGAGCCGACCCTGAATCTAAATTAACGCTCTCAAACCACTAAACGAGGCTAGTTGATAAATCGCTACAGTAGGATTAAGAAAAAATGAAAATTATTCTTCTTTAAGTAGCATACTTGCCAACGGCTCATCTCTGCTGTAAATATCTTTACGGAAATTTAACCGGTTATTTCGGTCAATAAAAGCTGTGAAATAGGCTATATAAACGGGAACTTTATTTTTTAGTGTAACGTATTGCTCTTTCCCTGAATTCATAGCCGTTTTTATTTTAGCTGCATCCCAGCCCTTGCTGTTTTTAAGTAGAAATGCTGCAAGTTTTGCAGGATCTTCTACACGGATACAACCATGACTAAACGCTCTGGACGACTCTCCGAACAGCGACTTTGAAGGAGTGTCGTGCAGGTAGATGTCGTAACTGTTTGGGAACAGAAACTTTACAAGTCCTAAGGAGTTTTTAGGTCCGGGTTTTTGTCTGACTACAGGCAAACCGCCACTATAACCCGTTATTTCCATCTGATGGTTTTTAATGTAGTTTTTGTTGCGTCGCATATTGGGCAGAACTTCATTACGAACAATACTGGTAGGGACATTCCAATAAGGGCTGAATACTACATATTTCATGTCACCCGAAAAAATAACTGTTTTGTGTATAGATTGGCCTACTACAACATTTCCACTCCATAATAAGCTGTCTGCATGGTAAACATGCAGTTTAAATTCAGGGATGTTTACACCAAGGTAATTGGAGTCAATTTGTACCGGCAACCATCGGCTACGCTCCATATTTACTAAAAGCTGTCTGATTCTCTTTTTTAACGGTGTATTGAGTTCTGTTAATGTGCCTGGCCCGATGGCACCATCTGAGGTCATGCCACTTCTTTCCTGAAACTGTTTTACCGCTAAAAGAAATTCATCATTGTAATGAGTATCGGTAGTATCACCTTTAAAATCCTCCAACTTGAATAGGCGTGTTTTTATTTGAGCAATCACTTCCGAAGAATCTCCAGGTTTATAAGATTTTTTATCGGCCACTATCGGTTTCCATGGATCTTTTTGATCAAGCTCGCGATATTTAATAAGGAAGTTCTTCAAAAGATCATATTGTCTGTAAACGGGTGCCACTGTTGTACCTGCAAATTTGGCTGGGCTTTTAATCATACTATCCAGATAAGCATCGTATGCGATCTTTTTACGTGGAAGAAACCATTCAGAAGATTTGCTAATAGAGGCATCCATACCTTCCCATGCTAATTTGGCAAAAACAAAATATTGGGCAGTAAGCATCAATTCTAGTTTGATATCTGGTTTTTTACTGGGCTTGGCGTAGATCATAGAATCCAATGCTGCTCTATATGGGATATCCTTATTGATTCCTTCATCTTTAAGATTTTTAACCCGATCGGTAAGGTTGCCTGCCTGTTCTATTAACCCATTTTTGTTATACCATGCAAAAGCAAAGTGCCTGTTGTTGTAGAATTTTTGGATTGATGCAGCGTATTCTTTGAGTAGTGGATGTGCAGCAATAAATGACTCAATTTGAAGGGTGTCAAAAAAAAGCTCCTGTTCAGAATTAAAGTTTCCAGGGATGGTTTTGTTCCAGTCTTTAATGGAACGTCTTTTTAATGAGTCTTTTGTGATTTTTGTTGCCTTCTTTTCAGATTGGTTGCAGCTATTTAAAGATAGCAGACCAAAAAGCAAAAAGGCTACAATAGGGAAGGGGCGTAACAAATTCATGCTTTAATTTTATTTAATAAATATCATGATTCCAAATTGATTTGAAAAGTAAAGCTGGGCTTAAATTAAGGATATGAACATTTTTTGGTGCTTTGTTTTTGTAAGTTGTTGTATTACAGTTCCTTTTCGATTTTGTGCTGTTCATAACTATGTTGAAAACCTGTTGGTAAGCTGTTAGTGAATTGTTAGAAAAATAAATCGGATTTTCCTTGTTTTCAATGGTTTAAGTGTGTAAATTAGATCTATCAATTACGAAGTACTTTGACAGTCTGAAGAAATTCCAAAAAGAACACTTAGCTTAAGGGCAAAAAGATTCTGGTAATTTCGATGATCAGTAAATAAAAACTCGAAGTTCAAAGGAGACAGAGAACACGAGATTTAAGATTACCGGAGCCCCAGCGCAAAGGTATGTAGACTGTGTCAGGACGGACGTATCTCAGATGATGAAGCCTACGGGATGATTTATAAAGAGATAACTTAGACGGGTTTCAAAGTTCGTGAGAACTAAGAATACTACGAAATGGTAAAGTAAAAGAAGAATTGGTGCTTTTTTATGGCTACGGCGATAAAAAAGTGGAAACGGAGTACTCAAATCGAAAGAAGCGAGACTCCGTTTTCTTTTGTACAGGCTTTTTTTGCTTTCTTGTCTGCTTTTGGTGTTTCTCATTTGCACTTTAATAGTTGAGGTGTATTTTTTTAACGACCTTCCAATGACTCTGAACGATATTTTGTCGTTTGTAAGGCTTTTTGATGTAAGGTGTCAGGCGATGGGGTATTATACCTAATGTTATACATACTATATATAGTGTAGAATTTGATGTGATTATGCACATAGTATATATAGTGTAAGGAGTTGTTTTCGCCAGCCYTGTTTTACCTTTTGTGGTATTTTAAGATAAAKAATTAACCGGATTTTAACCTGCTGTTAATTTTTCTGGTTGTGGTTTAGTGAGTTAGGGATATTTTGTAAGAAATAGTGTATAAATGTTTGCGTGGTGGCTGAATTTTCCTACTTTTGCATCCCGCTTCGGAGGAAGGGAAACAGTGAAAAAGGAAGGTGA
>NZ_JBFTKO010000035.1:0-10778 GCF_056395985.1 Pedobacter sp. 05T44
CGTCATCTCGATTTCTATGACAAAACCAAATCATTTTTATAAATGGTTTGGTTTTTTATGACGGCAAAGATTCTGTGGATTATTTTGTTTCTAACAGCATTCAGGACACTCATTTTGTTTTTACCATCTTGAACCTTCTGTTTATAATATATGCTAAGGTCATTCTTCAGTCTGATTGCGCTCATAGCGGCTAAATGTAAGAGGCTTTTCATCGGCTTGTCTGCAAAAACAGATACCCTTGGCCTATATCTTAACGATGTTCCGGATTGGTGGTCAAATGGAACAACGCCACAGTAGCAGGCCATTTTTCTAGGCTCACTGATCGATGTGAATGCCTCGGTCTTTGCGATCATCATCCATGATACCACCTTTCCTACGCCCGGTACAGATCGTATAAGTTCGGTTTTTTCCTTAAGGGTGCCATCAGCCATGATATTTTTCTCGATATCTGCTTCGATCTTTTTTATCTGAACATCAATCGCTTCGATCAGTTTTTTGTTCAGCCTGAGCAGCTCTTTGTCCATGCCCAGGCTTTTCATCAACTTGTAGTCATGCTGCTGTCTGGCAAGCTGGCCCTTCATTCTTATCCTTGATGCCCGCTCGGCCAGCAGGACCTTAAGCTTTTTGATGGGCATTGACGATGGTTTCCATGGTCTACTTTCCTGCTGGTTCCTTTCTATGAAACTGCAGATCCTGAGCGAATCAACCTTGTCGTTCTTTCCTCTTGTAAGCCCCAAACTCTTCTTCAGGTGCATCGGAGAAAGAACATAGACGCTAAGATTCATGCAGGCCAAAACCTCAAGAAGGTTCCAGTTATAGCGACCTGTGTTCTCCATTGCGACCACCGTTTCTACAGATGCATACTTTTTGAATAATGATCTGATTGCCTTAATCTCGTTCTGAATGTTAAAATACTGAACTTTGCCATCAATCTTTACACAGATGTCCAATGTTTTGCTGCTAATGTCGATTCCAATAAAAATCTTTTTCATAAATTCGTTTTAAGAAAGTGAAATGAGAATTCATCAGTTCTGCTCAACTCCTTGATAGTGGGTCACTAGCCCTAATTTCTATTTGAGTTCCTGATGAAAGGGATGCAGAAGTCTAAATCGAGATATGAGTCTAAACTCTGAGGAACGAATAGTTTACTTCTGCTTCCTTCTCATTCTAAATTATCAAAAACAAATCTAAAGGATCTCTCGCATTCGTTCGAGATGACGACCTCTTTATGATACGGCCCCTTTTCATTTTAATTGTTTAGGTGTAACTTTTTCTTACTTTTCGCCACCACAGCATTGCACCCGTAATGGAAAGCAAGCCCGGTAATAAACCTATGATCACGTATAATATTTTGATGGTGACACCACCAAAGTTTCCTACGTGAAGAGGAAAAAAAGTGGCTTCTACCCTTTCCCAAAATCCGTGTTCAGCTAATAGTTCAATAGAAATCACTTTTCCAGTTGTAGGATCTATAGCAATCGAATTTCCATTATAGAAGAATGCGGATTGGCCTTTTACTGTACCACTTGCCTGGAAATTCTTTCCGGGCTGGGTGGGTAAGTAAACTTTTTTAAGGATTAAGTCGGGCATATTTTTCTTTGCATTACTAAGCATTTCGTCTATGTTTTGTGAAGACAAGGTATTTATCGGAGTTGAAACAGTTTGTTTTTTCCAATATGCAGGATCTAATGAAAACTTGTTCATCCAGAAACCTGTAAAGAAAATAACCACATTAAAAGCCAATGCCCATACTCCAACAATTCTATGTAGACCAGAGGATATGGTTCTCCAATTATTCCATTTCATTTTCTCTTTAAAGGACAGCACTTTCCATACATGCTTTCTGTAAATGATCAACCCTGTTATGGTAGATAAGAGCATAGTAATCCCAAAAACCGTAGCCAGCAGCAATCCCGGTATACCAAGCTGAAAACTCCAATGAAATTGAAATATCCAGTGCATGAAACTTGGATTTAGATCTTTTAGGTTTCCTTCGCGCAAGGTCTTACCAGAGTAAGGATTGATGCTGACCATCCCAAGGTCATAGGTACTGATCTTTCCGTCGTTTTGATAAAGTCTGAATTCATATGCTTCATTTGTTACAGCATCAGGATTTAACCAGGCAATACCCGCAACGTTTGGATGCTCCTGCCCTATCTTCCTGTAGAGGGCATCTAGAAATAGTATTTTACCTGAGGGTTTTACCTTAAGTAATTCAGCATTGATCGCGTGATCGATCTCTTCTAAAAAGACCAATGCCGAGCCACTTAGCCCAAGCAGTAATAGAAAAACACCACTAATAAGACCAAGCCAGCTATGAAAAGAGAATGCCAGTTTAGTTATTGATTTTGATCTGTTCATCGGATTTGGTAGCTTATTCCAATTCTATAATTAAACGGATCACCTAAACCACCAGCAACTGTGCTCGATCTGCTCCCAGTGAAATAGTGTTTATCAGTAAGGTTATAAGCATTAAACTGAATGTTATAACGCCCCCTTTGATAGTTGATGGCTGCATCTAATACGGTATATTCAGGAAACACAAAGTTTTGATTACTGATCAGGCCAACCTGATCGCCCACATAGCGAACACCTCCGGCTAATCCCAACCCTTTCAGAGCAGTACTATACAAGTTATACTTTAACCAAAGGTTAGCGATGTGTTTTGGCGCATTTGCAAAACGATCGCCTTTTTTTCCATAGGCACTTGTACTGAGGATGATATGTTCATTATACGCATATCCGGCAATGATATTAAAGTTTTGAATTGTTCCGGTGGCAGAGAATTCAATTCCTCTGCTTCGGGTACCATCAATTGCCGTCTGGCGATGAGAGTTTTCTTCTGTAGGCGCGGCAGTCAGGATATTTGCATATTTAATCTCATATACAGACACTGTGGTTGACAGTTGCTGATTAAAGAAATCTGCTTTAGTACCTAGTTCATATTGAGTTGCCTTGCGGGTAGGAAATGGCCCACCAGAAAGAACATTATTAGAGGTTTGAGGATTAAAAGATTTGACGTAGGTACCGTAAAAAGCTAAATTCTCTATAGGTAAGTATACTAATCCAACCCTTGGGATCCATCCAGATGCTTGTAGTTCATCACCTTGTTTATTATCTCTGTCAGACAGCGGAGTTTCCTTTCCGTCATAGTTATCGTATCTTAAAGAGACCAGCGCTTTAAGCTGTCGTCCAAAACTAACCTGATCCTGAATATAGAAACCCGTCAAATTGGTAATGCGTTTGTTGTCATCTGATTCTTCAGCAGGAACAGCAGATTCCGGGATATCACTGCTGTAATCAGGGTTAAAAATAGAAATACGGGTTGAAGGTTTATACTGGTAATCGTTTTTTGTCCAGCCATAACGATTGTAATCAGCACCAACTATGATCTGATGTTCTAAGGACCCGGTCTTCGTATTGTAGCTTGCATAAGCAGTGGTTTGCAGACTAAAACGATCAGTTTCCCAATCCTGATATCCTCTGCTAATTGAATCATTTCTGATCTTCCCTACAGGTATATGATCGGTATAATCCAGCACATTTCTTACCGCACGCTGTACCACCGTTAGTTTCAGTTTTTCGTTAAAGCTATGGTTGAATGAAAGTGTGGCCGACGAGTTATTGGTCTTTCCATAGTCAGTTGGACTTTGTATGGTCAGATTGTTTGGATAATAGTTAAAATCGAAAGTACCGTCAGTCCTGGTGCGGATAAAAGTTCCATTATCATATTGGTGAACAGCTTTTTGGTGAGCATAGTTCAATTCCAGGTTAAGGCTTGTTTTATCTGAAAAAAGATAAGTTAATGATGGTGCCAGGAAAATATTTTCTTTATCCTGGTCGCTGCGAAAACTTTCCGATCTGTCGTAGCCTATGATAGCACGATACAATAGCTTTTTATTTTTAGTTAATGGTCCGGTAATGTCTGCTGATGCCCGACGGAAATTCCAGCTTCCCAGCGACAAGTCGATGTTGTATCGGCTTTCTGCAAGCGGTTTTTTGTGACAAAGTTTATTACACCACCTGGTGCTCCCTCACTAAACAAGGCGCCAGAAGGACCTCGCAGTAGCTCTACAGATTCTACGTTGTATAATAATGGCTGTTGGCTCCATAAGAAGAGATTACCTCTGATACCATTATAAAGCAGGAAACTTGCATCATTAGGAGAATATGCAGTAAATCCACGCATAGTGAATGAACCATTTCCATTATTTGCCTTCATACCAGTAAAACTGCTTGCAAGTTCATTCAGCGTAAAAGCTTGCTTGTCGTGCATTACCTCTGACGAGATAGCTTGTACAGATTGTGGGGTTTCGAGTAGTGAAATATCCATTCTGGTAGCGCTACTGGATTGTTTTACATGGTAATGTTTCTTGCTGATATTGATTGCTACCTCTCTCAACTCCTGTTTGCTTTCTGAGAGTTGCAAATTGAGAAAGGCATTTTTGCCTGTAGTGATGATCAGATTTTGCTTAAGAGCGGTATACCCTATATTTGAAACGACCAATACATATGTACCGGCAGGAATAGCGATAAAATTGAAGTTTCCATCTGAATCTGTTTGGGTGCTAATTAGTGTATTCTGGAATTGAACTGTTGCACCGCTAACAGCTTCATCTCTAGCGGTAACGATGCGGCCTTTTAAATTCCCTGAGCCAGATTGCGCAAAGGATTTACTAATGATAAACAATAGTAATAGTATGCTGAAAATATTGATTTTCATTTGAAAGTATAAAAAGATGTTAATAAGAAACCAGCCTGAGGCACATCACGATTTCGACCATAAAAATGGCATGTGAGTAACTCAGGTTACTCAATAATTGTGATTAAAAAAATAAGATAGATTAGGCAGCTACGTACTGAGGTGGTTTGAAGATGTCGTTGGTAAAAGAAGAAGGTTTAAACTTTAAATAGAAAATATTAAAGTCGCTCGTTTTTGGGGAGGCTGATGATTCATTTACCTCAAGTCTGTTCAATTTGCAAAAGAAGAGCACATTAGCTTTTTCCAGATTTTCTGCTCTTTGCTTTTCTTCATTCTGTTCGGCTTGTTTGAGTTTTTTTGCTAGTACACATCGTCCATTACAATGCATTTCTGGTTTATCCTTATTTTCACAAAAGGCAGAAGCAATGTAGCCCTGATTAATCTTAAAAGCGAGGATTATCCCCAACTTATTAAAGGACTGCATGACGATCATGAATAGTAACAAAAGGCAAACTGATCTTCTCAATTATTGATTTTTATGGCTGCAAAAGTATTACTTTTTTCTTGCATCATAGAGAAATATACTGTTTTTTTAGATCGGGTACTGCCCCTCCAGTTCATCCTCTTGCAGCTCGCTGATTCGATCTTTGATCAACTCTGCATGTTCTATTCCCCATTGATCTATTTTGGAAAGAATAGGCAATAAGGTTTCTCCCAGGATAGTGAGTTTGTATTCAGTTCTTTTAGGATAAACATCTTCCGCACATTTTTCAATCATACGATAAAAAAGCAGTTCCGCCAATTGCATTTCGATAACACGTGTGGATGCTTCAGTGATATATCTGGCAATTTCGCTGGGCCTCGAAATACCTCTGCTAATTGCATCCAAGATGCAACATTTCCATTTTCCGCCCAATACTCTCATCGCTAAATAGATACCACAATCTGGATCTTCTTGTATTTTTCTTGTATACATACTTTTATTATTGCTGGTTAAAATTACTCAATCCATCCCGAACCTCACAGTAACCCCATACCGAATCTTTTATCGGTTATTGTTGCCTTACAATCTTTCAGGGAAATTTGTGTTATCGCTTATCGTGATTAATTAAAATCAAAAAGGAATCTGAAATGCAAAAAGAACTGAATGTAAAAAGTCAATTTAAGCTTAACTGGATAGACATCCTACCTTTACTAATATGGATAACCGTTTTTTTTATGACCTGGTTATTCATGCATGGAGCAGATCACTATCTGCAAATGACGCCAGAAGCATTAGGCAGATACTTCCCCCAACGGTGGTTCCTCATCGCACATATTACGGCTGGTGGTGGAGCATTGATCTCAGGTATTATTCAATTCTGGCCTAAACTACGTACCTATAGCTGGAAAATACATCGCGTAATTGGTTATTTGTATCTGTTATCGATCCTGGTAAGCAGTATAAGTGCCCTTATGCTTGCTTCCACAACGGCCTATGCGGTAAATTGGGCTTATGCTTTTACACTGCAGATCTGGGCTAGTGTTTGGATCAGTACAACTTTTATTGCTTTCTATACCGCTATGAGGAAACAATTCAAGCTTCACAAAGAATGGATGATCAGAAGTTATCTGGTTACCGTAGCTTTTCTGATTTCAGGTTTTATCTACAAGATTCCATTTATACAGCAGTTGGGCAGTTTTGAAGAAGTTACTGTTCCTCTTTTTTGGATGGGGTGGGCAGTGCCACTTTATACTTATGAAGTGATCCGCAGCATTTATTCCATTAAGAAACTTAAACGTTAAACTGCCTTAAATGATGATCTGAATGCTTATAAACAAATATGCCAATTTGTTCTCTTGTCATTTTACCAAAGAAATCGTGAATGAACTTATCATTTGAAAAGTTTTCAAAATCAGCTATCAGGTTCATCAAGGTCTTCTTTTGAGCTTCCAGATCACATTCTTTTTGCTTAATGGTAAATGCTTTTCCTGCCGGCATATTTTTACCGATTGGCTTGTCGTTTTTAGTATTGCTTTTGAGCGCCATTTTGCCAAAGATTTTACCTAAAAATTCTTGCCCGTTAACAGGATTAGTTATTCCTAAAACCCATTCGTTCCATTTTGTGCAATGCATGGTCATTTGATAAACATTCATCTTACCCCAAAGCGGCTTGCTGTTTTCATTCAGTGAATTAACCCTGGCAGTCAATTCATCTATTGTTGCCTTATCAAATATCGTTTTCATTGTCAAAATTATTTATAGGTTGCAATGAAAAATAGTTACCAGAATCATCTTTAAATAATGCATCTGTTCCGTAAAACTCTTTGGTTGGCGGTTTTATAAATTCAACACCCTTGGCTTTAAGCTCCTCGTAAGTAGCATGAATATCTTTGCAAGTTAAAACCCCACAGCCAAATATCCCTTTTTTGATAAGGTCTATTAGGTTTTCCGCTATTTCTTTGGGAAACATTTTGCTTACTGTAACCGGAAACAATACCAATTGCAGGTCGGGCTGCTCGGGAGGCGAAACGGTAAGCCAACGGGTTCCCTGCCCCATTGGAAAATCGTCTACCAGTTTGAACCCCAATTTGTTTACATAGAAGTCATAGGCACTATCCTGGTCTATAACATGAATGTTTGTAATGGTCATTTTTGTAATCATGGCTATTTGCTTTAGATGTTAAACTCATTACAAACTTGAGCAATAAATCAAATATCAGTTTCTTCAAAATTGCTATTTTCGAGCCAACCATGTTGGTAGGCATAACAACCCGGCACAAAGGCAAGAGGTGTTAAACTGATCTTCTTTTGGTTTTCTTGGTGGTGTTTCAGATAAGTTGACGGGGATTTTCCGACGACCTTTGAGAATAGTCCGCTGAATGAAGAAAGGCTATCGAAGCCCACTAAAAAGCAGGCCTCAGAAACAGGAGTATCTTTTTTGAGTAGTTCTTTTGCCTTTTCAATTCTCACATATTTTAAATACTGATGGGGTGTTTTTCCGTAAGCAGATTTGAACAGTCGAATAAAATGAAATTTTGAAAAATAGGCCTCGTTAGAAATATTATTGAGGTCTATTTTGTCGGCATAGTTGTTATCGATGAATAGTTTTGCCTGAACTATTCTTCTGTATAAATAAACCTTCGGATATTGCTCGGTTGTCATTTGATTTTATTCCTGCTCCACTCACTCCAACTGCCCACATACAACTTCGGGATTTCTAAACCCGCATAGTCCATTGCTAAAAGCGTATGACAAGCCGTTACGCCAGAACCACAATGCACAATCACATTTTCCGTTTTATAATCGGCTAAAGCTTTTGAATATTTCTCTTTTAGTATTTCAGGTGCTAAAAAATCCCCGTTAGCATCCAGATTCTCAGTAAAAGGAATATTTATTGCGCCAGGAATATGGCCCGCAATTAAATCAATTGGTTCTGTTAATCCTGCATAACGATTAGCATCGCGAACATCAATAACTGCATGATTATCACTGTTACCAGCAACTTCTACCTCATCTATTTCTGCTAATGGTAACTGCCATTCGGTGATCTGATAAGGCTCTGCTGTTTTGGGAGTTGGAATCTCAGAACTAACAGCAAATCCCGCTTTAACAGCAGCATCATAACCGCCATTTAAAACCTGAACTTTTTGGTGTCCTATTGACTTTAACATCCACCAGAATCTGGCAGCAGCATTAGCGCCATTCTTATCGTCGTAAACAATTACATGGCTATCTTTTGTAACCCCGTATTTTGCTAAAACTTCAGAAAAATGTTCAAACGTAGGTAAAGGGTGCCTGCCTCCAACAGCGAAATCCTTAATATCGGCCAGATCTGTATTTAGATCAAGATAAAAGGCACCATCTAAGTGCTGTTCATCATATCTGGCTTTCGATCCGGCGCTAACATCAAATAAAATAAAATCGTTTTTACCTGGTAAAATCAATTCCTGTGGCTGTATTATAGAAGATAATTTCATGGTATTTAAAAACATGAATATATGAAAACTATCCCAACATTACCTGTGGAAAAGTAATTGTAAAGGTTGATCCCTGCTTAACTGCAGATGCAACCTTAATATCAATATTATGATATAATGCAATACTTTTAACTATTGAAAGGCCAAGTCCATAACCCACGTTTTCAGATAAATTGGCCTTCCTGAACCGATCGAAAATAAAGTCAATATCTTCACTTGCAATGCCAATACCCGTATCCTTAATGAAAATCTGATAGTCGCCTTGTTTGTTAAAAGCATCGGTAACCATCACGCTCCCACCTTCAACATTGTATTTAATTGCATTATTTATAAGGTTGTAGAACAACTGAAAAAGCAGATCGTGGTTAACATTTTTTAGTGTAACCTTCTCTTTAATATGTATAGAAAAAGTAAGGCCTTTGTCCTCTAACCTGTGACTAATCTCTTCTTTTATGTCTTMCAGTAAATCTGTAAGTTTTACAGATGCCAATTTTACAAACTGATCGTTCTCAATTCTTGAAATGAACAGCAATGAGGAAGATATTTTCTTTAATCGGTCCAGCGTTTTCATCATTCCCACAATGCGCATTGCCACATCTTCAGTGATCTGGTCATCAGCAAGCAGGTTTTCCATCTTGTTTTGGAGGATGCTTATCGGAGTCATCAGCTCATGAGAAGCATTGGCTGTAAACTCTCGCTCCTTTTCAAAGTCGACATTGATCTGATCCATCAAACTGATGAGCGACTCATCTAAATATTTAAAGTCCTGTGTGGTGGTTTTTACAGGTTTACTTTGATCTTTAAAAGGAAACTTTCGGTTTAGCAGTTTGCTTTCTATGATTTTGCCAAGCGGTCTTATCAATACCCGGGTAAAAATAAGGTCTATTACAATAGTTAAAGCGATTAGCCCCATCAGAACATATAAGGCTATGCGCTGCAAAGGCTTGTTATATTGATTGATGCTACCTACAGTTTTCCCGATCTCCAGCAGATAGTTTTTGTTTTTGGCCTTAAAAGTATGGTTAAGTACGCGGTAACTCAATGTATCCCCCTCCACAATACGTTCTACTGTTTTTATGGTGTCAATAAGTAGCTCTGGTGCAGCGGGCTCAATGGCAACATATTCCTCTTTAAGCATAGTATAACTTCCATAGCTGTCATCGCCMTGCAGATAATAATCTATACCATCTTTCTGCACCTTATCTAATGCTTTCTTCTGCTGATCTCTTAATGAATAATTGGTATATTCTGACGCAATACTTGCTACCAAAAAGGGCATAGAAAGTATAAATAACAGCACAACTGCAAGTTTAGAACYGGTAATGAAGTAAATAAGCTTTGCAGATAGTTTCACGTCTATTTCTTTATTCTATAGCCYACACCTCGTACTGTCTCTAGCCAGTCGGTAGGTGCCCATAAATTTAATTTTTTTCTGATGTTTTTTATGTGTGYATCAATGTAATTCGAATCATAGTCATCGTCGGCAAAGGTGCCCCAAATATGCTCGCTCAGCTGCATTCTTGTTAAAACGCGGTTTTTGTGTAGAAACAGATAGCTTAACAAATCGTATTCCTTACGCGACAGTTCAATTTGTTCTTCTTTGTATTGAACAAGGCGCTTTTGAAGATCAATGCTAAATTCTCCAAGTGGGATTGCTTCTTCTTTTACATTAAATTTACGACGGGCAATTGCCTGCATTCTTGATTGAAGCTCTAGCAACGAAAAAGGTTTAGCAAGGTAATCATCAGCCCCAAGATCTAATCCTGTTATCCTATCTTCCAGGTTGCCTCTGGCAGTTAAAATAATATATGCAGCTTCTGGATTGTGCTTTTTTGCTTTTGGAAGCAGCGACAGTCCATCGCCATCCGGCAAACCAAGGTCAAGCAGAATAAAGTCGTAACTGTTTACTTCAATTTTTTCTAATCCTTGTGCTACAGTATGCGCCAGATCGCACAAGTAAAATGCCTTTTTTAAAAAGGTTTCCATTTCGTAAGCAAGTGTTTTTTCGTCTTCAACTATGAGTACTTTCATTTGTGCAATTGAAATTAAAATTGATAATAAAGACCAAGGCTAATAAAAGATTGCTGCCTTTTAGCTTCAGTAATGGCATTTGCAC
>NZ_JBFTKO010000036.1:0-8406 GCF_056395985.1 Pedobacter sp. 05T44
CCATGAGCATCTTAAATGCAATAAGAAATAAGATTGCCCTAAGAGTGGTTGCAGTGGTAAGTCATCAGAAACCTTATGTCAGTAATCAATTAATTGCGGCATAAATTATATTAAAAAATACTTGCATGAGTCATAACAATCATCTCGACAGAATGCGGAGAAATTGAATTCCAGAAAACAAAAAGCGGGGCATTGTAAAAATGCCTCGCTTTTTGTTTATCCTTATATTACACTATTACTTATTAGGTTGAGGTGTAGTTCTTAAATAAGGTTTAATTACTTTATGTCCTTTGGGGAACCTTGCAGGAATGTCTTCTGTTTTAATACTGTTCATTACAACAACATCTTGTCCATCTTCCCAATCTGCAGGAGTTGCAACGCTATAATTAGCGGTAAGTTGTAATGAATCGATTACTCTTAATACTTCGTTAAAGTTACGCCCTGTAGACGCAGGGTAGGTTAGCATCAATTTAACCTTTTTATCAGGAGAGATGATGAACAACGAACGTACAGTTAAAGTTTCTGATGCATTTGGATGGATCATATCATAGAGATCAGCAACTTTCTTATCCTCATCTGCAATGATAGGAAACTCTACATTTGTATTTTGAGTTTCATTGATGTCTTTAATCCAGCCTTTATGAGACTCTGCAGAATCAACGCTAAGCGCCAGTACTTTAACATTTCTTTTTTCAAATTCTCCTTTTAAAGATGCAGTACGGCCAAGTTCCGTGGTACATACCGGAGTATAATCTGCAGGGTGAGAAAACAAGACTCCCCAGCTATCTCCCAGAAAATCATAAAAATCGATATTACCAATAGAAGTTTCTGCCTTAAAATTGGGAGCTGCGTCCCCTATTCTTAAACTCATAATTATATATTTTAGTAGTAAATAACAATGTTTAAAAGTAAATATTAAAGTCTACAAGTTAAGTATACTATTTAAAATAATTCTCCTGTTTTTGTAATAAAATTAATTTCAGGAATCTTACTTCCCAAGTGCTTATTAAACTGTTTAATGGTATAATCGGCAAGAATGGGTGTATCCTTTTCATCATGTTGGTGCAGAAAGAAGTACACTTTTTCCAGTCCTTTATCCAACCACTGTTTAATTCTTACCACCCAATCGTCTATCCTTGCAAAGTCAGAATCCTGATGTGCCGATCCATTTCCGACAAAGCGAATAAATATTTCAGGTATGGTTAGTTCCATGTGCACACAGTCTCTCCTGCCGCTTGCATCAGTAATTACTGCACCCTTATTTAACTTTGCAAACATATCAAACACCTGGTTCCTATTCGCTTCTTCCAAAAACCATCCTTCGTGCCTTAATTCCACAAAAACAGCAAGGTCAGTAGGCAGGTATTTCAGGTATTCTTCCAGAACAGGCAGGCTCTTAGGTGTAAAGTTATCTCCAAGCTGCAAAAAGCATGGCCCCAAGAACTGAGCAAATTCAGAAATACTTGCCAGAAAAAGATCTGTTGGTACCTCTGCATCTTTTAGCCTTTTAATATGGCTGATTGTTCTGGAAAATTTAGGACAGAAAATAAAACTATTATTGGAATTATCCTCAGCCTTGGCTTTCCATTTTTTAATCAGCTCTGCATTCGGGATGCTGTAAAAAACTGCATTCAGCTCAATAGAATTGAAATGTTTTACATATTGATCCAGAAAGTCGGCTTCTTTGGTTTTTGCTGGGTAAATCATATTTAACCATTCCTTTCGGCCCCATTTGGCACAGCCAACGTAAAACTCAGGGTTTTTAGCCGGCTTACCTTTCGACAATGTTTTTGAAGTTTGTATGCCATCTTTTGGCAATGTAAAATTTACATGCTTTATCTGGCTATCTGTTACTTTTCCGAAATCCATATTTAAAGTTCTATATAAAGCAAAACCCCGAAACTAAATTAAAGTTTCGGGGTTTCAAATTTATGTGTTAGTTATTAGTTATAACCTTTTATCATAAACACGTAATCCTGAATTTTGGATACCTGTTTTGATGGCTCTAATTTCGATAATTTGCTCTTCCTAACAGAAGATATCCTACCCACTATAGAATCCTGAGGGATAGAGCTTAACGCTTCCTGAAGGAACTTTGCTTTTACCGCAAAGGTTGCTCCGTCTGTATAGCTTTCTTTAGCATTGATTATGCCTATTACGTTTCCGCTATTATCTAATAGCGGCCCGCCACTATTACCTGGATTAACATCAAGAGATAACTGATACGCTAAAGTATCACCATTAAAACCACTTTGTGAACTTAAATAGCCTATTCCTAACACTACTTCATCTTTAGGATAACCCAGTGTGTAAACAGATTCTCCGAGGCCAACTTTACCCTTTTTTAATGAGTAAGGTAACGAGCCTAATGAAAACTTTTTATCAATGATTTTTAGAATGGCAATGTCATTAATAGGATCTTTATAGGTAATATCAACTTTATAAAGATCACCTTTGTTGTTCTGAACGTACACCGTATCAGATTTTTCGACTACGTGATAGCTAGTTAAGATATATCCGTTAGAAGAAATTGCAAAACCGGTACCGCCAAATTTCACGGGCTTAACAGGCACCTTTGAATTCTGGCTTGATTTTACATCTCTGATCAGGTTATTGGTAGAACTTTTAAGCTTACTAAGCTCAGCACTCATTTGTTTATAGCTACCGGTTTGCTCTGTAGTTTGTTGTATAGAATAAATGGTAACAATTGTTAATAATATAAAAGAGGCGGCCACAGCAATTGCTGATTTATTTTTACGCCACATATTAACAATAAACGAAGGATGAGGTCCAAGCTTTCTGCTTAAAGCATCAACATCGATCTGATCATGTGCATGATCCATCTTGTTTTTCAAATCAAGATTTGAGGCATAATCCTTTAACGAATCCAGAAAAACCTTGTGCGCAACAACCTTATGATCAACAGTTGGATCATTTAAGCGTAGTTGCTCAAAAGCGGTAGCTTCTGCCTCAGTAAGTTTACCGTTAAGGTAATCTTCAATTATGCCCTCTAACTCTATTTCGTTCCTCATATCACGATTGAAAAAATAATTTCTTTAACCTTTGTAAGCACTTATATTTTTGTGTTTTTGCGTTATCGGTATTGGTATACCCAAACTTTTCACAAATTTCCTGCATGGAAAGGTTGTTAATATAAAAATCCTGAATAATGGTCTTGCAGGGTTCACCTAAATGGAGGAGTGCTTCTTGCATCTTATCAAATTGCCTATCCTTCTCTTCATGCTGTTCAACATCCTCTTCTATCGCTATCACATCCTCAAAGTCAGAGATGTTATTGGTTTTCTTGCTTTGCTGTGCTAACTTCTTTAACCAAATACGTCTGCAGACTGAGTATATATAGGTCTTTAGTTTACTGCTTAACTCGAAATCTCCGCTTTTAATTTTATTATATAAAACAATTATGCCTTCCTGATACACATCTTTTGCATCATCTTCATCACCGTTATTATTTAATATAAACTGTAAAATCATCGGAAAATACCCCGTATACAATTTATTTAGCGCTTCTTCTGAGTTATTTAAGACCCCTAAAACTACCTCTCTATCTGTTGGAACTGAACTGCTTAACTTATTACTCACCAATTAATACATTTAAACGTGAATGGTAACCCAATGATAACAAAAAAAATTACTTTTTTTATTTCTTCCTTAATACGGCAATACTATAAAGAGTAACCCAGTAACCCACATTAAAATATTTTTTATTTTTTTTTCAATTAGGTGGGTTACCTTTTAAACTTTCCTGTATTAATCTGTAAAATTAATTAATTATTTAAAATAGAATTAGAATGAAAAACGCATTTAAATTTGGCTTTTTAGCTTTAGCAATCTCTTTATCAGTAGCAGCTTGTAACTCTGAGAAAACAGGTGAATCTACAGATACTACTGTAACTGATTCATCTACTGTTGTTACTCAAGTTGATACTAACGTAACTGATTCAACTGTAAAAGATACTACTGTAACTACTACTGTTGACTCAACTAAACACTAGTCATTTTTAACAAAATAAAAAAGGCTTTGGAATCTCCAAGGCCTTTTTTGTTATCCAAAGTTTTGCTTTTCAGCAACCTTACTTCATTAAAAGGCTAATAAATGCTACATTTGCGCTTGTAAAAATAAGTCAAATTCATGAATTTATCTCCTCTTCAAGCTATTTCTCCAGTTGATGGACGTTATAGAAACACTACTCAAAGCCTTTCTAAATATTTTTCAGAGTCAGCATTAATAAAATACAGAGTATTTGTAGAAATTGAATACTTTATTGCACTTTGTGAAACAGGCTTACCTGGTTTAAAAGAATTCGATAAATCTATTTACGGTAAACTACGTTTAATTCATGAGCAGTTTGATGATAACCATGCTCAGGAAATTAAAGACACAGAAAAGATCACCAATCATGATGTTAAAGCGGTTGAATATTTTATAAAAAAGCAATTTGATCAATTGGGTCTCGAAGCTTATAAAGAGTTTATCCATTTCGGATTAACATCTCAGGATATCAACAACACAGCTATACCTTATACTATTAAACTAGCTTTAAATGAAGTTTACTATCCTCAAATAGCTGAGTTGATTGCTAAAATAAAAAGTCTGGCTACTGAATGGAAAGATGTGCCCTTACTTGCACATACGCATGGACAGCCTGCATCTCCTACTAAACTTGGTAAAGAGTTTATGGTATTTGCTGAACGTTTAGAGATTCAGTTAAATAACTTAAAAAACATCCCTAACAGCGCAAAATTTGGCGGTGCAACAGGTAATTTTAATGCACACCATATTGCTTATCCTGGTGTAAACTGGGTAGATTTCTCTAATAATTTTGTAAATGAGATATTAGGCCTTTCGCGCGCTCAGTATACTACTCAAATTGAGCATTATGATCAATTTGCTGCACAATGTGATGCTTTAAAAAGAATAAACAACATCATTATTGATCTTGATAGAGACATTTGGGCGTACATTTCTAAAAACTACTTTAAACAAAAGATTAAAGAAGGTGAAGTTGGTTCTTCTGCAATGCCTCATAAAGTAAACCCTATTGATTTTGAAAATGCAGAGGGTAATGCTGGTATAGCAAATGCGTTATTCGAATTTTTTGCGGCTAAATTACCAATTTCACGCTTACAAAGGGACCTTACAGATTCTACGGTACTTAGAAATGTAGGCGTGCCTCTTGCTCACACTACAATAGCTATTGCATCTACGTTAAAAGGTTTAAATAAATTATTGCTGAATAATGAAGCTATTAATGCCGACCTTGAAAACAACTGGGCTGTGGTTGCTGAAGCAATTCAGACTGTACTTAGAAGAGAGGCTTATCCTAACCCATACGAAGCACTTAAAGATCTTACCCGTACCAATCAGAAGATTACTGCTGATACCATGGCGAACTTTATTGATGGTTTAAATGTGAATGATCAGATTAAACAGGAATTAAAGAACATCACTCCTTTTAACTACACGGGCGTATTTTAGATATAATGACCTAAAACAGACATCGATACCTTAAATTGCACCAACGAATTATTTATTTTTGTAGAAAAAAAGAAGACAATGACTATTAACGTATATACTGAACAAACTCCAAACCCTGCTACAATGAAATTCATGGTCAATAAATTATTGATCAATGGCAGTGAAGATTTCGCAACTAAAGAAAGTGCTGAGCACTCTCCTTTTGCAAAGGAACTGTTTAAGTTCAACTTTGTTAATGGTGTTTTTTTTGCAAGTAACTTTGTTACGATTACAAAAACAGAGGGTGTTGAATGGCCGGATATCGAACCAATTCTTAAAGAATTTGTTAAAGGAGCTGTTGAATCTGAATATAAAATAAAAGAAGAAACATCTGATGAGACACCTACTTTTGAAGGAACAGATCTTGAGATTAAAATTCAGCAAATTCTACATGATTATGTTCGCCCGGCAGTTGAACAAGATGGTGGTGCAATTAGCTACAAATCATTTGATGAGGGTGTTGTAACTGTTGAGCTTAGAGGTTCATGCAGCGGTTGCCCTTCTTCTACCATTACCTTGAAATCAGGAATTCAGAATTTATTGCAACGCATGGTTCCTGAAGTGAAAGAAGTAGTGTCTGAAGCTTTGTAAGCCGATTTAAATATAAAGAAAGAGCCTGTTTCAATGTTGAAACAGGCTCTTTTGTTTTATGTTGTTCTTATAATCTTTGTCATCCTGAATTTACTTCAGGATGACATGGTGGCGATAACACGACTAATTCTATTAACTTTTAAAACTCCGTTTAATAGCTTCTAAGATTTCACCATCAATCAAGCCATTTGTTGCCAGAATTTCTCTGGTTTCTAGAAATTCATCGCCTCCGGCAAAGTTTAATATATTTCCACCTGCCTGTTGTACCAGAAAAGCACCGGCAGCAACATCCCAGGCATTCAGGTTATACTCAAAGAAAGCATCGAACCTGCCACATGCTACATAAGCTAAATCAACCGCAGCCGAACCTATGCGCCGTAAGCCATGCGTTTTCTGCATCATTTCTGAAAGTAGCTGCATGTATTGTGCCTGTTTCTCGAACTGATAATATGGAAATCCTGTAGCCAGTAAACAATCTGATAAACCTGGTCTGGAAGAAACCTTAATCACTTTGTTGTTTAAATAAGCATCGCCACCTTTATAAGAATAAAACATCTCTCCGCGGTTTATCTCATAAACTACACCAACAACGGGTTTATCCTCTTCATAAAGCGCTATGCTTATAGAATAAGTGGGAACACCATGAATAAAGTTGGTAGTGCCATCTAATGGATCTATGATCCAATTGTAAACAGCACCTTTGCTATTTATGGTTTCTTCTTCAGTAGTAAAACCTGCTTCAGGAATTAGCTTGGCTAAATTTCTAACCAATAACTTTTCAGCATTCTTATCTACATAGGAAACCATATCGTTTAGGCCTTTGAACTCGACAGCACCTGCATCGAAGTTCATCGACTCTTTTCTTATAAAATTGCCTGTTAAGCGGGTAACAGCAATTACCTTAGAACATATTAATTCGTAATTCAACTCAGAAAAAAATTTTAATAGTTAGCCAACTTTTCTTTGTTCTTGTATGAATATAAAACAAGACCTAAGCCAGACAAAAACAGAATACTTGAAATTAGCTCTGCCTGCGTAAAATGTATACCGGCAACATTATATTTAGTATTTACTCTGATCAATTCAATAAAGAAGCGTTCCAGACCGTTTAGCATTAAGTATATACCAAACATCATTCCCGGAGATTTAATACGGTCACGGATCTTCCATAAGATCAGGAACAGTATAAAGCATACGATTACCTCATATATAGGTGTTGGGTATACCGGCTGAGGTAATTCGTTACAGAACCTGCCAACGCAACCCGCAATAGGATTTCCTTCGTTAGCAACGTTATTTGGATAGGTATAAGCCCATAACCAATCCGGAAGCCATGAAATTGGCTTAGCGTTTAGATTAGCGATTCCCCAGTCGCCATCACCAGACATATGGCAACCAATTCTGCCCACACTGTACGCAAGCATCATACCTGGTCCGCCAATATCAAGCATGTGCAATACTTTAATATTATTTTTCCTTGCGATATATAAAACAGCAGCACCGCCACAGATTAGTCCACCGTAAAACGTTAAACCACTAAATGACAATAAGCTGCCGATAGGATCTTTTACAAATGAGTCCCAATGTTCCAGGTTATCGAATATCTTTGCTCCAAGAAAGCCCCAGATAGCGGCCCAAACGATAAGAGTACCCATTAATTCATATGGGTGCTGCGTTACTTCAACAGTTTTTGGTTTGGGTAATTTATGCGCATTTTTCTCTTTATAATCCCAGTAAGCAAACAAACCAGCAAAAAACAAGCCTCCAAGTATATTACCTTTTAATGAAAGAAGTACTGTTTGGGCATCGCTTACAAACAGCTGATAGTTTAAGAGTGCATAAACTAATTTATACCCGATCAGGAACCCGAATACACCATTATAAGCCAGCTCAGTTGTAGTAGCAGGCTTACCAATAGTCATCGTTTTTTTGATTGGATGAAGAATACCAAGTGCTTCCTTACGTTTAAACTCATGAGTAAAAGCCCAGTAACCAGCAATAAAAGCTAAAGCGACAAAAACACCAAAGGTGTTAAACGGCAATGGGACTTGTATACCAAAAAGATATTCTAAAAAATGAGATACAGTAGGAAACATACGTATAAAAAAGTTTTATGCGAATATAGTATTAATGCGCTAAAACTTCTTCTGTTTCGGCAACTTCTACCTCACCATCGGCGGTAAGCTCAATAAGTTTTACGGTTTTGATTTCATTTACCATTACCGGGTCATATTTAGCTTTAACTTTTACATAGTTCTTGGTAAAACCATGCATAAAAC
>NZ_JBFTKO010000037.1:0-6685 GCF_056395985.1 Pedobacter sp. 05T44
TTTTAAGATTTGGCACCGACCTACTCTCCCACGTGTTACCGCAGTACCATCGGCTCTGGTGGGCTTAACTTCTCTGTTCGGAATGGGAAGAGGTGGACACCACCGATATAGGCACCTAAATATTTTTAAAGTTATCTTGTATGTTTCCTATTTTATTCAGCTCCATACGCCATAACGATGACATATTATTGAAAGAAGTTAAGTTTTGAAGAACAAACAACAGTTTACTGCTCTTGAAAGCTTCGGATTATTAGTATTACTCGACTTTGATGTCACCATCTTTACATCTGTAACCTATCAACGTAGTAGTCTGCTACGGTCCTATATGGAATTCTCATCTCGTGGCTAGTTTCGCACTTAGATGCTTTCAGCGCTTATCTATTCCCAGCGTAGCTACTCTGCAATGCCCCTGGCGGAACAACAGATTCACTAGAGGCTAGTCCAACCCGGTCCTCTCGTACTAAGGTCAGCCCCACTCAAAATTCCAACGCCCACAACAGATAGGGACCGAACTGTCTCGCGACGTTCTGAACCCAGCTCGCGTGCCACTTTAATCGGCGAACAGCCGAACCCTTGGGACCTTCTCCAGCCCCAGGATGTGACGAGCCGACATCGAGGTGCCAAACCTCCCCGTCGATATGAGCTCTTGGGGGAGATCAGCCTGTTATCCCCAGCGTACCTTTTATCCTTTGAGCGATGGCCCTTCCATGCAGAACCACCGGATCACTATATCCGTCTTTCGACCCTGATCGACTTGTATGTCTCACAGTCAAGCAAGCTTATGCTATTGCACTCCTCATACGGTTACCAAGCGTATTGAGCTTACCTTTGAAAGCCTCCGTTACCTTTTTGGAGGCGACCACCCCAGTCAAACTACCCATCAAACAATGTCCTCCACGTGGCAGAGTTAGACACCGAATACAGAAAGGGTGGTATTTCAACGTTGACTCCACGACGCCTGGCGACGCCGCTTCATAGTCTCCCACCTATCCTACACATCCTGTATCCAATGTCAATGTTAAATTGTAGTGAAGGTGCATGGGGTCTTTCCGTCCCGTTGCGGGTACCCGGCGTCTTCACCGGGACCACAATTTCACCGAGCTCATGGCTGAGACAGCGCCCAGATCGTTACACCATTCGTGCAGGTCGGAACTTACCCGACAAGGAATTTCGCTACCTTAGGACCGTTATAGTTACGGCCGCCGTTTACTGGGGCTTCGATTCAATGCTTCTCCKTRMGGATGACATCCCCTCTTAACCTTCCAGCACCGGGCAGGTGTCAGGCCTTATACTTCATCTTTCGATTTTGCAAAGCCATGTGTTTTTGTTAAACAGTCGCCTGGGCCTTTTCACTGCGGCTGATATTGCTACCAGCGCCCCTTCTCCCGAAGTTACAGGGCCATTTTGCCGAGTTCCTTAGCCATGATTCACTCGAGCACCTTAGAATTCTCTTCCCGGATACCTGTGTCGGTTTGCGGTACGGGTTTTTATAACCTGAAGCTTAGCGGTTTTTCTTGGAAGTCTGATTACCTGCACTATCCACGCCCCCGAAGGTTTGCGGTACTATCAGCSTTCAGCTAGACCGGCGGATTTGCCTACCRGTCCAATACCTACAGCCTTCAACGATCTATTCCGTCAGATCGCGGCAGTGTCACTACTCCGTCCCCACATCGCAGTTATAAAAAGTACGGAAATATTAATCCGTTGTCCATCGAATATCCCTTTCGGGTTCTCCTTAGGCCCCGACTAACCCTGATCCGATTAGCGTTGATCAGGAAACCTTATCCTTTCGGTGGGCGGGTTTCTCGCCCGCCTTATCGTTACTTATGCCTACATTTGCTTTTCCAGAAGCTCCACCACAACTTACGTCATAGCTTCGCTGCCGCTGGAATGCTCCCCTACCGTAATATTAATATTACCCATAGCTTCGGTGTACTGTTTAATGCCCGTTTATTATCCATGCCCGATCGCTCGACTAGTGAGCTGTTACGCACTCTTTAAATGAATGGCTGCTTCCAAGCCAACATCCTAGCTGTCTATGCAATCGGACCTCGTTAGTTCAACTTAACTGTAACTTGGGGACCTTAGCTGATGGTCTGGGTTCTTTCCCTCTCGGCGCGTGACCTTAGCACCCCGCGCCTCACTGCCGTGTATATTAAATAGCATTCGGAGTTTGTCTGGATTTGGTAGGATTTGACTCCCCCGCACCCAATCAGTAGCTCTACCTCTATTTAACTYWACCACGACGCTGTTCCTAAAAACATTTCGGGGAGTACGAGCTATTTCCCAGTTTGATTAGCCTTTCACCCCTACCCACAGATCATCCGGAAACTTTTCAACGTTTATCGGTTCGGTCCTCCAGTACGTGTTACCGCACCTTCAACCTGTCCATGGGTAGATCACAAGGTTTCGCGTCTACCTCCCCTGACTATACGCCCTATTCAGACTCGCTTTCGCTTCGGATCCGTGTCTTAAACACTTAACCTTGCCAGAGAAGAGTAACTCGTAGGCTCATTATGCAAAAGGCACGCCGTCACGCCACCTGGACGCTCCGACCGCTTGTAAGCACACAGTTTCAGGTTCTATTTCACTCCCCTGTTCGGGGTTCTTTTCACCTTTCCCTCACGGTACTGGTTCACTATCGGTCTCTCAGGAGTATTTAGCCTTACCGGATGGTGCCGGCAGATTCCCACAAGGCGTCTCCGACCTCGCGGTACTCAGGATACTACTAGACTAATGGTACTTACGTGTACGAGGCTCTCACTCTATATTGCCAGGCTTCCCATCCTGTTCCACTTCATTGCATTATAATCATATCGTAGTCCTACAACCCCAGTTATGCCGTAACATAGCTGGTTTGGGCTCTTTCCCGTTCGCTCGCCACTACTTAGGAAATCATTATTATTTTCTCTTCCTCTGCTTACTTAGATGTTTCAGTTCGGCAGGTTTGCGTATATATACGACTGGTCTTCAACCAGCCAGGTTTCCCCATTCGGAAATCACCGGATCAATTCATATTTGCTAATCCCCAGTGCTTATCGCAGCTTATCACGTCCTTCATCGCCTCTGAGAGCCAAGGCATCCCCTGTGTGCTCTTATTTACTTTCTTCTCTCCATAGCCTTTTGCGCCTATGGAAATGCTTTTTTTGATTGTCGTCTTCTCTTCAGTATACCCCATGCAATTGCTTGCTTTTGGCATTCCTCAGATCAAACAACGTCTCTATTGTTGTTTGCTCTTCTTTTTTAACTTCTTCCAATATGTCAAAGAACTTTTCTATCCCGGAAAGTATTCCTACTTCCTATTTCTGTACCTTTTATAACAGGYACCGGTGATGGTGGAGAATAACGGAGTCGAACCGTTGACCTCCTGCGTGCAAGGCAGGCGCTCTAGCCAGCTGAGCTAATCCCCCTTAAGATTCAATCTTATGTAGTCCCGAGCAGATTTGAACTGCTGACCCCTACATTATCAGTGTAGTGCTCTAACCAAACTGAGCTACGGGACTCTATTCATTTCGCATGGCTTTATGAGTGCTGATTTCTCATTTCACAAATCCTATGCTTAACTCATATCMCCTGCTTACAGTATGGAGCACTTTACTTTCGCTTCATCCTATGGGTTTTCTTTTTTGAGATCTTTTGTCATTATATCATTTACGTAGCGAGTAGTCTAGTCTACTCCAGAAAGGAGGTATTCCAGCCGCACCTTCCGGTACGGCTACCTTGTTACGACTTAGCCCCAGTTATCGGTTTTACCCTAGGACGCTCCTTRCGGTTACATACTTTAGGTACCCCCAACTTCCATGGCTTGACGGGCGGTGTGTACAAGGCCCGGGAACGTATTCACCGCGTCATTGCTGATACGCGATTACTAGCGAATCCAACTTCAAGAGGTCGAGTTGCAGACCTCTATCCGAACTGTGAATGGCTTTTTGAGATTTGCTTGCTGTTGCCAGCTTGCTGCCCTCTGTACCATCCATTGTAGCACGTGTGTAGCCCCGGACGTAAGGGCCATGATGACTTGACGTCGTCCCCTCCTTCCTCTCTGTTTGCACAGGCAGTCTGTTTAGAGTCCCCACCTTAACGTGCTGGCAACTAAACATAGGGGTTGCGCTCGTTGCGGGACTTAACCCAACACCTCACGGCACGAGCTGACGACAGCCATGCAGCACCTAGTTTCGTGTGATTGCTCACTTATCTATCTCTAGATAATTCACTAACTTTCAAGCCCGGGTAAGGTTCCTCGCGTATCATCGAATTAAACCACATGCTCCTCCGCTTGTGCGGGCCCCCGTCAATTCCTTTGAGTTTCACCCTTGCGGGCGTACTCCCCAGGTGGAATACTTAACGCTTTCGCTTAGCCGCTAACTGTATATCGCTAACAGCGAGTATTCATCGTTTAGGGCGTGGACTACCAGGGTATCTAATCCTGTTTGATCCCCACGCTTTCGTGCCTCAGCGTCAATAAAACCATAGTAAGCTGCCTTCGCAATCGGTGTTCTGTGACATATCTATGCATTTCACCGCTACTTGTCACATTCCGCCTACCTCTAGTTCATTCAAGCTCATCAGTATCAAAGGCACTGCGATGGTTGAGCCACCGTCTTTCACCCCTGACTTAATAAGCCGCCTACGCACCCTTTAAACCCAATAAATCCGGATAACGCTTGGATCCTCCGTATTACCGCGGCTGCTGGCACGGAGTTAGCCGATCCTTATTCCTTCGGTACATTCAGCTTATTACACGTAATAAGGTTTATTCCCGAATAAAAGCAGTTTACGACCCAGAGGGCTGTCTTCCTGCACGCGGCATGGCTGGTTCAGAGTTGCCTCCATTGACCAATATTCCTTACTGCTGCCTCCCGTAGGAGTCTGGTCCGTGTCTCAGTACCAGTGTGGGGGGTCATCCTCTCAGATCCCCTAGTCATCGTCGCCTTGGTGGGCCGTTACCCCGCCAACTAGCTAATGACACGCATGCCCATCTCAATCCTATAAATATTTGAACATTAGATAATGCTATCCTGTGTTTTTATGCGGTGTTAATCCGAATTTCTTCGGGCTATCCCCCTGATTGAGGTAGGTTGCATACGCGTTACGCACCCGTGCGCCACTTTCATAAGGAGCAAGCCCCTTAATCTCGTTCGACTTGCATGTATTAGGCCTGCCGCTAGCGTTCATCCTGAGCCAGGATCAAACTCTCCATTGTAAAATGTTAGTTTGAATCRCTGACCATTCTTAACTTGTTAATAATAGTCTGTATTCTTTTTTTGTATTGTCTGTCAGAACTTGACTCGAAAATAATAGCGCAGGTTTCATGTACTTTGAATCTGTACTTTCTTACCTCGCTACGTTGATAAATGACATCTCTTTAATGAACTTCGCGGGTCACCTCACGGATCCCCTTCTTATATCTTTAAARTCMTGRTCTGTGTTTCTGCAGGGTCGTATTGCTCCCCGCTTTCTGTTTAACCATTCCTTTATTTCAATCTTTTTTTATTCTGTTAACAAACTCCGTTTGGYAACTCCCGTTTTGTTTGGGACTGCAAAGGTAGAAATCTTTTTCTGTTTTGCAAATCTTTTTTGAAACTCTTTTTCACMTTCCTTTTTCACTGTTTCCCTTCCTCCGAAGCGGGATGCAAAAGTAGGAAAATTCAGCCACCACGCAAACATTTATACACTATTTCTTACAAAWTATCCCTAACTCGCTAAACCACAACCAGAAAAATTAACAGAGAGGGCTTAAAAGATCAATACGTATCGTTTAGAAATTCATTAATTCTACCAGAAGATAACATTTTACTGGTTATCTACTATCTCATATAGTACGCATTCTCTAAGCGTTTCATTAGATTCAAGTAAAGGATGATTAAAAATCTTTATTTCTTTCATCCCGATCTTCTGCATTACGTTTACAGATGGCGCATTAACTTTAGGAGCTATTGCATTTATTGATTTTAGTTTTAAATCTTTAAAAGCATAAGCTATACATCTCCTTGCACCTTCAGTAGCAAAGCCTTTATACCATTTCTTTGTATCTAAGCGCCATCCTATATCAACGCAGGGTGTAAAATCAGATTCAAAGCTTTGAATAGATAATCCTATAAACCCTATAAATTCCCTTGTATCTAATTCTTCTACTGCAAAGTAGCAAAAACCCCTTTCTCGTAACAAATCCTGCATTCTTCTTACAAACTGCCGGGTTCGCTCCATAGATTGGATACCCGGAAAAAACTTCATTACATCTGGATCTGTATTTATACTTGCCAGTTTATCTATATCACTTTCAAGCCAATCTCTAAAACCTAATCTTTCCGACTTAAAAATATAAATGTCATTTGAGCTCATCCCCTAAATCTGATTTAAACAAATATATAAAAGCCTGGTTCAAAATGCTACAAACAAGAAAAGCCTGTAGTGATTAACTACAGGCTTCATTAAGATTTGGCACCGACCTACTCTCCCACGTGTTACCGCAGTACCATCGGCTCTGGTGGGCTTGACTTCTCTGTTCGGAATGGGAAGAGGTAGACACCACCGATATAGGCACCTAAATATTTTAAATATCTTTTAATAGAGTTCTTTGTTATGGTTAAAATAAAACCCTGCAGCGTTTAGCTACAGGGTTTTGATTAAGATTTGGCACCGACCTACTCTCCCACGTGTTACCGCAGTACCATCGGCTCTGGTG
>NZ_JBFTKO010000038.1:0-2918 GCF_056395985.1 Pedobacter sp. 05T44
GCTAATTGGCGGGGAGACAAAAAAAGTAATATCGGATTCAAAAGCGTTGGCCATAAACCAGGATTTTGAGACCTTTTTAGTGAAACGTGAAATTCAGACAGAAGATCTGATTACAATTTTGAATAAGAATGATGCGAATTCTTCTTTACTGGAGAGCCAGAGTACCACAAGTTTAAGAAAAGGCTTTCAGGTTTTAAAAGACGAGTTTGATGTGATTATTATAGATGTTAACGGGCTTAAGGACATTAACAAAGCCAAAGAGTGGTTGCTTTTTACTGAGCTAAACTTAGCTGTTTTTGAATCTGGCAGATCTATATCAGACCCTCAAAAAGAGCTGTTGACATATATTAAGGGGCAACCTGGATTTATTGGTTGGGTTCTTAACAAAGTGAAATAATAACAACCTATGTACCAGTATTTATCATCCTTATCACAAACACGACGTACAATTATTTTGTCGGTTTTGGGGATATTGGTTGCTTTAGGAGTTAGTTTGCTGACGTATCTGGGGCCCATAGGGCCGGTACTGGTAATTGTGGCAGCACTATTTGTTGTTTTTATGATCTGTCTTTTTAAGGAGCCCTCTGTAGGGCTTCTTGTGTTGATAGTTTATTGCTTTCTATTTGGGATCTTATCGCGTGAAGTTGGTGGCATTGCCTATGGTATAGGAATAGAGATTTTTTTATTGCTAACCTGGATAACTGTGATCATTCAGCACAAACGGTATGACTGGACACGTTTAAATAACCCGCTKACCAAACTAATGCTGATGTGGTTTATCATTAGTGTAGTTGAGATCATAAATCCTGCCGGTGCCAGTGTGATGGGTTGGTTACAGGAGATAAGAAGTACTGCGCTGTTTCCTATACTGATCATCCCCCTGGTATTTCTATTGTTTGATTCTGAAAAGAAATTAAACAGGGTGTTGATATTGTTGATTGCCTTGTCGTTAATGGCAACTTTGAATGGTATTAAGCAGATACATATTGGCTTGTCGCCAGGTGAACAAAGGTTTTTAAATGAAGGAGGGGCGGTTACCCATTTGTTGTGGGGAAGATTAAGAGCGTTTTCTTTTTATAGTGATTCCGGACAGTTTGGTGCTTCGCAGGCATCTTTTGTGCTGATTGCTATTGTGCTTGCAATAGCTCCGTTCAAATCATGGAAAAGGGTACTTGCCCTGATTGCTGCCGGATTATCTTTTTACGGAATGTTGATTTCGGGAACCAGAGGTGCATTTTTTGCTTTGGTGGTAGGGGTGTTGTTTCTGATTTTCCTGACAAAGAACGTGAAAGTATTAATGTATGGTTTGATCATCACTTTATTGTTTGTCGGGTTTTTAAAGTTTACCACCATAGGTAATGGCAGTTATGAAATTTACAGGCTACGAAGTGCTGTAAATCCTAAGGAAGCCTCATTGAATGTTAGGTTTAATAATCAAATGATCCTTGGCGAATACCTTAAACATAATCCTTTTGGAGGAGGTTTGGGGGTAATTGGTACCTGGGGCAGGGAATATAATAAGGATAAATTTTTATCAACAATAGCACCTGATAGCTACTGGGTTAAAGTTTGGGCAATGTATGGCATTGTTGGGCTAACAATTTGGTTTTCTATGATGATGTATATTCTGGGTAAATGCTGTGGGATAATCTGGAAACTTAATAATGTAAAGCTTAGGTATAAGTGTATTGCACTGCTTTCGGCAACAGCGGGTATTTTTTTCTGTAGCTATGGTAACGAAGTAATCAATTCAATGCCGTCGGCAGTGGTAGCCTCTGTATCGTTGGCATTTATATTTCAGAGCGTGTATTTTGATAAAAAAGATCCATTACCATCAATAAATAACGAACCTAAACTAACCAGCTAATGCCATTTGAAATTTTTGTTATTCCGGGTGTAATATGTTTTATAATCGCCTTTTTTTTGGAGATAAAAGACAAAAAATAAATTTTGCTTTGGTCTAATTACGAACTTGTATTGGACTCAATTAAGTAATATCTTGTGAAAGATTAAATAGGAAATATAATTTAACAGTTATAATGGACATAAAAGCATTTTTACGACTTCTAGGCAAGTATAAATGGGTTTTGATATTAGTACCTCTACTAACGGGGGTGATTACTTATTTTCTGGTAAAGAACCTTCCCAGACAATACAGTTCTGAGGCTCAGATTGCTACTGGTTTAGTGGATCAATCTAAGCAGGTTGTGGTTAACTCTAATAGGAATGCGGATATTTTTAAGATCAACCAGCAGTTTTCGAACATCATTGAGCGGATGAAAATGAGGCGGATCATGAGTATCCTTTCTTATAACCTGATACTCCATGATCTGGAAAGTCCGAAAGCTTCATTCAGGCCTTACAGCAAACAAGTAGCTTCATTAAGGCAGGCCGGTATTGATGAAGTGGTAAGACTTTACAGAGAACGGTTGCTGAATAAACAGGTGATTACCATTAGTGATAATTCTGGTAAATATCCGTTATATGACATCATTAGTTCTATGGGCTATGATGATGAAAGCATTAACAATAATTTAAAAATATACCGCCCTGATAACAGTGATTTTGTAAACGTATACTATGTTTCGGAGAACCCCTTGCTATCTACTTTTGTTGTAAATACGCTGGCGACAAATTTTATTAACAACTATGGCGAGGATGTTAATCTGAATCAGAATAACTCTATAGAGCTTTTGGATTCGTTGATGAAGAAAAAAGAGGCTGCCATGAACCAGAAGAATGCGGCTTTGAAATCGTTTAAGATGAAGAACGGTGTGCTAAACCTGGACAAGCAGTCGGAAATGGTTTACTCGCAGATCTCACAAAATGAAGAACGTAAAGCGCAGGCGATAAGGGATATTCAGGCAAACCAGAGAGCGATAGCAGATATTGATGCGAGGCTAAGAGGAGGGATAGAT
>NZ_JBFTKO010000039.1:0-2660 GCF_056395985.1 Pedobacter sp. 05T44
GCTACTGTACCGGCTGGGGGTATCTACGACAGAGTAGAGATCCGTTTCGGTGCATTGGTTTCTGCTTTAGACAATTTAAATATATACGGTGCGGAAGTTATTTATCCTAATCCGACAGTCACCTCAGGTGATCAGTCGATCTGTTCGGGCAGCACTGCTGTACTGAAAGCCACTGCTAACGGAGGTACTACTTTAAGATGGTTTGCTACCGCTAGCAGTACAACAGTACTTGCCACCGGAGAGACCTTTACTACCCCTGCACTGACTGCTACTACTACCTATTATATAGAAGTAAGCAAAGCTGGTTGTGCAAATGTAGAGCGTGTACCTGTTAAGGTAACGGTAAATCCAGCAATTGTTTTTGCGACTACAGTATTGAGCAATGCTACAGTAAACTCATCCTATTCAAAACAGATCAATGTGGCTACCGGTGGTACGCCAGCATTTACTTATACCCTTGCGGCAGGCAGCAGCTTACCTGCAGGACTGACTTTRTCAGCTAACGGTACAATTGGCGGGACCCCGACAGCCTCCGGAGACTTCACTTTCTCTGTTGTTGCAACCGACAGTAAACTGTGTACAGCAACAGCGGCTTATACTTTAAAAGTAACAGCAGCTTTGGCGCTTCCTGCGGCTACTTTACCAAACGGCATTGTAGGTACCGTATATCCTACGCAGACCATACCTGCAGCTACAGGCGGTACTACACCATATACCTATACTGCCACCAATCTTCCTCCGGGTCTGACCTTTAACCCGTCGACCAGGGAGATCACCGGTACCCCTACACAGAAAGGTACATTTGTAATTCCTGTTACGGCTACTGATGCGAACGGCAACAGTGTATCCAATGATTATACCATTATTGTAAGGGATCCATTGGTATTGCCGGCCGCTACCCTGGCAGATGGTACAGTAGGTGTTCCTTATCCTGCACAGACCATTCCGGCTGCAACAGGAGGGGCGGGTCCTTATACTTACAGTGCTACAGGCATACCTGCAGGACTGAGCTTTGATCCATTAACCCGTACCATCACCGGTACACCAACTACAAAAGGTACCTTTACTATTCCGGTAAAAGTTACCGATGCAGACGGTAACAGTGTTACCAGAAATTATACAATAAAAGTAAGCGATCCACTGGTGCTGCCGGCAAAAGTTCTTGCAGACGGTACAGCGGGTACACTATATGCTACCGAGACCCTTCCATCAGCAACAGGTGGTACCGGTCCTTATACTTATGTTGCCACTAATCTTCCTGCGGGATTAAGCTTTAATGCCACTACCCGTCAGATCAGCGGAACACCAACCCAGTCTGGTTCTTACAATATAAATGTAGAAGTTACCGATGCTGTGGGAGCAAAAGCTACCCAGACCTATGCTTTAAAAGTAAATGGGGTATTGTCACTTCCTACAGCGGTATTGCCAGCTGGTCTGGTAGGTACAGTTTACCCTGCCCAGACCTTACCTGCAGTAACCGGCGGTACATCACCATATACCTATGCTGCAACAGGTGTCCCTGCAGGACTGAGCTTTGATCCTTTAACCCGTAAACTTACAGGCACCCCTGCAACCGGCGGGAACTATACGATCAAGGTAACTGCAACGGATGCGAACAACCTATCTACCAGTACAGATTATGCATTGGTAGTTAATGTTGGCGCCCCTGTAGTTGCGGGAGCTACTACCTGCAGTGGCACTACAGCAACACTGACCGTATCCAATACCCTTCCGGGAGTAACGTACAGGTGGTATGCTTCAACCGGCAACACTTCGATAGCTAACGGATCAAGCTTTACCACCCCTGTCTTAACAGCCACTACTACGTATTATGTAGAGGCAGTATCAGGTACAGCAGTAAGCAGCCGTACTTCTGTTGTTGTTACCATCAATGCTGCTCCTGCACTGGCAGCTATCGTTACCAATAACGAGACCATCAGTTCAGGCCAGACCGCTACGCTTCAGGCCACAGCCGATGCGGGCAATACCATTAAATGGTATGCAGCAGCAAGTGGCGGAGCATCATTGGCTACCGGACCAAGCTTTACCACTCCTGCTTTAGCAGCTACCACTACTTATTATGTAGAGACTGAAAGTGCATCAGGTTGTGTGAGCTCATCAAGAGTRGCAGTGAAAGTAACGGTAACCAGCGGACCTGTAAATCCGAACTGTAATGCAGCAACAGCACAACAAAGCGGTATAGATGGTCTTTGTTTATTATGCGGAGTAGACAATCCTGGTGCATCGACTGATGCGAATGCTACCAATTTCACCAGCATCCATTTGGCGGTAGGTGTAGGGGCAACGGGTTATCAGCGTCTGATTTTTGCAAGTGCAGGATCAGCTACCGACAGTATCCGTTTAGATCTTGAGACCCCAACAGGTCTTGCAGATGTAAGTGTACTTGGAGGTGCTACTGTTACTGTGTTGAACGGTACAAGCGTGGTGAACAGCTATCCGCTGAATTCGAGTCTTTTAAAACTTAAACTATTAAGCGGCAACAGGTTTAAAGCTACTGTACCGGCTGGGGGTATCTACGACAGAGTAGAGATCCGTTTCGGTGCATTGGTTTCTGCTTTAGACAATTTAAATATATACGGTGCGGAAGTTATTTATCCTAATCCGACAGTCACCTCAGGTGATCAGTCGATCTGTTCGGG
>NZ_JBFTKO010000040.1:0-1347 GCF_056395985.1 Pedobacter sp. 05T44
CGTCCTTTAGATTTGACCAGTGGTCTAGAACCTAAAAAACAATTGTTATTAAGTGTTACGCTTAATTCCTCAGCTATACAGAATTTTGTAGGAATAATGCCTAACCACGGCAGCGGCGAATTATCAAGTCGTCAAGGTTTTTATGCCTATGAGATGATGCAATCCGCTGCCGTGTTTTCCCTTAGTGGCCATATAACAATTAGGGTAATACCCATTATTAAGGACTTGGACCGATGGGGCAAAACTGTTAGGTCTTGCTACAAAATTATAATTTAATACTATGAAAGCGAATAGCAAATTTTTCATTGGCATTGATGTTTCAAAACCCTTCTTCGATGCTTCCCTGATGGCCGTTACTGATCATCAAAAACGAGGTATTGAAACAGCCCGTTTTGACAACACTTTAGAAGGGCTCAAAGCCTTCGGAAAATGGCTTAAAAGTTTTAAAGTAGCTATGGATCCGAACACCTTAGTGGTAATCGAAAACACCGGGATCTACCACCGATTGATCTGGTCTTTTTGCAACAAAAAAGGCTTGCCTTTGCATATTGGTAATGCTGCTCATATCAAATGGAGCTTTGGTATTACCAGAGGCAAAAATGACAAGATAGACAGCATTCGTTTGTGTAAATATGCCTGTAAAGAATCGGACACGTTAAAAGTTTCATCGGCGTTAAACCCTGTTTTGATGCAATTGAAAGACTTTATGACCTCCAGAACAAGACTGCTCTCACAAATCAATAGTAATAAACAGTATATCAAAGAACTCAAAAACATTAATGATCCTATGGTTCAAAAAGCAGTAGAGAAAGCACACCTGGCAGCGATCGAAGGTATTGCCGGATCCATAAAGGAGATCGAAGCACTGATCAGTAAAATCATAGCCGAAAATCCGGAGTTAAAGAACAACTACGATTTGCTGATTACCGTGCCTGGCATTGGTCACCTAACTGCTGTTTATTTGATCTGTTGCACTACCAATTTTTCTGCTAAGATCAGTGGTAAGCAACTCGCCTGTTACGCTGGTGTTGTACCTTTTGAACATAGCAGTGGCATCAGCATAAAGGGACGCAACCGAGTGCATCATATGGCTAATAAGGAACTCAAAAAACTATTCCATCTCAGTGCATTATCAGTCATACAATACTACCCTGAATTCAGAACCTATTATAACCGTAAAAAGGAAGAAGGAAAACATCCCATGAGCATCTTAAATGCAATAAGAAATAAGATTGCCCTAAGAGTGGTTGCAGTGGTAAGTCATCAGAAACCTTATGTCAGTAATCAATTAATTGCGGCATAAATTATATTAAAAAATACTTGCATGAGTCATAACAATCATCTCGA
>NZ_JBFTKO010000041.1:0-1218 GCF_056395985.1 Pedobacter sp. 05T44
TTTACATTTTTTTGCCAGAAGAAAAATATAATGAACAACACCACCAGTATTCCAGGGAAAGCTATCATTTTCACTAAGGTATCCTGCCCTGCAGCAAGTTCCAGTGCTCCTCCTTTTAAACCTAATGCTACATTTTCTGCTCTTGCTGAATCAATCCAACTTCCTATAAAGGGTTGAAATATAGCCGTTGAGAACATCCCAACACCTCCAACAATCGACATCCCCAAAGCACCGCTTAGCGGAACACGCTGGGCAACTGCTCCAATCATAACCGGCCAGAAATAACATACCCCTAAGGCAAATATTACCGTGGCAACATATGCAAGTGGTCCTGTAACCACGCTGAACATGTAAATACCAATGGCTGCCAGGATAGCCGACATTAATAAAACACCTGTTTGGCCTARTGAATGAACTACAGGGCCGGCAAAGAATCGACCTACTGCCATCAATCCGCTGGTAAGGGCAAGGATCAGCATTGGGCTGGCACCACTGTTACTCATAATCACACTCACCCACTGGTTAGGACCAAACTCGGTAATTGCAGTAAGGGCCATACAGATAAACAAGAAGATAAAAACAGGGTTGAGCATTGCCTTAAGATTCTCAGCAATTGAAGTACTTCCGTCCTCTCTAGGCTCTACAAATTTCTTTCCGTAGAACAAAGCAGCATAGATAACAGTTGGAATCATGGTAACCCACATCTGAGCTTGCCAGCCCATTCCATTATCTGTCATAAATTTAGAGATCAGCGCTCCGATAAGAATTCCTCCAGGGAACCACATATGGAACCTGCTTAGCATTTTATTCATTTTCGGACCTGCATATGCGTCTGCAATCAAAGGATTACAAGCCGCTTCTGTACATCCGTTACCAAATCCTATAAAAAGTGTAGAAACAAGTAACCCTACATATCCTCCGGCATATATGGTCAATAAGATACCAATAGTATGGGCGACAAATGCAGCTTTCATAATGTTTTTAGGCCCAAAAGTGTGATAAACCAACCCACCAATGATCATAGAGATCGGAAATCCTAAAAAGAACATACTGTTGATAAATCCAAGCTGTTCTGCAGTCAGGTTAAATTGCGCTCCGAGCTGGGGTAAAATACCCGCCCGAATAGAGAAGGTAAAAGCTGTGGTAATCACGGCAAAGCAACTCCCGTTGAATAAGGCACTCTTGTTAATGTTTTCGTTCATAATATAATGGTTATTT
>NZ_JBFTKO010000042.1:0-816 GCF_056395985.1 Pedobacter sp. 05T44
CGAAGATTTGTTTTTCCTTTCTAACGGACACATTTCACCAGTTTTCTACAGCGTTCTGGCCAGGTCGGGATATTTCGACATTAGTGAACTGGCAACTTTCAGAAAATTAAATTCAAGGTTACAAGGTCACCCCACAACTCACGAAGGACTTCCAGGCATTAGAATTGCCTCTGGATCTTTAGGKCAGGGAATGTCTGTKGCTATCGGAGCAGCCCTTGCAAAAARATTAAATAAAGATCACTCGGTTGTATATTCTTTACATGGTGATGGAGAGTTACAGGAAGGTCAAAATTGGGAAGCGATTATGTATGCTCCTTTTAATAAAGTAGATAACCTGATCTCTTCAGTTGATTATAACGGACAGCAAATTGATGGTCCTACTGAAAAAGTATTATCTCTTGAAAATCTACAGGCAAAATTTGAGGCTTTTGGATGGCATGTGATCAATTCTGATGGTAACGATATGGATTCTATAGTTAAAGCATTGCATTATGCTAAATCACTTTTAGGAAAAGGTAAGCCAATCTTGAATTTAATGAGTACTCAAATGGGCGCTGGCGTTGATTTCATGATGGGATCGCATAAATGGCATGGTGTTGCGCCAAACGACGAGCAACTTGCACTAGCTCTTGCCCAATTACCAAGTACCTTAAAAGATTATTAATAATGAAAAAATATACATACACTGAAAAAAAAGATACCCGCTCTGGTTTTGGAGCAGGATTACTTGAAGCAGGTAAAAAAAATCCTGAAGTAGTTGCACTATGCGCAGACTTAGTGGGCTCTTTAAAAATGGATGCCTTTATTAAAGAATTC
>NZ_JBFTKO010000043.1:0-731 GCF_056395985.1 Pedobacter sp. 05T44
TTCAGCAAGAGCAGAAAATGTAGCATTAGGTTTAAAAGGAGGAGCACTGGAACTTGCTGCAGGGCAGGATACCTTAGTGAAAATGATAGCTTTCCCTGGAATACTGGTGGTGTTGTTCATTATATTTTTCTTCTGGCAAAAAAATGTAAAAACTGCATCAGCTACTGCACATTAAGTAATATTAAGACTATAGAAAAAGAGGCCGATCATTAAGAGGGTACTAAAATTCTCTCGTTTATGATCAGCTTATAAAGCGATCAAGTAAAACATGATTTTTGTTTTTGACGATATAAAAAAATAATAAATTTTGGTGCCGGAGTAATACTGCCTATTTTTTACACAGCCCGGCTACTTTTTCGGAATATTCAGTACAAACTAAATTTTGTTAAATGAAACATATAAAACATAGAAGTATCAAAGAATTAGAAGATATTGCTGCTCAGGTAAGAAGGGATATTGTTAGAATGGTACACGGCTGCCAATCTGGTCACCCGGGAGGGTCTCTAGGCTGTGCAGATTTCTTTACCGCACTGTATTTCGAGGTAATGAACCACTCTACTGATTTTACAATGGATGGAAAAGACGAAGATTTGTTTTTCCTTTCTAACGGACACATTTCACCAGTTTTCTACAGCGTTCTGGCCAGGTCGGGATATTTCGACATTAGTGAACTGGCAACTTTCAGAAAATTAAATTCAAGGTTACAAGGTCACCCCACAACTCACGAAGGA
>NZ_JBFTKO010000044.1:0-697 GCF_056395985.1 Pedobacter sp. 05T44
GAATTCTTTAATAAAGGCCTTTAATAAAGGCATCCATTTTTAAAGAGCCCACTAAGTCTGCGCATAGTGCAACTACTTCAGGATTTTTTTTACCTGCTTCAAGTAATCCTGCTCCAAAACCAGAGCGGGTATCTTTTTTTTCAGTGTATGTATATTTTTTCACGAGTTTTCTATTTTTGTTTAACTGTGTTCAAGCTTGCTGCGCAGGTTTTCACGAGTTTTCTATTTTTAGTTAATGGTGTTCAAGCTTGCTACGCAGGGTTTCATTAAAAGCTATTTAATAATCTTTTAGCGTACTTGGTAATTGGGCAAGAGCTAGTGCAAGTTGCTCGTCGTTTGGCGCAACACCATGCCATTTATGCGATCCCATCATGAAATCAACACCTGCACCCATTTGGGTGCTCATTAAATTCAAGATTGGCTTACCTTTTCCTAATAGTGATTTAGCATAATGCAATGCMTTAACTATAGAATCMATGTCGTTGCCATCAGAATTGATCACATGCCATCCAAAAGCTTCAAATTTTGCCTGTAGATTTTCAAGAGATAATACTTTTTCAGTAGGACCATCAATTTGCTGTCCGTTATAATCAACCGAAGAGATCAGGTTATCTACTTTATTAAAAGGAGCATACATAATCGCTTCCCAATTTTGACCTTCCTGTAACTCTCCATCACCATGTAAAGAATATACAAC
>NZ_JBFTKO010000045.1:0-449 GCF_056395985.1 Pedobacter sp. 05T44
TTGTTCTTTTTCAAGGCGTCAGAAATCTCAAAACGTAATGACCGTAAAAGGTTTTTAAAAGATAAAAACTCAGGATCATTCTCTTTGCTCTTCCATAACTCCCTGATGTTAATATCTGAATATGACAGGTATGGAACCGAACCTAAAACCGCTGACTGGGTTGCCTGCGCAAGTTGTTTTGAATCCATTATACTGCGGTCCAAAAGGAACATCGTTAAAATCCAGGTAAAGCACAGGAACAAACTAGCTATGTAAGAAAGCGCTATATATACTATGCCTTTAGAGGCAAGAGGTAAACCAGGCAATCCTAACTGTGCCAATTGCAGTTTCAAGGCAACATTCTGCCCAGTCCTGTTTTGGTTATAGGTATCCAAAGAGTTCATGTAATCTTTGGTAGCCAGTTCCGCATCACGTTCATAATTCTGAATCCCTGCATCAAAAGGAACCAT
>NZ_JBFTKO010000046.1:0-449 GCF_056395985.1 Pedobacter sp. 05T44
ATGGTTCCTTTTGATGCAGGGATTCAGAATTATGAATTATGAACGTGATGCGGAACTGGCTACCAAAGATTACATGAACTCTTTGGATACCTATAACCAAAACAGGACTGGGCAGAATGTTGCCTTGAAACTGCAATTGGCACAGTTAGGATTGCCGGGTTTACCTCTTGCCTCTAAAGGCATTATATATATTGCACTTTCTTACATAGTGACTTTGTTCCTGTGCTTTACCTGGATCTTAATTATGTTCCTTTTGGACCGTAGTATATTGGATTCAAAACAACTTGCGCAGGCAACACAGTCAGCAGTTTTAGGTTCGGTTCCATACCTGTCATATTCAGATATTAACATCAGGGAGTTATGGAAGAGCAAAGAGAATGATCCTGAGTTTTTATCTTTTAAAAACCTTTTACGGTCATTACGTTTTGAGATTTCTGACGCCTTGAAAA
>NZ_JBFTKO010000047.1:0-440 GCF_056395985.1 Pedobacter sp. 05T44
TTAGATCCCCTTACAGTTACATARTAAGTTKTKGTKGCRGTTAAYAMTGGWGTAKTAAATTCTGCTCCGGTAAATACTGCATTGGTTAASGCRGCATCASTRTACCAGGTAAATACYGGATYAGTTACTGTTGTGCTGCTTGCTGTTAATTTAGCAGTTGTTCCCAGGCAAATCGGCGCCCCTGCACCCGCCACTGTAATATCAGATGCTATTGCAGGTGGGTTAACAGTTAAGGTTACAACTTTAGCATTCGCTGCTGCGTTTTCACACTTATTAGAACCTCTTACGGTTACATAATAAGTAGTGGTTGCTGTTAATACTGGAGTAGTAAATTCTGCTCCGGTAAATGCTACATCGGTTAGCGCAGCATCTTTATACCAGGTGAATATTGGGTTTGTTACTGTTGTACTGCTTGCGGTTAGCTTAGCAGTTGCACCTGC
>NZ_JBFTKO010000048.1:0-408 GCF_056395985.1 Pedobacter sp. 05T44
GTGGTGGCTGAATTTTCCTACTTTTGCATCCCGCTTCGGAGGAAGGGAAACAGTGAAAAAGGAAGGTGAAAAAGAGTTTCAAAAAAGATTTGCAAAACAGAAAAAGATTTCTACCTTTGCAGTCCCAAACAAAACGGGAGTTACCAAACGGAGTTTGTTAACAGAATAAAGAAGATTGAAATAAAGGAATGGTTAAACAGAAAGCGGGGAGCAATACGACCTTGCAGAAACACAGRCCAKGAYTTTAAAGAGATATAAGAAGGGGATCCGTGAGGTGACCCGCGAAGTTCATTAAAGAGATGTCATTTATCAACGTAGCGAGGTAAGAAAGTACAGATTCAAAGTACATGAAACCTGCGCTATTATTTTCGAGTCAAGTTCTGACAGACAATACAAAAACAAGAATAC
>NZ_JBFTKO010000049.1:0-393 GCF_056395985.1 Pedobacter sp. 05T44
ATGCTGGCGGCCATCTTGGCCCAGTCAGCGGCCGGGTCGCCCTGGCCCTTGATCAGGGCGAGTTCGGTGGCTCCCCAGTCAGCCCAGACCGCGCTCATTTCCGGGATGGCMGGCATCGGGACGCCGGTGGCGCCGATCTTGCCGAAGGCGGCGACAACCGGATCGCTGGCGGCCTTGTCGAAGGAGGCCTTCAGTGCCGGCGGGCGGCCGCCGGCCTTGTACATGGAGTCCTGGGCTGCCTCGGAGGTGAGGTAGTTGGTGACGAACTCGTTCGTGGCGAGGGCGTTGGCGCTCTTGGAGCTGATGAAGAAGCCGTTGACGCCGATGAACGGCTGGGCCGGCTGGTCGCCTGCGGTCGGCAGCTCGTCAACTGCGAACTTGATGCCCTTCTTC
>NZ_JBFTKO010000050.1:0-389 GCF_056395985.1 Pedobacter sp. 05T44
TCTGGCGTCCTCACCCCTAGACGAACGGGCCATTTGGTTGCCTCAGCTTTATTAAAGCTGCGAACCTTTTGGTAGCGGGGACCAGACTCGAACTGATGACCTTCGGGTTATGAGCCCGACGAGCTACCAACTGCTCCACCCCGCACTATGTCTTTCTTAATAAAAAAACCGCTCATTTTTTTAAAGCGGTCGCTGTAGCCCGTAGGGGAATCGAACCCCTGTTTCCAGAATGAAAATCTGGCGTCCTCACCCCTAGACGAACGGGCCATTTTGATTGCCACAGTTTTAATTAAAACTGCGAATCTTTTGGTAGCGGGGACCAGACTCGAACTGATGACCTTCGGGTTATGAGCCCGACGAGCTACCAACTGCTCCACCCCGCACTATAT
>NZ_JBFTKO010000051.1:0-367 GCF_056395985.1 Pedobacter sp. 05T44
GAGTTGCGAGTTGCGCCGTCCTCTCCAAGGGTTAAACCAGCATGGGAAGCACATATTTTTACGTTTTTGTCAGAATAAGCTACCGATTGTCGGATCTGATCATAAACCCTGCCTGTAGAAAAATTGGCAAAAGTTCCTGTAAAAGGAATTTTACCGCCAATGGTTAAACCGGCTGCAATACCGATCATGTTTGCCTCAGCAATGCCGATCTGGAAAAAGCGTTCAGGGAATTCTTTAATAAAGGCATCCATTTTTAAAGAGCCCACTAAGTCTGCGCATAGTGCAACTACTTMAGGATTTTTTTTACCTGCTTCAAGTAATCCTGCTCCAAAACCAGAGCGGGTATCTTTTTTTTCAGTGTATGTAT
>NZ_JBFTKO010000052.1:0-355 GCF_056395985.1 Pedobacter sp. 05T44
GCACTGGTACGCGGTGCCGGCGATCTTCAGTACGGAAGCGGCGGCTTTGTTCAGTGCCGGGGTGTCGGTGCTGGCATCCGGAACCGGCACCGGCCGGCTGCCGACGCCTCCCTCGAACAGGGTGGGGATGCCGTCCCCGATCACGGCCGACCGCAGCTGCGCCATGGACGTCTTCAGCGGCGTGGGCGTGACGCCGTCGATGAAGCCGATCACCTTCGAATCGGCAAGCTGCTGGGACACAAAAGGAACACCGAGGGCGCTGATGCTGAAGGCCAGCATGGACATCACAAGGGCGGACACGGCGAGGTTGACCCCGCCGCCGACCACCCGGTCGACCAGGCGGAGCGGGCTGATC